>CACYSQ010000020.1 GCA_902777125.1 Ruminococcus flavefaciens
ACCCGTTCCCATTCCGAACACGGAAGTTAAGCTCTGCCGCGAAGACGATACTTGGCTGGCGACGGCCCGGGAAACTATTTCAATGCCGGCACAATATATGACGGAAGTCTTAATGACTTCCGTCTGTTATTATAGGGCCATTAGCTCAGTTGGTTAGAGCATCCGGCTCATAACCGGACGGTCTGGGGTTCGAGTCCCTAATGGCCCACCAACAGCGCCCCGCTAAAGAATTAGCGGGGCTAAAATAATATATAAGAAAGAATAAATAATAAAGAATAATATTGTCAGGACACTGTTGTATTATTATTTCTTATTTATTCTTTTTTCTTTATTCTTTAAGTGGTTCAGGAACTCCTCATAGGTCTACATACTGCAAATCCAGAGTAAAAAGACTTTCCTGTGTGTAATAGGTGTTACGGTCTTAAAACCGGTTCAGCGTGAAAGTGAATACGGAGGCTCTCTGCTGTCTATGGATAATTCTGCCAAGAGGACAAATGAGGATCTATTAAAGCAGAAATCTGAAAGGAACAAACATAAAAAATAGCTCGCATATGAATTAAAGTTTTCATATGCGAGCTTTTTATGTATTATGCCGCTGTAATAGCCGAATATCTTTCCGAAGAAAGGATCCTGTCCATTACAGACTCGGGAGAGCACTCACCGCCCCCCGACCATATCAAATACAGCAGGAGAGTAGCCTGATACCAGAGCTGCACCTGTTTCCGAACGGTTCACGGGAACAGCATCAAAGCGAGCGTTGACGTTCCAGAAAACGATATCGGGCAGTCTGTAGCCGTACCTTGCGTAGAGCCTTCTCATCTCACGGAACATAGGCTCATCGTTGCCGCCGACAATGCAGCAGTCAAACTGCATATCGGAGATTATGTAGAGCTTTGAGGGCATATCAGCTGCGGGAACGACATTCTTCATAGCTGTACAGAGTATCAGCATGAATACAGCCTCGAGGTTTGTATTTGCGACCTCGTTGAATGTTCGGCAGTAGTGCACCTTTTCAACGATATTGCGTCCCTTTATCTCGACGAGACGGGGAGTTTCGGAGAATGTGATGAAGTGGTTGGCGAATGCGCCGGTGTTGTGCTCAGCGAAGTATATGCCCAGCGACAGAGCCGCGTCTATGGGACGTATACTGCCGCAGTCGCAGGTCATGGAGCCGGAGCCGTCGATGACAGCAAGCGCATTTTCACGCTTTG
This sequence comes from Ruminococcus flavefaciens, assembly GCA_902777125.1. Classification (GTDB taxonomy): domain Bacteria; phylum Bacillota; class Clostridia; order Oscillospirales; family Ruminococcaceae; genus Ruminococcus. The sequence continues at coordinate 1,212 of CACYSQ010000020.1, forward strand.
ACGCTGTCAGGTCGGGCATGGACTTCCATGCCGCGTCCAGCGAAACAGTTTCAGCAGCAGAGACATTGCCCATAGCCGCACGGACTATGTCGTAGGGGAAGAGTCTGTCAGCGTGGAGCTTTGCCTCGCCGTTGTGGTGTACCTTGTTCAGAAAATCGGAGTAACGCTCGCCGTCGTTGCGGACGAACGCTTCCCTGTACTTGAACATAGCGCACGAGGGCTGTGCTTCGTATCTGAACGTGTAGTCGCGCTCGCGGAGACGGTTCTCTAGAATGTCGGTGTAGCGGCGGAGTGCGGACAGTGTCTTTCTGTAGGTGCGCTCGGTCATGCCGAGGGCGGCAGCTATACGTCTGCCCATGCTGCGTGTCTCAGCAGAGGAGGTATTCGCGGAAGGCAGCCACTTTGTTTCGCTCTCGCTCTCATTCCAGAGCTGCTGAACGTCGCCGCACTTCATGACCTCATAGCCCTGCTCGCAGAACTCCTGATATTTAGCCATAAGCTCATTTATGGTCGGCTCAACGAGTGCTGAAAACATATCCTCTTTGTTTTTGAAGTGTTTGTAAAGCGCACCAGCTGTTATGCCAGAATTTTCCGCTATCCTACGCATTGAAGCTCCCTCGAAGCCGTATTCAAGGAACTCAGAAGTTGCAGCCTTGATTATTCTTTTATGAGCTTCGGTTTTGTCTCTCGGCATTTCTGCGCCTCCTTTTAGTGAACACTGTTTGCCTACAGTTAGTATTATGTAACATATCATACCGTTTGTCAATACCTTTTTAGAAAAAATCAGAGAAGCATTTGCCGTTACAGACAGACTGATGAAGGTGACTCAGGGAAATACGGGCAGCCGGAAGCTGTAACATATATCCGGATCAGAGACAATGATTTTCTTTTACGACTTGAAATGTTCATATTTATTGATTATAATTATAAATTAGAGGTGAACCATTATGATAACATTTATATGTTCATTTTTGTGTCTGATATTGGGATATATGTTTTACGGCAGGTTAGTATCGCATATTTTCAGGCCTGATGACAGAAAAACGCCGGCATACACAAAAGAAGACGGCGTAGATTATGTACCTATGAAAACCGGAAAAGCGTATCTTGTGCAGCTTCTGAATATCGCGGGAACAGGTCCGATATTCGGAGCAATAATGGGAGCCTGTTTCGGACCGGTAGTATTTCTGTGGATAGTTTTCGGAGCGATACTTGGCGGCGGTGTGCATGATTATATGTGCGGCATGATCTCGGAAAGACATAACGGCGCGTCAATTGCCGAGCTTTCCGGATCATATCTTGGAAGCGGCGCTAAATGGGGAATGCGTATCTTTTCGGTATTACTCCTGCTGCTTACCGGAACCGTATTTGTAACAAGTCCTGCTGCACTTCTGGCAAGGCTTACTCCGTCAAGCCTGAACGCAACATTCTGGATAGTTGTTATCCTTGCGTATTATGTTCTTGCAACGCTGCTTCCGATAGACAAGCTTATCGGAAAGATATATCCTGTATTTGGCGTTGTACTTATAATTATGGCAGTTGGTATCGTTGTCGGGATACTCCACGGCGGTTATTCAGTTCCCGAAATGGAGCTTAAAGACCTTCATCCAAAGGGACTTCCGATATGGCCGTATATGTTCGTCACAGTTGCCTGCGGAGCGATATCGGGCTTCCATTCAACTCAGTCACCGATGATAGCAAAATGTATAAAGACTGAAAAGGACGGTCAGAAGGTCTTTTACGGCGCAATGCTTTCTGAAAGCGTCATCGCACTTGTGTGGGCTGCCGGAGGAGTTGCATTCTACGGTGCGACCAGCGGACTTTCAGATGCTATAACAAAAAACGGACAGTCCGGAGTTGTGTATGATATTTCGACCGGTATGCTCGGTACCATAGGCGGTGTACTGGCTGTTGTGGGAGTAATAGCCTGCCCTGTGACGTCCGGCGATACAGCGTTCAGATCAGCAAGACTTATACTTGCGGAGATAACCAAGCTGGACCAGAAATACATAAAGAACCGTCTTATTATCACGCTTCCTCTGCTCAGTGTTGGAGCTCTGCTCACTCAGCTTGATTTCAATGTTCTCTGGCGTTATTTTTCGTGGAGCAATCAGACGCTCGCAATGGTCGCGCTGTGGATCGCCACATCATATCTTCTGAAAAATAATCAGAATAAGCTCTGCTCACTTATAACTGCGGTTCCGGCAGCATTTATGTCTGCGGTCAGTCTGACCTATATCCTCATGGCAAAGGAGGGCTTCCGTCTTTCGCAGAATATCGCATATCCGGCAGGCTTATGCTTCGCAATTGGCTTATTTGCGGTTTATATGATAATTCTCCGCAGGTTTTCAAGTAAAAAAACGGGTATGTAAAATTGGGGTAGCCGAAGGCAAGGCAGACGTTTGCGAAATTGTCCGGAACCTCTTACCGTGCCCGTTACAGGCGTGAGTGAATATAATATAGCCCTTAGGCAGAAAAAACCGTTCCCACATCGTGAGAACGGTTTTTCACTGTTTAACGAGATAGGAAAGGAGAGTTACTGCGATCATCTGACGTTTCAGTTTCCTTTTCTATTTCAAGGGCACTCTTCCTATATTATAATGTTGCATAAGAAAATAATTTTACAATTTTATTATACCATGAAACATTAAGAATTCAACAGAAAAGTTTAAATATTCGGTTTATATGTTTGTAAAGTGAATGACAAGGCGGGGAAACGGCAGTATTGGACGGCTTTTCGCCGTTCTGAGCGGTATAGTTGACAGATATCAATAAAACGGTTATAATTAAGTATAATAAAAAGGCATATCTGAGATATGCCTTGCAGGTCAAAATAAGCCCGTTGGCGGAGTTTAACCGCCGTCCTTGCCTTAGCAGGGCAGACGTTCTCACTTTGAACTATACGGGCACGCCGGACGGTAAGACCGCAACTCCTGAACGTGGTACAGGCACTTTATTTAAGCTACCGGCAATTTTATTTTAGCATAAATCATACTCTTTGTCAAGCTTTATCGTAACGAAAAGGAGGGAGCGCATTGCGGATATGTCTTATCTGCCGTAAAAGGAACACGGACCGTTACGGGATATGTGCCGAATGCCGTGCAATGAACGACGATATGCGTCAGATGTACCGTGACCTTCGCGGAATGAACGCGCTTGTGACTGGCGGACGCATCAAGATAGGCTATGCGGTATGTCTGCGGCTGCTGAGACAGGGCGCGAATGTAACAGCCGTGACGCGCTATCCGCGTTCAGCGCTTGAAAGCTACATGAAGGAACCGGACTACGAATATTTCAGGGAGAGGCTCAATGTTATCGGCTTTGACCTCATGCGTGTTGACCGCATACATGAGCTTATCGCAAAAATTGAGGAAATATGCGGCGGAAAGCTTGACATTCTCGTAAACAACGCCGCACAGACGGTCAAGAAATCGAACGGTTACTATGCTGAGCTGACCGCTCATGAGAGCTCGCTCATGCTTGATGACAGCAGACTGTATCAGCTTGCGCCTCCGGACAGCTCCTTCTCGATAATGCCGAGCATAAAGCCGGTGGACTACAGTGAGACCGAGCGCGATAATTCGTGGGTCCGGAGACCGGAGGATATCTCTCCGCAGGAGCTCCTCGAGGTTCAGCTCATAAACGTGACGGCGCCGTTCATACTCACGAACGGTCTGCGGAAATGTCTCGCAAACGGAAGCTCTCGCAACCGTTTCGTTATAAATGTCAGCTCGGTCGAGGGACGCTTCAACACAAAGCAGAAGCTTGCAAGGCACGTTCACACGAATATGGCAAAGGCTTCGCTGAACATGATGACCCACTCTATCGCATCTGATTTTGCAGAGGACAGGATATTCGTATATTCCTGCGATCCGGGCTGGGTATCGAACCAGTTCCCGCCGGGGTATGAGATAAGTCAGGACTTCGAGCCTTACCTTTCCTGCGATGACGGTGCCGCAAGGGTTCTTTACCCGGTAACGCTTCATCTCACAGATGAAAAAATAAAGGACAGCGGACTTTTTTACAAGGATTACAGGATAATCGACTACTGAGGTGGATTATGAACGTTAAGGAATTACTGGATTTACTGAAAAGAAAGGATTGCATAAAGCCCTCGGAGATATATCTTCCCGGAGAGCCGTCTGCCGACAGGAATCCCGGCTACTTTGTCCCGCGCATCGAGCTCACCCGTGAGCAGGCTTGGGCGGAGGGCTGGCATTACCGTCGCAAGTCAAAGGGAAAGCTCAGGATAACGTGCTATTCCGGCAGCGACCGCGAAGCCGTCGTCCCCTACAGCATCGACGGAAATGTGGTCAATGAGATCGGATCATTGGCTTTTTACGGGACTTCCGCGGATATAGTTTTCCTCCCCGACAGCGTCAGGACTTTGGGGGAGGAGTGTTTCGCGGAAAGCAGCATCAGGAGGGCTATTCTTCCGGACGGTATCACGGACTTGCCGGAAAAATGCTTCTTCTCCTGCAAGCGTCTCGAAAGCGTGAGGGTATCCGGAGCGCTCCGCAGTATCGGCAGCAGAGCCTTCATGTACTGCGAGAACCTGCGTTTTTTCAGCATACCGGAGACAGTGTACAGCATCGGAACGGAGGTCTTTCGTTTCAGCGGTCTTACGGACTTCGCTATGGATAAGCGGAAGATTTTCTACACCTCTGCGAACAGTCAGATAAAAATAGGCGGCGACAGCTTATGCGATACCCCTTTGCACAGAAAATGCGAGTTTATTGCCGCACCTGACACAAGCGATTTTTACTATGTTCTTCTGGTCGGCTCGATGAAGACCGTCCGCTTTCCCGAGGGCTCAACGGTGCTGTTCAGAAAGGGCTCGATACAGCACGGCTGTACGCTTGACCTTTCAAAATGCCGGAGCGTGGAATTCGAGTATAACGCCTATGCATCAAAGAGAACGCCTCAGGGCATTATCAGCTCCCATGTCATGTCAACGGTCATACTGCCATTCGGCGCAAAGGTCTGCATTCCGTACTACGTGAACGCGTACTACCCGGACGGCAGCAAATACACCGACAGGAGCTGGTTCACGGACATCAGCATCAAGAACGGCTGTGCGGACATGATACCTATGGAAAGGCAGCTCAAGCCCTACTGCTTCAACGGATCAGATTTCGGCGATACTCCTGTAACTGAGCTGAAAATAGGCATGGACGATGAATACTGGCTGCTTTACGAGGAAAATGCCATTCACAGCTATAAGCTGAAAAGCGTGACTTTCAGGCAGCGTCTTTCCGGCTTCGGCAGATTGTTCACCGACCAATGCTTTGCTCTCGAAAAGGTCACGATGAAAATGGGGATTTCTCAGGAGTACCGCACGGTCTATATCCCGGTGTATGACTATGACGTTCACAAGTACCTTCTCTCCGCTTTTGCCGGGGATTTCGACAGCAGCGTCTACGACAGGGTATTCACTCAGCTGCCGAAAAACTGGGGCGCTCCGCACAGAAAAAGGCTCAGCCAGAAAACGCTCATCGTCATTGCTGCCGACGTTCTCAGGAGCTCGCCGGCGCTTTTCCCGAACCGCGGAATGTATGAGAAGTACCTCCGCACTCATAAGCGCTATGCCCAGCTTGTTATGGATAAGCTACCGCTCGGTTGTTCGCAGTTTTTGATGGATTTTTACGCCGAAAAGAACAGCTCCAATGCAAGGCGCGGCTTTATGCCGACCGATGAACGTGACTTCGGCGAAAAATACCTCCCTCTGCTGAGAAAGGCTGCCGAGGAGGTGTACTATCTCCTCAACAGGGGCTACTCTGTTACGCCGGCTACAAGGTTCATCGGCGACCATTACCAGCTCTCGGAACGTCAGAGGCTCGCGCTTGCGAGGACGGTCTCACCTGAGTGCAGCATAACGGCAAGAAAAAGCCGCGAGGTCACTGACATCAACGGCGGAACGTTATACATCGACGGCTTCAACGTCCTTATCGGACTGGAAATCGCTTTTTCAAATTCGATGCTGTTCAGGTGCATGGACGGCACCGTCCGCGACCTTGCCGGACTTCACGGGACGTACCGTCTCATTCCGCAGACTGACCTTGCGATAAGGGCAGTTGCTGAGGCACTCACTGTCCTGAAAGTCAGCAGGGCTGTCATTTACCTTGACAAGCCTGTTTCCAATTCCGGAAGGCTCAAACAGCGTATCTATGAGCTCGCGAAGGACGTTCCGTTCGAGCTTGAAGTCCTCACCGAGGACGCTGTGGACTCCATACTGAAAACAAAGCCGCTCATAGCCTCCGCGGACGCGATAATCCTCGATGAATGCGGAAAATGGTTCAATCTCAACAGGTATATCGTCGATAAGCTTATCAGCAATTATCCCTATGTCGATATCACGGGCAGGGGACAGTGATGAGCAAAGTTTTCCGCGCAGACGATGCTTTCTATTTCGTTAACAAAAAGTAAACAATCCAAAAAGCTCTTGTAAAATCAGGGGAATTGTGTTAGAATGTATGCAGGGATTACTGTTTTTCCCTTTTGAATATGATCGCAATAGCTGATCGCCATAAACTGAAAGGGTGGTCCTTAATGAATTTCAATGTTAAAACCGATAACGACAGAATGGTCATTGAGCTCGATGGAAGGCTTGACACGATGACCTCCCCGCAGCTTGATGAATTCCTGCACACATACCTCGGCGGCGTGAAACAGCTCGTTTTTGATCTGAGCAGGCTTGAATATATTTCCTCTGCCGGTCTCCGTGTACTGCTCTATGCCCACAAGACTGTAAGCAGAAACGGTAATATGATCGTCATAGGCTGCAGCGAAGAAGTTACTGAGATATTTGATATAACCGGTTTTTCGGATATCATGGATATCAGATAAGGAGAAGGCTCATGAAAACTGATGTCATAAAGATATACAGCGACCTCCAGGGAAGCTGCGATGCAATGGAGGCTGCTGAGAAATTTGCAGTATATAACAATTTAAGCGGTAAGGAGGCTATGCACCTCCGGCTTCTGACCGAGGAAACGGTGAGCATGATTCACGGTATCCTCGATGATTTCTGCGGACTTTTCTGGCTTGAGAGCGAGCGCACTAATAAGGGACTCCTCTGCCGTATCTGCTTCTCGGCTGACAAGCAGATCAACAAAAAGCAGGAAAAGCACATACTCTCAGTTTCCACAAGCGGTAAAAATGAGAACGTCAAGGGCGTCATGGGCAGGATACGCGAGCTTTTCCGCCGCAGTTTGCAGGCTGAAGATGCTGATGATGAGCTCTATTTGACAAGCATGGCTGATGCCATGACGAGCATGGGCATGATGAGGTCAGGGGCTCCTGCTTCAAGTGCCGCATTCTGGTCCTTGCAGGCTTACCGTCAGGACGTTTACACTGAAAAGGAAAAAAAGTCGGAGGAATGGGACGAGCTCGAGAAGTCCATTATCGTGAAGCTTGCGGACGAGGTCAAGGTTTGGCTCAAAACGGACGTTACCGAGATAGTGATAGAGAAGCTTTTCGCTGTCAAGTGAGCTCAGGTCATTGTTGACAGACGGTAAAGTATCACCGGACTGTTGACATTTTCCGGAGTATGTGATATGATAGAATAAAGACGGAATATTCCGGCTTTACATATTTTTTAAAAGGAGATCGTTGTTTGAAATTCAATAACGGAACTGAGATAGCAGCGTAAACGGAAGGTTTGCGAATACTATCTTAACTACACAAACCTCCCGTTGTCCGGTCAACTGTTTCAGGAGGAAAAATAATGAATAATATCGACTATATCATTCGTAAGGAAAACGAAAAGGACTACCGTGAGGTAGAAAATCTTGCCCGTGAGGCATTCTGGAACCTCAGCTTTCCCGGCTGCTATGAGCATTACTTCATTCACATAATGAGGGATCACCCCGATTTTATCCCCGAGCTCGGCTATGTCGCTGAAATGGACGGCAAGATAATCGGCTCCGTTATGTACTGCAAGGCTAAACTCGCGGACGGAAAGGGCAATGAGAAAAACATCGTCACAATGGGACCGCTCTGCGTTCTTCCGGAATATCAGCGGAATGGCATCGGAAAAGCTCTGCTTGAGCGCACCTTTGATATCGCAAGAAGCATGGGCTATGAGGTCGTTGTCAACTTCGGCAATCCGGATAACTACGTTGCCCGCGGCTACAAGAGCAGCTTCAAGTACAACGTGTGCTTTGAGGGCGATTTCTTTCCGGCAGCACTTCTTGTAAAGGAGCTGGTGGAGGGTGCCCTCGACGGCAGAAGGTGGTACTACTATCCGAGCGATGTTGATAAGCCCTGTGATGACGAGGAAGCCGTCGCAAGGTTCGATGCGCTTTTCCCGCCAAAGGTGAAAGCGTGGCAGCCAAGTCAGGAGGAGTTCTTCATTCACAGCCATTCTGTGATAAACTGTCCTGAGGAGAAATAAACTGCCGTAACTGAAATTAAAAATGCTGCTTTTGTATAAAAGCAGCATTTTTTTTAAGTATAATTGATCGTGACCGGTTTTTCGATCTCGTTTCCGTTGACTATGAGGCGGAAGCGGCTGTTCAGGACGCTAATGCTGCTGTCAGGGGCAAAAGTGGGCTTGCCATCGGCAGATTTGAGCTCGATCTTTACATCTGAATCGGTTATCGCGATGCTGGCATCTTCACTGTAGCCGCCGAATGCAAGAGCCTTCTGACCGATAGCGCTCAGTCTGAGGTGAGCATCGTGTATCTCGATATCGGAACTGCCGTTCAGTGCTCCAAAGCAGGTCGCACTGTCCGCCATGATATTGAAAGTAAGGCTTATCTGGTCGGTATTCAGCTTGAAGCTTTCTCCCGTCAGAGTTCCTACGACCGCAATGCACTTAGCGTGAGCGTAGAGGTTTATCGAGGCCTTTCTCAGGAATATATCCGCGATGCCGTCAAACGAGCCTATCAGAACTCCGGAGCTTACCGAAAATTCGGCTTCGATATGGCAGGTCGAGACCTCGGTCGTGACATTTCCGTGAAGTGCGCCGATGCCGATGCAGCTTTCGGTGTCGATATCGAAAATATACTCACCGCGGTTGATGAAAATATTTCCGCCGAGACCTGAACCGATACCTATTGCGCTCTTTCCGCGGCAGTTTATCTTGATCGGACCGTCCTGCTCGAAAATGAGGTCGCCGTGACGAGAGCTGTGGTCGTTTCCGATAGCGTATGTCTCAGCGGCATTCAGACCGATAACGAGTTCACCGTCGCCCTCTATAACGAGCTTTGCGGACTCGGGTACCTGTATACCGGCATTGCACAGCGTATTTGAACCGACAAGAACGATCGTGACATTGCTGTTCTCGCCAAGTTCAATGCACGGACGGTTCTTGACATTCGAGAAGTAAACGTCCTCAAGGGTAATGCGTCCCTGATAATCGGGCTCAACGAGGAGGCTTATACCGGTCTTCATCTGCGGAGTTCCGATAATTGAGATGTCCTTGTATACCATTTCGTCGTGGCCTATGACGATATCAGTGCAGCCGTCCTTTTCGAGTTTGGCAAGTGAAACGCGGTTGGTCTTGCCGGCGATGTAGATGTTCTTGGTATTGCCGTCGATGCGTTCCTGATGGTACTGCTTTATCTCACTGCGGCATTTCTCGTCGATCTGGCAGATTATATCAGCGGAGGGCCTTGCGGTATAGAAGCCCTGAATGAGGTCGGCACCGAGATGAATAACAGCCTGCAATTCCTCAGCGGTCTCGACGCCCTCAGCGAGAGCCTTGATACCGTTATCGTGGCAGAAGTCGATTATCTCGCGGACGAAGTGCTGTTTCTGCGGATATTCGTGGATATCGCTCAGGAGAGAGCGGTCTATCTTTACGAAATCGGGCATATAGCGCAGGAGATTGCTGACGTTGGAATAGCCTGTACCGTAATCGTCAACGGCGATCTCGATGTGGAGCTTTTCAAAATAGTTTTTCAGCCTTTCGAGGTCTGAATCCTTCAGCTCAGCCTCCTCAGTGAGCTCGACTACAACTCTTTCTGCGTGAGCGGAGAGGTAGTTTGTGAGCTCGGCAGTTGCCTCGTCACCGATGCTCACGCCGGGAATGCTGTTGATGAAAACTCTTGCACCGCCGAAGGATTTCTCATTATCGTCGATATAGTGCAGGACGTTGAGGAAGGTAGCGCGTTCGACATCGGAGAGCCTCTCCTGCATTGCCGCATATTTGATTATGGAAAGAGGGGAGACCTTCGTTTCGGTACGCGAACGCATCAGCGCTTCATAGGCGTAGACGCTTCCGTCAACGGCGTTTACGATAGGCTGGAAGTAATAATCGAGAAGATTGTTGTCGAGTATGTCGGAAACGAGCCTGTACTCGAATTTTTCGGCAGGTTCAAGGCTCTCGTAGGCATGGCTTGAAACAGCGAACTTACTGCTTCGCATACGTTCGAGCTGCTCCTGCATGGCCTTGCAGGAGAGGCTGCGTCTCAGGACCTCAAAGCCTCTGCAAACAGAGCCTATCCAGCGGCGGTAAAGCTCGTCGTAGCTCATGAGCCTGCTGCCGTAGCTTACAACGGCATAGCCGAAGCATTCGTTCTCGCAGAATACCGGAGTGAAGAAGAAAGCGGTCGGTGAAACGCGCTCATCGTAGAGCTCCGGCAGCATTTCGGAGGTGTCAAAGGTATCATCTGTACCGACGATATTGTGCTTGCGGTCGTTGCAGTAGCGGACGGCGTGGATCATCTTATTCGGGTAGCCCTTATTCTTCAGGTGAGTAGTAATGGAGGGCGTTTTCCATTCATTTGCGAGGCAGAGGTGGAATTCCTCAGCACCCTTTATCTGATAGACATAGGAATAGACCGTTCCGAGAAATTCCTGCATCGTTGACTGAGAGAGGAGGTTCTCGTCCATAGTATTGAATACGGAGTAATAGCCCTCCTCGGAAATATCAGTGCCCCATTCACTGCGCTGGATACGGTGACCGGGCATGGTCTCGCAGTGGCAGCCGCAGCTTTCGCCTATGAGGAGCTGTGACCGGAGCTTGAAGGATTCCGGGAGCTTGCCGTTTATTTTTTCAGTGAGGAAGTGGAAGGCGTATTCGCCGAATTCCTCAGCCGGAATGAGGGCAGAGGTTATCGGACGCGGACTGGTCTGTCCCTCAAAGGTCGAATCATAGCCTACAACGGCGATGTCACCGGGAACGTTTATGCCTCTTTCCTCGAATGCACGGCACAGACCTATAGCCATCTGGTCGTTGGCACAGGCAACTGCGTCCGGGAGCTTTTTGCCGTTTGAAAGGAGCTCCTCAGCGCACATCTCGCCGCTCTGATACCAGAAATCACCGTAGATTATGCGGTCCTCTGCCACAGAAAGACCTGCCTTTTCCATAGCGTCACGGTAAGCCTGCAAGCGCTCCTTTGAGTGCTTGTGCCATTTTTTTCCGGAGAGGAACGCGATATCACGGCAGCCGTGAACCTCGATAAGGTGGGTGATGAGCTCAAAGACTGCGGAGTAGCAGTCAGTGCAGATGCTCGGGAAGAGCTCGCTCTCCTTTTCTATCACAACGATAGGCTTGTCAAATCTGCTCTTGAGTTCGAGCTCAAGCTTTTCCGCAGCATTTTCTGTCTGAATGCTGTCCTTGAGTATTATCGCACCGTCGAATTTCTCAGGATTCATGAGCGAGAAGATATTGGATTCGCCCAATTCGCGTTCAGGAGTGTCCTGATATTTGCGGTACATTGAAAATACGCATACATCATAATCCCCGGCAAATGCTTTTTTCAGAAATCCGCTGATAAAGCGGCTCTGATAGGATTCGTCTGCCTGACCGACGAATAATGCGATACGTTTCCTGTTATTCATTGTGGTAGTCCTTTCTTTGACCCTCTATATGTCATACTATATCTGAATTATAACATTATTTCACAAAAAAATCAATATTTTCTGATAAAAATTAACGATTTATTTATAAAACGCTGCCGGGTGCGGGTACCTCCCGGAATGTGGGAATTTACACAATAATATCACGGAAATTGTTGACATTTGAGTGGAACTGTGATAAAATGAAGCATAAAGACAATTTTTCTGCCTGAAAGGAGTTTATCATGAATGATCTGCTGAAAAAAGCGGCTGCTTTCGTTCTCTCAGGGACGCTGCTGATGACCTCGGCTCATTTCACTGTACCCTCTGAAATGCTTACGGACGCTGCTGTGAATAAATCGCGTGTTTCCGTCCACGATCCCTCTGTCGTGAAGGACGGCAGCACCTACTATGTCTTCGGCTCTCACATCGAAGCCGCAAAGACTACCGACCTCCAGAACTGGACGCGCTTCTCAAACGGCTATGCAAGAACTAACAACGTCGAATTCGGCGACCTCTCACGCAATCTTCAGAAGGCTTTTGCATGGTGCGGCGAGGACCTTGAGGACTGCGAGGGCGGATTTGCTGTATGGGCGCCTGATGTTGTATGGAACCCCGAATTCCGGAACGCTGACGGTACTAAGGGAGCATACGTCATGTACTTCTGCACCTCCTCCACATACATTCGTTCTGTAATATGCTTTGCGACCTCGAAGAACATAGAGGGTCCCTATACATTTGGCGATACGCTGATATATTCCGGCTTCACGAAGAACGATCAGTATGTTAAAAGCTCCACGAAAAATGTGAACAAGAAATACACCTCGACCAACGTCGATGAGCTCATCGCCTCCGGTGAGGTCACAATGAACAACAGCTGGTTCAGGGGCAATGACTTCAACAATCAGCTCTTCCCGAACGCTATCGACCCGACTATCTACACCGATACGAACGGAAAGATGTACATGACCTACGGTTCTTGGTCAGGCGGCATTTTTACTATTGAGATCGACCCAGCAACAGGCAGGTGCATTCACCCAAAAACAGGCACTACCGCTGACGGGCGAATGGTGGACAGCTACTTCGGTACGAAGATAGCAGGCGGTTTCGGCAAATCAGGCGAGGGACCGTTCATCGAGTACAACGCCGATACCGGTTACTACTACCTGTGGACCACTTACGGAGGACTGACTGCAAAGGGCGGCTATAATATGCGCGTTTCGCGTTCTGAGAGCCCGACGGGGCCGTTCACTGACACTGCCGGAAATGCGGCTGTTCTCGCAACGTCTTCCGGCATAGACGGGATAGGTCTGAAGGTCATGGGCAACTATAAGTTCAGCTCTCTCGATACGGCTTATATGGCTTGCGGACACAATTCCGTTCTCCGTGACGATGACGGGAAATGGTACCTTTTCTACCATTCGAGGTTCAATTCCGGTACGGAGTATCACGAGGTGCGTGTGCATGAGATGTTCTTCAACGAGGACGGCTGGCCGGTTGTCACTCCGTTTGAATTCAGCGGTGACCACATCTCGGAGAGCGGCTACAATGAGACCGATATCGCCGGAGAATATGAGTACATCAACCACGGAAACAGCACTGACGGCAACGTTATAAACTATCAGAGCATCAAGCTCAATGCCGACCATACTATTTCCGGTGCTGTCACCGGAAGCTGGGAGCAGGCTCCGGACAGCGCTGCGGCTGCCCTTACTATAGGAGGTCAGCGCTACAGCGGATATTTCATCGCGGCTGAAAATGAGAAGGGGACTAAGGTAATGTCGTTCACGGCGGTCGGCAGCAATAATCAGACCGTCTGGGGCGCTCAGAACAAGGCCTTCACCGGAAATGCGCGTGAAGCCGGTATCCCCGACTATACGGACATGAACGCTCAGATGATAATTGCGGCTGATACCCTCGGCAATGCAAGCGGTTCGCATTATCTGAGCGGTACCTCGTTCATCAGCGGCATTCCGTACTACATCACCAACAAGAACAGCGGTCTTTCCCTTGATCTTCCGAACGGCAAGCTCGATGCCGGGACAAATATCCAGCAGTGGGATTTCAACAAGAGCTGGGCTCAGCAGTGGAGGCTCGTTGCGGTCGATGACGAGTATTTCCGAATTGTCTCAATGGGCGATGAGAGGAAGTGTATCGCGGTTGCGGAGGACAGTGCCGCTGACGGTATAAACGTGGAATTGCAGGAGTATACCGGTGCGGACAATCAGCTTTTCCAGCTCGTTAAAAGCGCCAGCTATTACGGTATAGTTTCCAAATGCTCGGGCGGCAGCGGTGCTCTCGATGTGTTCGAGTGGTCAAAGGAAAACGGCGGCAACGTCAACCAGTACGCCTACCATGAATACGCCTGCCAGCTCTGGAGAATAGAACCGGTACGTCCCGGAATAACGACCGGTACCTACGCTATAAGGGATATCGAAAGCGGAGGCTATATCAGTCTCGGTTCAAAATTCAGGCTTGAGGTCACTGAAAAGCCGGACAGCTGGGAGGTCTTTAAGCAGGGCGACGGTACTTATCTCCTCGGCAGGGATATGAAGGGAATTACCCCGGTAAATCCGGTGTATGTGGCTGTTGAGGAGGAAAGCTCCGAAAACGGCGCTGCTGTCGCGTATATGAGCGTTCTCAGCAGCGAAGGTGCAAAAATGAAGATCATCGCAAACAAGGACGGTACATATTCGTTCCTGACTGCACCCTCTGATTATAAGTCGTGCTTCCGTACTTCGGAAAACGGCATCGTCCAGTGGGAATATTCCGGCGTGACCTCCGAGAAATTCGTCCTTGAGCCCATTAAAAAGGACGCCGGCAAGATCAGGGGAGACGTCAATGCGGACGGCGCTCTCAATATCGCTGACGTTGTAATGATGCAGAAATACCTCACCGGCAGCAATGACCTAATCGACTGGGAAGCCGGCGACCTCTCCGAAAACGGTCGCATAGACATTTTCGACCTCATAATGCTGCGCAGGCTTCTTTTCTGCTAAAACAGGCACGCGGTCTAAGTGTGGTACCCATACGGAAGTTTCATGAGAACTCACTGGGGGAAACCTTTCTTCAGAAAAAAACAGGAAGCTTTTTAAGCTTCCTGTTCAGTCTGTCGAAAAAGTCAAATTAAACGTGTACAGCAACACGGGCGCTCGGAAAGCACCCCTACAATTCAGCTATATACCATCGTTTCGTGTAGGGGCGAGTTCCGCTCGCCCGCAATTTCATTATTATATTTAGGTTTTTTGACACTCTGAACCGGAAGCATTTTAAGCTTCCGGTTTTTTATACCATGCTTCGTATCGGTTTTATCGGGGGTCACGCGAAGGCTTTCATTTGGCGTTTTTTCTCGTACATACGCTTATCGGCGAGGTGCTCGGCGGCTTCGAGGCTGCCTGTATGGTGATCGAACTCTGCGTATCCGTAGGCTATTTGCAGCGAAACAGGCGGGCTGATCTCCGCGTTGTATTGTTTCGCGCACTCGTCAATCTTATCCAGTGCATCTTCAACAACGGTGATATCATTGCAGTTGGCTATGACTATGAACTCATCGCCGTCGGTACGGTAGCTAGTTCCGATATCCTTGAATCATTCCTGAATGATATGTGCGGCTTTGGTGATATGGCGGTCGCCCTCTGCGTGACCGTGCTTGTCGTTGACCGTTTTGAGGTAGTTGATATCGAGCTGGATAATGATGCAGTCGGTCTTGTTGAGTGCCACCTCTTTTTCCTTTTCATGGAAGGCGGCACGGTTTGCGAGACCTGTAAGGCTGTCCGTGTAAGCCATTTTCTCCATGACCACGGCACGTTCTTTGTCAATGGCGAGCCTTGTACGCTTGCGGATAAGGTGGATACCGAGCAGCGATACGAAGATAAGGACGCCTATTCTTGTGAAGTAGCTTGTGTCGTCAAGTCTGTCGTTGGTGATAAGATAGCGGGCAAGATCGCTTGCAACACCGATAGCTGCAAACGTCATGGCAATGATCACGGTATACACAAATCCCTTGTCGAGCTTATTGTTCCGTATTCTTCTTATCATCAGGTATATCGTCATTATCAGGGCTATAACGATATTGACGTGGGAGAAGTGCAGCATAAGGTGAACATCGCTTATACCGAGTGCGGAGAGAGTCAGCGTCAGCGCATAATTGATCATCGTGAGACTGAGCAGGATAGGGAGGAGAATGGTCTTCCGGTGGTCGGTCGAGCTTGCCATAAAGGAAACAGGCAGGTACTGTTTGGAAAAAGGAAAAGCCCGGAAACCGGGCTTTTCTGTAAAAGTAATTTTTTTTAGAGCAGCTTTATGTGCTTGTCTGTGTCAGTTTTTTGCACTTTCCAGTGCATTCCGGGCAGCCTCCATGATGCCCTTTGAGCTGTAGGTCGCACCTGAGCAAGCGTCAACGTCCGCACTCATGCTCTGCTGTATCTGCGGTATGACCTTCTGCATCGCATCGCTGAAATACTCGGCATCATCGTCATCTGCATAAGCGGAAAATGCCGTGATATAGTCATTTTCAATGGTTATGGAAACGTGTACCTTTCCGGTATAGCCCTCGCCGGTGCCCTCGAATGTACCGTTTTTAAAGCGGTAGACCGGCTGCGGCTCGGTGGGAGCCTCCGTGACCGGCTCGGTCTTGGCGGGCTCGGTCTGAACTGCCGGAGCTTCCGTGGTGGTTTCGGCAGGGGAGGTACCGGTCTCGGACACCTCGGAGGTATAAGCAGATGTCGTTTCCGTTGCAGCCTCCGATGAAGCCTCAGCGGACGTTTCTGCCGTCGTGACCGTAGACTTTTCCGAAACAGCCGCGGAGGTCGTTGTGACAGCGGAGGCTGATGTGACAGTTGCAGCCGGAGCGTCAAATGTGAATACAGCCGGAGCCTCCTTTGAAGCCTTTATGGTCTCCTTGTCATTGGTATTGCGCGAAATGAAGCCTATCAAGCACAGCGGTATTATCATTCCGCAGGCACAGACTATATTGGGTGCCGTTTTTGCGTTGGGTCTCCTTTTTGTGACGAACAGCTTCCGCAGACGCATTGAAGCATAGCCGATGAATACCGCGCTGTAGACAAGGACGTTTAGGAAATAGCCGTCCCTGCCGTTCTGAGCCTTCGGCACGAAAAGCACCATGACATGAATGAATATCAGCGCATAGAAAAGGTAAGCCGTGCGCTGTATCTTTTTCCACAGTTTAGCGTTCATTTTTCTGCGTACCGTCTTGAACGACATGACCGTGAGCGGCAGCATTATCAGCACCATTACAAGACAAACGATGCTCGTTATGATGAAGTCCCTCAGTGCATCGCCCGAGCCCGTCCTGTCGCGGATAATATCGGAGATGTACTGTATGCCGTAGGTCACAACGTGGGAGAGCGTGAGTACAGCCGCGGTTATCGAGAGCTCGCCGCGAATTGGCATGAGCTTTTTTATCGCAAAGGTGCCGTTCGGGAGAGCACCTGCCCACATGACTACCGCCCAGAAAGCTGCACCGAGTGAGCCTCTTGTGAATACAGCAAGGAGGTAGTCCCGGACAAATCCGCTCGATATCGTAACATCAGCCTGCTTTACGGCAACGGACACAACGGTCAGCACTGCGGCGGCAGCATAGAACGCTCCGGGGTGGCTTTTGAGCTGCTTATCCAGAAAAAAAGCGATAAACAGCGCAATTGCAAGTGAAATTATAAACAGCATATTTTCAACCTCAATTCAGCACATTACCCCTGGAGCATGAGCCGCAGGGGTAACATGAGTTGTATTGTGTCAGGAAAGGGGATCAGTCTTTCTTTCTTCTTACTGCGAATGCAGTCGCACCGGCAAGTGCAAGCATAGCAGCCGGTATTGCAGCACCGGCATCACCGGTCTTGGGACTGTCGGAGCTGTTGCCGTTGTTTGCTGAACCTGTACCTGATGTTGTAGTAGTTGTTGTGGTTGTAGTAGTTGTTGTTGTCGTAACAGGCTTTATCTCAAATGTGTAAGGGTTGGTATAGCCGGTAGCGGTAACAGTGATGCTGTAATTTCCGCTGCCGTCAAAGACCTTTCCGCTGCGTGATTCAGCATCAAAGTCGATAGTGCCGTCCTCGCCGAACGCCTTGACAGCGCCCTTTCCGGAAGCACTGAATGAGGTACCGTTCACTTCAAAGGAAGCGATATTTTTGATGAAGTTTGCAGCGTCAGCATCGGTGAAGCCGTCAGCCTTTACGAGCTTGCCGTTATCGTATTTTACCGGGATATCCTCAGTTGTAAGCTTGAAGCTGCCCGAAAGGGGAGCGTACTTTCCGCTTGTGTCTGAGACCGTAACGGTGTAGCTGCCGGGCTTTGCGCTGGTGTAGCTTATCTCTGTTTCGGTGACAGTGAAGCCCTCGCCGACCTCTATTTTCTTGCTGTAGTCATCGGGGAAGCCTGTGAGCGAAAGGGAAGTCTTTCCGGTGCCGGCAGCGGCGTCCTCAGCCTTGACCTCGCCTGCGAACTTCACAGGGAGATACTGCTCTCCGACATTAACTGTCGTATAGCCGTCAAGCGTGATGAATGTGACGGAGGTGACAGTCTTGCCCATAGAGCTTGCGTAATCCTCGAATTTAAGGTCGTTTCCGTGTACTTCCTTGGTCGTGATACCGGCAGACCATGAGACCTGTCCGGCACGCCAGATGTTTTCGAGGTGACGGAGAGCGTACTTGTCACCCTCCTTGGTGTTGACGATAATGCCGTAGAGGTCAGTCTCCTCGGGATAGCCCTTGATGTTGAGCTGATAGTCGCCGTATCTTGTTGAAGTGGAAACTGTTGCGGAGCCGTCCTTGGTCTGCTCGCCGTTTGTGTCTATGAGCTTTGAGACCGTCAGGGAATCGCCCGAAACGGTAACCTCCTTGTATGCGGCAGGCTTCTCATCGAGCTTCTTGAAGTCGTACTTTGCAAGCTTGTCGGCATCGGCAGCATTCACCTCAACAGGGAATGTAACGCCGAGGATAGTGCCGTTTCCGTCATTGTAGGTGCCTGCAACGAGTCCGCCCTCCTGATTCATCTGCCACTTAGCCTTAGAGTTTTCGTCGCGGGCTCTTGTAGCGGAAGATACCGCATCGACCTCGTATGCGCTGTCGATCTCGGCAGCGTAGAAATCCGCGTAGGGGATATTCATCGTACCGTAGATCTTTTCAGCGGAGGCAGCGTTTACCGGGAAAGCTGCCGCTGTGAGTACCGCCATGCAGGCTGCCGCACTGACAAGTGAAAATGTTTTTTTCATACTGTTCCTCCTTATGCAAGCTGTGCTGCAAGCTCTTTCAGCTTTGCAAGGTCGTCGTCCGAGGGTGCCTCGTTTACGATGAAGCCCTCGTCAGCGATGAGTTCGGCACCGGCAGCCTTTACGCGGTCGCACCAGTTTCTCATCCATTCGCCGTCACCCCAGCCGTATGAGCCGAAGAGAAGCACTTTCTTGCCGCTGAGTGAACCCTCGATGCCTGTGAAGAAGGGCTCGAATTCGTCCTCCTCAAGCACCTCTGCGCCCATTGCAGGGCAGCCGAATGCGAATGCCTCATAGTCTGCGGCATTTCCGCTGAAATCGGATACCGCAAAAAACTCTGCGTTTGCACCCTCGGCAGCCGCCTTAGCCATAGCCTCAGTGTTGCCTGTGCCGCTCCAGTAAATTACTGCTGTTTTCATATATTTTCCTCCTTGGAAACAGCCTGAAACAAGTTCAGACCTTTTTTTAATCTATCGAACAGGATCACCCTGCACCGATCATATTCATCAAATGTTCGCTGTGCCTTTTCGGCGTTTTCGTAGACCTTCCAGTAGCCGCAAAGCAGACAGTTCTTGCCGCTGTTGCTGATAAATCCTCTTATGTCTGCGATGGGATAACCGAGAAATGCTCCTATCTCATGCGGAAAACTCCCGCAGCTGATACGGCTCGAAAGCTTACCGAGCATTTCCTCCTTATCCTTGTCAGCGGAGTAGCCGTATTCCGCAAGGAACGCCTTTACGTCGGGCATTTTCAGCCATGCGCTGAGCATTTTCTCATTGTAAATGTAGACAAGCGTCCTTTCGCGACACCTGCAAAGCTGTCTCGCACGGAAGCCCTCCGCAGAAAGCATTTCCGTGAATTCATGCAGGTATTCCGCTAAGGTCTCCTCATTCCGGGCAATGGATATGAGGTTCGCGCATTTTACTCCGAGCAGAGTCGGAGCTGAGTGGAATGCGAGCTCATTGTCTATCTCGAGGCGTTCAGGTTCGGACATTTCTGCCTCCCTTGTAGCCGGAAAGGAGCTGCTTCAGTGCGCTGACACTGGAGCTGTGGACGTGCTCGACCGGTACGCCTCTTTTTTCGGAGCTCTTTTTCACTGCACCGAGCATTTTATGTGAGCAAGTACCCGTGAAAACGACCATAAGATCGGGAGTACCCAGCTTGCTGTCGAAGTCCGCGGGCATCTGAGTGAATACCTTTGACTTGTGATTGAACGATTTGCAGATATCCTGATAGCGTGTAGCCATGCGGTCATTTCCGCCGACGATAACTATACTCATAATTCCTCCTTTTTATTAGCGCATACTAACAATATGATTTTTATATGGGGCGATGCTTTATCGCCCCATTGAAGTTATTTAGTATGGCATTTACCGTGCATAGCGCAGTTCTGGCAGCCGTGGGAGCAGCCGCCCTTGCCTGACCTTTTGTCGCGTATCATCGTGTAGATAACAGTACCGACTATCAGTAAAAGTATCAGTAATACTATCACAGTACCCATAAATACCTCCCGGCTTACGCCTTGACCTTTGATTTTGTCACATTTACGTTCTTATTGAGCTTTGTAGCCTCGCTGTACTTCTTGATGAACAGCATATAGATCATGAATGCGAATATTGCGACAGCAAAGAGGAGACCGATGATGTTGACACTTCCTGTGAAGAGCTTGCCGAACTGGTAGATCATAAGTGCAACTGCATATGCAAATCCGCACTGATAACCGATAGCGAACCATGTCCACTTGGGACTGTTCATCTCACGCTTGATAGCACCGATCGCTGCAAAGCAGGGAGCACAGAGAAGATTGAACGCGAGGAAGGAATAGCCTGCGAGCTTTGTGAGTCCCTCGAAGTCGAGAACGCCGAATACGCCAACGACTTCTTCCTTTGCAACGAGACCCATGACAGTAGCAACAGCAGCGGCAGCCTCATCGAAGCCGAGAGGTGCAAACAGCCACTTGATGCCGTTTCCGAAGTGACCGAGAACAGAATCCTCGAGCTCAAGGTCAGCGTACCAGCCGAAGGAACCGTCAGACCAGCCGAAGGTCGAACCAGCCCAGATAACGATAGAAGAAAGAAGGATAATTGTACCAGCCTTCTTGATGAAGGACCAGCCGCGCTCCCACATTGAACGGAGAACATTGCTTACTGTGGGCATATGGTATGCGGGGAGCTCCATTACGAACGGGGCAGGGTCTCCTGCAAACATCTTTGTCTTTTTGAGCATGATGCCTGATACAATGATAGAAGCCATACCGAGGAAGTAAGCGCTGGGTCCTACCCACCATGCACCGCCGAAAAGTGCAACTGCGATCATTGATATGATAGGAAGCTTTGCACCGCAGGGGATAAAGGTCGTTGTCATGATCGTCATACGTCTGTCACGCTCGTTCTCGATAGTACGGCTTGCCATGATACCGGGAACGCCGCAGCCTGTACCGATGAGTATCGGAATGAAGGACTTTCCTGAGAGACCGAAGCGGCGGAAGATCCTGTCCATGATGAACGCAACTCTTGCCATGTAGCCGCAGGCTTCAAGGAAAGCAAGGAAGATGAAAAGCACGAGCATCTGCGGAACAAATCCGAGAACCGCACCAACACCTCCGATAACACCGTCAATGATGAGGCTCTTGAGCCACTCTGCACAGCCTATCTTGTCGAGGCCCTCCTCAGCGTAGCCGGGGATACTGTTCACATAGCCCTTGTAGTCAGCCATGTCGGGAGCTGTGAACTCGCCCTCCTCATCGAGAGCTTCACCGAGAGCGGCGTCAATATCGTAGACAGCCTCGGGATTGAGGATAGTTTCATCGTCCTCGGCGTAAACTGCCTTCTTGTAGAATTCGTCCTTGTAGAAGCCGTACTGCTCCTCGAAGTCATCGAACTCGCCGGACTCAAAGGCATCTCTGATGTCCTCTGCACCGTGAATGTCGTCGTCCTCGCAGGCAGCGTTGATAACTGCTGCGACCTCGTCTGTGAATACGAATTTATCAGCCCACTCGTCCTTGTCCTCATTGTAGTCCTTATTGCCGGAGATCGAAACGATGAAACCGTCACCGAAGAGGTTGTCGTTTACCCAGTCGGTCATTTTTGTACCGATCGTTGAGATGGAAACGTAGTAAACGATGACCATGATGAGTGCGAATATCGGCAGACCGAGGAAACGGTTCGTTACCACGCGGTCGATCTTGTCAGAGGTGCTGAGTTTTCCGGCACTCTTTTTCTTGTAGCAGGACTTGATAACGTCCGCTATGTAGATGTAACGCTCATTTGTGATGATAGACTCAGCGTCGTCGTCGAGCTCCTTTTCGGCAGCGGCGATGTCCGCTTCGATGTGAGCCTTTGTCGTACCGGAGATGTTGAGCTTCTCCATTACCTTGTCGTCACGCTCGAAGACCTTGAGTGCGTACCAGCGCTGCTGTTCCTCGGGCATATCGTGAAGAACAGCCTCCTCGATGTGGGCAATGGCGTGTTCAACGGGTCCGGAGAATGTGTGCTGCGGGATAGTCTTGCTGTTCTTTGCAGCGTTTATCGCAGCCTCGGCAGCCTCCTGAACACCCGTACCCTTGAGGGCGGATATCTCGACTACCATGCAGCCAAGCTGCTTTGAAAGCTCGGCAATGTTTATCTTGTCGCCGTTTTTCTTGATGATGTCGATCATGTTGACCGCAACGACTACCGGAATGCCAAGCTCTGTGAGCTGAGTTGTGAGGTAGAGGTTACGCTCGAGGTTCGTACCGTCGATGATGTTCAGGATAGCGTCCGGACGCTCACCGATGAGGTAGTTTCTCGCAACGACTTCTTCGAGCGTGTAGGGGGAAAGCGAGTAGATACCCGGCAGGTCAGTGATGATGACGTCACTGTGCTTTTTCAGCTTGCCTTCCTTTTTTTCAACTGTAACGCCCGGCCAGTTTCCGACAAACTGATTGGAACCGGTCAGCGCATTGAACAGCGTTGTTTTGCCGCAGTTCGGGTTTCCCGCAAGGGCAATGCGTATATCCATTATTGATTCTTCCTTCCTGATATGGAGATAGCAAAAGCTAACATATTCTCATTAAAAAAGAGGAACGTGCCTCATTCGCTGACTTCGATCATTTCCGCATCAGCCTTACGCAGTGAAAGCTCATAGCCGCGTACTGTGATCTCGAGAGGATCGCCGAGCGGTGCGACCTTGCGGATAGTGACCTGCGTACCCTTAGTGATGCCCATGTCCATGATGCGGCGCCTTACAGCACCCTCGCCGTGTATCTTGAGTATCTTCACGGTCTTGCCGATAGCCGTATCTCTCAATGTTTTCATCTTATTCACCTCATACCATTATTTTTCTTGCAAGCTCTTCGCTTATCGCAACTCTTGATTCCTTGACCTTCACGATGACGTTTTCGCCGAGCCTTGAAACAAGACTGACGTTACCGCCGACATGAAAGCCGAGATCCTCCAGATGCTTTTTGACCTCAGGATTTCCGCCTATCTTGCGAATGACAAGCTCCTTTTCCTGTTCAGCCATACTTAGCGGCATCATTACAACACTTCCGTTTCTGAAAAAATATAATGTTAGCGCTTTATAACATTGCTATAATAGCACTGTCTGAAGTGTTTGTCAATCGGATTTATATAAGTTTGTATATGATAACAAAATATTAGTTGAAACTAACAAATATTTTGTATTTTTCTGCATTACTGCTGAAAACACAGAAAAGCACCATAGCTGCCACGGTGTCCGTTAGCGTTTTTTCAAAACTGCCGGAGAATCTTTCCTCCCGATAAGTTCATGTAAAACTGCTGTATGAACGCCGCGGCTGCATAGGTGCTTTTCATCAGCGCTAATGCTGCGTATTCTATTTCAGCTCAGTCATGCTTTTCAGTCCGATAGCAAGAGTTGAGGCATTGTGCAGAAGTGCGGAGGAGGCAGGCGGCAGCACTCCGAGGACTCCAAGTCCGATAAGACCGCCGTTGAAGCCGATGATAGTACGGTAATTCCAGCTTATCCGCGACATCAGCGCATTACTCAGACGCTTCAGCTCGACAAGGGCGTACAGGTCGTTGGCTGATATGGTGATATCGGCTATTTCACGCGCAATGGCAGCTCCCGTGCTAATGGCGATACCGGCATCAGCCTCGCTGAGTGCAGGCGAATCGTTCACGCCGTCGCCGATCATTATGACCTTCCGTCTTGCCTCATGCTCGGCACGGATAAATGCAGCCTTGTCCTCCGGCAGAACCTCAGCGTGATATTCGTCCACGCCGATCTTTTCCGCAACAGCCTTTGCCGTGCGCTCGTTGTCGCCGGTCATCATGACTACACGCGATATCCCGCATTCGTGGAGCTTCCGCACAACATCGGCAGCCTCCTCACGGAGCGGATCCTCAATGCAGATCACCGCTGCGACTTCATTTCCGATGGCAAGGTAAAGATGCGAGTATTCCTTCGGAAGATGCCTGAAAATGCGCTCGTCAGGCGGAGTGCATTTCTCGTCCTCGATGATGAAATGGTGACTTCCGATGAGCACGCGCTCGCCCTCGACCGTGCTTGAGATACCGTGCGCCACAACGTACTCCACCTTTGAGTGGAACTCCTCATGTATAAGTCCGCGCTTGGCAGCCTCGGCAACTACCGCGTTCGCAATGGAGTGAGGGTAGTGCTCCTCGAGACAGGCTGCGAGCCGCAGCATTTCGTCCTCGCTGCGTCCGCCGAAGGTTATCACCTCGGCAACTCTCGGACTGGAATGCGTGAGAGTTCCGGTCTTGTCAAAAACAATGGTATCAGCCTCAGCGACCGCCTCCATGAAGCGTCCGCCCTTGACCGTGATGCCCGCTCTGCTGCAATCACGCATTGCCGAGAGTACCGATATCGGCATCGCAAGCTTGAGGGCACAGGAGAAGTCCACCATGAGTATGGACAGTGCTTTTGAGGCGTTCCGGGTGAGCAGCCATGTGAGCAGCGTTCCGCCAAGACTCCACGGGACGAGCCTGTCCGCAAGATGCGAAGCCCTGTCCTCTGCGGCGGACTTCATCTTCTCGGATTCCTCTATCATCTTCACGATGCGGTCGTACCTGCCTCCGCCTGCTGTATTCTCGACGCAGACAGTACATTCACCGTCCTCCACGACAGTTCCGGCATATACATATGCACCTGCGGACTTGTGAACAGGCACGGATTCGCCTGTCATCGAAGCCTGATTGACCATTGCGTCGCCGGAAACGACCTTGCCGTCGAGAGGTATCATAGAGCCTGTTCTGACGATTATCATATCGCCCCTGCGGACTTCGTTCACGGACATCAGTATCTCCTGACCGTCAGCAGTTTTGGTCCACACCTGCTCAACGCCGAGGGACATGGTACGGGCAAGGTCGTCAACGGACTTCCTGTGCGTCCACTCATCGAGAATGTCGCCCACATTCAGCAGGAACATAACTGAACCGGCTGTTCCGAAGTCGCCGCGGAGCATTGATACTCCTATGGCGGTAGCGTCCAGGACGGCGACCTCCAGCTTGCCCTTCAGCAGACATTTCATTCCGCGAAATATGTACTTTGCCGCCTTGAATACTGAGATTATCCGGCGGAACGGCACCGGGAGAATAAACCGGTTGACGACACGCTTCATCACAACTCCGGCAAGCCTGTTCTCGTACTGGCGGTTCAGCTCCCTGCCGGTATGCTCCGGAACAAGTGAGGCGTTCCGCTCATCGTCGAAGGAAAAGTGTGAGAGCTTCCGGACTATCTCCTCACGCGGACAGGTATACGCTATCACGATATCGCAGGTGCGGTCAAAAACCTGCACCCTCGTTACTCCGACTGCCGCGGAAAGTGTATATTCTGCGATATCAGCCTGTTTCATTGTCATGCGGCTCATGCAGAACCGCACACGCATTCTACCATTTGATTCGTGTAATATCTTGCATTTCATATTGCGTCCTCCTATGAAAACAGACCGTCAAGCGGTCTGTTCTGGCTTAGTCTTCACTTGTATCCGCGATATCCTCGCACTCGTCAGCGATAAGAGCTTCCTCCTCCTTCAAGGCTCTCTGCTCGTTTATCTCCTTTGCATCTGCGAGAATGTCACCGCAGTTCTCGCGGACAGTCGTAACGGTCTGCATGACATCTGATTTCGCACGGAGTACAGCAGCAGTTGCGTGAGTGTAGCCCTTTTTCGCGTCCTTGCTGGAGAGCACTCTTATGCCGGCAGTTCCGAACAGAACGCCGCTTGCGAATACGCCGACCTTTTTCCACGGAATGTCTGTAAATTTCATAATATCACCTCATTTAGCAATTGTGGAAGGTTTTCCATTGACTATATTATACGGCAAAACAGACACCCTTTCCGCTCCATAAGGCCGAAAGCTGATATACCGTGCTAATAACGCAGCAGAGCTTGTTCTGCACGTTTTTCGGACGCTGCACTTTTGTTATGCTCCATTCGGAAATGTTTCGGCGTAACGCCCATAACGCTGCTGAAAGCATTTGCGAACTTGCTCGCATTGCTGTAGCCGACCTCCTCCGCGATGTCGATTATCTTCATATCCGTCTGCATGAGAAGCTCCGCTGCCCGGAACATCTTCCGCCGTTTTATATATGAGTAGATGCCGCAGCCGTATGTGCGCTTGAAATTGCTTTTGAGCGCAGTCACATTGACTTTGAATATCTCCGAAAGTTGAGAAATTGTGTAGTGCTCGGAAATATTACTGCATAGGAAATCGGCTGTGCGTTTAGTCTTTTTATTGTTTTTCCGATCGGGAGCGTTCTCGCCGAGCAGCATGAACAGTTCGATAGCTTTAAGCCTCATAAGCGATGTCATACCCTTGTCCGCACCTGCAAGAATAGCCGTCAGCAGGTTATGTATACTGCCGTCCGCCTGATAGACGAGCCTTTCGTTCTGAATGATGTCGCGCATGACCTTTGTTATGCCGAAAAGGTCGGTGATATCGGCGTTGTCAGGACCGGAGGCTATCATCATGAACAGACCGCGGAAGTCCTTTGAGCAGAAGGCCGCTGCCTCTGCACCGCGGCTGAATGCAAGTATAGTTTCATCAGTCAGGTAGCAGTAATGCTCACCGGTGCGGTACTCGCAGATACCGCTAACACAGCAGCATATCATAAGCTCGTCCCTGCCGGCAGGAACAGGTCTGTTGCCGCAGACGAGCCTTATATCGGGGAATAGCTGGTATTCTGTCATGGTCTCACCGCCTTATCAGAAGCTTCCGGTAATAAACACTAGGGTTAGCTGCAACTAACCCGGTATCATAAGAAAAAGCAGTCCGTACTGCTTTGTGTTTGTATATTCTAACCTAATACATTATATCACCGTCGATTTCAGGTGTCAATACAAAAACTTCAAAAAACTAACTTTTGGTAAATCGGCTCATTTATCATACTATAGGGAGATATTTTTGTTAGAAAACACAAACTTTTCTTAGGGAAGCAAATAATAAGCGCTGCTAAAAAAGCAGCGCTTTATCAGTTGGTATTGAACAGGGGAGTATTCGCTCATTCAAAGAGCCGTCTTCTCATTAAGCACAAATCGAAGACGTCAAGTCTGCCGTTTTTACAGAGGTCGCCGGCCTGCCAGTTTTTCAGCTCCGCATCAGGATCAGCAAGCAGCCATTTCTGCAAAAGCACGATGTCGGCAACGTTGAAGCTGCCGTCAGCATTCACATCGCCCTCGGTAAAGGACTCGCCGATGAGCGTATCGTTTATCACTTTCAGCAGCGAATATTCGCCTTTTGCGTCCTTAGTGAGCTCCCATATCATAATGCCGCCGTAGTCCTTTGCAAGCTCGGCTTTCTTAGCCATTGTAACAGCACCGTTGTAGGCGATACCGTCGCAGACGTCCGCGTAGTAGTATTCGCTGCCTTTGCTTACCGCATCGGCGAAGGATATATACGAATTCCAGTCCAGCTCGCCGTCCGCCGTGTAGCCTCTGCCATAAAAAGGAACACCGAGAATGAGCTTTTCCTTGGGTATCTGCTTCTGTTCAGCGAAGTAGCTGAGGCACTTGACGGAGTATTCGTATGTGGAGTGGGAGTGCTCGTCCTCATCGTCGTCGTAAGCCATAACATTCACGAAATCGAACAGCGCGAATGTCTCGGGACTGACCTTCTGCGCTACCCATTTAGCGGTAGCAGTGGACATTTCCATGTCCCTTTCATCACAGAGAGCGCGAAGCTCGGTACACCAGTCCGCGTAGTAGTTCCATATCTGATGCCGCGAGTTCAGCTCGATATCGAGGTCGATGCCGTCGAAGTCATAGCACTCGCAGAAGTCCATTATATTGGCGTTGAACGCAGCTCTTTCCTCGGGAGTATCGAGGTGCTGAAGGTAGCCGTCACAGCCGTCACCTCCGCCGAGAGCGGCGTATACCTCGACATTGCTGCTGTGTGCCGCAGAGATGATCTCTTTCAGCTTATTATCGGGGATATTGCAGTAAAGTCTGCCGTTTTCATCTGGATTGCAGAACGCTATATTGATATTTGTGACCTGACCGAGGTCGAGCTCGCTGAAGGGTCTGTAGTTCCAGTCGGGGAGATATCCGATTATCCTGTATTGAGACTCACGGTCCGCAGCCGTTGAATATGCAGGTGCAGCAAGAAAAGCTGCGGCAGTTATGGCGATGATACGGTGTAATTTCATGCGATTCCCTCCTTGTGTTTTGGTACTTCTATTATATAACAGCGAGCATTTGATTGTCAATACGCGAAAAGGGGAGACCGCAAAACAAGTGCCTCCGCAAACCAACTTCAACTATGTTTATATTGTACTATAATCAGCATACTTTACCGATAGGATTTCTATGAAATTATCATTGACTTTTCCTCTGAGCAGCTATATAATCATATTATAGCAGACCGCAGACCTGCTGTTCCTCGTCGAAAAGCTCTGTAATGGACGGTTTTTCGCCGCATATGGGACAGGCCGGAACTCTTTTCGGCAGCTTTACCTTGCGCCATTCCATTTTCAGTCCGTCGAATATGAGCATACTGCCGGTGAGCAGCTCGCCCTGACCTGTGATGTACTTCACGGCTTCAAGAGCCTGCATCGAACCGATAACTCCAGCCATAGCGCCGATAACTCCTGCTTCGCGGCAGCTAGGGACTGCGTCCTTCGGCGGCGGAGCTTCAAATATGCAGCGGTAGCACGGTCCCTGACCGGGAACGTAGGTCATAAGCTGTCCCTCGAAGCGGAGAATGCCTGCGTGACAGAATGGCTTGCGGCCGAGAACACAGGCGTCGTTAATGAGGAACTTCGTGGGAAAGTTGTCCGCACCGTCTATGATGAAGTCGTAGTCCGCTATCATATCTGCGATGTTTTTGCTGCTCACATATTCGTGGTAAGTCCTGACCGCAGCATCGGGATTGAGGGCTTTTATCGTCTCGGCAGCGGACTGCACTTTTGCTTTGCCAACATCATCAGAGGTGTGGATTATCTGCCTTTGCAGGTTTGAAAGCTCGACGCTGTCGCAGTCGGCGATACCTATAGTTCCCACGCCCGCGGCTGCAAGGTACATTGCGGCAGGTGCGCCGAGACCTCCTGCGCCTATTATGAGGACCTTTGCTGCGAGGAGCTTTTTCTGTCCTCTCACGCCTATTTCTTTTAAAGTTATATGCCTCGAATAGCGTTCGAGCTGTTGGTCTGTTAAAGCCATTTTTGCCTCCCGAAAGGAAATTGATATGAAAAGTATAAATGCAGCGGAAATTTCTGCTCTTGATACGGAAAAAGTGCTTCTTCTCGACATAAGAAGCCGCGAAGAGTTTGAGAATACCGGTATAAAGGGCTCGGTAAACGTGCCTTTCGACGAGATCTCAACGGGACTTTCCAAGCTCCCGAAGGACAAGCCTGTCTATGTACTTTGCAGAACAGGCGACCTGAGCGGGGAAGTCGCTGAGATACTGGAAGGCCGCGGCTATGACGTTTACAATATCGAGGGCGGTCACGCAGCATACATCGTACATTTAGCGCTTCTGAACGAATAAGTCCATCGGAATAACAGCTTTTCCAAGCTCATTCGCGCTCATTGTCATGCTCCGTGAGTTCTTTCAGTTTTTCCCTGAGATATTCGTATCTCTCACGTTTTTCGGCCTTAGCGAAGTGTACCTCCCTGAACTGCTCGGGATTGTCCGTATAATCCAGTTTTTCATCGCCGAACTGTTCGCTTGTGAGGTCAAATACAACATCGCCGATAACGTTATAGCAGTGATAATTTCCGCCCGGACGCAGTATCCCGTAAACCTTTCCGCCGAAGATATCCTGTGCTAAAAAGGCAGTTATGGAGCACTGCCCGAGGGTGATATTCTCCTTGCTCCACTTGTTTCGCAGACGGGGAGCACAGGTGTACTCGCACCATATCCCGGAGAGGGCATCGTATAGCCTCTGCGGCGTGTCTATTCCCTTGAATTCGTTGTTTGCCGGCGGAACTAAAGCCGTTTCCCAGCCATAAAAACTGTAACTCATAATTCACCTCTCAAGGCAAGTGTGTTTTCGGATTTTGTGTACATAGAATACATACTGATTTACTATGCTTATATTATACTATTATCAGCATACTTTGTCAATATACCTGCAAAGAAACAATGAAAGTATTATATTCGTCCGCACTTTCAGCCCAGATTTTTCCGTTATGCTCCCTGATTATGCTGTCGGCGATAGACAGCCCCAGACCGTAGCTCTGACCGTCGTTTCTTGCCTGATCCACGCGGTAGAAGCGCTTGAAGATATTCTCGCGTTCATCCTTTGAAAGCGGAGTTCCGCGTCCAGACACTGACAGGATACACTCGGAACCATGACGTTTCAGCCTGACGGTGACCTTATCGGCAGGATCGGAGTATTTCAGCGCATTGTCAAGCAGTATGTTCACGACCTGCCTCAGTTTTTCCATGTCGCCTTCAACGTTTATACCGGTATCAATATCGGCTTCAAGCTCCATGCCGTTCTCATAGAAAAGCGGCTCAAACGGCAGTATACTGTCGTTTATCAGCCGGCTTGCATCAACAGACTCGTGCTTTATCCGCGACCTGTTTTTGTCGAGCCTTGCAAGCTCAAGCAGGCTCTCGACCAGTCCTCTCATACGCTTTGACGTTGAGAGGATATTTTTTGCAAAGCCGTTCCTGTCGCTTTCGGAATAGCTCTTATCGGTCATCATTTCGGCATTTGTCATGATAACTGTCAGCGGAGTTTTCAGCTCATGGGAAGCGTCTGCAATGAACTGCTTCTGCTCGTTCCACGTTTTTTCAACAGGCTTGGTCACCCATTTTGCAAGGAACAGGCTTATCAGGAAAAACACGGCATACCCGATGAGTCCTATTATGACCATGTTTCGGATAAGACCGTTTATCATTGCTTTTTCGCTGGATATATCGGCAAATACGATGAAACGCCTGTGACCGTTCTCGAACTTCATATACCGCAGGTCATATTCCGGGATTATGCCGCTTTCCTTTGAGCTCTCATCAGCAGCATCTACAAGCTCCTGTAACAGTTCTTTATCCGTCAGGTCGTAATAATCACCGCCAAACGCCGTAAGCTCGCCGCTTTCTTCAATATTCACAGTAAAAAACGGCAGACGTATATTTTCGGGCATTTTATCCGGCTTGTGCATAGGTGCCGAGGTATGCGGACGGAATGCCAGAGTCCGCATCATCTGTATGCTCTCGCGTTCGATGTTCTGCTTTGTCAGGTGCAGTACAAGTCCGAATATAACGATGAACAGGACCGTCACGATGCTCATGACTACTGCAATAAATTTTATCCTCAGCCGTTTCAGCATTGTTCATCACACTCCAGATGATAACCCAGACGGCGTGCTGCTTCGATGCGTACATCAGAACTGATGCTCGCAAGCTTTTTCCGAAGAAAGCTCACATACGCCTCAACGTGATTTTCGACTGCATCTGAATCAAAATCCCATACCTTTGTAAGCAGGGTCTCCTTTGAGATATGATTTTTTCCCGAAACCATGAGCAGACGCATAACTTCAAATTCCCTTGCGGAAAGCCTCACGCTGTTTTCGCCGCAGATAAGCGAAGCCGACTCCATATCAAGGCGTGTGTTCCCGAAAGCAAGCTCGTTGACCTGCGAGCCCTGACGGCGCAAAAGTGCATTCACGCAGGCGAGAAGCTCCCTTGTGTCGAACGGCTTGGTGAGGTAGTAGTCCGCACCGGAATTCAGTCCGTTGACCTTGTCGTCAACATCTGACCTTGCTGTCAGCATAAGTATCGGAGTGGTGTTATGCTTTTCGCGTATAGTTTTTGCGACCTGATAGCCGTTCTTTTTTGGCAGCATAATATCGAGGATTATGAGGTCGTAAATGTTCAGCATTGCATAGTGCTCGCCGCTTTCGCCGTCGTTGACGGTTTCTGCTTCAAAGCCCTTTGAACGCAGCATTAGCTTCGAAAAAGCCGAGAGTGAGGAATACTCCGCCTGCAATCTCGTCATAGACGGCGAGGTTGTGAAGAATGTCGGTATCCGCGGCAAGGGCAACACCTCTCTCAGTTCCGTAAAGAATATGAACAGCAGCCGTTACAGCTTCAAGATAGAGTTCGACCAGTATGAAAACGGCAAGTCCTTCCACGGTCTCGACAAGCTCTGCCTGAACAATATCATTCAGGACAACACCTATATGAAGGATTATCTCGCCTACACGCTGATGTATGATTTCGGCGTGGACGCTCCGCTTTGCAGCTTTGCCTATATCACGGTCAACGGCGAGGACTGGGGACTTTACCTTGCGGTCGAGGCTGTCGAGGACTCCTTCCTTGAAAGGAATTACGGCAGCAATTACGGCGACCTCTATAAGCCGGACGCTATGAGCTTCGGCGGCGGACGCGGCAACGGCAAGGATTTCAGCATGAGCGAATTTATGGACGAAAACAGCGATGACGAGGATTCGGAAAATACCGAAAAAAGTGACAGACGTTCAGGCGGTATGCCTGATTTCGGCGGCGGTGACTTCGATCCCTCTCAGATGTTCGGCGGCGAAATGCCTGATTTTGCCAATGGCGAAATGCCGGATATGAGCGGCTTCGATACGTCCAAAATGCCGGGCGGCGGCGGCTTCGGCATGGGCAGCGATGACGTTAAGCTGAAATACACCGACGACGATATCGACAGCTACTCCAACATCTTCAACAACGCTAAAACTACTGTCACAAAGGCTGATAAGAAGCGCCTCATCAAGGCGCTCAAGAGCCTCACAGAGCAGTCTGACCTTGATGATACAGTCGATGTTGACGAGGTGATACGTTACTTTGTTGTACACAATTTCCTCGTGAACGGCGACAGCTACACCGGTCAGATGATACACAATTACTACCTCTATGAGAAGAACGGACAGCTCTCGATGATACCGTGGGACTACAATCTTGCTTACGGTTCATTTATGGGCGGAAACGCATCATCGTCCGTAAATTCGCCGATTGATACGCCTGTGTCGAACGGCATGAGCGACCGTCCCATGATAGCGTGGATATTCGGCAGCGAGAAATACACTGAGCTTTACCACGAGCTTTTCAGTGAATTTCTTGAAAGCGTGGACTTTGAGGAGCTTGTCTCGGAAACGGCTGCTCTCATTGACGAATACGTTGAGAAAGACCCGACCAAGTTCTGCACCTACGATGAATTCAAGACCGGAGTTGAGACGATAAGCAAGTTCTGCACTCTCCGTGCGGAGAGCATAAGCGGTCAGCTTGACGGTACGATACCCTCAACCACAGAGGGACAGAGATCGGACAGTTCATCGCTTGTTGATACCGGTGACCTTAACATTTCCGATATGGGCTCTATGGGCGGCGGAATGGGCGGTCCCGGCAAAAACGGTGTACCTTCACGGACCGATAACGGCAGCACCGATAAGACCGAAACAGGCAGCTCAAAAAGAGGTCAGGGCAAGAGGACTGCTGCCTTGTCCGCAGGCGTTTCAAGCGGAGTGCAGCTTTCTGCTGTCAGTGCAAGGCCTGATATGAACGGCGGAAGACCTGACATGGGCGGCGAGATGCCGGGCGACTTTGACCCGTCGCAGATGTTCGGCGGCGAGATGCCGGAGGGCTTCGAGCCGGGAAGTATGCCGGAGGGCTTTGATCCGGGCAATATGCAGAGCGGAAGTTTTCCCGGAGGCTTCGGCAGAAACGGTGAAAAAGGCACTGGCGAAAGCAGTACCGAGGCGGCTTCGTCTGAGAACGGTCAGGACAAAAAGGATTCCTCAAGGAACAGCCGACCGCAGATGGGAGGCTTCTCGCCAAACGGAAGCAGTACCGACAAGAGCAACGAAACGCAGTATATCCTCCTCGGAATATCGGGCTTTGTGCTTCTTGCAGGACTGATCTTTGCACTAAAATTCAGGAGATAAGTTTTTTCATTAAAAAAGGCAGTTACTCACATTGGGTATCTGCCTTTTTTAGCTTGGAACGGCTCTTGCATTAGAATTTTGAATATTTACCTGATTCCGCAAAACTCAAAGCGAATTTTCCACTCTAAGGAAGGTACAAATCCAGCCGTTACAGCGACCAAGTGACAAGCGTAACTTCCGCGCGTGA
>CACYSQ010000021.1 GCA_902777125.1 Ruminococcus flavefaciens
AGCCAATGTCAGAAATGGTATTATGCTTGTATCTATCTCTCAGCTTGCGGCTGTTCCGAACAGGCAGAACAAAAATATCCTGTCTGATACGGTTATGCAATCGGAGCTGCTCCTTGCAAATGCAATACGTCTTATTTCCGGCCGTGAGTTGCAGACAGCACGTCTTGACAAGCGGACGTTTGCAGTTGTGTATCCGCTTGAAGCAAGCGATATACCTGAGCGGTATGCAGAGGAAATGATGATTCAGCTTGAAGTCCTCATACGAAAAATGCAGGAGGGCTCGGCAGCGGCTTTTCTCCCCGAACCTTACTATGTTTGCGGATATGTGACTGCTCCTGCTGAGAAATGTATTTCTGTTCTGTGGGACGCTCTAAGCGAAAATCAGCCAAAGGAGAAGGGCTTCGCAGGAATAGGTGAACTGAAAAAACTCAGGCGTGAAATGCACAAAGCGCGTGAACTCGACTGGAATCTCGGTGAACTTGCAAAACGGCTGAATATCAGCAAAAGCTACGTCCAAAAGCTCTACAAAGAAAATTTCGGCATAAGTTATATCGACGATCTGATCGCAGTGCGCATTGGCATGGCAAAGAATCTGCTGAAAAACACGGATCTGCGTATCAATGAGGTCGCCGTATCCTGCGGTTATCAGAATCCGACACATTTTATGCGCCAGTTCAAGGAAAGATGCGGCGTTACAGCAGCTCAGTTCAGAAAAAACGGATCAAAGAAAGAGACAGTGTGACTGTCTCTTTTTGATTGAAAATGCGA
The DNA here is from genome assembly GCA_902777125.1 of Ruminococcus flavefaciens. Classification (GTDB taxonomy): domain Bacteria; phylum Bacillota; class Clostridia; order Oscillospirales; family Ruminococcaceae; genus Ruminococcus. The sequence continues at coordinate 769 of CACYSQ010000021.1, forward strand.
CTTTTTTGATTGAACGCTTCATTGAATCATCTCACGTTCTGATTTAGAATAGAATCAAAGAAATTCTATTGAGAGGTGATCCAAATATGAAAGGAACTAAGATCCAAGCATGTGCGGTATCCGTTTTGCTGGCTGCAAGCGTTATTCCGGCAAATATCAATGCAATGACAACATCTGCAAAATACGGAACAGGCAAGAACATAGTTGAACACCTTGACCGCGGAATATATGCCGTGAAATCAGGCAGCGGTATGTTCGTGAGCTGGCGCTGGAATGCCGATGACGCTGATAATGCTGAGTTTCGGCTCTACCGTGATGATAAGCTCATTTACACAAGCGAAGCAGGAAAGGGCGCAACAAGCTAATAGAATCAGAAAAGTAATAGCATCGAATTAATATACAATTACATAATAATTCGATAAAAAGAGCAAAGTTCACTTACCGGCTTTGCTCATTCTTCTTCAAATAGCGTAATATGATATAATGTGTATCGTATTACAGAACAAATATTACAAAGGGGTGACCTGAAATGAACAAGTAATAGTCAAACAGAAACTTGAAAATTGAATATGGAATCAGGAGTTACGTTGTTTCCGATGGTGGGGGGGTGAGCCTTACCACTGATAGAATAGTTGGTCTCAAAGGGCAGATCGAGGAGCTTATAATGGAGCGTATCGGCGACCGCGAACACGCCAAGGTCTACAATTCCATGATTGAAAAGCGTGAAGCTGAGACAGCGAATCTGACACAGAAGATAGAGGACTGTAAGAAGTTCGATGAGCTCAGCAAGAAACGCCGCGACGAGCTGATGTCTACGGCAGAGCTTCTGGACGAGGTACTGCTCGAGCCGTACATCAGCGATACCAACATCAGACTGCTCGTGCGGAAGATAAACGTCCACGAAAACGAAGACGGCAGCCTTGATGTCCCACTGGAGTTCAACGGAGACTTCCACGATTCGAGCACAGTGTGCTTTGAGATCAATGATTAAAAAAGTAATAGCCGCAGGGAGACCTGCGGCTTTCTATTTATCGGCATACTCAAGAACTACACCTTCCGAGTCCCATTACCTGGTACCAAGGTAGGAATAGAAGAAGGCAAAAGAAAAAAGCCCGAATAATCGGACTTTATCAATGGTGCGGGTAACAGGAGTTGAACCTGCACGGATTGCTCCGCCAGAACCTAAATCTGGTGCGTATGCCAATTTCGCCATACCCGCGTATTCAATTTTGGCTGTCGATTTGGACTGCCGACAGGAGCAGTATTATAAAACCAATAACGTAGCGCAACCTAAATCTGACGTGTCTGCCAATATCACCACACCCGCAGAAAAAGCTGTGATTCTGCCGTGAGTGGACGGCAGGATCACAACTTCGATAAACTATTAGGAATTGCTTTCTTCGAGAGCAGGAGCCGCTTCTTCTGTGGGAGCATCAGCTTTTTCATCAGCAGGTGCATCTTCTTTAGGCTGTGAATCCTCCTCGGCCGGTGACTGTTCATCGGGCTTGGGAGCTTCCTGAGTATTCTTGAGGGGTTCCTGCGACTCAACGGGCTTAGGCTCGACCTCTGCGGGCTTTTTCTTAGGCTCCTCGGGCTGCTTCTTTACCTTTCTTGAAGCTGCCTCCTCAGCCTTTTCCTTTTCCTCCTTTTCGACTCTGTCGCCGACAGACTCGCTGTAGAGGTCCTCGTCAGCGAGACTTCCTACGAAATTGAGCTGTTTAACAGGGATTCTTTTAAGAGGGGAATATACGAATTTGCTACACGAATAGGTAGTATCAACGAGACCTCTGTGTTCACAGATGACCTTGTTGCCGTCCTTTGCACGTTTACCGAAACGGCAGTAATCGCATTTAGGAGCCATATTTTTATCAAAGTAGTTACCGCTTTTAAAGAATGAGAATAAACCCATTTAGATCACCTCGAATATAAATCTATTCACATTATACCACAAGTCAACAGATTTGTAAAGACATTTCTGAAAATTATGCAAAATAGTGAAATTGGGGACTCGGAATTGTGCATATTGACGTATTATTCGCTTTGGAGGTCAAGACTTTCGAGAAACATATCGAGCTTGCAGGGAGGTGAAGACGGATTGATTGCTTATGAGTTATATGGTGCTAACAGAAACTGATTGACACGCTATCAAAAGAATGTTATAATATTAACAGGCGGACAGTCGGATTTATTCGACTGTTGGCATACTTAAAATATGTTTTCGGACAGCAGAGAGTTATCCCTGCTATCGGACGGCTGTTAATACGATAATGCACACTATCCGTCCGTAATTTTATGGACGGATTTTTTCGTCCGGAAGGAGGCAACATGGAAAACAAACGCATAGCTGTTGCCGCGATCGTCATTGACGAGCCGGAGGCTGCGCTGGAGGTGAACGCTGTTCTCCACGACTACAGCGACATAATCATCGGGCGAATGGGACTGCCTTACAAAGAGCGCGGAATTTCGATAATCTCGGTCGCACTGGACGCTGAACCGGACGTTATCAGCAGTCTCACAGGCAGGCTCGGACAGATAAGCGGCGTTTCAGTCAAGGCTGCTATTTCCAAAAAATAGGAGGATATAATTATGTATGATATGAGATCACTTAAAGCAGAGGAATTCATCAACGATGAGGAGATACTCGAGACTCTGAAATACGCTGATGAGCACAAGAACGACCTTGCTCTCATTGACGAGATACTGGAAAAGGCTCGTCCCAAGAAGACCGGCAGGGGAGTAGAGTGTGCGGGACTTTCACACCGCGAGGCAAGCGTGCTTCTTGCCTGTGAGGACACTGCTGTGACTGAGAAGGTATTCGCCCTTGCCCGTGAGATCAAGGAGGCTTTCTACGGTGACAGAATAGTAATGTTCGCACCGCTTTACCTCTCGAACTACTGCGTGAACAAGTGCGTTTACTGTCCTTATCACGCACAGAACAAGGAGATACCCCGCAAGAAGCTCACACAGGACGAGGTTCGTGACGAGGTCATAGCACTTCAGGATATGGGACACAAGAGGCTTGCTATCGAGGCAGGTGAGGATCCGGTCAACAATCCTATCGAGTATATCCTTGAATGCATCAATACGATCTACTCTATCAAGCACAAGAACGGTGCTATTCGCCGCGTGAACGTCAACATCGCTGCCACCACGGTCGAGAACTATAAAAAGCTCCACGATGCCGGCATAGGCACATATATCCTCTTCCAGGAGACCTACCACAAGGAGAGCTACGAGAAGCTCCACCCGGCTGGACCCAAGCACAATTACGCTTACCACACAGAGGCTATGGACAGGGCTATGGAGGGCGGCATCGACGATGTTGGCCTTGGCGTTCTCTTTGGTCTTGACAAGTACCGCTATGAGTTCGCGGGAATACTCATGCACGCTGAGCACCTTGAAGCTGTTCACGGCGTAGGTCCTCACACTATCAGCGTTCCGCGTCTGAGGAAGGCTTCCGATATCGACCTCAAAGACTTTGACAACGGCATTGACGATGACACATTTGCCAAGATAGTTGCCTGCATAAGAATTGCGGTTCCGTACACAGGAATGATAATCTCCACCCGTGAGAGCGAGGCTTGCCGCGAGAAGGTGCTCGGTCTCGGAGTTTCGCAGATATCCGGCGGTTCAAGGACTTCAGTAGGCGGCTACGCAGGCTATACTCCCGACGAGAGACCGCACGATACCGAGCAGTTTGACGTTTCCGACCAGCGTTCGCTTGACGAGGTAGTGAAGTGGCTCATGGACCTCGGCTATATACCGTCATTCTGCACCGCCTGCTACCGCGAGGGACGTACCGGTGACCGCTTCATGGCTCTCTGCAAGGTCGGACAGATACAGAACTGCTGTCACCCCAATGCTCTCATGACCTTGCAGGAATACCTCACGGACTACGCTTCGCCTGAGACAAAGGCTGTCGGCGAAAAGCTCATCGAGCGTGAGATACTGAACGTTCCCGATGAAAAGCGCCGTCAGAGGGCTATCGACTACCTCAACGAGATAAAGAACGGCGGAAAGCGCGACTTCCGCTTCTGATAATAGTTAAGCCTCCGCAATGCGGAGGCTTTTTTTACAGAAATGGTATCCATTCCTTTACTTTATTGTATTTGTCTTTAGCTTCGTTGGCTGTTCTGTATGTATCAAGGAGTTCCGGAACTACTTTAATGAGCAATACGGTATACAGAATGCAGGTTATCACTGATATGATGACCGCAGCCTTGCAGAGTGCGATATTTGTAGGGATACGGTACTTTTTTCTTCCGATTATACCAAGAATGAGACCTATTGGCGGAAAAAGCAGTGAGAAAACCATTGCACATACGGCGAGTCCGCCGCTTTCAGGCATATCGGCGACAGGCTGTGCCGGCATAAGAGCAGCTTGAGGTGCTGTAGGTGCACCGCATTCGGGGCAAATCTGACTGCCGGAGGGTACTGTTTTGCCGCATTCGGTACAAATTATGGCGCTGCCTGCCGACTGCACAGGAGCACCGCACACGGGGCATACAGAGCTTCCGGACGGAACCGCTTTGCCGCATTCGGTACAAATTATCGTGTTGTATGCTGAATGCACGGGAGCACCGCACACCTTACAGAAGGAAGCAGCTTCTCTGAGAGGACTTCCGCATTCGCCGCAAATTGGATTTAACATAATGTCACTCATTCTTCGCTGATGTCAAATGTTTTTGAACCAGCACCGGCATACTTTTTTATAAAGTAAGATAATGAGCAGTCCTTGCTTATAGGAACCGTTATTTCCTTGAAGTGCTGCGGATCGCCGCTCTTTTCAAACCTCAGCGTATGAATACCTTTCTTAACATAGAATTCAGGAATAGTTTGGGTTTTACCGTCTCCTAAAGTACAGAGCGGCTCGTTATCAAAATAAATATTGGTATCATAATCTCTCCCTGAAATTTTCCACTGATCTTTGCTGGTAAACTGTAATTTGACCTTAAACATATCGCTTTGTGTAGCAGCTTGCGTTTCCCTCTGCTGCCTTTGTGTAGGAGGTTCGGTAAATGAGATCTTGTTTTGGTCATCGTCGGGAACTATAGCATTGTTTATAGGATTATCGTTGGTGAAAGTTTTTGTTTCGGCTGTGCTTGAATCGCTTGATTTATTTTTTCTGATAAGATAAGGGGTAGCTGTTGCAATACCGATAACAAGGATCAGTATAAGAAGAACAGGGACAAGCTTTGAATGCTTAGAGGCAGGCTGGTCCTGAACGGTGGGCGCCTGCTGAAACTGCGGCTGCATCTGAGGCTGCTGATTCTGCATGAAAGGGTTGGGTGATTTGCAGTGAGGGCAGACGGGTGCCTTATCACTTATTTGTTTTCCGCATTTTGGACAAAAGATCATTGACATAATAACGTCTTTTTATAAAAGTATTGATAACTTGATTATAGCACGCATTTTTCCGTTTTTCAATAAAAAGCTGAAAAACAGGAAATGTGTACATATGTGTATTTATCATGCTGTATCGTTTTGTATATATTTGTAAAAGCTTGACATATCCTCTTGTATGTGATAGAATAATCAGGAAATCCAGAATATCGGAGGGATAGAAATGTACAGCATATTAGCGGCAATTGTGGCTGCTGTACCGGTCACCGGCGATGAGTTCCCGAAGGAGAAGCTGTTCACCGTTATCGGTGTTGCTGCCGCAGTTGTGGTGGTTCTTAGCATATTGTCGTTCGTTTTCAGCAAGAAAAAGGACGACGATGACGATGACGACAAGAAATAAGAGGAATGTCCCTCCGCATATACTTGACAAAAGCGTATGCGGAGGCGATTTTTATGGTATGCAGTCTTGATGAGCTCCGGCGTAAGGAGGTCATCGACATTAACAGCGGCGAAAGGCTCGGCTTCATCGACGACGTCCGTCTCGACCTTGAAACTTCCGGCGTAGTGGGGCTTGTCATATACGGCAGGACTCGTTTTTTCGGGATATTCGGCAGGGACGAGGACGTTGAGATACCTTGCGGCGACATCAGGGTAGTCGGCAGTGAGGTAGTCCTGATAAGCAGGAGTTTGAAGCTTGAACCGTCAATATCAACAGACAATAAAAGAATTACAATGTCAGGTTTGTTTAAATAAACGAATGGAAAACACTTGCAATTTCCGGAAGAAAATGCTATAATATTAAGGCAATTCGCACGCTTGTACTTTTGCGGGCTGGTGCGTCCGGTGGGCGTTGTCCGTGAGCTAAGTCAGGCGGAGGATTAATATTAACCAATTTTTAAGGAGGACTACACCATGGGAGTAGTATCAATGAAGCAGCTTCTTGAGGCTGGCGTTCACTTCGGACATCAGACAAGAAGATGGAACCCGAAAATGGCTCCGTACATTTTCACAGAGAGAAACGGAATCTACATCATCGACCTTCAGAAGACCGTTAAGAAGCTCGAAGAGGCTTATATGTTCGTTCGCGACATTGCAGCTCAGGGCGGCGAGGTTCTTTTCGTAGGTACAAAGAAGCAGGCTGGCGATTCCGTTAAGGAAGAGGCTACCAGAGCAGGCGCTCACTATGTAAACGCAAGATGGCTCGGCGGTATGCTCACAAACTTCAAGACTATCCAGACAAGAATCAAGAGACTTGAGCAGCTCCACACTATGGAGGAGGACGGCACTTTCGCACTTCTCCCCAAGAAGGAAGTTGTTAAGCTCAACCTCGAAATAGAGAAGCTCGAAAAGTTCCTCGGCGGTATCAAGAATATGAAGAAGCTCCCCGCTGCACTCTTCATCGTTGACCCCCGCAAGGAGAAGATCGCTGTTGCTGAGGCTAAGAAGCTCGGTATCCCGATAGTTGCTATCGTTGATACAAACTGCGATCCTGACGAAGTTGATTACGTTATCCCCGGCAACGACGACGCTATCAGAGCTGTAAAGCTCATCGCCGGCACAGTTGCTAACGCTGTTATCGAAGGCAGACAGGGCGGCGACGCTGAGGCTCAGGAGGCTCCTGCTGAGGAAGCTGCTGAGGCTGACGCTGAATAATCACATCTCACATAATTGAAACGTAGGGGTTGGCGTCCCCGACAACCCGCAAGTCAGGGACGTCGAGGCCGTCAGCCCCATATTATTTATTAAAATACTGGAGGTAATTACAATGGGTAAGGTTTCCGTTGCAGAAATAAAGGAACTTATGAGCGCTACAGGCGTTGGCATGATGGACTGCAAGAAGGCTCTCGAGGCTAACGACGGCGATATGGACAAGGCTATCGAGTTCCTCAGAGAAAAAGGCCTCGCTACACAGGCTAAGAAGAGCGGCAGAGCTGCTGCTGAGGGCGTTGTAACTGCTGTTGTTGAGGGTAATGTCGGCGTTATCCTCGAGGTAAACACAGAGACAGACTTCGCTGCTAACACAGACGATATCAGAAACTTCGTTGCAAACGTTGCAAAGACTATAATCGAGAAGAATCCTGCTGACGTTGAGGCTCTCAAGAACGAGGCTCTCTCCGGCGGTCAGGGCACAGTTGGCGAGGCTCTCACAGAGCTCGCAGGCATGAAGATCCGTGAGAACATCGTTATCCGCCGTTTCGTAAGACTTGAGGGCAAGCTTGCTTCCTATATCCACAACAACGGCAGCATCGGCGTTCTCGTTAAGATGGACACTGATCTTTCCGCAGATCAGGTTGCTGCTGTCGGCAAGGACGTAGCTATGCAGTCCGCAGCTCTCAATGCTCCTTATCTCTGCCGTGAGCAGGTACCTGCTGAGGTTATTGAGAAGGAGAAGGAGATCATGATGGCTCAGATGGCTGAGGATCCCAAGATGGCTTCCAAGCCCGAGCAGGTTCGTGCTAAGATCGTTGAGGGTAAGGTAGGCAAGTACTACACTGAGAACTGCCTCCTCGAGCAGGCTTTCGTCAAGGACGACAAGCTTAGCGTTCAGGGCTATGTTGACGCTGAGGCTAAGAAGCTCGGCGGCTCTATCAAGGTAACTGACGTTATCCGTTATGAGCGCGGCGAGGGTGTTGAGAAGAAGGAAGACAACCTTGCTGACGAGATCGCTAAGATGATCAAGTAATTCTGAGACTGCTCCCATTCCGGGAGCAGTTTTTTGTTGTATGAGTTCATAGAATGTTAATTTTTTGAGGCGGCTTTTGTGCGTTACCAACAAAAGCCGTCCTTTTTATTGTACGTTTTATCACTTGCGGAGTTAATAGATTTATGTTATAATTAAGAGAGCGTATCTTGAAAGAGGTGCGCCTGCGATATCCCGAGAGGTGAATTTATGAATAACAGGATACAAAAATTAACTGATTCTATTGGAAAGGTAATCGTCGGCAAGAACGATACCGTTATAAAGCTGCTCTCAGCGCTTCTGTGCGAAGGCCACGTTCTCCTAGAGGACGTTCCCGGTGTCGGCAAGACCCAGCTCATAACCGCACTTTCACGCTCGATAGGCGGCAAATTCAACCGTATACAGCTCACTCCAGACGTAATGCCCTCAGACATCGCCGGATTTACAATGCTTGACCCGAAATCAGGGGATTTCGTATACCGCGACGGTGTGGTAATATGCAATTTCCTGCTCGCTGATGAAATAAACCGTGCCTCGCCGAAGGTACAGTCCGCACTCCTCGAAGCCATGGAGGAAAGACAGATAAGCCTCGACGGCACAACACACGCTCTGCCGCGTCCTTTCCTCGTTATGGCAACGCAGAACCCCGTTGAGACCTACGGTACGTTCCACCTCCCGGAGGCTCAGATGGACCGCTTCTTCATGCGCCTTTCAATGGGCTACCCTGACGCTGCTGAGGAGATAGGCATTCTCGAACGCACAGAGCTTCACAATCCCATTAACAATATCACTGAGCCTGCTATCACTGTCGATGAGGTCATCGCGATGCAGGAGGAAGTGAAGAATATCCGCGTTACCGATCAGGTGAAGGAGTATATCGTCAAGCTTGTTTCATCGACCCGTGAGGACAGAAACACTACCCTCGGCATCAGTCCGCGAGGCAGTATCGCACTCTATAAGGCGGCAAAGGCCTTCGCCTACATCTACGACAGGGAGTACGTTACCCCTGACGATGTCAAGAACGTCGCCGTGCCTGTTCTCGCACACAGGATAATCCTCTCCCCGCAGGGAAAAACTGCGTTCAGCAGCACAGATGAGTATATCGCCAATCTGCTGCGGACCTGCGATGTCCCTGCAATGAGCAGATGAGGCGGCTCATACAGACCGTTCTGAGCCTTGGCGGAGTAGCCCTCTACGTCTATCTTTTCGCATTCTTTATAGACGGAGATACCGGTGCTTCGATCATAGTCTTTCTGCTGCTCGCACCGCTTTTTTCACTCGCATTCACGCTTTACGGACGCAGCAGGATAAGGCTTTCCGTAAGCTGCGATGCCTATGTCAACAAGGGCAGCGAGCTGAGGGTCACGGTGAGAGCGGAGAAAACAGGAAGGCTCCCGCTTGGCATCATCGAGGTGATACCCGGAGCTTCGGAGGTTTTTGAGAAGCCTGCAAAGACATACAGAATGTCGATGTTCTCAGCCTCCGACTGCGAATTCTCATACAGTGTAAAATCAAGGACGGGCGGAAACGGCAGCGTTTTCATCAGCCAGGTATACTGCTGCGGCTTCCTCGGATTTATGCGGTTCAAGGCTAAAACACTGCTCCCGGAGCCGGTCTCGGTCGGAGTTATCCCGACTATCCCGGAGATAAAGGCTTCAACGCAGCTTTTCAGGAGCATTGCCGATGTTGTCATGACAAGCGATAACGAGGAGGATAACGATACCTCGATGCTTTTCTCGGCAAACACTCAGCCCGGCTACGAGCACAGGGAATACGTTCACGGCGACCCCTTGAAGCGTATCAACTGGAAGCTCTCATCAAAGAAATCGAAGCTCATGGTGCGTCTCGACGAGGCAGCATCTTCCGTTCAGCCGCTGATAGTCCTTGACCTCTACAGACGTCCGGACGCTGATCCGGAATACGCTGTCATAACCGAGGAAAAGCTCCTCCGGTCCGTGTTCGGACTGCTTTCCGTACTCGTAAAGCGAGGGATAGCTTGCCAGTTCATGTACTTTGCAGCAGACGGAAGCATTGCGTCAGAAACGGTCGATAACCCGGATTATCCGGCACAGCTTCTTCTGAAGGTGCTTGCCGTTGCCGTAGTTCCGGGAAGAAGGCTCGATATCGGAAAAGCTGCCTCTGGAGTATGCTCCTGCCTTATCGCGACTACTGATGCCGGCAAGGAACTGACGGCTGTTACCGATAAGCTTGAGGATAAAAGCAGGACGAGCATTCTCGGAGTCAGTGCCGAGAGCGTGAACGATACCGGGCTGCCGCTCTGGTATCTCGATGAGGACGAAAACTATCAAATGGTATAAAATATGCAGGAAAGTGAAAGAAAAAGATCCCAAGCCGCGGAATACCTTATAAATTCGGTATGTGACCCGGTGCTTTGGTATACAGTCATCGCGATGTCGGCGATAATGTACCATTACTACGACAACTATGCCTTCCGCTTCACAGTCGCCTCGTTTGCGGTGACATATGTGCTGTTCAGGCTTTTTGACTACATCAACAAGCACAGGCTCATCGGCTTTTTTGCCTACTGTGCAACAGCCGTGCTCTTCTACGGAGCTACAGTGGAGTATATCAGGCACGGCTATGATTACTATGAGGATGTACTGAATACCCGTCCCATGAGCTATGGCTTGTGGTTCATCACCCCGCAGCTCGCACTCGATTACAACATCTGGTATTCGTGCGCTACATTCTGCCTGTTCTGCTTCTTTATGGCCTCGGTCATATACTACTTCACAAGGATACGCTACAGAGTGTTCATGAGCTTCCTTATCTTCATGATGCCCTTCATCATCTACGGTAAGGAATACGAGGTAATGCCGATCCCATATGTAATACTGCTGCTCATCGGCTATATCGTCCTTATGGTGTACTGCCGGCAGCTTCGCGGCGATGCGGACACCGTTATCGTCCGGAAGAAGGATATGTTTGCGTCGGCAGGCGTATTCGTGACCGTGTTTGCCGTTATTGCTTCGGTATGTCCCAAGCCAGTCATAAATGAGGACCGTGAGGGCATCGAAAACCTCATCGCTGCCGAGAAATTCACCGACAGGCTCGTTGCGACCCTTAGCTCCCTCCGCGGCACAAGTTCGGGCGGACAGTTCAGGAGAGTTAACAGCAATGTTCAGCTTTACTACGCTGAGGCTGAGGAGCCGCTCAGGCTGAAAACGCGGACGTTTACCGATTACGATTTCGATTACGATACATGGAGCGCCTCGCAGGCGGATACGGACAGGGACAAGATGATCTTCTATCTACCGGAGCAGGTGGGTCCCGAGAATGGAATGCTTGCCGAATCAATTCTTCTCGCGGCAGAGCTTGACAGCGATTTTGCTGAAAAATACGGTCTTACTGGACTGGTCGGCAAGGATATAACCGTTCCGCCTCTGCGGGAGATAAAGCTTTATACAGCATATGATTCCGGAAAATCCGTGCCTGTTCCACAGAATGTGCAGAGGTTCACGGACACATCGTATAGCGGCGAATTTTCCCTCATAAAGTCGGGACCGATAGTCGGCGAGGGCTCAAGGATAGATATAGGCGAGGAATTCTCCTTCACCTACACCGCTGATACCTTCTTCGACTACAGGACTAACCGCGAGTTTATCGACGCTGTTTCAAGGCCGGATTATTCACGCCTCCTTCTGGATGCGGAGGACATTCTCTACAACGAGATGCGGGCTTCGCAGGACGATCCGGTCCGCTATAACGCGGCTTTGTCCGCTTACCGGACGATCGACAATGAGCGCGATGTTTACAAGGAAGCACAGGAACAGCTCGATTACAACGAAAGCGTCCGCATCGGTGAGCTTGCAGATGAGATAACAGCAGGTCTTCCGACGGAATATGACAAGGCGAAGGCGCTGGAGATCTATTTCTTCGAGAACGGCTTCAACTACGACCTTGAATACCTGAAATCACAGGGAGAAAATGTCGAGAATTTCCTCTTCAATACGAAACGCGGCGTGTGCTATGAGTATGCGACCGCAATGGTGATGCTTGCCCGTGCGAGCGGCATACCGGCACGCTACTGCGAGGGATTCAGCATGAGCTCGCAGTTCACAAACAGCCGTTTCGATACAAATTATGTTATTTCCGCAAAGGATTCGCACGGCTACCCGGAGCTCTACATAAAGGGCTATGGCTGGGTATCTTTTGAGCCCACCATTTCAAGCGGAGAGGTCGAGCGTCAGCGTGAAAAGGACGAAGCCTCGAACGGTATCAAGCGGGCAGGTATGATGCTCCTCATAGGCGCTGTACTTGTTCTTGCCGGCTATATTGCTTCACCGTTCGTAATACACAGGATCTTTATCGCGGTATGCAGAAGAAAGAAGCCTGCGGCTGCTGCGGAAGCTGTTATGCACAGGATATGCCGTGTCTACGGTATAGGTGCGGCAAATACTTCAATGGAGGCTGCGGAGGCTGTAATGAAATACAGCGGCGCGGACATTACCGGGGCGGCTGAGCTCTTCGATGCTGCCGCATACGGCGGGGACGAGCTCTCCGATAAGGAAAGGGATAAGCTCATAGCTGTTTATATCACAGCCTATGACGCCTATCGGAAAGCTAAAAAGGAAAAGCGCCGCCGGCTTACAAGGAAAACATAACGGAGGTATCATGGCAACAGGAATACTTAAAAGAGCTGCCGGAGCTTTGACGGCAGCCGTTCTGATGACATCGTCCCTTGCGGGCGGCTATCTCAGGAGGAATGCAGCGTTCGCGGCAGAGGAGTACACAACATGGAGCCAGCTCGATCCGAGGTGGTCTTCGGTTAGCATTGGAATGTATAACATAGGCAACTCAGGCTGCCTTATAACTTCACTTTCGATAATGGCTATGCACTCAGGCTCGATCGACGATACCGCAATGAAAAATCTCGGTATCACCGACATAAGCCAGTTCGATCCGGGCGTACTTGCAAACGCCTATACAGCCCGCGGAGGCTTCAACCAGTGGGGCGGTATCGTGAGCTGGGGGACTATCTCGCAAATAATCCCTTCGATAATATGGGGCTGCGATGCTAAATTCAAGAGCAGTGATGCTGAGGGCATTGCCGCTGAGATAAAGGAATTGCAGGCGCAGGGGTATCATGTCATAGTCAATGTCAACGGTCATCACTGGGTATACATTGAGGGCGTCCTTGACGGCAGGATCTTTATGTTCGACCCTGCATGCGATGAAAGGATCGTCACTGACTACTACACTCTTGAGGGTCAGAATGAATACTGGGCGCTCAAGGGCAAGAACCCTCCGCCGCCGGTGGACCCGTCCGGAGTACCTGTCAAGAAGCTTCCGGAGGAAAGGGAGTATTTTTGCAGGGAAGGCTCGTTTACTGACGTTTACAGTACGAGCGGTGACTCGGAGCAGGTCTTCAGGCTTGACGCCGGAACTGTTGTGACGGTCTGCGCGATCGACGGCGATATGGCTGGCATAAGCGACGGCTACGGCGGTATTTCCGGCTGGATCAGGCTGGACAGGCTCGATGAGGCAGGCAATGAGCCGGAGCTTATGACCGGAGATATAAACGGTGACGGTATCGTTGACGAATACGATCTTGCTCTTCTGAACGATCATCTCAGCGGGACCGAAAGGCTTCCTGCCGGAGCTTCGATACTGAGAAGGTGCGAGGAGGCGGCAGGTGATCTCAACTGCGACGGCTTTACGGACAGGGACGATGTTGCAGCTTATCTTGCGATGATCTGCGGATAAAAGCTTAATAAACTATACAATGGAGGTATTCTGATGGAATGGACTGAGGTCGGTATATACACAACTGCTGAGGGTATCGAGCTGCTTTGCTCGAAGCTCACGGATATCGGCATAAAGGGCTTTGCTATACGCGATGCTGCGGATTTCAACGAATTTCTTGAAAACAAGAACGGACAGTGGGACTACATTGACGAGGACCTTATGGGACTATCTGAGTGCGAGACCTGCGTTACCGTTTATCTTCCCTCAAATTCTCAGGGAGCTGATATGCTGAACGATATCCGCAGAACGCTTGCCGAGATGAAGGCGGCTGACACTGACGGTATCTACGGCAGGCTCGAAGCGGAACTCTCAAGCGTCCGCGAGGAGGACTGGGCGAACAACTGGAAGAAGTATTTCATGCCCATTGAGGTCGGCGAAAAGCTCGTTATCAAGCCCTCGTGGGAGGAGTATACCGGCGACGGTTCAAGGACTATACTCGAGATCGACCCGGCATCGAGCTTCGGTACAGGTCAGCACCATACTACAAGGCTCTGTCTTGAACTGCTCGAAAAGTCACTCACGCCCGGCGACCGTCTGCTCGATATGGGCTGCGGAAGCGGTATCCTTTCAATAGGCGCGATGCTTCTCGGTGCGGGAAGTGCTGTTGCGGTCGATATCGAGGAAAACTCGGCTGCTGCCGCTGCTGAGAACGCTTCAAAGAACCATATCTCTTCCGATGTCTACAAGACCTATTACGGAAATATCCTCACGGACAAGGCTTTTGCCGACAGCATAACCGAGGAGTACGACATTATTACCGCAAATATCGTTGCGGACGTTCTCATAGCGATGAAGGATTTCTTCTATAAGTGCCTGAAAAAGGGCGGTACGCTCATAGTTTCCGGAATCATAGAGGAGCGTATGGACGAGGTCGTGAACGCTCTCGTTGCGGCAGGCTTCAGCTATCCGGAGCCGAATATCTGCGAGGGCTGGGCTGCGGTAAAACTTGCAAAATAGGCTGCTTTCCTCCCCTTTGCACCGTCCTTTCAAACATCAGCTGATAAAAAACTGTTGACGTTTTGTAAAAAAGACTTGCTATTTGACAGAAAGTATGGTATAATCATAAGTGACCTGTTATTTTTTATATAAGGAGTATGATAAAATTGGGAATATTCAAGAAGAAAAACCAGCCTGTTGAGGAAGAAGTTAAGTCTCCTTCCGAAGACCTTAAACTGCTGATACTCGATAAGCTCAACGAAAAACTCAAGGGTATGCTCTACGATAACTGCATTATCATGCCGAAGGGCTTCTCCATTGACGTTCAGATCGGAAGAACTGACGAGAAAGACGATGTCAAGATCATTCAGGCTATATTCGTTGTAAAACATGACGATTTCGACGAGCCCCTCATCGACCCTGTTGACGCTCAGGGCAAGTCCGATGAGGAGACCGCTCAGATGGCTGCCGATATCTTCTATGCAGGCGTTTGGCACCCCATCGAGCAGTCCATAAGCAAGAAAAATCCCGTGCATTTCTCTGTGGATTACCTCAGACAGCACTACGACTTCGATATGTACTGCCAGTCCGTTGTACGCATCGGCGTAAAGGACAAGAAGCCTGTCATGATAATGGCTTACATCAAAGACGAGATCGCTAAATACCTCGGCTCCAAGAAGTATTACTGGATAAGAGTTTACCTCGCTAAAATGGGCGAGAAGAAGATCATTGAGATCCGTGTGAACGGCTCCGTTTGTCCTGACCTCGGCAAGTTCTTCGAGGAGTACGTCAACTCTTGGGAGGACGAAACCGGTTTCGTTTGCGAGAAGCAGTACGCTCTCTTCGTTCAGCGTGAGGACGACAAGTGTCCCTTCAACAAGCAGACCGTTATCGAGGCTGCAAGAGAGGCTATCGAGCGCATGACTAAGATCAAGAGCCGCGAGGATTACGAGGCTATGAGCAATAAGGTCGAGGAAATGACCGGCGATAAGAACCTCGCCGCTGAGATCAGGATATTCATTCCCGAGGTCTTCGCTAAGCTCACTCTCGGTTACAGGGAGGGCGACAGTCTCTTCCTCATGGAGGGCGAGGGCGATGACGTTTCACAGATCGAGTTCAAGAAAACTCAGCTCCGTTCATATTTCTACATTCAGCAGGCTGTGCTCGAATTCTTCAACAAGAAGCCTTCTCAGGAGGAGGTCACAAACATCGTTGCCAACAGCGTTGCTTTCCGTGAGCTGAAAAAGGCTATGGAGCAGGCAAAGGAGCACGGTCAGGAGATACAGCCCTCCGATCTGTATGTTCCCGGTACATCGTATAAGATCAATTCCGATAACTATAAGGTATGGTAAGATACTGACTGTATATATACTGAAAGCCTCACATTATGTGGGGCTTTTTGTGTATGAGAAATAGCGTGATCTCAGCGTTCACTTGTATATTCAGATAATTCGACAGGGGACTGCATTTTATATGACAAAAAGGATTGACAATATCACTCTCAGGTGGTATAATTAATAATGCAGTAAGAAGTATTCCGCCGGTTGACGGGATACCTTATTTATGCGCCTGTAGCTCAGTGGATAGAGCAGCGGCCTCCGACGCCGTGTGCACTGGTTCGACTCCAGTCAGGCGTACCATATCGTCATGACTAAATGTATGACAATGCAGAAAAAGCCCGAAATATCGGGCTTTTTTGCTGCCCGAATTTCAGAAAAGTTATTGAAAAAATGAGAGATGACATTGGGGAGTTTTAAGGCTTTTTAGGGAGTTGAACCCCCACAAAGGCAATATCAGTACGTCTCAACGGTCGATATACAGGCAAATCCCACTTTTTTCAAACAAAAATAGTACACAAAATTTCCGACTGGGTTTTAGTGGTTTTCACGAAATGTGAAAACACTGGAATCGAGTCCTTTTTTCTTCGAAAACAAATGATAGTGTTGCTGTCAGCGTTTTATGGAATTGTCAAGAAATGTGCAGTCATAAAATACCCAAAATCTGAGATACACGACCGTCAGCTCCCGGCGGTCACGGAGGTCAGGGCGTTTCAGGCGGTCCAGGCAGACCTGGAGGTCAGGGCGGATCCGGAGAGGAAAGTGGTCACGACCTTGGACTTGATTTCAGCTGCAAGGGTATAAAAGCAGGTTACAGCGATGCTTCGATCGATGGTGACATTGAAATAAACGGTGGAACGATCATTCTCGATACCACAGATGACGCTGTACACTGCGGCGGTACGCTCAATATCAGCGGCGGTGAGATAACAGTTTCAACTGCTGATGATGCGCTTCACTGCGACAAATATCTCAATATAAATGACGGCACGGTTTAAGGTCGAAAAAAGCTATGAGGGCATCGAAGCTATGCAGATCCGTATGATAAACGGCGATGTCACGGTTTACTCTGAGGACGATCCTGTTAATGCAGGTGAAAAGGGCGTGAAAAACCAGGTAGATGTTGCCAATGACAACTGTATCGTTCAGATCGACGGAGGAACCCTTCACATATATGTTACCAATGAGCGTGAGGACGATGGTATCGACTCAAACGGTTCCATTGTCATAAACGGAGGAAACATCTATGCAGAAGGCTCTGTTAGCGGCCCTGATTCGGCGCTTGATACTTTCCGCTCAGAACAGGGTGCTAAAGATTTCCTGTTGTTGAAGTCTCTGACCTCTACCGCCGCAAATGCTGAATTCACTGCGTTCGATGCACTGCATTCTTTGTTTCAAGGACAGTTGGCTTGGAGGACTGAATAGTAACAAGACCGGAAAGAATTTGTGGAGTGCGAAGCATCCAGACGTTTTTCAAAGAAAGCAGAAGCTGTACAATGACTGGCTGAAGAAGGAAACGCTGATGATCTTTTATCAGATTCTTCTGGATGTACACGAGTGGTTTATTCCCTACCAGGTGGAGTTTCAATTTTTGAAGCTGCGGAACATGACTACCCGATGGGGCAGTTGCCAACCGAAACAGTGTACGATCACGCTGAACAAGCGTCTGATCGAGGCGCCGAAAAACTGCATTGAATATGTCGTTTTCCATGAGCTATGAAAACGAGATTGGAGTAAAAATAAATAAGCGAACACAAGACAGATGTAATGGAAGGCAGTTCAGAATATGGCTTTCGCGCAGGTCTGTTTCACCGCCGATGTATTACAATCTGTACTTGAAGCCGGTTCTTATCCATTCCGCAATCGTCATAAAGCACAATATTCTGATGCGTTTATGTGTGATTTCATAGAATCTTTATCATAAGTATTGAAAATGTGTTCACATTTGTGTATAATTATGTTATATAAAACCGCGCACTATACAATCAGACGATGAAAAATGACGTTGGCTACTAAACACAAGTTAGGGGGAATTGATATGAATCACCTGTGGAAGAAAAACGCAGCCTTTGCGCTCGCCCTTGCACTGACCGTATGTACGGTATCTCCGAATGCATCCGGTTTTCTGACTGCTGCAGCGGAAATGCCGGATGCGGTTTCTCTGCCGTCTGAAGCATCCGCAGAAGGAACTGGTGAAAATACGTCTGTTGAAAGTATAACAGATATTTCCGATGCCGTCGTCAAATTAGACGCGGATAATAAAGTCGCTGCGGTCAAGATCAACGGGGAAAACAAGGATCCCGGTCTGTTTGACATCCGGTATGGCTCATCTTACGATACAGCAGGCGAGGAGGTACCGACAAAGCATGGATTGTACCGGGCTTATGTCACCGGCAAGGAGGGCTCCGGCTATACCGGCATGGCGGTAAGCAGGGATTTTTCGATCAGCTTTTACAGCGAAGAATATGATATCAACTTCATGACGGCGTGGATCTCTACAGACAGTCTTCCGGAGAAGTATGGTCAATATTACCTGACGGAGGATATCGTACTGGATGAGGCAGATGTCGGCACGTTCCCGGAGGAGATATGCATCTATCTGAACGATCATAGCATCACATATACCGGCGAGGGTCCGTTGATGACACTGACGGAATCGTTCTGCTATCCCATCATTGTTGGCGGTCCTTCCACGGAAGGCAATGCGAATAAGATCAGAATCACCAATCCTGGCGGACGGCTGGTTGATGTGACAGGATCCTATGTGCTCCTGGATCTTTGTGGGGTTACAGTCGAGGCAGCCGGAGAGACAGCCAGGCTTTCCGGCAATCAATCTTCCAGAGTTTCCCTGTATGGTGGAAGCCGTATTATCAGCACGGATCCGGATTCTGATGCCTGGGCCATTTCTACGGAAAACTCCGGCTATGTGTCTTTGGATGGCGGAACGATCACGGGATACAAAAATGCAGTTTCTGCCTGCAGCGATTGGGTAAGTATCTCTGTGAGTGGTGATTCTGTCATAGACGGCACGATCCGGCTGAACAGCACCGAAGTTGAGAGCGTGATCTATTTCTCGAATAACGCATTACTAAGCGGTGATCATATCATTGATCTCGTAAAATGGGATGAAGAAAAGGGATGGGTATCCAATCCGCCCGGAACAGGGCTTTCCTATGCATTCACATACGGAAATACGGATTCTGAATTCACCCTTTCTGAGGCGCTTTCCGGTTATGAACTGGTGAAGAACAGCGGCGGCAGATGGCTTGCTTCCTCCCCGGACAGGGATATTCATGCAGGAACAAAATGGCTGATTGGCGAGCCCTGTGACCTCGGACTGTATTATTATATCGCCGATGACCTGACAGGAGAGCCGCTGCTGTGCTGTGGTGAGACCACAACTGTCGAAAAACCGGAATACATCGGGGAAGATGGGGCATGGAAATTTCCGGGCATCTTCTATTTCCTGAATCAGGAAACCGGAAAGTATGCGCTCCGATACATCCGTATCGCCGGAACACCCGACCAGATACCAACCGGATTTGAGATCACCGGCGGCTCCGGCACCCAGGAGGATCCATTCACCTTTGGTTTAGTGCTGGATGACAGGATCCCGCTGAACAATGCCGAGATCACGCTGGATCCTGCACATCACGTTACATCTGTCACACTCGATGGCAAGACAGTAGATCCGTCTGCGTATGAGGTCACCTACGGAACTGATCCGAAGCATATGCAGGCAGACTGTCCGACAGCGCCGGGTACGTTCTACGCATTTGTTACGGCAAAGCCGGACAACGAGACCTATGCCGGCAGTGCAGCGAGTGAAGCGTTCTCTGTTTTCTATGATCTTTCGGAGGCAGCGGTCAGCATCAATCCCCTCGCCGCAAGAGCAGAAGTGACCATAAACGGTATGGAGGTATCCGAGGAGGACTATGTTCTGACATTCGGAACGGAAAAGGATCCTGCTAAGGCTTCTGCGGAGCTTTCCACAGAACCGGGCGAGTACTACGCCTTCATCACACCTGTGGAGAATTCTGATAAATACACGGGCACGAAGATCACTGCATTCACAATGCCGGAGCTTGTGACCTATACCTATTATCTGTATGACGAAAGCAGCAAAAACTGGGCAAGCGCAACGGTTGATATTTTCGAAGTGACGGAGAGCGGCGATGTCTGGGTGAATGAATTTGGATATCAGGAGGGGGATGAACCGGGAGGCTCTCTGTTCCTGGAGAGAGGAAAGACCTACCGCTTTATCTGGCGTAAGGGAGCCTATAAATTGGGTGCTTCCCTGAAGATCTGGAATCAATTCGGAAGATTGATCAACGCGAGAGATATTTATTATAATGATAACGAATTCATTGCCGAGGTCACCGTTCCGATGCAGGATGTGTTGGGTGATCTTTCCGGTGCTGAGATCACCATGTACGAGGATTCAGCGCTGGTTTCCAGTGTGGTGCTTGACGGTAAGCAGCTCGAGCAGTACAGGGATTATGATGTCACTTACAAGTCCGGCGATACCGTGACCGAAACACCGCCTGTTGCACCCGGAGATTACACGGTCATTCTGACGGGCATCCACGAATACAAGGGCAGCATCGAACAGCCGCTCACCCTCAGCACGCACCATAAGCGTTACAATTTTGAATCCGGTACAGATGGATGGACATTCATTGATTTTGACCATGATGGCATTGGCTGGATGCATGGGTCGGAATGGAAGGGGATCGAAACCTATCCCGCAGAAATGGAAGATGTCACTATTCATTCTGTCCCGTATGAATCTTTTATTGTTTCTGAAAGCTTCCGCAGTGGATCCGACTTGATCGTAGCGGATAACTGGGCTGTCTCTCCGGCAGGTGTGGTTGTTTCAGAAGGGAAGGCAGAACTGAGCCTGTGGGCAAGATCTATGTATAGTGAGATGCCGGATCATTTCCAGATCTATGCAGCGAAAACAAGTGATGCAGATTGCGATCTCTTTGATCCTGCCGAATGGACAGCCGTATCTGAGGTCATTGAGGCTCCGAAAGAGTATACGAGGTTTACAGTGGATCTCAGTGCGTTTGCGGGTGAAGAGATCTATATTGCGATCCGGCACCATGATACTTATAACTATTCACTGATGATCGACGATATCCAGCTGCCGTTCGATCAGGCTGCTTCTGACAAGGCGACAGCGGACAAGGTAGCTGCAATGATCGAATCAATCGGCGATATCACCAAGACACCGGAATGTGAGCAGACTGTCCGGTCTGTACGGGAAGCCTATGATCTTCTGACAGAAGCACAGAAAAATCTCGTATATAATTATACTGATCTTTTGGATGCAGAGGCAGAGCTGACGTATTTTGCACCGGTGGATGCGCTGTGCGAAATGGCAATCAAGGATTATGAGGTTCAGAACGGAATAACTCCTGCAAATGCGGAAGCTAAGAAAAATGCTGACGGTACACTTTCAATCAAACTTATCGATGAAAACGGCAAGTTAATTGACACCTACAAGATTGATCCTGTTACCGCAACCGGAATTGACACTGACAAAACAAATGTTAATCTTCCGCAGACAGGTATGTCGGGATTCCATAAGGTGTTCGCTGCACTGGCAGCTCTCATGGGTATCACGGGCGTAGGTCTTGTAAAAAAGAGCAGAAAAGAAGATGAAGAATAACTAACGCTGAGAGCGTCGCTCATAGAAGATGAAGAATAACTAACGCTGAGAGCGTCGCTCATAGGGCGGCGCTCTCAACTTTATCAGGTGCAGTATGGAGAAGAAAAAGAAGCAAAAGCTGATGCGTATCATTGGTATTATCATGATCGTATGCAGTATCGGTATTCTCTCGTTCTACGGATACAGAAAAATCAGCAGAGAGCTATATCTCCGCAAACTGCTGAATGACAATATCAATTTCGAGATTCCTCGGCTGAATATCAAAGTGCCTGTGCTTGAGGGTACGGGTTCAAAACAGCTTCAAGTCTCAGCAGGACACTTTGAGGGTACTGGCGCACTCGGTAAAGGCAATTTTTGCATCTGCGGTCATAACAGCACGATATATGCAGAAATCTTCAACGACCTTGACCAGATACAGATTGGCGATTAGATGTATCTCGTTGATAACGATGCAAACAGGACAAAAAACTTATACATCGTGACGGAATACAAAACTGTTGAGCCGAATCAGGTCGAGGTTCTCAATGATTACGGTGATAACAGGCTCACAGTGATCTCCTGCACCGATGACGGAAAACAGCGGCAAGTAGTTTCGGCATACTGAAAGAATAAAATACAAGGCACTCTGAATCGTTCGGAGTGCCTTCCCTTTTTTCAGAGGATCGCTTTCCCCATAATCATCATAAACAGCTCTGAGAGGCATTTCCGTTCGTCGCAGGGCATAGCAAGGGCGAGCTGCCGTAACAACTCGCCCTGCTGATCATTCACCTTCATCACTGCACTCGTCAAGCCCGTGCGTGAGCTGAATGTATAAACACTCTCCCTCACTCCATGAAGATAAGCTGTATAAAGCGATACTGTCTGCCATTAATGAATATTATGACTGCGGCGATAACATAAAGGAACTGTTGAAAAGCAATATTGAGCAAGCTCTCGCAGGAGTGAGCATCAAGGAAACAAAGGAAATCCAGAGAAGGCTCCGGGAGATTGATGATGCTCGAAATGATTACATAACACTAATAGCGTCTGGTACTATGGACGAAGAAACTCTGGATGAACAATTCCAGAAACTCTATACCGAGGAACAGGAACTCAACTCTCGATTGAAAGCTCTGGAAGATAAAAATAGTATCGACAATAACAAGAGAGATCAGATAATTCAAGCACTTCAAAGTATAGAGAATAACTCCTGCGAGCTGGCGGAATACAATGATATGCTCGTCAGAAAGCTGATAGAGTGCATAAAGGTCAAAAGCAAGACAGAAATAACGGTAATCTTCAAAGGCGGAATAGAGACTATGGTTACTGTAGAAAAATGAAGTGAGTTTGCATATGAATCGATTGAATGATTCATATGCAAGCTTTTTCTGTTTACAAATGTATTGACGAAAGCCAATATCTGTGATATAATATATACATAAGGAAAATTGAGTCAATCCCAAATTCTGTGTAAACGAAAAATAGTGCAATAAAAGAGTATATGATGAGACCGATTGTGAAAGCAGTCGGTCTTATCTGCATAGCCGTGAATGCGCTAATTACAGGACGCTGCGGAAGTCTTCCGATAAATTCTGCGATACGCAGATAGCTCGGACGGAAGTCCTGTCCCCATTGTGAAACGCAGTGTGCTTCATCAACGGTGACCATTGATATAATTAACGATGAAACAAGACGTTCCATTTCAGAAGTTCCAAGTCTTTCAGGAGCAACATATATCAGTCTGAATTCGCCGCGTATGGCACGGCGCATAGTTTCGGCGTATTCCTCCTGTGTCAGGGAGCTGTTTATGCAGGCGGCACTTATGCCCGAAGATATCAGCGCGTTGACCTGATCCTTCATCAGGGATATGAGCGGGGAAATAACGATAGTTGTCCCGTTCATCATAAGCGCCGGGACCTGATAGCATACGGATTTGCCTGCACCTATAGGCATAATGCCGAGAACATCTCTGCCGCTCAAAATATGGTCGATGAGCGCTTCCTGACCTCTGCGAAAACTCTTATGGCCAAAGTATTCTTTTAATATAGAAAGTTTGTCCATCAGCTTTTGCTCCTTGTAATGGTGATTTATTCTATTATATCATTTATCCGATAGAAATGCAATGATTGTGGTATGATAAGTCATTTTCACGCCGTTCAGAACTGTAACAGTGATGTTTTTCACGCTGACGCTCGCAAGCTCGCTCCGTCTTTTCATGTCGGACTTCTTCAAGCAAAAAAGTATACAAAGTTTCGGACTTGGTTTTAGTGGCTTTCACGAATTGTGAAAGCGCTGGGATCGAGTTCTTTTTTCAAAAACAAATGATAGTAAACCTATCAGTGATTTGTGAGATGTTTCGATTTTTACAATGCCTTGCTTTTTTATATGTAGTATGTTATACTAATCATAGGACTATAAATACCGTTTGGAGCAGTATTATAAAAACATTAGTATGATTTGTTCCAATTTGTTTTTCTTCGGATTAATCGCAGTATTTGCTGTATATCCGATCAATTTGAAAAGAAATCAGATTAAAAGGAGTTTGCTATGAAGTCAAAATCCAGGTTTCTGTCACATTCACTAAGAACCAGAATTACAATAACAATGCTCTGTGTGATACTTGCAGCTCTTGCAGTCACCACAATTCTCAGTGCTGTTTTTATTCGCAGGACCGAGAGTCAAAAATCGGATAAACTGCTTCAGATGCTGTGCGTGTCGGGACAGAGGAGCCTTGATTATTATTTCGACAGCGTGCAGAACGCGGTAACAAAGGTGACGTCCTTTGCTGAGGAGGACCTTGACAGCGTGGACAGTGAGGAACAGCTTACCGCAGCCGCAGAACAAGTAGAACGCGGAAATTATGACCTTGACCTTGCCTACGATGATGACGACGAGCTCGGCAGACTGACAAGGTCGTTCAAAAATCTGTCTGATACCGTGAAAGAGCATATAAGTGATCTGCACGGACAGGTATTCCTCGATGCGCTGACAAAAGTGAAAAACAAGGGCGCCCTTTCAAATTACCTCAGTGAAATTCAGAAGTGCATCGACAGCGGAACGGAGGAACAGGCGTTTGCTGTCGGAGTGTTTGACTGTGATAACCTGAAGCTTATCAACGACCGGTACGGACATGATAAAGGTGACATCTACCTGAAAAAAGCCGCACATACCATCTGTGAGGTGTTCAAGCACAGTCCGGTGTTCCGAATGGGCGGAGATGAGTTTGCCGTTATTTTGGAGAATGAGGACTATATGAACCGTGACGCGCTTCTGGAACAGTTTGACATGACCGCGGAAAAGATCAACGAAGCTGCCGCTGAACCTTGGAAACAGGCAAATCTCTCCAAGGGCGTTGCTGTTTTTGAACCGTCGGAGGACAGCGCTGTTACAGATGTGATGAAGCGGGCGGATCAGCTTATGTACGAGAACAAGCGTGAAAGGAAAAAACAAAGGCTGCAGTAAAGGAAATATGGCGGAGATTACGGGTGACAACAGCTTTTGACTTCATTCAGAAGGGGAAAGCGTACCGGATCGGGCTTGCCGCAGAAAGGAATATGCGTTATGAAAAAAAAAAACAAGGCAATAACTGGACAGCCTACTATGATAATGATACGAAACGATATTTTGCGGAAATAATGTACACCAGCCGTGAAGGACGCGAGCAGTACGATTATGAGATAACTCAGGATATTTACGCCCGCCTTGGCACATTAGCGATGATGTCGACAACGAGAGACTTATCAGGACCGCCAAGAGCATATACACTTTTGAGAACACAATGTATGGCACTCTCGGACCGGAGAGAACAGTCTGGGATGAAGAAGCTGATGAAGCAATGAAAAAGTGCGTGAAGAAAAATAACGATTGATCGGAATGAGCATTCTATCTTCGCGCACGGCAGTTCTTCTGATATCAACATCTGCCGCACAGCTATACCGCCACTTTTAACGCTGCCTGCAAGTTTGCGCCTCACTTTATGTGGGGCGTAAGTTTTTTTACATGAAAGACAGTCGAACTTTTCCGGCGAAGTCTATTTTCAAATGCTTTTACAAATGCGTTTTTTACGGTATGAAATTAAGGTCATTTGCTTACCAAAAACATCATAATTTTACCATTATTTGGTCCGGAGGCTTTTTTGCCTGCTCTTTCAGAATAAATGATATTATCTGTTCATAATTTTTGATTGATTTCCGCAAACGCCTGTGCTATGCTATATATAGCATATACTGGCAATAAGGGGGTATTTTTAAAACATAATTTGAATTCACAATGCGTTAATTAAACATTGACGGATTTGAAACACGATTTGTACAATTTTGCCAAAAATGATATGTTTTTTTCTACCTTCCATTCGGCTTCACTTTGTACACTTCGACTTGACTTTATTACGGTGCTATGCTACACTATTGGTGTCAAACGAATTCACGGCGTGTATTTGCTGCACTGGATATATGCTGTGATAAATCAACGCACTAAAAACAGGAGGTAAAGAAAATGTTTTTTGAATCTAAAGGCGTAAAGCGTATCGTCAGCATTTCTGCTGCCGCTTTATGTATGCTCACATCGTTCAACTTCTCGAATGTGACCTACTCAGGAGAAGTTGATGCTGCAAATGTCATGACAGCATTCGAGATCACCGAGAATATGAAGGTAGGCTGGAATCTCGGTAATACTCTCGATGCCAAGGCTTCCATTCCGGATCCCAATGACCCGACAAAGTCCATTGATGCGGCTACGGCTGGTCTTGAGACTGAGACCGCATGGGGCTGTCCCAAGGCTAATCAGACTCTGTTCAACGCCCTCAAGGCAAAGGGTTTCAACACAGTCCGTATCCCTACAACATGGTTCCAGCACCTTGACGAAAATGACAATATCGATCCCGCATGGCTCGCTCGTGTTCACGAGGTAGTTGACTATGCTTACAAGAACGATATGTACGTTATCCTTAACGTTCACCACGAAAACTGGATCAACAGACCTGACCTCTTAACTGCTTATGACGAGATCAACAAAAGACTTATGAAGATCTGGACACAGGTAGCTACTGAGTTCAAGGATTACGACCAGCACCTCATCTTTGAGTGTATGAACGAGCCCCGTGCTGTTGGTACATCTTATGAGTGGTGGTCCGCTACACCTGTCGCTGAGGCTGATGTTATCAACAAGCTCAATGCTGACTTCGTTAAGCTTATCAGAGGCATGGACAGCCCCTATGCTAAGACTCGTCTTCTTATGCTCCCCGGCTATGTAGCAAGCTCAGACAAGACATTCCTTTCACAGATAGTTATGCCTGATGATGACTTCCTGGCAGTTTCTATCCACGCTTATACACCTTATAACTTCACAATGAACACTGATGAGTCAACTGGTGCATACCACGACACATTCACCAAGGAGTTCAGCAACGACCTCGCATACAATCTCCAGAACTTCCGTGATATGTTCGTAGCAAAGGGCGTTCCGGTAGTAATCGGCGAAATGGGTACCTCCAACTTCGGCAATACTCAGGCTCGTGTAGACTGGACAACCCAGTACTTCCAGACTACAAAGAAGTACGGCATTCCCTGCGTACTCTGGGATAACAACATCGAATCCAATCCTGCTGCTCCCGGCGAGTGCCACGGCTACATCAACCGTGAGACAGGCGAGTGGCTTCAGTCAAGCCTCCCCGTTATCAACAAGATGATGGAGATCATGAACGACAGCTCTATCAAGTGGGGCAGCGAGGGCAAGATGCCTACCTACGATCACGATGATCTTTCTACAGGTACAGTATTCCTCGAGAATGCTTCTATCGACGTTGCTCTTAGCGAGACATACGGCAACTCAACTCCCGGCAAGGAGATCTCATGGGATCAGCTCAAGGGCAAGGAAGTTGCTATCAAGTACACAGGCGATACACCTGTTCTTGCAGTTTCCGACTCTGCTTACGATCACTGGTCTGAGATGTCTCCTTACACAGTAGATGAAGCAAACGGCATCGCTTACTACCTTGTTGACCAGCAGGTACCCAAGGCTTATTCAGATGATCTCTCAACTATCAACCACATGCAGGCAAGAACTCCCGGTAAGACAAATATCGAGAAGATCGTTATCCTCAATGCTCCTGATGTATCTATCGACATCCCCGAGGATAAGACAAAGAAGTACAAGATAGACTTCTCAAATGCAAATGGCGATTACCTCATTCTCACATTCAAGGGCGATCCCGCTACAGATACAAACGGCTGTGTTGGCTTCGACAACGGCGGCTGGAAGGAAGAAAAGTGGGAAGGCAAGTCAGACGCTAACGGCGACCTTACAGTAAGTATCCCGCTCAGCAAGTTCGGCGGCGTAAAGTCTGCTGAGTGCCAGATCTGGTATAATCCTGAGCTCTTTGAACTCATAGAATACCATTTCGGTTCAGCTGTAATTGATACATCTACAACAACCACAACTACTACAACCACAACAACTACAACCTCCACAACAAGCACAACTCAGCCTTATTCCGATCCTGATGTAAAGTGCGGAGACGCTAACGTCGACGGTGAAGTTAATATGGCAGACGCTGTATTCATCATGCAGTGCATTACAAATCCCGATAAGTACAGGCTCGATGCTAAGGGCGAAAGGAACGCTGATACAGACCTGAGCGGAGACATCACAAATATCGACGCTCTCTATATCCAGAAGTATAAGCTTAATCTTATAGACGCTCTCCCTTACAGAGTTTGATCTGACAAGCAAAGCCGCACAGAAATGTGCGGCTTTTTTTGTAGGTATGCAGTTCTTTACATCTGAATGTTCTGCATTTTGTGCACTAAATCTTTGCTTTGTGGGTTGAAATATATATTAATAAGTAATATAATATTAATAAAATTTGTACATCGGGGAGGTTTATAATGAAACGCTTTCTATCCTTGACAGTATCGGCAGTAACGGCTGCCGGTGCAATGACCTGCTTCCCGGCGGCAAGCCCTATCAAAACCGCCGATGCAGCTGCTATAACACATCAGGAATGGACAGGTAAAAACGGTGCCGAGAAGATCACCGGCGTTAACCGTATGTTCGCCTCGAACAACCCTGTTCCGTATCAGGACGCCAAAAGTGCGGCGGCAGCTGTATGGGACTACAATGCCCGTGAGAAGTCTGACTTTTTGCAGATGCTCACTGGCGAGGGCAATGACTGGGATCTGAAGGTCGTTCAGAACGCCGAAAGAGCACAGAGCTATATCAGCGGAGGCTTCGCAAATGCAAGCTATAATCCCAATCCCGCTGACGGCTGGAAAACGGTTCAGCTTCCGGACAGCTGGACTGCTCAGGGCTTTGATTTTCCGATATACTGTAATGTACAGATGCCGTGGCAGAGTGCCTACGACCAGTGGGTAAGCTGTCCGAACGCTCCAACGAATTACAATCCGGTCGGACTCTACCGCAAGAAGTTTACCCCGGACAAGTCGATCAGGCAGAGCGGCAGGCGTGTTTACATTCAGTTTGACGGCGTTGAATCGGCTTACTATGTTTATATCAACGGCAAGGAGGTCGGCTACAGCGAGGATTCGTTCAGTCCGCACAGATTTGATATCACGGACTATCTTGTTGACGGTGAGAATACCCTCGCTGTCGAGGTACACAAATTCTGTGACGGTACATGGTTCGAGGGACAGGATATGATATACGACGGCGGTATTTTCCGCGATGTCTTCCTCGTAAGCGCTCCCTCTGTCAGCATAGCTGATTACTCGGTAGTGACCGATCTCGATGACACCTACACGAACGCTGAGCTCTCCGTAAATTCCTACATCTACAATGCCGATGGCGTCGATCACGGCGGATATACTATCGAAGCTGCCGCCTATGACGAGGCAGGAAACAATATCCTCAGCGGTGCAAAGGCAAGCATCGAGGGCGTTTCCAAGGGCGGATTTGCTGAGGCAAAGCTCAAAACTACCGTAAAATCGCCTAAGCTCTGGTCTGCGGAGGACCCGAACCTCTACGCGCTCGTTCTTACCCTCAGGGACAGCAGCGGTAACGTTGTCGAGACTGTTTCCACACAGCTCGGCTTCCGCGAGATAGGCTTCACTCCAACTCAGGTGGACGGTTCATACAGAAAGACCACTACCCGCTGGCAGCCCATTACTATCAACGGCAAGCGTCTCCTCCTAAAGGGCGTAAACCGTCACGATACCGATCCCTTCCACGGCAAGGCTGTTCCGCAGAAGACCATGGAGGAGGACGTTCTCCTCATGCAGAAGAACAACATCAATGCTATCCGTACCTCTCACTACAGCAATGACTCCTACCTCTACTGGCTCTGCAACAAGTACGGTATGTACGTCATGGGCGAGACCAATATGGAGTGCCACGCTTTGCAGGACGGGAAGAACGATTCGCAGAAAGCGCTTTTCTACGACCTCGGTATGGACAGGACTGAGACTGCTTTCAGGCGTCTCCGCAATAACCCGTGCATCTTCGCATGGTCTATCGGAAACGAAATGGGCTACACGACAGACCCGAACGCTGCCGGCGGACTTTTCCGCGATATGATATGGTATTTCAAGAAAAATGACGGAACAAGACCCGTTCACAGCGAGGGTCAGCACTTCGATATGGGCGTTGATATGGGAAGCGATATGTATCCCGGCTCGAACGTTATCGGCTACAACTGCGGTGACGGCAAGATGCCATATGTTATGTGCGAATACGACCACGCTATGGGCAATTCCGTTGGCGCACTGAAGGAATACTGGGACGTTATCCGCAGTGCTGACAATATGCTTGGCGGCTTCATCTGGGACTGGGTAGACCAGTCAAGAGCAGTTCCGCTCGATAAGGTCGGCGGCGGCTGGGACTACTACTCCGAGAGCTACGCACACAAGAACCTCTATCAGGAGGAGAGCAAGGGCAAGTTCTTTGCCTACGGCGGCGACTGGGGTGACCGTCCAAACGACGGAAGCTTCTGCGAGAACGGTCTTATCAGTCCGGACAGAACAGCTCAGCCTGAGCTTGCTGAGGTCAAGTTCCAGTACCAGAATTTCTGGTTCTCGGCAGACCAGTCTCAGCTCGCAAAGAACGAGATAACCGTATACAACGAGAACAACTTCATGAATCTCAGCGATTACACTGTAAACTGGAAGCTTCTCAAAAACGGTCTTGCGGTACAGGAGGGTACCCTTGAGAACGCTTCATGCAAGCCCCTCTCAAAGAACACTCTCAGCGTACCGTTCAAGCTCCCGTCGGCTTCTATGGCAGGCGACGAGTTCACGCTCGATATCTCGGTAATTGCTCCCGAGAGCAAGAGAATGATACCTGCGGGTACAGAGATCTCCTACGCTCAGATACCATTCCAGACTTCCGGACGCGCTATAACTGCTGACCACGGCAGTGATTCGTTCGTAGTTACCGATATCGGCAGTACCTATGCTGTTGTCGGAAAGGACTTCAACTTCGCTATCGACAAATCGACAGGTCTCCTGAAAGAGTACACATACAAAGGCGATATCCTCATAAATAACGGTCCGAGACCGAATTTCTGGCGCGGTAACGTTGAAAATGATACCGGCTGGGGAGCAAGGGGCCTCTTTGATAAGACCTGGGAAAAGGCTGGCGACAGCATCAAGGTCAGCAGTATTGACGTTACTGACGGCGGCAGCGGCAGCAAGATCGTGACCTCAAACCTCACGCTTCCCAATGCAGGCAATACAAAGGTAACGATAAAGTACACCATTTATCCTGACGGAAAGGTCAATGTTGGCTTTACGGTCGATGCTGTTGGCGCCCGTCTCGGCAATTTCCTCAAGGTAGGCTCTATCATGCAGCTTCCCGAGGGCTCCGAGCAGGTGAGCTGGTACGGAAACGGTCCTGTTGAGACATTCAACGACAGAAAGACAAACGGCAGACAGGGCATATGGTCAAGCACAGTTTCAGAGCAGTTCTTCCCGTATCTGAAGGCTGACGACACCGGCAACCTCACTGACGTCAAGTGGATATCTGTAAAGAATCCCTCAAATTCTTCCGGACTCCTTATTGCTGCCGACGGCAAGTGCGAGGCAAGCGCTCTCCACTTCCTGCCGTCTGACCTGCAAAAGGTTGACCACGTTTACAAGCTCTCTCCCCGCAAGGAGACCTACCTCAGCGTTGACTACGGTTCAATGGGTACCGGCAGTGCTACCTGCGGACAGGCAACTCTCGAACAGTACCGTCTGCCTTCGAGCAGGGTATACAACTGGAGCTACACTATCGTTCCGGTATCGAATACCCTCGGAGAATACGGCGTGAGTGATATCGCGGCAAGGCTGCGTTCTGACGCTTCGTTCATCACGGACAAGAGCAGCAACCGCATCGAGATACCCGTAGGTTCTTCCGGAACTCTCGTTGAGAAGTCCACCGGAAACTACATCAGCGGTTCGATCAGCGTTCCGCATAATTCAAAGCTCGACGGAAGCCTTTCCGGAAAGAATTCCTTCACCGTTGAAGCGAATATCGTTCCCACAGGCGAGCCGCAGTTCAACATGATCGCGAGCAAGGGCGACCATTCCTTCGGCCTTAGAGCCGAGAAGAACAGGCTTGTATTCTTTATCCATGCGGGCGGCAACTGGCATCAGGTCTCCGCTGAAAAGTCCACCAGCGCTGATTCGGGCTGGCTCTGGAAAAAGCATCAGGTCGCAGGTGTTTACGATGCCGAGAACAACGTTATAAAGGTTTACTGCGACGGCGAGATGCTTGCTCAGGAAACGGTCGGAACCACTCAGGGTATTACTGAGTCCGGCTACAATGTGACGCTCGGTGCTTGTCCCGAGACCGGCAGAGGCTCGAATGCGGACTTCTACGATCTCAGGATCTACAGCAAGGCGCTTACCGCAAGTGAGCTTGCTTCGCAGAACACGGCTTCACCGGCATACGGCCCTGACAGCAGCTGTGTACAGCTCTGGCTCGATCCGGACAGCCTCGGTTCAGGCTCATCGCTCGGCGATGTCAACCTCGACGGCGAGGTGAATATAGCCGATATCGTCAAGCTTCAGGGCAGTCTCACCGGCAGGGGAGCTCTTACCGAGGAGCAGGCGAATGCCGCAGATATGAACTGCAACGGCAACGTTGATACGTTCGATCTTATCCTTCTCAGGAGAAAGATTTTCTCCGGAAAATAACAGCTATGCAGAGGGCGTGATATCACGCCCTCTTTTGTTCTTTCAACTATGAACAAATTGTAAATTTACGATAAATAAATAAAGCAAATACTCTGGATTACATTGACATTGTATACATATTATGATATAATTACAGTCAAATAGTAAACACTTTTCTCCAAATTGCTATATTTTAAGAGGTGATCTTATGCTATGTCCAAAATGCGGAATGCAGATCAAAGACGATGACGTTTTCTGTGCCTACTGCGGTGAGACGATAACCCAGGGAGCTCCCGGAAATGCTCCGGTCCAGCCCCCGCAATATGCAGCTCCGGCTGAACCTGTACCTCCTCCTCCGCCGCCGTACAATGCGCCTCCTCCCGAGGTACCGCCCTATCCGCAGCCTGTCCCGTATCCGGCTCGGCAGCCTGCCCCCGGAGACGGCAAAAAAGGCGGACTTATCGCTATAATCATTGCACTGTCAGTGCTTCTTGCGGCAGCGTTGGGAATTATGATATTCCTGCTCGCAAAGAAGAACGGCGGCGGTTCGAGCTCTGATTCAGCAAGCGATAATGCCGTTGTTACCACTGCTTCAGATGAGCAGACAGCTACGACCACAAAGAAGCGCACAACCGTAACAACAGAGCCCGAAACTGAGGAAGAAACTGAACCGGATACGGAAGCGGAAACAACGACAACCACGACTACCACGACTACGACCGTACCCGAGACCACGACTAAAGTAACAACTTTAAAGCAGGCGGCTCTTTCCGATGACGCTGCTGCACAGGCGGAGGCTTCGTTCTATTCAACTCGCGATCTTCCGACCGCTGATGAATTTGACTGGTGTGCAGGTCAGTTCGGACTTATTAAGGAAGCTCCCGGATATGCTGAGCGTATAACCAATCCTCTTGCGATAACAGGCGGCTGGAAAGCAATGCTGATCTACGAAAATGCTTCAAATCCAGACTATATTGACCGTGAAATAGACAATTTCGAGATATTCCTCGAGGGCAACCGTGTTACTGTTGCAATTGACTGGTATCTTGCTCTGCCGGCTTATTCCGAGATTTACTATATCGACGAGAGCGATACGATAATAACACAGCTTCACGGAGCTGTTACGGGCATGAGCATTGATGCGACCGGTTCTATCGCCAACGGTACGCTCACTCTCCGCATTGACGACTTCTGGAGAGCGGACGGCAAGCAGTACGCTGTCGGAACGATGTACATTCCCAACGGCAAAACAGCTTACGTTGCACTTGTGAGAAAATAAAACCGTGATATTATGATTCAAGGAGGGGATAATATGGCTGAGAATATCTGTAAAAACTGCGGTGCGGAGCTTCTTCCCGGTGCGAAATTCTGCTCTAAGTGCAGGACCAAGGTCGCTGTGGAGACTTCCGCTCCAACTGCCGAGGTAAAGACCTGCGTTTCATGCGGAGCCGAAATGCTTCCGGGAGCAAAATTCTGCTCAAAGTGCCGTACTCCGGTGAACGGTACTGCCCCCCAGCGTCAGCAGTCGCCGTTTGCGGTGTTCAAGGGTATCGTTATGCCTGCCGAGGCGAGCAAGGGCGCGGTAATACGCAATATCATCATAGGCGTCGCCTGTCTTGCACTGCTCATACTCAGCATTGTATTTATCCCCGGAAGGATCCGCGATGCGCGGGACGTTGAAGAACAGGACGAATTCATCGTCGCTGAGGACACCATTACTCCCGAGCAGGAGGCGGAATACGAAAGGATCAACGCGGCTATCGACGCAGGTGAATACGAGAACTATGAGCCTGAAACAGATGAGATCGAAATGGATTACTATGAGTACGACTACGGTCCGTATGAGTGGATGAACAGGGAAGAGGAGGCTGATTAGTATGATCGCACGGAAAAAGAACAAGCGTATCGGTATTGCTCTGACTTCAGCGGCTATTGTTCTTGCCCTCCTTTTCACGGGCTTCGGCTATCCCGGCTTCATTATACCTCTCATCAGGAAAAAGCAGCCGGAGCCGGTCGTTTATACGGCTGACGAGCTGCTATACAGTATCCCTGACGAAGAACAGGAGGAAAATGTCCGTGTGCTCCCGCAGGGAAACAGTCAGGCATTCTCTATCGAGCCCGAGCCCGGAGTTGTTATCTCTGCGGAGGAAAACGCTCTCGACCACGACAGGGAATTCACGCTCACTCCCTGCACTGACGAGGATTTTGAGCGCTTTGACGCGGCAATACAGCAGGTCGATCCGGATTACAAGGTCCTGTACGCGTGGGATCTTGATGCTGGACTTGCCGAAGATGAAGTTCTTCCGGGAACGTTCCATGTAGACTTTGATCTGGAAAAGCTTGGGATATTGGAGGAGAACTATCCGTCTCTCAGCGCTTACCGCATATCAGACACAGGAGTATGGTATGAGTATGCTATCACTATAGAGAACGGTCATATGAGCTTTGATTCAAACAAGAACTGTCCGGTTACTATAACAGGTCTGTTGGGCGCGACAGCTGCCGTTTTGCCATTTGCAGCTTTGGGCTGGGAATTCGGCGGCTCCGGAGCTTGGCTTTGGGGCTTTGACAAGGTGTTTGTATATGAAAAGGGTCCCTATATGGAGAATTCAACTACCCTTGGCAAGAAGCTCTATAATCTCAGGATCAAGTATCCGGATGCTGTTGAAAATGCGGAGAAGGTACGCATTAATGAGTACACAAATGCTGCTAAAAGGCATAAGGATGAAATAGAGAAAAATGCTATCGAACAGACAAATGCTCTTTGCGGCAATAATCCTCAGCTTCAGGTTTATAATGTTTACAAAGAGCAGTTTATGAAAAGTGAAAGGGAAAGGCTGGTAAATGATGATCCTGAATATAAAAAGGCTTTGCAAAATCTGAAAAGTGCAGTAGATAAAAACGGTATAAAACTCAGCTATATTGATACATTCTCAAAATACTGCATAAAAGCCAATGGATACCTCAAGGAGCAGGCTAAGGTCAAAACACCTGATACCCATGAACTTGGTTTATTGGATTATTTTATATACAATCAGGCGATAGACATATACCTGAAATATAACTATAAGGAGGCAGGTGCTATCCAGTTTACCACATTGGGTAATTACTATGTTGTTATTAAAGCAAATGATATCATGGAGGGAACGGATCGTACAGGAGAGACCTTTAACACGCTTATCCATGAGCTGCTGCACGTCAGTCAGAGAGAATACCGCGGAAAGGCAAAATCAATTACGAAATTCGATGAGGCAACAGCAAATCTTATCGAATTCAAGGCTCGTGATTATTTTGATGAAATAACAAAAGTAAACATGGAAAACCCGAACAGATGGCAGTCATATTTTATCCCAATAGATGCTACTTCGACCTATATTGACGGAGTCAGCGTGACGCCGATGCTCTGGGACAAGGGAAAGGCGGAGGAGTTTGATGCGGGCGATCAGGGCTATCCGCTGTGTCACATAATAGACTACCTGATAAAGAATTACAAGACGGACATGACCTTCGGCAAGCTGTTTGACACCTATGCAAAAGGCGGTAACTTTACCGAGACCCTGAAAACTGCCTTCGAAATGGACGACAAGGCGCTCTCTGCAGCGTACAAGAAATTCATAAAGGCTAATCAGACGAGGTTCTATGGGCTTGCGGTGGAATGGTATACAAATCCGAATGCCGGCAACCAGTGGGCTCTTTCAAGAAAGGGCGTTGACCAGAAGGATCACGCCGTTATAACCAATCAGGCTTATCAGACGTCAGTTCGCAGGATATATCCGCAGATGCCTCCCGAGGGCAGACAGAAGGAGGTCAGCATTCTCCTCGCTTACGATGACAATTACAAGGAGCTCACGGACTTCGAGATGATACCGATAGGCAATAAGGACTACAAAAATACAAAGTACGGTATCATGTACGCTCCAAAGCCTTACACCAAAATGGATAAGGTCTACACTCTTGAGATAGACGGCGGCGCCAACAAGAAGAGCGTTACGAGCGGCTATACCGTATGGACTTTGTTCGCACCCAAGCCGATAGGCGAGATAGAGCTGAAGGACGGCATGATAAACTTCAAGCTCCCTGAGAAGTCCGACCCTGCCAAGGAAGGCAAGATAGACGGCTACCGTGTTACCATAACCTGTACTACTGACGGTACCAAGACCGAGAAGTTCTACAAGATAAGCGGTGCCGGCAAGGAAATCTCCCTCAATGCCTCGAAATACATGGACAAGGATACAAAGATCGAGAACGCACAGTTCAAGGTCAGCATATGCGAGTACATCAAGGAGGCTTCCGGCGATAAGTATTTTGGTCCCGAATCTGACCCGACCAACAGCATCGTTGCTGACATGGAGGAGACTCTCGAACAGATGGGAGCAGGTCACGGTCTCGTTAACATCGGTCTCGGCTGGAAGACGGGCGATGACCTCGACCTTCATGTTACCACTCCTAACGGCAGGGAGATCTATTACAACAACAGAAATGCTGACGGCGGTACTCTCGATGTTGATATGCAGGTCAGCACGATAGTTGCAAGCCCTGCCGAGCACGTTGACTTCCCTAATCCTCCGGCAGGAACATATACGGTCAGCGTAGTGAACTTCAAGGACAGGACGGAGGGCTCTGATACGCCGTTCGTGGTAGTAGTTGAGATCGCGGGCAAGAAGAAGGTCTATGAGCTAACAGCCGGCGGCGAAAAGAGCAGAACTACCGTATGCACCTTCACCTACGGCAAGCCGGAGGGCACTGAGAAGGGCAACGAACATCTTGACGACTGATAGGAGCAGGAATAATGAGTAAAACAGCTATAGTTACCGGCGGCAGCAGCGGGATAGGTCTTGCTGCCGTCCGGGAGCTTGCCTCAAAGGGCTACAGGGTATATGAGTTTTCAAGGCACGGAGAGGACACTTCCGCGGCAGTTCATCTTGCGGTGGACGTCACGGACGAGGACAGCGTCAGAAAGGCTGTATCCGAGGTGTTCAGGCGTGAGAAACACATCGACCTGCTGATAAACTGTGCAGGCTTCGGCATATCCGGCGCTGCGGAGTTTACGGACAGCGCGGAGGCTTCAAAGCAGCTTTCGGTGAACCTCATCGGAACGGCTAATGTATGCAGTGCGGTCATACCCTGTATGCGGAGACTGAAACGCGGTAGGATAATCAATATCAGCAGCGTTGCAGCGGTCATGCCGATACCTTTCCAGACATGGTATTCCGTAAGCAAATCCGGCGTGAACACCTATACCTGTGCGCTTGCCAACGAGGTGAGAACGTTCGGGATAGAGGTCTGTGCGGTAATGCTCGGCGATACAAAGACTGGTTTTACTGCTGCACGGAAAAGGTCGGTCAGTGGTGACGACGTATACGGCGGAAGAATATCGCGGTCTGTTGCAGTCATGGAAAAGGACGAGCAGAACGGCAATACCCCTGAAAATGTGGCAAAGGCTATAGTAAGGACTGCCCTGAGCCGCGGCAGACTGAGACCGCTTTATACGGTCGGTACTCAGTACAAGGCGATATGCTTCCTTGACAGGCTCGTACCCGTGAGGTTCAAGAACTATGTTCTGTATAAGATTTACGGCGGATAAACTGACCGATGGTCTGTAAAAGTTTACAAAATATTAATAAATAATGCCTGTGATGCTCCGGTTTCTTGTGGTATAATGTAAGAATGGAGAATGCAGGCATTTTTCTCCCTGCAAAATCATCATCTTCCTGACCTGCGAAGGACAGTCATAATAAATCTTACATCATCGGGGGTAATCAAATGAGATCAGTATTATCCGGGATTTCGGCAAAGCTGAGAGCTTTCCTGTGCATTGCAGCTTCGGCGGCAGTCATGCTTTCCACTTGCTCCTTCTCTGCATTGGCAGAGGAGAACTCTCAGGAGGTAAAAAGCGAAACGGAGATGTCCGTTGATCCTACCGGAAGGGGAGATGGCTATTCTGCCGTTCTCTACGACAACACAAAGGGTCTCCCTACTTCGGAGGCTAACGCCATTGCTCAGACCGAGGAGGGCTTTATCTGGATCGGAAGCTACAGCGGTCTTATCAGATACGACGGCAATTCCTTTGAGAGATACGATTCCACTACCGGTCTTTCAAGCGTTGTAAGTCTGTTCGTTGACAGCAAGAACCGCCTTTGGGTTGGTACGAACGACAGCGGTGCTGCTGTAATGGAAAACGGTGAGATCCGTATGTATAACAAGAACGACGGCATGAAATCGCTCTCCGTACGTTCGATTATCGAGGATACTAACGGCGATATCTACATAGCTACTACTCACGGACTTGTTGTTGTGGACGATACAATGGAGATGCGGCAGGTCGATGCGCCGCAGATAAACGATGAGTTCATCAGAATGCTGAAACTCGGTACAAACGGCGTAATTTACGGTATAACTATGGACGGTGCCCTTTTCACGATGAAGGACGGAAAGCTCACAAGCTTCCATAATGCCAAAAATCTCGGCATCAACGACGTCCATTCGGTATTTCCCGATCCGGATAATCCCGGCTATGTTTACCTTGCAAATAAGGAGTCCGGACTCTACTACGGTGAGCTGTCGGACAGCTTCCGCAATACCGAGACCATGTCTGTTGCCCCGCTGTACTATGTCAACTCTATCGAAGGCATAAACGGTATGCTTTGGGTCTGCGCTGACAACGGCATCGGATTTGTGAATAACGGCAGCTTTGTG
The DNA here is from genome assembly GCA_902777125.1 of Ruminococcus flavefaciens. Classification (GTDB taxonomy): domain Bacteria; phylum Bacillota; class Clostridia; order Oscillospirales; family Ruminococcaceae; genus Ruminococcus. The sequence goes on from CACYSQ010000021.1 coordinate 40,291, forward strand.
AAGATTGAAAATATCCCGATGAATACGTCTGTTGAGGAGATGATGGTCGATTATCAGGGCAATCTCTGGTTCGTATCCTCTCAGCAGGGCGTAATGAAGATAGTGCCTAATCAGTTCATTGACCTTTTTGACAAGTACGAATTCGATGACGAGGTGGTCTATTCTACTTGCTACAGCGGCGGCAGGCTCTTCATAGGCACAAAGAACAGCGGTCTCAGGGTCATTGATGAGAACGGCGAGATGAAGAAGCTGCCTGTGAGCGAGGACGTTACCGCTTCCGGTAAAAAATGCGGCGGCAGTGACCTCTTGAAAATACTCAGCGGCAGCAAGATACGCTCGATAATCCGCGACAGTAAGGGAAGATTATGGTTCTCGACCTTTGGCTCGGCATCGCTTGTGAGATATGACAACGGAAAAGTCAAGCGCTTCCTGAGTGAGGACGGTCTTCCCTCCGACAGGGTAAGGACCGTACACGAATGCGAGGACGGCTCGTTTATAGTTGCCTGTACCGGCGGACTTGTTCACATAGTCGATGACAAGATCGCGGAGGTCTACAGTGAAAGCGCGGGCATCACGAATACAGAGATACTGACAGTTACCGAGGGCGTAAACGGTGAATTTATCGTTGGTACCGACGGCGGCGGCATTTACATTCTGAACGGAGGCGGCTGCAAGCATTTCGGTACGGAATCGGGTCTCGGCTCCGACGTCGTCATGAGGATAAAGCGTGATATTTCCCGTGATATCTACTGGATAGTGACGAGCAACTCGATCGCCTACATGGACAGGAACTACAATATAACCACAGTCAGGAACTTCCCTTATTCAAACAATTTCGACCTCTATGAGAATTCGGCAGGTCAGATGTGGGTACTTAGCAGCAACGGTATTTATGTCGCTGCCGTTGAACAGCTCCTTGCCAATGAGGAGGTATCACCCCTTTATTACGGCAGGGACGACGGTCTGCCGGGCATTGCGACCTCGAATTCATACAGTGAGCTTACCGATGAGGGCGAGCTTTACATTGCTACTACTACCGGAATTGCTAAGGTCAATATCGAAAAGCCTTTCGAGAGCGTTTCCGACCTTAAAATAGCAGTACCCTTCATCGAGGCGGACGGAGAATTCATCTACCCCGACAAATCCGGCAATTTCACGGTATCATCGGACGTTAAGAGGCTGACTGTTTACAGCTACGTCTACAATTATTCCCTCATCAATCCTAAGGTAACATACCGCTTTGAGGGCTTCGACGACAGTCCGACAACGGTCAAGAGAAGTGAGCTTGCACCGATAACCTATACCAATCTCAAGGGCGGAAGTTACCGTTTTGTTATGGAGATATCGGACGATCAGGGACGCAGCTCAAAGGAGCTCAGCGTCCGCATCGTAAAGAAGAAGGCTTTCTTTGAGAAGACATGGTTCGCTGTAATGTGTACATTAGCGGTATTCGTGCTTCTCGGTACCCTGATGTTCATTTATATCCGTTACCGCATAAGGAAGTTCAAGAAAAAGGAGCTCGAGCAGAAGGCTCTCACCCGTGAGATAACGGAGGCCTTTGCGAAGGTAATAGATATGAAGGATAAGTATACCAACGGCCATTCCACAAGAGTTGCCGAGTATACGGTCATGCTTGCAAAGGAACTCGGATGCAGCGAGGAGACAGTGGACAAATACTACAATATCGCCCTCCTCCACGATATCGGAAAGGTCGGTGTTCCGCCGGAGGTACTCAACAAGCCCGGAAAGCTCACCGATACCGAGTTCAACATCATAAAGTCACATTCTGCTCTCGGATACAACACCCTGAAGGACATCAGCATAATGCCGGAGCTCGCTATCGGTGCAGGCGCACATCATGAGCGTCCGGACGGCAGAGGCTATCCCAAGGGGTTGAAAAATGACGAGATCCCTCGTGTCGCACAGATAATCGCGGTCGCAGATACCTTTGACGCGATGTATTCCGACCGACCTTACCGCAAGAGAATGAATTTTGACAAGGTCGTTTCCATAATGAAGGAGGTCAAGGGTACTCAGCTTGCGGAGGACGTTGTTGACGCATTCCTGAGACTTGTTGACAAGGGCGAATTCCGTGCTCCGGACGACAACGGCGGCGGTACTACCGAGGACATCGACAATATCCACAAGAAGCAGAAGGATAAGGAAGAGGATAAGCCTGAAAATGATCCGGAGAAGAAGACTGAAGAAAAGTGATATATTGACATCTGCGAGTTGCATAATTTTTGTTGACTTTTTATAATAATTATGGTATAATATATACCATAGACCATTCTTAGCAGCGGAGGGATATGTATGTCAACTAACGATATTATTTTCAATAAAATAGCAGAAGCTCTGCTTATCGACTATACCAGCATTTACTATGTAAACGCCGTAACAAACGAGTATCAGTGGTATTCCACCAACTCAGAATATCATTCGCTGCACCTTGAGCCTTCCGGCAAGGACTTCTTCTCGGACCTTGTCCGTGATGTAAAACAGTTCGTCTATGAGGAGGACCAGCAGTTCTTTATCGAGAATATGACGAAGGAAAAGCTCCTCTCTCAGACGAAAAAGGGTACGATGCAGAGCATTGAGTACCGCCTTATGATAGACGGAGAGCCTGTATATCACACCCTCAGGCTTATCAGAGGCCTCAGCGAGGATTCCGATTACTTAATACTCGGTGTCATCAATGTTGACAAGGAGGTCAGACGCAGACTTGAGGCTGAAAAAGCCGAGCGTGAGCGTGAGATCTACAACCAGATCGCAGGCAGCCTTGTTGAGCGCTATGATACCCTCTATTACGTTGATATGGAGGATAACAGCTACTTTGAGTATTCCTCCACCGACACATACAAGACCCTCATGATACCGACAAGGGGAGATGACTTCTTCGCTGAGAGCAAGAAGAACCTCAGAAGATTAGGCTATCCCGAGGATACGGAGATGATAATGGCGGCGTTCACGAAGAAGGCTATACTCCGCAATCTCAAGGACAAGAGCGTTTTCCAGATAAAGTACCGTCTCCTTGTTGAGGGACAGGTCATGCACGTCCGCGGCTCTCAGATATGGGCAAGCGATAAGAAGCACATAATCGTCTGCATCGAGAATATCAACGATGAGGTCAAGGCTCAGGAGGCTTATGAGGAGTCCCGCAAAAAGAGCATGACCTACAGTCAGATCGCGGAAAGTCTCGCCTCGCATTACGACGTTATCTACTACGTCGATTCCAAGAACGGCAGCTATGTAGAGTTTACCACGAACAGTCTCTATGGCAACCTTGAGGTCCATGAGGAGGGCAAGGACTTCTTCTCCGATGCAAGAAGAAATATCGGCGTTATTATTCACCCCGAGGACAGAAAGCGTATACAGGAAGTTCTCACAATAGATAATCTCATGTCCGTTCTCGAGGAAAGGAGACAGTACAGTACCGAATACAGGCTCCTTATCGACGGCAATCCCCACCACACCCGCATGACCGTTATATGGTCGAGCGATAAGGTGCATTTCATCATAGGTGTGCAGAACATCGACGATGAGGTTCGCAAGGAAAAGGCTCAGGCACAGGCTCTCAGCCACGCAAATGAAATAGCAAGGCGTGATGAGCTTACCGGTACAAAGAACAAGAACGCTTACCGTGAGCTTGAGGAATCAGTTCAGGTCAATATCGACAAGGGCATTGATTTCCTGCCGTTCGCGATAGTTGTATGCGATATCAACAACCTTAAAAATATCAACGATACCCTCGGTCACAAGGCGGGCGACGAGTATATCCGTTCCGCAAGCCGCCTTATATGCAATGTCTTTACGCACAGTCCTGTTTTCCGTATCGGCGGCGATGAATTCGTAGCCTTCCTCGGCAGTGCCGACTACCATAACAGGGACGAGCTTTTCGACAGACTGCGCGATCAGGTCCACGATAACCTCAAAAAGAAGGACGGTCCTATCGTTGCCGCAGGTATCGCCTCATATGACCCGAAAGTAGACCATAAGGTGTCCGATGTCTTTGAACGTGCGGACAATATGATGTACACCGACAAAAAACGCCTCAAGGATGGCAATTACGATTCCGCTTATGTCGCTGAGCCTATCCGCGAGGAGCACCAGCGCAAGCTCGATGAGCTGTTTGAAGCCTTCTCGACTGTTTCCGAGGGCGCTTATATCTACATCTGCGATATGAAGTACGACTATTCAAGGTGGTCGAAGAACGCAGTTGATGTATTCGGACTTCCCGGCGAGTATATGTACAATGCCGGTACCGTATGGGAGGAGTACATTCACCCCGAGGACAGGGGTACCTACCGTGCCGGAATAACCGATATTTTCGCCGGAAACGCCTCCGACCACGATATGCAGTACAGAGCCAGAAAGCTCAACGGCGAATACGACCTCTGTACCTGCCGCGGAGTCGTTCTCAGGGACGCTAACGGCAAGCCGAATTATTTCTGCGGTGCTATCAGGAACCACGGTGTTAAGGCTCATATCGACCCGCTCACAGGTCTTCGCAACCAGTACGGCTTCTTTGAGGACCTTCAGACCAATCTGCTCAAAAAGACAAGTGTCGTTGCCTGCATGATAGGAATTTCCAAATTCTCCGAGGTCAACGAGGTCTACGGCTACCAGTTCGGAAATATGGTGCTCCAGAAGTTCGGACGCCACCTCTTCCAGCACGTCGGCAATACAGGTAACGTTTACCGTCTTGACGGTACAAAATTCGCTATCATCACCAAGACGAGAACAGCCTCCGAGATGCGCGACTGCTATACTGAACTGCGTAATTACGCACGAAGCGGTATCTCGCTCGACGACAAGTTCGTCATACTCGATGTGAATGCCGGACTGATGAATGTCGATAATTTCGATATCGACCACCAGACCGTTTACGCCTGCCTGAATTTTGCCTACGGCGAGTCCAAGACACGCAGACAGGGCGAGATAGTCGAATTCTACAATAACCTCAACGACGAGAACAAGCAGAGAATCGAGAAGCTCTACGCTATCCGTGCCTCGATAATGCGCGATTACAAGGGCTTCTATCTGCTCTATCAGCCTGTTGTGGACGCTTCGACCGAAAAGCTTATCGGTGCGGAGGCGCTTCTCAGGTGGAGGAGCAAGGAATACGGCATGGTGCCGCCAGATCACTTCATTCCTATCCTCGAAAAAGATCCGCTTTTCTGCGAGCTCGGACAGTGGGTGCTCCGTACCGCGATAAACGGCGCAAAGCTCGTCATGGAGGAAAACCCGGACTTCATGATAAACGTGAACCTCTCGTACACTCAGCTTGAAAAGCCGGATTTCGTGGACATGGTCCTGCGTACCCTGAAGGAGGAGGGCTTCCCGCCCAACAGGCTTTGCCTTGAAATAACTGAGAGATGCCGACTGCTCGATATGTACCTGCTGAAGAACGTCATCGTTAACCTCCGCGGCAGGGGAGTGCAGATAGCTCTCGACGATTTCGGAACGGGCTTCTCCTCGATAGGTCTTGTCAAGAACCTGCCGTTCGACACTATAAAGATAGACCGCAGCTTCGTCCTGAAAATAGAGGAGGACGAGAAGGACCGCGAACTCATCAAGTCGTTCGTAAGCGTTGCCTCGACCTTCGGTGCAAAGGTCTGCGTCGAGGGTATAGAGACCGGGGGCATGAGGGATATTCTTCAAGCCTACCATATCCAGAGCTTCCAGGGCTACTATTACGCAAAGCCCCTCGAACTCAGGGACTTCCTCGCATGGAAGCCAGGTGAGTACAAATAACACTTTTTCGGCACAGTCTCCGGTATATCTCCGCGGGACTGTGCTTTTTTACGCTGTACTCCGGACTGACAACCGCTTTCTGCTCCCTCAGGCGGTCAGTTCAAATTAATCCTTGCATTTTAATGTGAAATGTAGTATAATAGAATGGGTAACAATCATAAGGATAAATATTGAAAAACCAGAAATGCGGTGATAATATGGAACAAACCATTAAAAGTGATAAAAATACAGAAAACAGCTCGGTATTCTATACCGTTGCAATGAGAGGTCTTGTCGCATTCCCGAAAATGGTCATGCACTTTGACGTTTCAAGGGATAAGTCTGTCAAGGCTATAGAAAATGCCCTCAAAGAGGGCGACAAGCTCTTCCTCGTTACTCAGAAGGAGGCTTATGTTGACGATCCCAAGCCCTCAGACCTCTACAAGATAGGCGTCGTTGCTGATATCAAGCAGGTGCTCAAGCTCCCGGACAACATCATGAAGGTGCTCGTTGAGGGCGTCTACAAGGCAAGGATAGTTGAACTTATGGACGACGGCGAGGTCCTCAGGGCTCAGGTACGCAAGATACCCACATACTCAAACGCTAAGATAGATGACGTCGGTGCTGAGGCACTTATGCGTTCTGTCAAGGACATCTTCGAGAGGTACGCATCGTACTATCCGCGTATGCCGAAGGAGCTTCTGACCTCCGTCATGACTACGGATTCTCCGGTAAAGCTCTTCGAGACCGTTACCTTCAACTGCTCGCTCAATTACCGTGACAAGCAGGCTCTCCTTGAAGGCTCAAACATCGAGAACAACCTCTCCTCGCTTTACGCAAGGCTTTCACTCGAAGTAGAGATACTCGAGCTCGAAAACCTCATAAACGAGCAGACCAAGAACAGCATCGACAAGGAGCAGAAGGAGTATTACCTCCGTGAGCAGATGCGGACGATACAGGAACAGCTCGGCGAGGTCGATTCCGATGATGCCTACGCCTATATCAACGATATAATGGCAATGAAGGCTGACGAGAAGATAAAGGAGAAGCTCCTGAAGGAGGCTGACAAGCTCACTAAGCTCCCGCCCTCATCGCAGGAGGCGTTCGTCATCAAGAACTACCTCGACACAGTCCTCGACCTGCCGTGGGGCAAGTACACAAAGGCGAAGCTCTCAATGGAAAAGGCTGAGGCTGTTCTCGAAAAGGACCACTACGGTCTGAAAAAGGTCAAGGAACGCATACTCGAATTCCTTGCCGTTCATATGCTCAATCCCGAGATAAAGGGACAGATTATATGTCTCGCAGGCCCTCCCGGAATAGGCAAGACCTCGATAGCGAAGTCCGTTGCAAGGGCTATGGGACGCAAATACGCGAGAGTTTCCCTCGGCGGCGTCCGTGACGAGGCTGATATCCGCGGTCACAGAAAGACCTACGTCGGCGCTATGCCGGGACGCATCATAACTGCCGTTTCACAGGCAGGCTCAATGAACCCGCTGATACTCTTTGACGAGATAGATAAGCTTTGCAGCGATATCAAGGGCGATCCCTCGTCTGCAATGCTCGAGGTGCTTGACGGAGAGCAGAACAACGCTTTCCGCGACCACTTCATCGAGGTGCCGTTCGACCTCAGCAAGGCTGTATTCATAACCACAGCGAACAATACTGCTGCGATACCTGCGCCTCTCCTTGACCGTATGGAGGTCATCGAGCTTCCCAGCTACACTGCGGAGGAAAAGTTCCACATCGCTAAGGAGCACCTTATCCCCAAGCAGCTCAAGGAGCACGGTCTCAAGGCAAGTCAGCTCAAAATCGACGACAAGGCTATCCATGATATCATACAGTTCTACACAAAGGAAGCCGGCGTTCGTACCCTCGAGAGGAACATCGCTTCGCTTTGCCGTAAGACTGCGCGTAAGATAGCCTCAGATGAGGTAAAGAAGGTCACGGTCAAGCCCAAGGACCTGAAGGAGCTCCTCGGAGTTCACAAGTATCTCGAGGATATCTCCTCCAAGACCGATCAGGTCGGCGTTGTCAACGGTCTCGCGTGGACTTCTGTCGGAGGCGTTCTCATGCCGCTTGAAGTCCTCATCATGAAGGGTACCGGCAAGACCGAGGTCACAGGCTCTCTCGGAGATGTCATGAAGGAGAGCTCGAAGATAGCGGTGAGCCTTGTCCGCAGCCTGGCGGAGGAGTACAGTATCGACCCCGAGTTCTACAAGAACAGCGATATCCATATCCATGCACCGGAGGGTGCTGTTCCGAAGGACGGTCCGTCTGCCGGCGTAACCATGACAACTGCGCTCATATCGGCACTTTCGGGCTTGAAGGTACGCGCTGACGTTGCTATGACAGGCGAGATAACCCTTCACGGCAAGGTCCTCCCGATAGGCGGGCTCCGCGAAAAGACAATGGCTGCCTATAAAGCCGGGATTAAGACTGTTATCATACCGGCTGCGAACGTTCCCGACCTCGAAGAGGTGGACGACGTTGTCAAGGAAGCCATAGAGTTCGTGCCTGCCGACAACATTAAGACAGTGCTCGAACGTGCGCTTATCCGCTGAACGGAGGATATTATGAAGCTCAATTACAACAAGGCTGAATTCTGCGCCGCCTATGGCACTTTTTCACAGCTGCCTCCGCCGGAACGCATAGAGATAGCATTTGCGGGACATTCCAATGTCGGAAAGTCCACGCTCATAAACAAGCTCATGAACCGCAAGAGCCTCGCAAGGGTGAGCTCGGTTCCCGGAAAGACCGCTACCATTAACTTTTTCGGGCTGGAAAATCTATACCTCGTTGACCTGCCGGGCTACGGCTACGCAAAGGTGGCTAAGTCCGAAAAGGAACGCTGGGCAGGGCTTATCGAGGGCTACCTCAGCTCCGACCGTGACCTCCGGCTGGTGTTCATGCTGGTCGATATGCGGCATAAACCGACAGCTGACGACATTGACATGATAAATTTTCTTATTGATACTGAAACGCCGTTCGTGATAGTTCTCACAAAGGCGGACAAGCTCAAAAAAATGGAGAGGATATCGCGCATGGACGCTTTTGCCTCCGAGATACCCTGCTTCGACGAGATCCATTCGATACCCTTTTCGTCACAGACCGGTGAGGGCGTCGAGGAGCTCCGCAGTATCATTGAGGACATTGCCGATGACAGCGGCGATGTTCCCGAAATTTGAAAGGAATGATAAATATGTTCGTATCAGATGATCTCAACGTCAATTCACAGGGAAACCTCACCATAGGCGGTATGGACACCGTTGCGCTCGCTAAGGAGTACGGTACTCCTCTCTACGTCATGGACGAGGACCTTATCAGGGACAACCTCCGCAGATTTCACGGAAGTATAGACAGGTTCTACGGCGGAAAGGGCATGGTCTGCTATGCCGGAAAGGCTTTCACCTGTCTGGAGATGTGCAGGGTAGTTGCAAGCGAGGGCGACGGTCTTGACGCTGTTTCGATAGGCGAGCTCTACACCGCTGTAAAGGCAGGCTTCCCCATGGAGAGGGTAGGCTTCCACGGCAACAACAAGACCGATGAGGAGCTTGCATACGCGCTCGATAACGGCGTGGGACACATCATTGTCGACAATATTTCCGAGCTCCACAGGCTTGAAAAAATTGCCGCTGAGAAGGGCGTAAAGGCACAGATAATGTTCCGCATCAAGCCCGGCATTGATGCTCACACTCACAAGGCTGTCATGACCGGACAGATAGACAGTAAATTCGGCTTTGCCCTTGAGACCGGTGAGGCTTTCGAGGCTGTAAAGGAGGCGCTTTCCTGCGAGAATACCGACCTTGTCGGCGTTCACTGCCACATCGGCTCGCAGATATTCGATATCGAGCCCTTCGAGGAGGCCGCAAGGGTAATGCTCCGTTTTATCGCAAAGATAAAGGCAGAGCTCGGCTATGAGGTGAAGAGCCTTGACCTCGGCGGCGGCTTTGGTATAAAGTACCTCGAGGAGCACGACCCTGCGCCCTTTGAGAACTACCTTGAGCGCGTGTCAGCCGTTGTCAAGGCTGAATGCGGCAGTCTTGGTATTTCCCAGCCCTTCATCATCATCGAGCCCGGACGTTCAGTTGTAGCTCCTGCTGGAATCACGCTCTATACCGTCGGTGCAAGGAAGGAGATACCGGGCATCAGGACGTATATCTCAGTTGACGGCGGTATGACCGATAATCCGCGCTACATACTCTACCAGTCCGAATATGAGGCTGTTGTTGCGAACAAGGCTTCTCAGGAACGCAGTGAGAAGGTGACTATTGCCGGAAAATGCTGCGAGAGCGGCGATCTCATCGGCGAGGGAATGCCCCTCCAGCACGCTGAATCGGGAGATATCCTTGCGGTTCTTGCGACCGGTGCGTATAACTACTCTATGTCCTCGAACTATAACCGTGTTCCGAAGCCTGCCGTTGTATTTGTAAGCGGCGGAAAGTCCCGCGTGGTCGTAAAGCGCGAGACTCCCGAGGATATAATCCGCAACGATATCTGAACGATCACATAAAATGAACCGCTCTCTGTAATAGAGAGCGGTTTTTTATTTGATGATAAGCATATATGAAACGAAGCTTATGACGGTATTTGAGGGGCTGCTTCACTTGTCTTCCTTGATATATTGTGCCGAAACATAGCCGTAATCGGTTCTGCCGTCAGGGTAGAACTTATACCAGCCGGTAACGCCCTCGACCGTATAGACGCTTCCCTTTGTGCCTTTCGGGAGCTGAGCGATGACCTTGCCGTTTGTATCGGGAGTTTCGCGCATATTGAGCGGGTCCTTTTCGGTCGCGACATAGCCCCTGTAAAGGTAGGTCTCTTTAGGCTTTTTCGTAACTGTTATACCCATATCCGAAAGCGGTGCGGGATTTGGTTCAACAGGGTCCCCGAGGAACGTACTGATCGCCTTGAACTCGCTCTCGTCAAGTCGGCGGGTCGTGCCGTTTTCGGTATAGGTGTATTTTGTTTCGCCCTCGCCGGGTTCCCAGGGGTACTCATAGGTATAGCTGTACTGATCTGTGAGCCGGTTGCCTCCCTTGTACTTGAAGCAGGTGGCACCGCCGGAATTTGCTCCGCCGGAACCGCTGTGTATTATGGAACCGTCAGGGTAGATCACGATGGAGTCGCGGAAACCTCCTCCCACGGAGTCGAGGTTGACCGCCTTGCTGCCGGAAATTGCAAAGATATTGACGATGTATCCTTTGTAGGCATAGGTCACAAGTTCGGGAGTGCCGTCCTCATTGAGGTCGATAAGAGCGTATCCGGGAGCAGTGGCGTAATCTGAATTTATCATGAATCCGAAAACTCCGTTTGCTATATCGTCCTCGACAGCCTCCTTGAACTGCGGATAATAGCGTATATCGCTGCTGGGGTAGACGCTGACGTTTTTTATGGGTGAGTCAGAAGAAGCAGTGGTAGTTGTTGAAACGGCAGCGGTAGTGGTCCTTGATGTTATTGCCGCGGAGGTCGTAATGTCGAGCTCGTCAGTTTCAGGCTGAATGTCCTCGGTCTCAGGAGCCGCTGTCATCGCAGCGGGAAGCTTTTCGCTGCTGCTTTTGTTATCATTGCCCTTGAAGAAGCAGATATAGCCGAGAACGCCTATTATAGCCACAAGCAGAACTATGATGATGCCGAGCAGCAAGCCCATGTACGCCCTTTTTTTCGGAGGTTCACCGTAGGGGACATAGCCGTAATCGTTCTGCGGAGGGAACTGAGGCGGTACGTATGGCTGCTGATACGGCGGTTGTGCGTATTGCTGCGAAATTGGGTCAACCGGCTGTTGATATACCTGCTGAGGCGGCGGAGTGTATGGCTGCTTTGAGAATTGCTGCATATTCGTGTCGTAGGGTTGCTGGTAGGGCTGATACTGCTGCTGTTCATTCTGACTGCCGTTGAATTCATTATCCATTTTCAGTTTCTCCTTTATTTAAAGGTCAGTGAGCAATAGGTTTCTCTTTCATAGCGATCATTTTTTGTATTATAGAGAAGAGTGTTTATGCAATAGTTAAAATAAAGCTCTCCTTTAGTGAATGCTGTGTTATTGAACTTACAGCTTATGCCTCCTGAAGAGCCTTCACTATAGCTGGAAGGATCACCGTACAATGAAACGATGTCAGCCAAAAGTCTTCTTGTGCTGCCTTCAGTATCTAAAATAAATCTGATCTCTTTTGCACCGTAAGAAGATAGATCTGATTTATCGACATAGTCATAGTTGATTTCGATCTGAAAACACCGATAATCCTTTATTTTAAAGAAGTGTTCCTGAATATACTGTCCGTTGACAGTTCTGTTCCTGCTCCAATTGTAGCGACTACCTCCGTCTGTGATATCAGTCATGCCCAGATCACTGAGCCATTCTCTGAGCTCTGAATCGACCTGATCCGAACTCTTGCCGTAAAGAGAATCAGCGAGCATACAGATATCCTCAATGTCAACGCTGTCCTTCAGCTCCTTGATAGAATCAGCCGAAACATAGCCGCTTTCAGAGCTTCCGTCCGGACAGAATTTATACCAATCCGGATAGCCCTCAACGGAATAGACATCGCCCTTTGTCCTTGGGGTGAGCTGAGTAATGACCCTGCCGTTTTCGCTTGGGACGTCCCACATACTGATAGTGTCAGATGCGGAAACAAAGCCCTTGTACAGCAGCTTTTCCTTTAACTTGGCAGTATCAATGATACCCATATCGGAAAGAGGTGAAGCCGGCGGATAGAAGGCTTCATTGAGAAGCTGACGCATTTTTGTGTAATCATCGCTGCTTATTTCCCGTGTGACACCTTTTTCTGTATAAGTATATTTTGGGATATTGTCTCCATTGGAGTTGGTTGAAAAGCTGTAGTCAAGGCGGTATATCTCAGTGAGCTTGCTGCCTCCATCGTATTTATATATCTTATTGTTGCTGGTTCTGCCTGCATTTGGCGTATAGCAGTTTATTGTACAGTCACTGTATATCCATAAACTGTCCATGTAGTCCTGCGAGACCGAAGCAAGCTTCACAGCCTTGTTATTGTCTATAGTGAATATCTGGACGATATATCCTTCAAATGCGTATGTGATAAGCTCGGGAATGCCGTCCGCGTTAAGGTCGGCAAGAGCATATCCGGGATCACGGGCTGATTTACCGACATATCCGTAAAAATTATTTGCTATCTCGTTTTTGATAGCCTCTTTGTACTGCGGATAATTGCTTATATCGCTGCTCGGGAACACAGAGATCGTTTTCTGCTGGTTCGGTGGAACAGTTGTCAGTATCAGAGGCGGCAGGGTAGAGGTTATGGCAGTTGTTGTTACAGTCGATGTGGAGGTATCAGTCGGGTTGCCGAAGCGTGAGCGTGTTGTCATACCGGCAGCAGCCGTTGTTGAGGTCTCTGCAATATCTGTAGAAAAACTGTCTGATGTGCCGCCTCCGTTATGTCCGCTCTTGTTGAAGATGATTACACAGAGGACAAAAATTACTATCAGAAGCAGTGCGATTACGATGCCGAGTATGATAACGGAAGAGAACTTTTCCTCCGGCGGTTTATCATACGGGGAGTTCCAGTTGTTATCCTGCGGGATAAACGGCGGCTGACCGTACTGCTGCATATTCGGGTCATAAGGAGGAGGTGCGAACTGCTGGATATTCGGGTCATAGGGAGGTACTTCAAACGGCGGCTCAGGCGGAATATTTTCTGGCTGCGGTGAGGTGTCAGGACCGTTATTGAATTCATTATCCATGTAATATTCCTCCTTTCAGTGAGCCTTCAAAGAATTTCACGAAACATTTTTCACTCTGCCGATAGAGATGTAATTATCCACGACAGCCTTCATGTCGGAGCCTTCCTCGGCAGTCTTATTGTGCTCACCATTGACTTCAAGGCGTACTCCGCCGCCGGGAAGCTCCTTAACGAGCCGGTAGGTGTCCCTGTAGAACATACTGCAAGAGACCTTTCTGTCCCGCAGTATACCGCGGAATTCGCTGAGCGGACAGCAGGGGAAGTTGACATTGATTATCTCGTCAGGGGAGGGCTTTTCCGTGATGACCTCCTGCAATATCTCGGGGAGGTAGCGTTCCAGCACCTCATGGCAGGACTTGTTGTCCTCCGAGAGAGCAACGGAGAGTATGCCCTGAAAAGCACCCTCAAAGGCAGCGCCGCAGGTCCCGGAATACTGGATATCGGTCGCAGTGTTGTAGCCGTTGTTTATGCCTGAGATAACGATATCAGGCTTGTGAGGCATTATGCTGAGGGAGCCTGTGCGGACGCAGTCGGCAGGCGTACCGCTGCACGAATAGGCGTGTACTCCCGGAACAGGAAATTCTGTCGGGAAGATATCAACGGTCCCGTGAAGTGTTATCGCGTGTGAGGCGGCACTTCTCTGACCGTCCGGAGCAACAGCCCAAACCTCGCCGAGCTTTACGGCGGCTCTGGCAAGGCGGACGAGTCCCTCAGAGAGAATGCCGTCGTCATTTGTAATAAGAATTGAAAGCATGATATGTCCCTTATTCCGGCTTTTTAACAGCCATAGTATTTATTGAGTAGCAGCAGAGCTGGGCATCGTGATTGGGCATGGTAAAGCGCAGAACGAAGCCCTTTTTCTCGTCGTAGCCATAGAGCAGTCCCTTTCCGTCGAGGTAGAAGGAATAGTCCGTATCTGTGGCTATCATGTTGTAGTAGATAACGACCTCCGTGCCCTCCTTGTAGGTGGGCTTTGCGTTTTCGTAGCATATTTCCTGACCGCAGAGGTCAAGACGGTATTTTTTCTTCTTCATTACTTATCCCACTTCGATTCTATTAGTTTAACATGGTCATTGCCGGTCTGAACGGAGCCGTCCTTGAGGCTTATGTACGGTGCAAAGTCCTCGTGTGTACCGGTCTTGTCGGTTATCCTTATCTTAACGTCACCGGAAATATCGCTGTAATTGCATTTGAGGAGGATAGGTGCGCCGTTGTAGCTGCGGTAGATAGTGCCGAGGTCGCGGTCGTTCACGAAATCGTACCATATCACCTCGATAGTTGCGTCCTTGTCAGCAGGTATGACGAGGTAGAGCTCTGTGCCGAGCTGAGTTCCGCAGAAATTCTGGTCGGGTATATTGCCGAGTGGAATGAACATATCCATAAATCCGCTGTTTGCGAGCTTGCTGATGAAATATTCCCTGTTTTCGGCGAGACTGTTCTCCTTGGAGTCAACAGGTCCGACATAGCCGACAGCACAGAACTGACCGTCCTTCTTCATCTCACCGCGTATGGAAAGCTCAGGCGACCATATATCCGCGGAAATGTCATTCAGGTCAACGGGAGTCTGTACGACGTCCTCGCCCTTGCCGGTAAAGCGGTCGATGTAGTACCATGTTGAGGTCGAAGCGTGACCGTCAATGATATCGTAGAGGTGTATCATGACCGTGCGCGGGATATCGTCATCAATAACATCTGCGAACTCGGGAACATGGTTCGTGCGTAAGCCGTAGTAGTCCTTAGCCATGCGTTCGAGGGCAGCATCGGGATTGAACGTGAAGGTGTCAACATCAGCGTCCATGAACCATTTATAGGTGACGGAATCGTTTGCGCTGTCATAGAGGAGGAAGGTGCCGTCCGGCTGCATCTCGAAGCGGTGCTCGTTTTTCTGGTGATCGAGAGTATTTTCAAAGATCATTTTATCTCCGCTGACCGTGTATGTGGAAAGCGAGGCGACATTGTAGTCCGCGTCAGTCAGCAGGACCTTGTCGTCCTCAACAACGAGGAAGGTATAAACGCCCTCGACATGGCGGTCGGGACAAATGCCGAACCATGCTCCGTTTTTGAGCAGGGTACTGTCAGCAGGGGACTTTTCCGTTGAAGTCTCGGCGGAAGAAGCCTCTGTGGACTGTTCAGCCGTTGTGTCTTCGGCAGAGGGAGCCTCCGATGAAGCTTCGGCGGAGGCGGACGCTTTCTCCGAGCTGTCAGCGTCTTGTCCGCAGGCAGAAAGCGTTAGCAGCAGGGAGGCTGCAAAAATAATCGCTGATCTTTTCATTATTCGTTCTCCTTATATCATGGTGGGTATAAATATCCGTATAACATTATATCACATAGTCTTGATTAAGTCAACGACATTATATGAATAAATCTGTTATATATTCGCTCAAACGCCGTGTTTACGGGCTTTATCATCGACTGTGGTAGAAAGATATATTATCGAAATCCGTTTTTCTTCTACCGGATTTTCTACCAAAATCGCTCATTTTTCGTTCTCTTTTTCTCGCTATAAATTTTTCGATATTATATTTTATAATCTTGATGATTGCGATTCTCCTGTCACCGCAGGGGTGTCGCTTTTCTTTTTACGTCCGCCTGTCTTCTTAGGTGCAGGCGTGTCTGTTGTTTTTGACGCAGTCTTTTTGCTTGTCGTTTTTTTCTTTGTAGACTGCTTTTCAGGCTTGGCAGTCTCCGCAGGAGCTTTACTGTGCTGATCTGCTTCACCGTCAAGCACTCTGGCGATAGTCTCCGCAGAAATGACCTTTGCGTTATATTCCAAGTGGCTATAAAGATTCGCCGTGATCGCATAGTTGCTATGGCCAAGCCACTCCTGGATAGCCTTCATCGGAACATCGTTTGCAAGTAAAAGGCTGGCACAAGAATGACGCAGATCATGGAAACGAAGGTGTCTCAGTCCTGCTTTGGTAATGACGTAGTGAAAACGGCTGGTCACATACTCAGGCGAGATCAGCTTACCGTAATTGTCACGGCAGATGAAGCCCTCAAACTCCTTATCATAGGACGAACCGCATATCTTTTTGAAGTGAGCTTCAAGCTCTTTCTTCTCAAGGAGCATTCTCTCAATATGCGGTATCAGCGGAAGTCTTCTTCTTGTGGAATTGGTTTTCAGCCTTGTCTCCACATAGAGCTTTCTCTGACCGTTCTCGTCATAATCGCTGACAACTTTACGCTGAATGGTAATCGTCTTATTTTTGAAATCGACCGCATCCCATCTCAGACCGAGTACCTCGCTGCGACGCAGACCATAATAGGCGGCAATGTGTACCACCAATTCAAGTCTGTCACCCTTGAATACCTCAAACAGCGTATTCAGCTCGTCCTTATTATAAAAGGTGGCTTCATACTTATCTGCTCTCGGCATAACAAGTTTATCCATCGGGTGAAGTTGAAGATACTCCATTTTCACCGCATAGGCAAGTCCCGAATGGATAGCAAGATAATACTGCTTCACGGCACTGCCCTTGCAGCCCTCATCGAGCTTGTGATTAAGGAACTCCTGAACGTGATTGTGTCTCAGCTCACCGAGGGTGATACCCGGATAGTGAATATCGAGATACTCCACGAATCGCCTGTTAGCACTCTTATATGTCTGATAGGTAGTTCTTGCAAGGTTCGGACGCATTGCCGTCAGCCACTCATTCACAAATTCACCCATTGTCATCTTTGATTCGGGAGTGTCAGTCATGACAGCATACGGCTCTTTCATCGCAGAAACAGGTGCAGAGGTGGACTTCTTGGGCTTTTCAAGCACTCCCATTCTGAACTGCTCGTCAAACTCTGCCACGATCTGATCGACCGCTTCTTTCAGAGCCTTTTTCGTGCATTTCTCAGGAAGATCCGTATTCACCCACTTGCGCTTACGCTTTCCTTCGCTGTCCTTGTAGTCAAAAACAACATACTGTTTTCCGTTTTTTACGGAAGTGATGTACTTATAAGGCAGACTTGCTTTCATTTGATTTTCCTCCTTCGCTGTTGACTCTTCTATTATACATCGGAACCAAATATAATGCAAGACTATTGAACCGCAATTCTCCGATTTTCGGCGCTATGTCCGGCTTTTAACCGTCATTTTTGTGCGCAATTAAGAACTCAATTACGTCTGCTTTCAGTACCCTGATATGCCGACCGCTGTGTTCGATACGCCTGATCTCTCCGTTTCCAATCATACCATAAACTTTGGTAGTCCCGAAATGCAAGATCTCACATACCTCTTTCACAGTCAGCACGGGCGGATACTTCCGCAATTTGTTCGCAATATCCTTCTTATCCTCATTGCTCGCCATTAAAAATCCTCCTATCTCTCAGGAGAAAAAGAAAACAAATTAGCGTAGATGTTTCATATTCAGTTTTCAAGATGCTGTAATACATCGTCTGTCGGTTATTTTTATGCCCAAAGATTGATGTACTGTTGGCAGCTCCTACTCCGAGGAATAGAAGCTCCCGACGGCACATCAGCCGTCGTCATAGGCAGTACCCGATGAACGGATACTCCCGACAGCGTTTCAGCTATCGTCCTGCTCGATAAGGGGCAGGATACCCTCTCTCTTTAACTGGTCATAGATGAATATGCGGCCCTGCTGCGTCCAATATGAATGAACTTTGGCAGTAGGTTCACCGTTCTTATCAAAAACAGTATGTGTCTTTGACTTCATGTATCCTCTGTCCGCATATTTCTGATAGAGAAGCCATATTTGCCCCTGCTTATACTGTATGCCATGTTCATGAAGCCAGCCACTTTGCTGACTTTCCGTAGTCCTTTGCGATAGTGGTTATGGGCATAAGCCCTGCGGATTGCAGTACCATATCGCAATATGTCGCCTTCGGCTTCATTTCCTCGATCTGCTTCGCCTGAACAGCGGTTGTCTCGATGAGATTGCCGTTCTGCTGTTTGGCAAGCTCCAGTTTCTGGTCTGCGATCTGCAATGCTCTTGCCATGACAGCATCAGGACTGTTCCATTGCTTTTCAAGGTTTATGAAGTATTCACGGCAGCGCTTGCCGATCTCGGTACGCTGTATCATGCAAAGCTCCTTTGCCATATCAATGGTGAGCTGATGATCGGTTCTCGGCTTTCCTGCAAGTCCGTCCGACCTATTATTCAAAAAAGAATAATAGTCTATTCCCTCAGAAAAACCATATTCGCACATTCTATCAAACCATATTGAATACTGCGTCCTGACCTCAAGGGCGGCATGAAGCTCCCGTCCGCTGACGGTAGGATTATCATTATCGTATTTCACAGCAATTGTGATTTCATTCATATAGAACACCCTCTCTCTATCTTGTCGGTGTTTTTGTTTGTGATTTACTCCTGGAATGTCGGGAACGGAGAACCGTCCCCGACGCAGGAGTGGCAGTATTATCTGCCAATATGAAAATAGGAGAAATGGAACTGTCGCATTCAGAGATGTTTTTGGCAGAACCCAAGCCGCAGGCTCAGGCTCTCCCGACAGCATCTCTGCTGTCATAGTGAAAGGAGCTTCGATAGAGCATCGAAAAATGAAAGAAAAGCGAACCTCCGGAAACGGTACAGCCTGAAAATGGACAAAGAAGCTGTGCCGTTCCCTCAGCTCAAAGTAAACCTTCGTGTAGGAAGGAGGATAAGAGAGCTTGTTGGCTCATGGAGCGAACGCCCTCTATAATATCAAGCACAGAATTTGAAGAATCGGGCAAGATTT
>CACYSQ010000022.1 GCA_902777125.1 Ruminococcus flavefaciens
GTGTCGGGAGCGTTAGGTCACTCGACGATAACTACCACGACTTCTATCTACTGTCATGTGTTCAATCAGGCTCAGGCGAGGGCAGGAGATGCTATCGCATCAGTGCTTGACTTCAAGAAGCACGACACGGACAAAGGACAGCCCAAAGCTGTATAAAGGACAAGTAAAGGACAGAAGCCGTCATGGGATAAAAAAATAACTCAGAAATGGCGATTTAACGTCATTTCTGAGCCTTGTGTGTGGTGACCCGTACGGGAATTGAACCCATGATTCCGCCGTGAAAGGGCGATGTCTTAACCTCTTGACCAACGGGCCATATGGTAGCGGCAGTAGGATTCGAACCAACGACCAATCGGGTATGAACCGAGTACTCTAGCCAACTGAGCTATGCCGCCACAAATAGCACAAACCAATGTCTGTGACCTTGTTATTATACTACGGCTGACGGAGATTGTCAAGCGGGACGGACAAGCTTTGTACGAATGTACAAAAACCGGCGTATCAGTCCGCGGCATATTGTGAGCAATAACATAAAACCGGAAAGGATAAATGGTACGGCTGATACAGGACGTCCCGTTCCGTTCATATTGACACCGCGAAAGAACTGTGCTATAATACGGTATATTACTATCCACGGAAACGAGGGGAGAATGAGTTATGAAGATCGCGGTATTCTCAGACATTCACGGAAATCTCAAAGCGTTAAGGGAAGTCCTTGCGCGTATCAGGGAGCATTCCCCTGACCTGACGGTTTTTCTTGGAGACATTTTCCAGCGCGGGAACGAGGAAACGGAGTGTCTCGAATTGCTGAAGGAAAGCGGAATAGTCTGCCTGAAGGGCAACTGCGAGCTCTATGCCGAGCACGGCGTTGACGTTGACCCGGACGTTGAGCACCTGAGAGTCTACTATGACGGCATAAGGGAAAAGCTCTCGGAGGAGCAGCTTGATTTCATAAGGAAGATGCCGTTATTCTATGAGACAGAAGTCTGCGGACGCAAAATGCGGTTTTCGCATTTCCTGTTTCTGGACATTGATGCGCCCTATCCTTTTTTACCGCTGTCAAGTCTGAAAAACGGCGTATTTGACGAGGCTTGCAGGAGCAGTGAGATAGCGGGATACGACCTTGTTGCGGTAGGTCATTCGCACCGGAATTTCGTGAATGGGAACGTTGTCTCCGTTTCGGCGAGCGGACTGGAGAGAGCTTCGTACCTTATCATCGAGGCGGACGAGAACGCGGTCACTTACGAGCACATAAGCATTGAATGAACGAAAAAGCCCCGGGACGTTCCGAAAACGCCTCGGGGCACAAACTTTATACGGACATTTATCTGCTGCGGTTCATCAATCCGGGTACTTCGAGGTCAGACCGAAGTATTCCTCGAGGGTGATACCGCCGCGGTCGTGGATCTTTTTGGACATATCCGAACCGACATAGCGGATATGCCACGGTTCGTACTTATAGCCGGTGATATCCTGCTTGCCCTTGGGATAGCGCAGGATAAAGCCGTATTCCCAGCAATGGTCCTCTATCCACTTAGCCTCGGGAGTTCCGATGAAGGCATCGCTTATGATATTGACATCTATCGCAAGACCCGTCTGATGCTCGGAATTTCCGGGACGAGCAGAGTAGGTATCGGTTTTTTCCTTGCCGTCCTTGGCGACATTGCTGTTGTAGATAGCCTCCTGTTCGGCGTAGCTGCGGAAGCCGGAGGAACAATAGATATTCAGACCGTCCTTAGCGGCGCCCTGCTGGAGCTTGGTGAACCAGGTATAGCAGGTCGGATCGAGGCCTCCGGGGTAATAGGAAGCCGGAATGGTATAGGTCTTGTTTACTATGAGAACGTCGCCCTCATAGTGGTAGCCGTCGCCGTTTATCTTAGAGGGAGCAGGAGCCTCAGCTAACTGCTGAGGCTCGGGAGTTTCATTTTTATCATCTTTTTTTGCAGGGTCATCGGAATTTGCAGTGTTATTATTATTTGCTGTATTGACCGGTCCTGCAACAGTTACCTTGATAGTTACCTCCTTGGAGGGATCCTTCTTGGAGCTGAGGGTAACGTAGCATTCACCGCCTGAAACGCCGGTGATATGGCCGTACATATCAACTGTAGCTATCTTGGGGTCAGAGGAGGTCCATACCTCATCGGGTTCTGACGAGCCTTCGGGGTACTGCTGAACATAGCAGATGCCCTGTCCGCCGACCTCTAAGAAGACGCTGTACTTATCGAGCTTGAAGCCGCTGTCGTTAGCGCCCGCCGTCTTTGTGGTAGTAGTGGTGGTAGTAGTAGCCTCGGTCGCGAACTGAGCGGTAGTTGTGGCAGTAGTGGTGGTAGTAACATCTGTGGGCTTGGTATCGCCGCCCTTATCCGAGCTGTCCTTTGAGCAGGCTTTAGCCATAAGGATAATGAGAAGGAGCACAAGGAACGCTATAACGCAGAGCGCACCGAGCTGGCGGCGGCGCAGCGTTTTCTTCGAGACTCTTTTTCTTGGACGCTGGCGGTTCGGATCGTTGTTGTAGTTATTGTAATTGCTGCCCATATTATTATCCCTTTCCTTTAAGAGCTTGCGGATATGCTGTTTTTCTCCGCAGCAAGGGGTAAAAAGCCCCTGATAACATTATATCACAGCTTGTATAAATTGTCACGCATTTTTCTTGCACTTTGAAAAATTTATGCACTATGTCAGATTTTGACAGCGTTTTTTTAACATTTTGACTAATATCACTCTTTGTCGGAAGCTTCCTGCGGCATGACCCTTTCCACCCGGCATACCTCTATCCTGTGGTGACGCAGTTCGAGAACCTCTATTTTAAGCCCGTCCGCCTCTATCGAGAGCTGTGTTCCGTCACGCGGTATATCGCCAAGCTCCGCTATGACGTAGCCGCCGAAGGTCTCGTACCTCTCCGCCGGAAGCTCAATGCCGAGCTCCTCACTGACCTCCGCAATGGAGGTCGCCCCGGGTATCAGCCACGAATTATCGGTGAGCTTCTCCATGCGCGGCTGAGGGATATCGTCCTCATCGTCCGAAAAATCGCCGACGAGCTGCTCCACAAGGTCGGTAACGGTTATTATACCGCTCATTCCGCCGTATTCATCGACAACGACCGCAAAATGATCGGCTCCGCTCTGCTTCATCTGCTCAAAAAGCCTGTCCGCCTTCATGGTCTCGTGGACGAAATACGGCTCGCGGACCGCATTCCGCATGATATTCTCCCTGCTCCTGTCATCGAGCCGGAAATAATCCTTCGCGCTGAGCACGCCGATCACATCGTCAACACTCTCTCCGCAGACCGGGAATATCGAATGCCGCGTCCGGTGGATAGTCTCCTCCCATTCGGATATATCGTCCTTTTCCCAGAGCACGGACACCTCCGTGCGGTGAGTGCAGACCTGTCCCGCCGTCATATCGTCGAACGCAAAAACGTTCTTGATGATGCGGTTCTCGTCCTCGTCTATGGTACCCTTTTCGGCGCCGGCATCGGACATCATGAGGATCTCCTCCTCGGTAACGATCTCCTCCTCGGCATTGGGGTCTATGCCCATGAGCCGCAGCATACCGCCGGAAAGCGCCCCTGTCAGCCACACAGCCGGTGCGGAGGCTATCATGACTATCCTGAGAAACGCGCTCATGCGGAGAGCTGCCTTTTC
Organism: Ruminococcus flavefaciens; assembly: GCA_902777125.1. Classification (GTDB taxonomy): domain Bacteria; phylum Bacillota; class Clostridia; order Oscillospirales; family Ruminococcaceae; genus Ruminococcus. The sequence goes on from CACYSQ010000022.1 coordinate 3,645, forward strand.
AGGCGATCTTGCCGCTATCCTGCGCGGTATAAGCTCGCAGAAAACGAGTATCAGGAAGCATTCCGCAAGCGCAACTATGAGAGTTCCGAGAGCACCGCAGTTCCCTGCGGAAAGCCCTGTCCCGTCAAGTGCGGAGGCTATCCTCCCGGCAAAGCCGTAAACGCCGAAGGCTGCCGCGGTCAGTGCCGTGAACAGAAAGGCTGTCTTCATCGAGGCAAGAAAACGTGCCGGCGAGGAGAGTATCTTCCTCAGCCTTGCACCGCGCTTTCCGCCCTCAGCAGCAAGCTTTTCGAGCCTCGGGTCGCTTACCGAGACCGCTGCTGTCTCCGCGAAGGTCATGGCTCCGCAGAGCGTCAATAATATCAATTGCAGCAAACACTGCGTCAATATATCAGTTTCCGTAGTTATCCTCTTTCTCTGAAATTATTTTATCCTCTTGGCTGTATTTACATCGCCCATGTCTGTGAGCAGAGAGAGCGTATCGCCGTCTACATCGAAATAATCGGTTACGTCCTCATCGTCGTCCATATTTGAGATAAGAGTGAGCTTGTTTCCGTCGATCTCATAGCTGAAAGCGGCATAAGAGACAGCGTATGTATCCTCGCCGTCGATAAGAATGGAATAATCCATTTCGTCGTTCTCGGCTGTCAGATATTCCTTCATGGCACCGCCGGTCACATTGTATTCGCCGTCTATATTCTTATTTATTTTGCCGCCGCGGCTCGTCAGGACAAGGATCTCCTCGTCCTCATATTCGACAGTTATAGTCTTTCCGTCAAATTTATAGGGGATCTCCTCACCCTCGAAGCTTACAACGCCGTCTGAGAAGCTAATCTCCTCGGTGATATCAACAGTCATATCAATATCTCCGCTGTCTTTTCCGCCGTTGAATGTAAGGTCGATAGTCATTTCATCGTCTTCCATTCTCCATGTGCCTCTTACATCGCCGCCGTGGAAATCGGACGGGTCAGCGTCCTCCCCCGTCGTGGGCTCAACGGTTTTTGTGGTCTTTTTGGTAGTGGTTTTTTTTGTGGTGGTCACCTCATCGGTGTCCTCCTCAGTAGCAGCCTCAGTGGTCTGCTCTTCCTCGTCTGTAGTGTCCTCTGCACCGTTCTCTGCCTCTGCCGTGCTGCTCTTTGCGGAGGTCTCGCTTTCGGAGGTATCGTCGTCCGAACCGCACGATGCGAATGTCCCTGTCATGAGCATACAGCCCATGAGAATTGCCATGAGTTTTTTCATATTATCTTCCTTTCTGCAATCAGAACCGGTCCGTTCTCAGTAAGACTACGACATCTCCATCATTATCCAGTACACGGAGCTTATCGCCGTCAACGTCATAATAGCTCGTTTCACTGCTCTCCACGCCTTTATAGGTCTCGGTAACAGTCAGCTCGTTGCCCTTTGCCTCATAGCAGTAGGTATCTTCGTTGTAGACGTAGGTCTCATTGCCATCAATGATATACAGCATTCCGAGGTTGTCATCTTCAAAGTCTTCCATAAGAGTGCCGCCGGTGATCTCGTATGTTCCGTCGATCGCAGAGCCGCTTCCGCTTACCCGCGTGAAGACGAGATAATCCTCGCCCTCGTATTCTATTTTGACTATATTCCCGCTGAACGTGTAGGAGACCTCGTCGCCCTCAAAGCTTGCCTTTCCGTCGCTGCCGAAGCTGAGGTCCTCTGAGATATCCATATACATTCCGAGCCTGCCGTCTTTTTTGAAATCATAGATGAGATTGTAAGCTGTCCGCTCCTCGATCACCCATAAACCGGCAACATCGCCGCCGTGGAAATCGGAGGGGTCTGCCTCCGGCTCATCATCGGCAGGCTTGCTTGTGGTCTTCGCAGTGGTCGTGGCGACAGCATCATCGTCATCGGGAGCTGTAGTGACCTTTAAGGTCGTCTTCTTTGTCGTGGTAGTCTCCTCGTCTGTGACGTCCTCAGTACCGTCCTCAGTACCGCCCTCAGTGCTGTTCTCTGCTGCCTTCTCAGATGCAGCTGCACTGCTGTCCGCTGTGGTGGTCCCGCTTTCGGACGAGCTGCCTGACGAGCCGCACGATGCGAATGTTCCTGTCATGAGCATACAGCCCATGAGTACCGCTAAAAGCTTTTTCATGATAATACTCCTTTACGCTCGGGAAACGGCTCACTTTTTCCTTGTGAAATACTGCTTCGTCCCGCCGGATTCAGCTACCATTTCATCGCCGTTCACCTTATAGGAGAATTCCCCTACGCCTAATATTGCGTTTCCGCTGGTCAGGCTGACCTTTTTGCCGTCGGCTGTGTAACCGAAGCAGTTCTCGAATATTCCGGTACACTTGCCGCCCTTGACCTCGATGTTGAAGCTCAAGCCGCCGTATTCACCGGATACCTCGTCATAGACAGCACCGCTTTTTACCTTGTATGTTCCGTCCAAGCCCTGACCGGACGTTGTTTTGTCCATAGTGAGGACGTCCATACCGTTCAGGACGAGTGAAAAATGCGTTCCGTCGAAGGAGTACATATCAGACGGGAGCTCTGTTCCCTCCACAACGAGGGAATCGCCCTTGAAGTACAGCATATCCCCGAAATAGAGGAGTATGTCGCCTGTACCGTCAGCATTGAAAACATATGCGCCGTTGTAGCCTCCCTCGGAGGTGTCCCATGCGCCGACAAGCTCGCTGTCTATCTCGGTGCCGGAGCTTTCAGAGGTCTTTTCCCCGGTCTTTACGGAAGGAGCTTCGGTCTCAGGCTCCTCCGTATCTTTTTCGGTATCAGCCTCGGTGGCCTTTTCCGAAGATTCATTATCGCCCGCAGACACAGTGCCTGCGGCTGTGGTCGTGGCCTCGGACGAATCGCCGTCAGAGCCGCACGATGCGAATGTTCCTGTGATGAGCATACAGCCCATGAGTACCGCTAAAAATCTTTTCATAATGATCCCTTCGTTATTCCTTTATGAGTAAGCGCTCACCGCCGTCAACACGCTCAACGGTGAGCTTATTTCCTTTCAGCTCAGCCTTGCCGCTGCTGTCCGGGAAGCCGTTGTGACCCTTGAGGGAAAGCTTGTCGCCGTCAAAGGTATAGTCTATCGTATGTGCGGCGGTTATCTTTATCCTCTCGCCCTCGATGCTGATAAGAATTTCCGCAGCCTCAGCCGATTCCACGCCCATTCCGAGGGCTATGCTCTCACGGTAGCTGCCGCCTGTGAGGAGGTATTCGCCGTCATAGCTCTCCGGGAGAGGTTCACCTGTGCGGTCGAGAACAAGTGCGGTCTGACCGAGGATATCGGCTTGCAGTATATCTCCGTCATATTTGAGATTGTCGCTGCCGAAGCGGGTTCCCGATATGAACAGCGCACCGTCGCTGAAGTACATATCGTCCGGATAGATGTAGACTCCGCCTGTGCCGTCCTCATTGAAGATGTAGCCGCCGTTGAAGCTTTCGTCGGATATCCTCCATGTACCGGTTATGTCGGTGTCCTTGCTCTTTCCGCACGATACACAGACTGCCGCCATTGCAGCCGCTATGAGCAATGCTTTTTTTATCATAGATCTATTTCCCATTCCGAGGCACAGAACACTTTCTCCTGCCTCTTTATATTGCTTATTGAGCATGCACTAATTATATCACTGAATAAGCGCTATTTCAAGCAAATATCCAAAAAGTTCCTGAAATGTAATATTTTTTTTTGCCGGGCAGTCCGGCTTTTGTAAAAAACGCCGATAATTCTGCGGCTTTGACCTGCGCTTAGCCCTTAATCCTTGACAAACAGCCTTTTTAGTGCTAAGATTATGCTATCCGTAAATTAATTAGATGTATATTATGCGGCGGAATTTGGAATTGAGAATTGAGAATTGTGGTATCGCCTGACGGCGATATATCAGAAAGGGTAATTTTTTATCTGTCTGCCGTTATGCAGACACATTAACTCTCAACTCTCCACTCTCAACTCCCGGGTTTTGCCGTTCAAACTATTCTTGAATGGAGCGATGATATGAATTATTTCGACCAGGACGCCGAAAGCGTCATCAAGGCTCTCGGCTCAGACCGGGAAAAAGGACTCACTGACAGACAGGTCACTGAAAGCCGCGAAAAATACGGCGAAAACGCCCTCGCAGAGGAAAAGTCCAAGAGCATCTTCCGCGTTTTCCTCGAACAGTTCGCAGACCTCCTCGTCGTCATTCTCATCATCGCTTCGATAGTCTCGATGATAAGCGGCGAGATCGGAAGCACTATCGTTATCCTCGTCGTTCTCATCATGAACGCTATCCTCGGTACTCTCCAGCACGTCAAGGCTCAGAAGTCGCTCTCCAGCCTCAAGGCAATGAGCGCTCCCAATGCGAGAGTCCTCAGAAACGGCATCCAGACCGAGATACCTGCCTCTGAGGTCGTTGTCGGCGATATCCTCCTCATGGAAGCCGGAAACGTTGCCGCTGCCGACGGAAGGCTCCTCGAATCCGCTTCATTGCAGGTCAACGAGAGCGCTCTCACCGGCGAATCCCTCAACGTTACCAAGTCCACCGACAAGATCGACCAGCAGGAGCTCGCACTCGGCGACAGGGTCAACATGATCTACTCCGGCTCCAATATCTCCAACGGACGCGGCGTCGCTGTCGTCACAGGCGTCGGCATGAACACCGAGATAGGCAAGATTGCCTCCCTCATGCAGAACGCCAAGAAGAAGAAAACTCCCCTCCAGGTGAGCCTCGATAAGTTCAGCAAGGTCCTCTCGATCGCTATTATCGTTATATGTATCGCCGTTTTCCTGATGACCTACTTCATCAACGACCAGCCTGCCGTTGATGCACTCATGTTCGCGGTCGCTCTCGCAGTTGCCGCTATCCCGGAGGCTCTCAGCTCCATTATCACCATTTCCCTCGCTATCGGCACTCAGAAGATGTCGAGGCAGAAGGCTATTATCAAGGACCTCAAAGCGGTCGAAGGTCTGGGCTGCGTTTCTATCATCTGCTCGGACAAGACCGGTACCCTCACTCAGAACCGCATGACCGTCCGCGACCTCACCTTCCCCGGCGAAAGGGCTAAGGACAGGCTCCTCCTCGCTATGGCACTCTGCAATGACGCCGCAAAGGACGGCGATTCGTGGCTCGGCGACCCTACCGAGACCGCCCTCTCCCAGTACCTCGGCAATGACGAATACCTCCGTATACGCGGCGAATATCCGCGTATCGGCGAGCTTCCCTTCGACAGCGACCGAAAGCTCATGACTACCGTTCACATGATAGACGGCGAACGTACCGCGTTCACAAAGGGCGCTATAGACGTTCTCGTTCCGCGTATGGAGTACGTTCTCACCGACACAGGCATACGTCCCATCACCGAGGACGACCGTATCCAGATAAGAAAGGCTAACCTCGCCTACTCCGAGAACGGTATGCGCGTTCTCGCTTTCGCAGTAAAGCCCCTCCCCGGAAGCTCCGATATCACCCTCGACGACGAGAACGGCTACACCTACATCGGTCTCACTGCCATGACCGACCCGCCGCGTGAGGAGAGCAAGGCTGCCGTTGCAGAGTGTATCTCCGCCGGCATCAAGCCTATCATGATAACCGGCGACCATAAGCTCACCGCGGTCGCTATCGCCAAGGAGATCGGCATTTACAAGGACGGCGACCTCGCTATGGACGGTACCGAGCTCAACAATACCTCCGATGAGGAGCTCTCCGCTAAGCTCGAGAAGATCTCCGTTTACGCAAGAGTTTCACCTGAGCATAAAATACGCATCGTTGACCTCTGGCAGAAAAAGGACAAGGTCGTTGCTATGACAGGCGACGGCGTAAACGACGCTCCTGCGCTGAAAAAGGCTGACGTCGGCGTCGCAATGGGCATCACCGGCACCGAGGTATCAAAGGACGCCGCTTCGATGATACTCGCCGACGATAACTTCGCAACTATCGTCAAGGCTGTCGCAAACGGCAGATGTATCTACAGCAACATCAAGAACGCTATCAAGTTCCTGCTCGCCGGAAACGCTGCCGCTATCATCGTGGTGCTGCTCACCACTATCCTCGACCTGCCGCTGCCTTTCATGCCGGTACACCTCCTGTTCATCAACCTCCTCACCGATTCGCTTCCGGCTCTCGCACTCTGCATGGAGCCCATGCAGCCCGGTATCATGAAGCAGAAGCCGCGTCCCTCCAATGAGTCGATACTCAACAAGGAGAGCGGTCTCTATATCATCGCCCACAGCATCATAATCGCTGCCTGCGTAATGTGCGCTTTCATGATAGGCAAGAGCGGCTGCGATTCTGCCGCAATGGCAAGCACTATGGCTTTCGCTACACTCTGTCTCGCAAGACTTTTCGAGGGCTTCGACAGCCGCGGTAAGCACTCCCTCGCTAAGCTCGGCTTCACCACTAACCTCTTTACTGCCGGCGCTTTCCTCATCGGTGCGCTCCTCCTGACCGGCGCCCTCCTCATCACTCCCTTCCACGGATTTATGTCCGTCAGCGACTGCTTCGGAATGAAGGAATTCCTCATCGTTATCGGTCTCGCATTCATTCCATTTGCCGTTACTCAGGTAACAAGAATGGTAAGTGAAGCCGTCGGCGCACAGGCTAAGGAAGCAGAATGAACGCTGCGGTCCGCCCGGACTTTGCTCCGTCGGGTACCGCGAGGCTGTATAGCCGAAAAAACCCGGGATAATCGAATTTTGCAGGAAGATATAAACAAAGGGGACGGTCTATGCCGTCCCCGCTTGATATGAGGTGAAAATATGAACGTCAAGGAAGAGCTTCTGAAAGCCCTCGCCGGAGGGGATTTCATCTCCGGTGCTGCCCTCGCGGAAAGGCTCGGTGTCAGCCGGAATGCCGTCTGGAAGGCTGTGAAGTCCCTCGAGAGCGAGGGCTATGTCATTGAATCCGTGACCGCAAAGGGCTACCGTCTTGCCGAGAGCAGCAACCGTCTTTCCGAAAGCCTTATCCTCTCGCACCTCCCGGACAGGTCGATGTGCAGCTCGGTCAGGGTGTTCGACGAGTTGGGTTCCACCAATATAACCGCAAAGGAGCTTGCCTCTGCCGGTGCGCCGGACGGAACGGTCGTTGCGGCTGAGACCCAGACTATGGGCAGGGGCAGACTCGGGAGAAGCTTCGCATCGCCGCCGGGCTCGGGACTTTACATGAGCGTTATCGTCCGCCCGGAGCTTGAATTGCAGCTCTGCTCCATGATAACCGCGGCGGCTGCTGTTGCGGTCGCAGAGGCGGTGGAGAACCTCAGCGGTGCGGAGACCCGGATAAAGTGGGTCAACGACATCTACATGAACGGCAGGAAGATATGCGGTATCCTCACTGAAGCTTCGCTCGGGCTCGAAATGCACTCCCTCGACTACGCCGTCATTGGCATCGGCGTGAATGTGAGCGGAAGCTTTGAGGGCGAGCTTGCGGATATTGCGACCTCGGTAGAAGCTGAATGCGGCGTCCGTCCTGACAGGAACGCTCTCTGTGCGGAGATAATCAAGGAACTGCGGAAGTACCTCCCGACCATAGGTGAACGCGGTTTTCTCACGGAATACCGTCGCCGCGAGATGCTTACGGGCAGCGAGGTCACAACGACCGTCGGCAGGGAGACCCTTACCGGCAAAGCCGTCGGCATCGACGATGACGCCAACCTCATAGTCGAGCTCCCGGACGGAACACAGCGCCATATCGGCTCCGGCGAGGCTAACAGGACACGGAAAAAGTAAAAACAGGGACGGTACAGTATCAGGTCCCGCAAATACAAGCGTCCCGGTCAAGGAGAGCTCCCGCTTTTGCTGCAAAAAAGTAGGTTTTACCTCTTGCATTTGCCCGACCAATGTGGTATAATATAGTTTATAGGATTTTTGCGGCGAAAGCCGCTTTCCCGAAAGGAAGCTTATGAAGAAGATCACAATTGTTACCGGTCACTACGGCAGCGGCAAGACTACCCTTTCCGTCAATCTCGCTCTCAGGGCGGCTGCGGAGGGCAGCAGAGCGGCTATAGTTGACCTCGATATCGTCAACCCCTATTTCCGGACAGCGGATTTCCGGGAACTTTTCGCTGAAAAGGGCGTTACCCTGATAGCGCCGGATTTCGCCAACAGCAACCTCGATATACCGTCGATACAGTTTGACGTAGCCGAGCTTGCGATGACGGAGGACTGTCTTATAATCGACGTAGGCGGCGACGATGCAGGCGCTACGGCTCTCGGAAGATATTCGGAGGCTCTCCGCGAATTCTGTGACGATATTGATATGCTCTATGTCATAAACCAGCGCCGCTATCTCACGCGCACTCCCGAGGAGGCTGTCCAGCTCATGTACGAGATAGAGGCTGCCGCCCACATGAAGCATACCGCGATAGTGAACAACACCAATCTCGGCAGAGAGACCGATATAGCCGTTATCGAGGCTTCAAGGGAATTTGCCGGAAAGGTCGCGGAGGCAACAGGGCTTCCGGTAAAATACACCGTCTACCCGGAAAAGCTCGCGGAGCTTTCGGAGAGCAGCGATGTGCTGTCCGTAGTTACCTGCGTGAGAACGCCGTGGGACGTGGACTGACCCCCAGTTGATTGAAAAACGGAATGCTGAATCAGTTTATAGTTGAAAGCGGAAAGTTGAGAGCTGAAAAGACCTCATTCCTTGACCGGACATTATGATATACCGCCGTCAGGCGGCACCGTGACTCTCAACTTTAAACTCTAAACTCTCAGCTGATTCAGCATTCTGTATTCTAATATCACAATCTCTTTTGAAAGGAGCGAAAGTGTATGACAAAGATGACAGTTATTACCGAGCGCTGCAAGGGCTGCGGACTCTGTACTGCTGTATGTCCCAAGAAGATAGTTGCCCTCCAGAAGGAGAAGCGCAACAAGAAGGGATACTTCTACGCTGAATGTACCGATCAGGAAGCCTGCATAAGCTGTGCGATGTGCGCGACTATGTGTCCTGACTGTGCTATCGTTATCGAAAAATAACATTTTTAAGTTGAAAGGAGCTGTTTAGCTTTGGAAAGAAATCTTATGAAGGGTAATGAGGCTCTCGCTGAGGCTGCTATCCGTGCAGGCTGCAAGTGCTTCTTCGGCTACCCGATCACTCCCCAGACAGAGCTTGCCGCTTATATGGCAAAGCGTATGCACAAGGCAGGCGGCGTGTTCCTTCAGGCTGAGTCTGAGGTCGCTGCTATCAATATGGTCCTCGGCGCTGCTTCAACAGGCGTCCGCGCTATGACCTCATCATCTTCTCCCGGAATCTCCCTCAAGAGCGAGGGCGTGTCCTACATCGCAGGTTCAGACCTCCCCGCTGTTATCATCAACGTTGAAAGAGGCGGTCCGGGTCTCGGCGGAATCCAGCCCTCACAGGCTGACTACTGGCAGGCTACAAAGGCTCTCGGTCACGGCGACTTCCAGCTTCTCGTATATGCTCCCGCTTCCGTTCAGGAAATGGTAGACTGCGTCGTTAAGGCTTTCGACCGTGCTGACAAGTACCGTATGCCCGCAATGATACTCGCTGACGGTCTTCTCGGTCAGATGATGGAGCCTGTATCCTTCCCAGAGATCAATCCCGACGCTTACGACAAGAGCGGCTGGGCTACCACAGGTCACAAGAACCAGCGTGAGCACCACATCGTCAACTCCCTCTACCTCCAGCCCGATCAGCTCGAGAAGTCGATCGTTGACCGCTTCAAGAAGTACGAGATCATCAAGGAGACCGAGACTGACGCAGAGCTCTATCTCACTGAGGACTGCGATATCCTCCTCTGTGCATTCGGCGCTACCGCAAGAGTTGTAAAGTCTGCTGTAAACTCTGCAAGAGAGCAGGGCATCAAGGCAGGTCTGTTCCGTCCCAAGACCCTCTGGCCTTTCCCTGTAAAGGAGATCAACGAGGCTGCAAAGACTGCAAAGTGCCTCCTCAGCGTAGAGATGTCCATGGGTCAGATGGTGGACGATATCAAGCTCGCTATCAACTGCTCCAAGCCCGTTCACTTCTACGGAAGAACAGGCGGCGTTATCCCCACTCCTGTTGAGGTGCTGGAGGAGATCAAGAAACTCGGAGGTGCTAAGTAATGGCTGTTGTATTTGAAAGACCTAAGTCACTCGTTGACATTCCTACTCATTACTGCCCCGGCTGTACTCACGGTATCGTTCACAGGATACTCTGCGAGGTAATCGACGAAATGGGCATCGAGGGCGATACTATCGGCGTATGTCCCGTAGGCTGCTCTGTTATGGCTTATGACTATTTCAGCTGCGATATGATCGAGGCTGCTCACGGCCGTGCTCCGGCTGTTGCCACAGGCGTTAAGCGTACAAATCCCGATAAGTTCGTATTTACATATCAGGGTGACGGCGACCTTGCCGCTATCGGTACTGCCGAGACCGTTCACGCTGCTACAAGAGGCGAGAATATCGTCGTTATCTTCATAAACAATACTATCTACGGCATGACAGGCGGACAGATGGCTCCTACCACTATCCCCGGTCAGGTAACTCAGACCACTCCCTTCGGCCGTGATCCCCAGCTCGCAGGCTTCCCTGTAAGAGTATGCGAGATGCTCTCAACTCTCACGGGTACTGCTCTTGCACAGCGCGTTGCGGTTGACAGCGTTCCCCATATCCGCGAGGCTAAAAAGGCTATCCGCAAGGCTTTCGAGAACCAGAAGGCCGGCAGGGGCTTCTCTATCGTAGAGGTGCTCTCAACCTGTCCCACAAACTGGGGACTTGCTCCTCTTGACGCTATCAAGAGACTTCAGGACGAAATGATCCCCTATTACCCGCTCGGCGTTTACAAGGACGTTGAGGCTGGCGTATTCGAGAATGTTCAGGGAGGTAATGAATAATGGCTGCTACTGAGATACTTCTCGCAGGCTTCGGCGGACAGGGTATACTCTTCGCCGGAAAGATACTCGCTTACTGCGGACTTATGGACGATAAGGAGCTCTCATGGCTTCCCTCCTACGGTCCCGAGATGAGAGGCGGTACCTGCAATTGCTCCGTATGTATTTCCGATGAGCCTATCGGCTCTCCGCTCGTTCTCACTCCCGATATCCTTATCGCTATGAACCAGCCCTCCTTCGACAAGTTCGTAAAGGCTGTACGTCCCGGCGGAAAGGTTTTCTTCGACAGCACACTGATAGATGCTGCTACGGACAGAACTGATATCCAGCTCTTCGGCATTCCCTCACAGCAGCTCGCTGACGACAATGCTCTCAAGGGCGGCTCAAACATTATCCTCCTCGGAAAGCTCCTCAAGGAGACTCAGATCTGCTCGCTCGATACCATGAAGAAGGCTATCGAGAAGGTAGTTCCCCCGAAGAAGGCTGCACTTATCCCCAATAACTACAAGGCTATCGAGATCGGCATGAACTCATAAGAAAAAGGGCGCCTAACTGTGGTACTCATATGGCAGTATTATCAGAACTAACTGGGGAAAACCTTTCTGAGGAAAGGTTCTTCCCCAGCCCCCTTTCCAAAGACTTTATTATGGTTTTTTCCGTGACGGTACAAGGTTCTTGAAAGAAAAACAAAGCGCTACCTTTTTCGGGTAGCGCTAATTTTGTACCGTCACGGAAAAAACTAAAGAAAGGCTCTGAATAGAGCTGAAAAGCACTTTCATCAAAAGGGCTTGTCTCAATAATTCAAATAAAACTGCTATATAAACACCTCAATTATGCGCCCTTTTTTAATTCATGCTAATGTGTCCGTTTGTCGGCGGACGGATTAAAAAAATTGTCTGCTGTGACAAAAAAATTATTGAAAAATTGTTGCAAATGTCACTGTTTTTATATCCTGCATTATGTTATAATAATTGTGTACTACGGATAATATGCTTCCGCAGGGCAATAATACTGAAAAGAGGTAATCGCTATGATAAAGCTTACAGACGATATTTTCTATATCGGTGTTGATGACCGCCAGCTCGACCTTTTCGAGGGACAGTACGATGTTCCCAACGGCATGGCTTACAATTCATACATCATCTTCGATGATAAGACCGCAGTCTTCGATACTGTGGATGGGAACTTCACCGATGAATGGCTCGACAACATCACTGAGGTACTCGCCGACCGCACTCCGGACTACCTTGTCGTTCAGCACATGGAGCCCGACCATTCCGCTAATATAGCTGAATTCATGAAGCAGTACCCCGGTACCGTCATAATGGGCAATTCCAAGACCTTTGCCATGATGAAGGCTTTCTTCCCGGGACTCGCTCTCGAGGGCAGAACTCTCGAGGTCAAGGACGGCGATACCCTTTCCCTCGGCAGCCACGAGCTGAAATTCATCTTTGCGCCTATGGTACACTGGCCGGAGGTAATGTTCACCTACGACAGCAAGGACAAGGTGCTCTTCTCGGCTGACGCTTTCGGCAAATTCGGTGCGCTCGACACTGACGAGGACTGGGCTTGCGAGGCAAGACGCTATTACTTCGGCATCGTCGGAAAGTACGGTGCACAGGTACAGGCTGTCCTGAAAAAGACCGCAGCCCTCGATATACAGATGATATGTCCGCTCCACGGACCCGTTCTCCTCGAGAACCTCGGCTATTACCTTGACCTTTACAATACATGGTCGTCCTACGGCGTGGAGTCCGAGGGCGTTTTCATAGCCTATACCTCGGTCTACGGCAACACTAAGAACGCTGCCGAGCTTCTCAGGGACAAGCTCCTCGAAAAGGGCTGCCCGAAGGTCGCTATCGCAGACCTTGCCCGCGAGGATATGGCTGAATCAGTCGAGGACGCTTTCCGCTACGGCAAGCTCGTTCTCGCAACCACCACCTACAATGCGGACATTTTCCCCTTCATGAAGCACTTCATACTCGACCTCACCGAGAGGAACTACCAGAACCGCACTATCGGCATCATCGAGAACGGAAGCTGGGCTCCCACCGCAGCCAGGGTCATAAAGGGAATGTTCGAGAAATCGAAGAACATAACGTTCACTGATACCACAGTTACTGTAAAGTCAGCAGTCAGCGATGAGAATGTCGCTCAGATAGAGGCTCTTGCGGACGAAATACTGAAATAAGAGCCGGAAAAGGAGAACCCCCATGAAGGTAACGCTCAATCCCGACAAGGCAGTTGTTGACCGCATAAAGGAGGGCTTGAAGCTCAAGGACGGCTACTGTCCGTGCAGGCTCGCAAAAACGCCCGAGAACAAGTGTATGTGCAAGGAGTTCCGCGACCAGATCGCCGATCCGGATTTCGAGGGCTTCTGCCACTGTATGCTCTACTACAAGTCAAAGGAGGACTGACTATGAACGAGATAGTTATAACCAAGGAGAATTTCGACGCCGAGGTCCGCAATTACAGAGGACTTCCCATACTGCTCGATTTCTGGGCAGGCTGGTGCGGACCGTGCATGATGCTCGCACCGGTCGTTGCTGAGATAGCGGAGGAATACGGTGACAAGGTCAGGGTGGGCAAGGTCAATGTTGACGAGCAGCCCGAGCTTGCAGCAGCATTCAGGGTCGAGAGCATACCGATGCTCGTTGTCGTAAAGGACGGCGGCATCGTGAAGCAGTCCGTGGGCTACCGTTCAAAGGACAACGTCCTCGATATGCTGGGACTGTGATAACCGATAAGAAAACAGCGCGTCCGCTTTATGCGGACGCATTTACCGGGAGATGATGATATGAAGGTGCTTGTTCTCGGAGGAACAAGATTTTTCGGCGTTGATATGGTGAAAAAGCTCATTGCTGACGGTCACGAGGTCACCCTCGCGAACCGCGGAAGGACTCCCGACAGCTTCGGGGATTCCGTTATCAGGAAGGTCTTCGATCACCGTGACGAGGAGAGCATCAGGTCTGCTTTCAGCGGAGAGCATTACGATGCCGTCATAGACAAGATCGCCTATTCCTCCAACGATATAAGGCGTATCGCAGGAAATATCGGCATGGACAGGTACATCTTCGCCTCTACCGGCGGAGTTTATCCCACTATGCACACCATGATAACCGAGGACGAGTTCAGACCCGAAAGCATTGAGCTGAAATGGGGCGAACGCGATCCGGAAAACGGCTTCGATTACGATACAGGCAAGCGTCAGGCGGAATGTGCCGCTGTAAAGCTCCTGCCGGAAAGAGATACCGTTATGGTAAGGCTTCCCGTCGTTATAGGCGAGAACGATTACCTCCGCAGACTTCTCTTCTACGTTGAGCACGTTATGACCGGAAAGCCGATGTACATTGCAAATCCCGATGTGAGGATATGCTACATAAGCCAGAGTGAAGCCGGAGGTTTCTTCGCGGATATCCTCCGCACAGACCTTTGCGGCGCGGTCAATGCCAGCAGCATCGGCAGCATTTCACCCGGAGAGTTCATCGCCTATGCGGAGGGACTTACCGGCAGAAAAGCCGTTCTCAGCGATGAAGGCGATCCGGCACCCTATAACGGATTTGTCAGCGACTATACCCTCGATACGCGAAAGGCTGAAAGCTCCGGTATCGAGTTTCAGTACCTCGGGGACTGGATATACAGCCTTATCGGGTACTATGCGGACGGCATTGCAGCCGGCGCAGAACTTTAAGGAGAAGGGGAAGTTATGGAGCTTCTTTCATTTGTGATACCCTGTTACCGTTCGGAACAGACTATAGCCTCGGTCGTGGATAAGGTCATCGAGACTGTGACTAACGACGGCAGGTACGACTATGAGATAATATGCGTGAACGACTGTTCACCTGATAATACCCTCGATGTGCTGAACCGTCTCGCGGACAGCAACGAGAAGATAATCGTCCTTGACCTTGCAAGGAATTTCGGTCAGCATTCAGCTATAATGGCAGGCTTCAACTATGTTTCCGGCGATATCATCGTGTGTCTCGATGACGACGGTCAGACGCCGCCGGAGGAGTGCTTCAAGCTCATAGACAAGCTCAATGAGGGCTACGACCTCGTTTCCGCAAAATATCCGAAAAAGAAGGAGTCGCTTTTCAGGAGATTCGGCTCGTGGACCGCTGTCAAGATGGCGGAAAGGCTGATAAGTATGCCGAAAAACATTGAGCTGAACAGCTATTATGCAGTGCGGCGATTCGTTGTTGAAGAGACTATAAAGTACCGCAATGCCTATCCGTATGTCCACGGACTTGAACTGCGTGTCACGCGGAAGATCGCCTGCGTAGAGGTCGAGCACAGGGCAAGAGAGGTCGGAAGATCGGGATATACTCTTTCAAAGCTCATAGGTCTTTGGATCACAGGCTTTACTGCATTTTCCGAAAAGCCTCTGAGAATAGCCTCCGGGACAGGAGCGCTCTGTGCGTTCGCCGGATTTATATTCGGTATAGTGATAATCATAAAGAAGCTGCTGAATCCCGGAGTGCCGGTAGGATACAGTTCGCTCATGGCGGTCATACTGTTCGTATCGGGCTTTATCATGCTCATGCTCGGTCTTATCGGCGAATACATAGGAAAAATATATATCTGTATCAATAATGCACCGCAGTATGTTGTAAGGTCAGCTCGCAATGTAAGGTCAGAAAAAGCGGCTTCTGATGAAAAGATCATTGATAAGCAGTCTCGAACGTAAAGCATGAGTTGAGTATATTTTGAGGGGAGGAACAGCGTTAATGAGTTATGTCAGGTGTATAGACTATTGGGATTTTCTTTCAAAGCAGGATGATAAGGATATGGTCTTTCAGTGCGTTGATGACCCTGAGCAGAGAAAGGCTGTTTTCAATAAATACGTCAATATAGTACATATGGAGCTGAGCACATACTGCAACCGGAGATGCAGCTATTGTCCGATCGCGGTTTATCCGCGTGAACAGGAGTATATGCAGGATGAATTATTCCGGAAAGTTATTGATGAACTGTATGAAATAGGCTATACTGGCAGCATCAGCCTGAACCTTTATAATGAACCGCTGTATGATGAAAAGCTTGAAGACAGGATACGGAGGATAAAAGAAAAGCTTCCGCAATGCTATATCCATTTCAATTCAAACGGTGATAAGCTTACCGTTGAAAGGCTCGAAAGTCTTTGGGAAGCGGGTCTGAACCAGATAAGAGTTACTCTTCAGACCCTTCCTAACGAGGAATGGCGTGATGAAAAGAAGAGGGCTGAATTCAAAAGGTTCCTACAGAAGATCGGAAAAGAAGAATATTTTGAAAAACGCACCGAGACCCAAAACAAGTGTATAGAAGTGGAGATATCCTTTCCCGGCAACAGACGCTTTTTCTTACAGTGTATGAACTGGAGCGTTTACGGTGCTGACCGCGGAGGCAATGTTAAAGATCTTTCGATTGAAAAAAGAACTGCTCCATGTATCTATCCGATAAGGGAATTCTGTATCGCCTGTGACGGTTCAGTGAAGCTGTGCTGCAATATGTATTTTAACGCACCGGATTACGGAAATATCAGAGATAAAGGCATACTTGACCATTATTTCGGAAAGCCTCTTGTAAAATGCAGAAAAAGCGTTTTTGAATATGGTGAAAAATGGGGTGCTTGCTCCACCTGTAATTCCGGAATAGAATTTGTTCCGTCCGAACCTTGCGCGGAGCTATAACTTTAAAAAGCCGTAGGATCACCTACGGCTTTTTTACTATGTAGAATGTGAAGCTCTCGCCGGCGAGCTGGATCTTTGAGCCGTTTTCGAGGCGTGAGCAGATGCCGTTGAAGCGGCGGCTGATGGGGTCATAGCCGGCAGGAAGCTCCATGCCGTTTATGCGGGTACCGTTTTTTGAGCCGAGATCGACGATGTAGTAGGTCGTACCGTCCCTGAAGATAAGGGCGTGGCGTTTTCCGACGCGCTTATTGCTGGTAAGGGCGATATCAGGGGAGATAGTGACGCCGTTACCGTCAACGCCGATCCTGCCGATGACGCAGTTTATGGCGGTTATCGGGAAATCCAAGCCGTTCCTGTCGTTTCTGATGAAGGCGTCGCACGGAGGCAGGGACGGTTCCTTTGGTCTCAGGGTCTCGGGCTCGCTGAATTCGCCGCCGGTCATAGTCATGGTATCCGGCGGCTCGGCAGGGAGCTGAAACGACGAGATATCGCCGGTATTGCTATCGAGGAAAGCGGCGGTATCGGCGGCGGAGAAATTCTTCTGTTTCCTGATGAACTGGAGGAATTCCTTTATTCTTCCGCTGTCGGAGGAGAGCTTTGCGCCGCTGATGATATCCTGCATAAAGCCGAATATCTGCTTGCTTTCGAGCGGGGAATAGTTATTCTGAACGGGACAGAATACGAGCTCGAGCATACGCTTATTGACGTTGTAGAAAGCGTACTTTATGTCGGGAACGAGTTTCTGTACAGTGAGTCGGTTTTTTTCGAGGTTTTCCATGACGGAAACGATCTGTCTCACGATAATGAGCAGTTCCTCCTCGGTCATGAGATTACGTTTCAGGTAGAGGCTTAGCGGAACACATCTGCTTGCGTCAAAAATGACGGTGAGCTTTTCCTCATCGAAGCTCAGAACCTTCATAACGCCCTCCGGCGGATCGCCGAGGAGCTCTATTTCGCGCCGGTTGAAGCCTTCGCGCTGTGTGACGTTGCATACCAGGATATGTCCCTGCTGCAATTTAGTGTAACGGAATTTCATAGCGGGGTATCAGGTCCAGCCTCCGATCTTTGAAGCCTGTTCGACCGACTCTGACTGAGCTTTTTTGTAGAGGCTGTAAGCAGCCTGCAAGATCTCCTTGTATTTTTTCAGGTTTTCGGAAGTGACAGTGAAGATGCCGTCGGGAGCGCTCATAGCGTTCCACTGAATGAGGAAGGCATCGGTATCCTCAGCTCTCCAGGCGCTTCGGGCCTGTCCCACCTCGGAGTTCATCTGTGCGAGAAGGGTAGCTCTTGCGAGCATATAGGCTCCGAGAGCAGATTCTGCGCTTTTGATATCATCGAGATTTACATTGATGTAATTTCCCATAGTTTACCTCCGTATTACTTGAAAAGCTCGCTGAGGGAGGTATTCTGGGTCTCGACAGCATCATATCCCAGAGCTACTCTCTCGCGTAGAAATCTCGCATATTCCGCAACGCAGCTTCTCTGAGCCTCGATGCAGTTGTCCTTGATATTGGTGAAAAGCGGGACGATAGCGTTTGCAGAAGCGCCGTCCCAGGAGCTGTAGAGCCTGTTCATAGCGGCGATGACCCCCGAAGCGGAGTCAGCGATCTTGTTATTGGCAATTTCTATCGTTGAAGCGAGAGTCATAACACTTTCTGTATTGACAAACATATAAGCCCACCTCCTTATTCATTGACCTGAGAGCGGTCGATATTCTGGAGCTTGCTTCTTGCCTTGCTGAGGCTGCTTATCTTGTCGCTGATAACGCTTGCGATCTTCTGCTCGGTATAAATGCCCCTGAAATCCGATCTGAGCTTGCATTCTATTTCACTGAGCTCGTTGATGATACTGCTGAGCTCACTGATAATCGAGGTTACTTCGTCCATGATTATCCCCCTATCATACTTAGTATCTTGTTTTCTGCGTCTTCAAACCTCTGAGCGGTGTCATTGAGGCAGTTTGCGCAGCCGTTTATTTTTTCCGACCAGCATATTTTCAGGTCAGAGGAGAGAAGATTCCAGAGGTCGGTCCACTTGACCTTCCAGTAAAGCCCGTCGATGCGTCTGTCGAGGGTCTCGAGCCTGCCGTTGACAGCCCAGAGCCTTCCTGCAAGCTCACGGAGATCGCCGGTATGGAACCTGAGACAGTTTTCGTTATTGATGTAATTCTGAGCTGCACGGTAATTGCTGTCGAATGTCATCTTGCACCATTCCACGATATCCTTTGCAGCCTTCTGAACAGCGGCGCAGAACTCAGCAGCCTTTTCTGCAGCCCAGTCCTTGATTCCGTTTGCTATCTTGCAGACATAATCTATGACGTTGTTGTATATCCATTCCTTCAGCTCACCGTAGAATTCCACAACAGTAACAGCCATTGCGAGCGCGACAACTCCCGGGTGCGAGGCCGCAAAGGTTATCAGAAGCGGAACGGATACGAGCGGGTGCGAGAAGCCTGCCATCATGCCGCCTGCAACGAGATCGGCGACAAAGTTTCCGATAGGAGCCGGAAGATCGTCGATAGCATTGGTCAGTCTTTCGGAGAGGGCAGCGATGAAATCCTGATGTCCCTCCTTGACGTAGCCGTTCTCATCGAAGTCGATATACTTGGTATCATGCCTTAAGAAGCCGCCTACCGCCGGGATAAGAATGGCTTCGAGCTTGATCTGAATGAATTTGGAGTGCTCTCCGGGAAGCTCTTTCAGCATCGAGCCGACAAAGCTCCACTTGTAATGATCGACCTTTCCGGCGTTCTTGTCGATAAGGTCCTTGTAATGGTCGATGAACTCCTGTGAGAAGCCCGGACCGTCGAAGCTCACGCAGCGCTCGAAATTCTTGCCGACGCCGCAGTTGTCAGCGACAATGGTGCTGAATTCCGCGAGGTTTCCGCCGAGGGAGTGTCCCGTGAGATCGACCTTGTCGTAGCTGTTGAGCAGAGCGGCGTTTTCCTTCAGGAACTTCTGCGCCTCCTCATACTGATTGGTGGTGGTAGAGTTCATAAGACCGATATCAGCCTCTATCCAGTCATGCTGGATATTGCTGAGGCCCTCCGCGTCCGTACCCATGCCCTCACTTCCGCGGAAGGCGGTTATGGCGTTTCCGTCGCCGGTATCTATTACACAGGCGGCAAAGCCGGTGTCGTTATTGGTGTCATATGAAGCAGATATCGACCATTTGCCCCAGAGCGTTTCCGGTACTCCATGATCTTTAAGTGCCTTAGCAACAGAGGAATCGTGCTTTGCAAGGTCTTCGAGCGTGACCTTAGTCTGACCGTTGCTGGCGAAATACTGGTACGAATCGTCCAGGTGGACATAGGCGACCTGTGTAGCGAGTTGTAATTCCTTATCGGTATAGGTTGGCAAGGCACATCACCCCTTTACGGCAGCTGAGATATCCCCAGCCGTTATTTTTGCGCTTCCTTTTTCCGCAGTAACGCCGAGCTTTGCGGCAGGTGAGAATTTCGCTATCTCATTGCCGGTAATGCGGGGCATCGCGGAGAGCTTTTTGCTGCAGGCCTCATATTCCTCTTCGGGTATGAGGAATACCGACGAAACGAAGCTGATACCGCCGCATTCCTTATCGGTATCCGCCAGCACACCGAGCAGGTCATCGAGCTGCTGCTGAGTGAGGGAGGAGCCTTTCAGGGCGATATTGCTGAAAAGGTACTTCGTTCCGGAGGCACCTGCGAATTCCGCCGGACTTGTCCAGCCGCCTGCTGCACTGCCGTCCGCCTCGCCGAATATGGTTATTGAGGCAGAGACCAGACCCTTTCCGAGGAGCTTTTCCGAAAGCTCCCTGTCGAAGGAGAATGCGGCTTTCCGGACGGTGAGATCGTCGGAAATAGTATTTTCGAGCGGCTTGTAAACGACCGTGAAGCTCAGCTCCGAGCCGTCGTCCGGCTGACAGAAAAGAGTGGTCGTCCCGGTATTGAACCTGTCGCCTATATGAGTTACACGGAATGACTGACCGTATTTGCTGTGGAGGAGCTTTTTGACTTCCTCCGCAGTTCCGGCAGCGTTTTCGCTCATTCCGGTAAGAGCGTTGAATAAAAGCATGAAATCACCCCTGATGAAACTATCCGATCATTTCGAGAAGCTGGCGTTCTACCGCATCGAACCTGTCCGCGGTATCGTTGAGACAGTTCGCGCAGGCGTTGATCTTTTTGGACCAGCAGACTTTCAGGTCGGAGGACATGAGATTCCATAGGTCAGTCCACTTGACCTTCCAGTAAAGCCCGTCGAGACGCGTATCGAGCTGTCCGAGCCTGCCGTTGATATCCCACAGCCTGTGAGCGAGGGCGTGGAGGTCGTCAGTATGGAGACAGATAGTGTTCTCGTTGCTGATATAGTTCTGAGCGGCACGGTAATTCGGGTCGATGAGCTTTTTGATGTTATCCTTGATAGATTTTGCGACATTGGTGAGGAATTCGAGGTATTTGCCCAGTTTCTCCGCATATTCCGCGATTTTCGATACATAAGCGACAAATTCCTCGATAATAACGAACAGGCCCTCAAGCTTGACCTGAATGTATGCAGCGGCGATATTGCAGATAAAATCGACAAGGATATTTGAATCCTCCCTGTTGTCGATCTGGAAGACGTATTTCCTGAGAGCATCGCTTATTGAGCGGTGAATGAACTTCTGACCGTCCCATGTGAAGAGTATCTGCGTGAAAATACCGTCAGAGCGCTTGATAAGGCCGACAAGTTCCTCAATAGTTGCGGTCTCGCCGTTCAGACCGGCTTTTTCGTCCTCGAAGGCCTCGATTATGGCCATGATCGAACGGCAGACGTCCTCTCGTTCCTCCGGCGGGAGCTTCATGATGTTATCACTGAGCGATTTTGAGATAACGGCAAGCTCGCGCTGATATTTGGTGGTCTCATAGAAGCCGCCGTTGTCATAGTCGTAGAGATTGCCCTCGATATGAGTGTTCTTCCAGTCGATATTTTCGCCCTTCGGCACCTTGACAAGACCGTGGGAATTTCCCATATCATAGACATCGCAGTCTGTTTTTATGTACACTGTGTTCTCGTCGGGAATGACCTTTATGCCGAGAACGTTCACGAAGTCGTTGTCGCCGCAGATCGAGTACATCTTATGGCGCTGTTTTTCGTAGAATTCCTCACCGTAGAGCTGTTTGAAGTATTCGATAGCCTCGGGCGAGAAGCCCTGACCGTCGTAGGAAATGCAGTTGTCCACGAGATAGGCGTATTTGGAGGCGACGGTAACGAACTGCGCCTCGTTTCCGCCCTTGGAGTGACCTGTAACGATGACGTTCTGGCTCTCTGTTACCTCAAGATCGCTCATTATCGAATCGAAATACTCGGCGGCGTCCTGCTGATAGGAGGAATACTTCTTGTCGAAGGCATCGCCGTTATCGTACCATCTTCCGTCGCCTGTGCCGCGGTAAGCAACATAGATATCGGTGGCCTTGCCGTCTGGACCCTCATGGTAGAAGGCAGCGCCCTTAGCACCGTCGCTTCCCGAATATCCGGGCTGATCGCTGCACGAATGCATGATAAGGCTGCCTGCATCTGCGCCGTTTGGTGAATCAAGATACTGCTTAACAGCTATAACGGCAGCGCGGCTCTCATCAGAAGGGAGATACTTAAGACCGGTATACATATCATTTACGATCTCTTTAAGATTCATTCCGACATACTCATTTTTGCCGTTATTCATTTTAACGAGGGCATCAGAATACATAAGGGTATCGAGCGCCATTGAGAT
Source organism: Ruminococcus flavefaciens (assembly GCA_902777125.1). Taxonomy (GTDB): domain Bacteria; phylum Bacillota; class Clostridia; order Oscillospirales; family Ruminococcaceae; genus Ruminococcus. The sequence continues at coordinate 25,825 of CACYSQ010000022.1, forward strand.
ATCCATATCGCTGGTAAATTCGGGCATAAACACACCTCCGTTGAGATTGGGGATACAGAGCGGCTGCTCCGCTGACTGAGACCGGCTGCATGGAGTAAGCTTCAGTCGGGAGAGCAGTATTTCCGGCATGGCTCTTCACGGGCAGCGCCGCCCGTGAGAGCTTTTCCGGAAGAAAGACTTACTTGAATGCCTCGCTGAGGTTCGTATTCACGGTCTCAACGTCGAAATATCCCTGAGAAACGTTATTTCTGAGGAACTTTACATAATTGTCGATAACATCGTAATAGGTCTGGAAGAACTTGGTAGCGAACTCATTGTAAGCGCTCTTGCTTGCCTCAAAGGCCTCGCCGCTCCATGAATTTCCGAGTGCATTGAAGAGGTCACGGCTCGTATTGAGCTCGTCGGTGAGCTTCTTGTTGAGGCTCTCGATATTTGAAGCGATCTCGGACACCTGATCGGTATTGACAGTAATTTTAGCCATTTTGCTCCCTCCTTAGTTTGCAAGCTTCTTGACCTGTGAGCTGTTGTCGTCACAGTGAGTCTTGTAGTTGTTGCTCTGCTGAGCAAGTGTTTCGCTTGCTCTCTGAAGATGATCTGCCATAGCCTTGAGATCCTCACAGAAGCCGCTGATCTGGTTTACGAAAGCGAGGTTATCCTCAGCGTCCCAGGCAGCGCCCATAGTCTGTGCCTTTTCCATAAGCTGTGCGGAGATGTCGCGGTAATTAGCCGAGATGTCCAAGAGCTTCTTGGAGGTATCGGACATTACCTGCGGATCAGTCGTAAAAGTTTTTCCCATGATTTTTTCCTCCTGATAAGATTTTGAATTTGTTCACTGAACAATTCTTATATCAATATGAGCTGCGATCCGTTTCGGATTCCCTGATCATAAGCAGTCATATCAACATCGTAGATATCGCCGGTCTCAGCATTGAGGAGAACAGCCTGTCTGCCGGCTTTGTAGCTGCCCTCCGAGAGGTCTGCGGCAAGGACTGCCGCAAGGGGAGCTATCTCGCCCATACGGCTCATTGCCGGTATCCTCATATCGAATTTTTTTCCCGCTGCCGGGAGACTTATTTCAACGAGATACTTGATCGCCATCGTTTTCACCGCTTTCCGAGATCAGCTTGCACAGAGAAGCCTCACCCTTTTCCAAGGTGTAGCCGAGCGGGGCTGCGATAGCCTGCCGCATAGCCGGAGTAGTGGCATTCGGCTTGATAACATACTGCTCTGTAACGCCGTTTCCGCACCAGATACCGTCTGTGCCGGAGATCTGCTTCTTGAACCAGGGATTGAAGGAATATCCGGAAATATCCTTTGCGTTATCGGCGATGAGCATATTGAACCTGAAAGCGGGATCGTTCTTTTCGAGGACGAGCCTCAGTCTTTCCGGAAGATCGTCCGCCAGACAGTCATTCAGGCTTTTCATGGAGATGAAGATACACATTGCAAAGCTGAAATCCGGAATGCTTTTTCCGGCTTCGATAGCGTCCTTGTAGGAGTTATTGCGCTTCACGATCTCCTCGAAGAGCTGCATGATGCCTTCGCCGCACTGTTTTGCGCCGCTGTAGAAGCGCAGTCCCTCGCGGGATTCTGGAGCATCGGAAGCGAACTTCGCCTCCGGGTCAAAGACGATGATCTCGAGGCTGCTCACTCTGTAGAGCATGGAGAGGAACTCGCCGAGGAAGCTCATATGGTCTCCGCCGGCGGAGGTGAGAAGATTTATGCAGTGGAGCGAGAAGTCGAATTTCTGTATGCGGAGGGTGTTCTTGTTCACGCCTACCGGAAGCTCGAGAGGCTTCTTTTCGTTCACTGCGGGGAGCAGGAAGTCGGCATCGACAACATTCGGGAGAACAGGTATTTTCTCGGCGGTGCTGCCGTTCCAAGAGGAGCGTATCTCCTCGCATTTTTCCTGTATTGCGGTAAATTCGGGGATACCCCTGCAAATGTGTGCGGACTGGAATTCGAGCAGCTTATCGCGCTTTACGAGACCTCTGCCCTTGAGCTTTGCTGGGAAGAGACCGTCCGTTTTGCCGAGTATAGCGGAATAATCGCTGTCGTCGTTCTGCTGGAGGACGAGATGCTGCTTGAAGTTCTGGGCTATCCTGTAGCGTATACCGTTAGCCGCGATGGTCGTGAGAATGAAGTAGATGCCGTATTTCAGCCCTTCACGGGAGAGGAAGATGATATCGTCCTCGTTATCGGCGTAAAGCTCTGCGAAAGCGGCGTAGTTGTGTATTATCACCACGACTGCCGGCATATCGCCGCTGCCCTTCTGACTGTAGGAAGTGAAGTCCACACCGAGCATGGAGAGCTTTTTCTTGCGTTTTTTGATCTGCTGATAGAGCGATTTGAAGAGGCGGGTGATCTTTTCGCTGTCGCTGGACAGCATTACCTCGCCGACCTGCGGTGCGCGCGAGAAAGCGCCGAGGGTCTCATCGGCAAAATCGAGCATATAGAGGTTCACCTCATCGGCGGTATGGCCGGTAATGAGGGAGTATACGATAGTATTGACGAGAAGCGATTTACCGCTGCCTGCCGCACCGTAGACGATAGCGTTGCCCTCCTCGGAAATGGGGAGCGTCAGGAGCCCCTGCTTCTGATTTGCCGGGTCGTCGTATTCGCCGATAACAGGACTGAGCAGACCCTTGCGGACGCTGTCGCTGTATGCGGAGGGGTACTTCTTCTCGAGCTCACTGAGCACGATGACCTCGGGGATAGGATCGAGCCAGAGAGGTCTTGCAAAGGCGCCCTCCTCCTTGGCGATACTGCGGAGGTAATCGGTAACGGTATCGAGCTGTTTTCTTGTTTTACCGGCGGCGCTGTGCGAAGCTCTCGGCTTGACAGCACGGAGGATATGACCGTTGAGGTCGATAGCCTCGACGCCGTTGTCCTTTTCGACGATGACCTTGTCGGAGGGGATATAGTCGGCGCCTGCCCATGAGGACTGTCCGAGCTCGAAAAGCTCATTGTAGCCGACCTGGAGGTAAAATCTTCCGGTATCGGAGAGCTCAGCCGCATCGGGACGCTTGAGCATATCCATACTGTCCTGCCTCTCCTGCACCTTCAGGCACACGCGGAAACGGCTGTTGCTCCATATCTGGTCGTCAACGACGCCGGAGGGCTTCTGAGTAGCGAGTATGAGGTGTACGCCGAGGCTTCGTCCGATACGCGCCGCACTGATGAGCTCGGTCATGAACTCGGGCTGCTGCGTTTTGAGCTCGGCGAACTCGTCCGCGATGATGAAAAGGTGCGAAAGCGGCTCTGCCACAAGCTTCTGACGGTAAAGCTTCTGGTACTGGTAGATGTTCATATTGCTCTCGCCGATGAGCTTGCTCGCGGCGGAGAGAAGAGCCTGACGGCGTTTCAGCTCGCTGTTTATGGAGACGAGCGAGCGCTTGATAGCGGAGCCGTCGAGGTTGGTGATGATACCCGCGGTGTGCGGGAGGTTATCGAAGGATTTCGCCATACCGCCGCCCTTGTAGTCGATCATGATGAAGGAGACCTCCTTCGGGTGGAAGCTGACTGCGAGGGAGAGGATATAGGTTATGATGAATTCACTCTTGCCCGAGCCGGTCATACCTGCGACGAGGCCGTGCGGACCGTGGTATTTTTCGTGGAGGTCGAGCACGAAGAGGTCGCCGTAGGGGTTCACGCCAACGGGAACGGCAAGGCTTTTTGTGAGATCGTTCTCCTTCCAGCGTATCGCGGCATTGAGGTGTTCGACCTTGCCGACGCCGAGCATCTGGAGGAAGGTTATCATCTTGGGCAGTTTCGTGGACTGGTCGCTGTCATCGAGCTGAATGTTCGCGAGCTGTCTGCTGAGCTCGATAGGCGGGAGATGAAGCTGTATATCGGGACGGAAAGGAGTAACGTTTCCGGTCACATCGTTCTTGTCGTAGAGTCTGCCGCTGAGCTCATCGAGCTCAATGACCTTGGAGCATTCCTTCGGTAGCATACGCAGCTCCGAGAATACCGAGAGGACGCTCATATGTATCTTTTTCTTGGAGGCGAGGATATTTTTCAGCACCTCTGTACGGTTGAACTGCTTCTTGCTCAGAGCAAAGATGATGTAGAAGGGCTGCTCGTCCACAAGATCGGTTTCGTTCATCTCCTCACGGTAGCTGAACACTCTTTCGAGGTAGGCGGAGACGGATTTTGCCTCCTCGGGGGTAGAGGCGATAAAGCGGAAGGACTTCTCCTTATCCCATACATGGGGAAGCCACTTTGTAAAGCCGAAATCGTCCTCATCGTCCTTGTCGTAGAGGAAAACGAGCTTGACCTCGTCGTAGCTGTAGAGGGCGGCGAGCTGAATGATAATGCCCTTGACGAATGGGACGAGCTCGCTGCGGCTTCCGGTCATACCGATGGACTCATCGAGAAGCGACACCGAGATCGGAACGTTCCGGAGTATCTTGGGTTCCTCGCAGAGCTCGAGCATTCTGTCCTCAAGGACATCGTCGAACAGCGAGAAGCGGCGTTCGTTGTACTGCAAGCGTCCGAGCATCGGGAGGTCGCCCATACCGATGCGGAAGGTGAGGAAGTCGTTCTGACCGATGCTGCGTTCCCAGAGATTGCGCTGTACCTGCATTATCCTGCGCTCGCATTCCTCGGAGGTTATGACGTTCTCGTGGAGGATCTGAGCCTGTTCCTCGCAGGCAGCCTTGATGTCAAGGCGTTTCATTTCGAGGTATTCGTTATATTTCGCACGGCGGAGCTTTTCTTTGGCATCGCGCTGTTTGCGGGTATATTTTCTTGTGAGGGTAGGCCAGAGGAGGGTTCCGAGGCACATACTTCCCGACATCACGACGGTCGGGATAGCCATTTTGACGTTGCCGGTAGCCATAGCGTTGGTAACGGCGAAAGCGCCGGTGGTCATTGAAGCCATAGCCATAGTCATGGCGGGACCCACGGTGAGTATCACGGGGAGCTCGTCCTGATTATTCTCCTTTGGAGGCGAATCTATGGGCATTTCCACGGGAGTGACGTCTCTCTTGAAACGCGGTGAGCGGTCGAAGAAATACTCCTCGCGGCTGTCATCGAGCTCCTCGGCGGAGACTGCCGGAAGCGCCAGCGGCTTGAACAAGCCGGAGTTCAGCTTGACGCGCTTATCGGGGTTATTTATGGAGATACAGCCTTTTCCGAGGATTATCTTCATGCCCATTATGAAGATCATGTCACCGAAATGCAGCTCGGTCTCGTTTGTACGGATACCGTTCACGAAAGTACCGTTTTTGCTCGTGGTATCGCTGAGGAACCATTTTCCGGTAGAATACTGCAATTTAGCGTGTTCGGAGGAGACATACTCGTTATCATAAACTATCGCCCGGAGTGATCTGCCGTTGCCGACGGTAATGAGGCAGGTCTCCGGGACGCGGAATGCTGAATATTCTATCCTGTCGTCGGTATATTCCTCAGTAAAGAGGTAGATCCTGTCACTTGCTGCGGAGCTGTTTTTTATCTGAAATAAGCGCTTGGGAACCACCTCGTCCGGTGTGAGGGCGTGACCGTCATCGGCAACGCCGTCCTTGACTCTGATGCTGTATTCTGCGGAGGCTTTTATGCGCCAAACGTTTTCGACGCCTTCTATCGTGAGGACGTTTTGTCCCAACGGGTCAGAAAATCTGAACTGACCTGATATTTTTGGGGGAAGTATAATAGAACTGAGGTTATCGTTGTATACAAAATTGACTATCAAGCCCTTCACTCCGTTTCTGATATGATCCATTGTCAGGATAAATTATATCACAGAAACGGAAATAAGTCAAGCATAATAAACCAAAAACATTTCACAAAAAGAAGGAATTTGTGATATTTTTTCAAAAAATACTTTCAGGAATATCCAGAGAGACAAAAAACGGACGCGGCATTAACCGCGTCCGGATTATGGTTATTTTCTTCTTGTACCGTTTTTACGGTCGGTACTGCGTTTGATATCGCACATACGCTCCTCACTGGACTGCTTGAAGCGTGACATCATATCCTCGAAGGTCATTTCCGACTGAGGTATCTGCTTTTTCGGCTCCCAGATATTAGGCTTGGGATTGCGCTGCTGAGCGTTTTCGGGACGTTTTCCGCCGCGCTGCTGCTGAGCCGGGGCTGCATCTGCCGCTTTTTTGATGGAGAGGCTGACCTTGCCGGCCTCATTGATGCCGATGACCTTGACCTTGACCTCCTGATTTTCGGTGAGGTGCTCGCGGATATCGCTGACGTAGGTGTTAGCAATTTCCGAGATATGTACCATACCTGTGCCGCCGCCGTCGATATCGACGAAGGCGCCGTACTGAGTGATGCCCTTGACCTTGCCGCTGTAGATTTTTCCGATTTCCAACTGCATATTTATGATAACTCCTTTATATAAGGCGCTCCTGCGCCAGATCAGTCTCTTGATGTGTCGTAGAATCGCCGTTCGTCGGAGTAAGCGTAGCCGTACTTCTCCATAGCGACCTTTTCGATATAAGCGGACATATCTTCATTGTCAAGGATACGCTGCAGCTCGGAATTATCGGCTTCGTACTGATCGATCTTCTCCTGTATACCGGTCAGCTCATCATCTTTGGCATCGCATTCGCGGTTGACCGTCACGACGGTGACAGCGCAGCCTATGCCTATGGCAGCAGCGAGAAGCTTTACGAGCAGACCGTTGAAGAGCGATTTCTTTGTTAACTTTGATTTTTTCGCCAATGTTGTTTCCATTCCTTCTGAGGGTGAGCCTCGGGGCATACCGGAGCATTCCCACTTTATTTTCCTTCCTATTATACATCAAACGGATAGGATATAGCAAGAGCAATCCTATTTTTTTAAAATTTTGAACGATAATTTCGGAAATTCCTACAAATTTATGCGCCGCTTTTTTACCTAAAAGTACAAAAGCTTTTATCAAAGGCGAAGAAACGACTGCGATCGCCTTTCTCAGAGCAAAGCATATCTTCCTGACAGCAGCGGAAACGATGTTCCCGAGGGTGAGGATATACAGGAAAAATCCCGATACCCCGCCGATGATGTAGTAGACCCGGAACTCTCCTCTTGCGGCAGCCGTCGTGAAGCACATCAGGAATACCGCATAGAGCATGAAGAAGCCGATGTCCTCAGCCGCAGTGAGGAAGCCGTTGTGCGGCAGGAGAACGCGAAGAGTGCGGAGCAGCTCCCATACAAGCCCGAAGACCGCACCTGCAAGACAGGATATCCCGAAAAGCCGCAGTTCCTCGCTGACGCTGAAAAAGGTCTCGGGAATATTCATCGGAAGAGCTTCCCTATCGCGGATATCGGACCGCGGCGGTCCTTGTCACCGTAAACTAGCGACCATATATCGCCGGTTATGGTCATATTGCCGGTCTCGACGCTCATCGCGTCGATGTGGAGCTCGCGTCCCTGAACGGTCAGCTCGCCCAGCTCAGTGTAAAGGCTTATCTCGCGCTCATCGAAGCTGTCAACGTCGGTTATGCCCGATATGCTCAGGCTCTTCCGGTTCTCGAGAATGATATTGTGGTTCTGCTTTGGTTTTTCCTGCATGGCTGTTACCTCCGTTTTTTACTATGATATTCAGCGGAGAACGTTTTAATTCATAAAGCTCAGCAAAAGAATTGTTGCAAATCACTAAAATATCGGTTGACTTCAAAAAAATAATATGATATAATGGTACAAAACCGAAATATACCCGAAAGAAGGCGGAGCAAAATGTATGTACAGGGCAGATGCTACAAATGCGGCGGATTTCTTGCGGTCGATGACGCACAGGACGCTTCCGTGTGTCCGTTCTGCAATGAGGCGTTTGTAGTAAAAATGGCTATAGAAAGCTTTAACAAGACCACCTCGCAGGAGACAGGCGTTAAAAGCTTCCCATATAATAACGACAGCGATTTCGTCGTTGAGAGAAGCGTGCTTATCCGCTATAACGGCTATACAAAAAAGGATATCCGCATTCCGGACGGCATTTCCGTCATCGGCGAGACAGCATTTCAGGGCATGAACAACATCGAATCGGTCTATATCCCCGGCGGTGTCGAGCTGATAAAGGAGGGCGCTTTTTCGGGCTGCAAGAACCTACAGGCGGTCAATATCCCGGACAGCATCGAGACCCTCGACAGGGACGTCTTCAACGGCTGCATAAGCCTGCGGTCGATAAAGTTCCCGGATAGCATCAAGAGTATCGGTGCCGGAGCCCTCGCAGGCTGCACGAGCCTCGAATTCGTCAATATCCCGCGAAAACTCGAGCTTCTTCCGTGGAGGATATTCGAGGGCTGCACAAATCTGAAATACATAGTTATCCCCAAAAGGATAAAGACCATAGAGGACTGCGCCTTTGCCGAGTGTACCGCCCTTGAGGACGTCAAATTCGAGTGTATGCACTCGGACGGCGATCCCTCGATCGGCGTAACAAGAATAGGCATGAACGCTTTCAGGAATTGCGAAAACCTCAGCAGCATAAATCTTCCCGCTACAGTCGAGCGCATCGGCAATCAGGCGTTCCGCGGCTGCTCAAAGTTCAAGCGCATCATAATCCCGGACAGCGTAAAGGCTATCTATCCGCTTGCATTCGCGGACTGCACCGAGCTTGAACAGGTCTATTTCGCAGGAGATACCGACCTCTACAGGGGCAGCAACCCGTACAAATACGAGAAAAATTCCGCGACCTTCTATAACTGTCCCAAGCTTGTGAACGTCACCTATAACGACCTGCAGAAGCACTACTGGGCGTTTCCGGCTTACAACAAGGCGAAAGAACCGGAGTATATCGAAAACGGCAGATGCAGACACTGCGGAGGCGAGTTCAAAGGGATCTTCGATAAGATCTGCTCCGTGTGCAAAGCCCCGAAGGATTATTGATACGAAAAGCCCTCACCGCTTAGTGTTGTGCTCATACGGTAGTATTATTAGAATTATTTAGGGAGACTTTTTTGATAAAAGTGATTTCAAACTTTATTCAAAGCCTTACTTTAGTTTTTTCCACAATGGTATAAAAATGTCCGGAAGCAGTAATACTTCCGGACTTTTTATTTCTTGCGTGGACTTTATACCATTGTGGAAAAAACCATAATAAAGTCTTTGGAAAGGGGTTCGGAGTGACTCCCCGCAGTGCGGGGAGATGTCAGCGAAGCTGACAGAGGGGACCGCCGCCGTGAGCTAAGTTCTTGTAAAACTGCCATATGAGTATACCACTAAACGGTGAAGGTTTTTTCGTATCATTCTTTCACCTGACCTGATCGTAGTCTTGACAGGTAATCCTTTGTTTCGGACGAGACCACTCCTGAGAGAAGGATTATCGCAATGACATTGGGGATAGCCATGAGACCGTTGAAAATATCCGCGATGTTCCAGACGGCTTCGACCGCAAGATACGGACCTATGAACACAGCGGCTATATACACCCAGCGGTAGATATCTGCGATCCTCCTGTTTGCGCCTGTGAGGTAGGAAAGGCATCTTTCGGAGTAGTAATTCCAGCCGAGAATGGTGGTGAACGCAAAAAATGTCAGGCATAACATCAGTATGAACGAAGACACCCTTTCGCTGAAAGGCAGACCGTAGTCGAAGGCGTCCATAGTTATCATCACGCCTTTGAGCTCAGATGTATTGTGGCTGCCGGACATGATTATAGCAAGTCCGGTCATGGTACAGACGATTATGGTATCAATAAAGGTTCCGGTCATAGTGACAAGACCCTGACGGACAGGCTCATTGGTCTTTGCCGCAGCCGCCGCGATAGGTGCGGAACCGAGGCCTGCCTCATTGGAGAAGATACCTCTCGCAACGCCGCTTTTCATTGCCTGCATCATGACCGTACCGGCAGCACCGCCTGCGGCTGCTCTGAGGCTGAAAGCTCCCTTGAATATCGAGGATACAGCCGAAGGTATCTCCGTGATGTGGCAGAAAATAATGGTCAGGCAGCAGCCGGCGTATGCCACTATCATGACCGGCACCACTACCTCTGAGACCGTTGCGATACGCTTTATACCGCCGATTACGATAAGAGCGGTCAGCAGGGTTATAACAGCGCCGGCGATAACGGTCGTCCAGGTGTATTCCATGCCGAACACGGAAACGGTATGGTTTTTCTGAGGGTCGAAGAAATTATTTGCGGCGGAGGTTATACCGTTTATCTGCGTTATCGTACCTATGCCCATGAGACCTGCAAGCAGTCCGAAAAGCGCGAACATTTTTCCGAGCCATTTCCATTTGCTGCCGAGACCGTTTTCGATGTAGTAGAAAGGACCGCCGAGGATATGCCCGTTTTCGTCCTTTACACGGTACTTTACAGCGAGGAGACCCTCCGCGTACTTTGTAGCCATACCGAGGAATGCGGCAAGCACCATCCAGAAGAGCGCACCGGCACCTCCTGCCGCGATAGCAGTTGCAACTCCGACGATATTACCCGTTCCGACCGTAGCGGACAGGGCAGTGCAAAGCGCCGCAAAGCTGGATACCTCGCCGCTTCCGTCCTCCTCGTTCTTCACCATGTATTTCAGGGCTTTTCCAAGCTTGCGGACCTGCAATAGCCTCAGCCTGACCGTCAGCAGTACACCGCACGCCATAATGAGGATTATCAGCGGAAGTCCCCAGACATAGCCGTCTATCCGGCTTATAACATCATTTATCTTCTCCATTGAAACATCTCCTGTAAAGCATGAATAAAGCCTTGTTCCAGTATTCGCAGAGCAAGGCTTTTCAGTTTACTCTATGCCGACAAAGGTGTAGTCCTGAGCTTCGACAGCAGCTTTTATGACGCTCTCGGGAACGTCCTTGCTGAGCGTGATAACAGCGGTATCGGTATTGTGGTCGGGAGCGGCACACTCGATACCGTCGATAGCCTCAAGAGTTTTCTTGACTCTTGCCTCACAGTGTCCGCACATCATACCTTCGATCTTCAAAGTCCTTGTCATAGCAGTTTCCTCCGTTTTTATAATTTTTGATTTTATTTTCTTATCATGACTTGCATCATGAATCCTGACTAAGTTCAGCCTGAGAGCGTTCATGCACACGCAGAAGCTCGACATCGCCATAGCCGCGGCACCGTATGCAGGCTTCATCTCGATACCGTAAAGTCCTATCGCAAGCGGTATGCAAACGGCGTTGTAGATGAACGCCCAGAACAGGTTTTCGTGGATATTCCGTATAGTCGCACGGCTCAGACGCACCGCTGCGGAAACGTCCGTGAGCCTGTTTTTCATGACGACGATATCGGCAGCGTCAATTGCAACATCTGCGCCTGCACCTATTGCAATGCCGGTGTCCGCCGCAGTCAGTGCGGGAGCGTCGTTTATGCCGTCACCGACCATGATGACCCTGCCCTGTTTTTTCAGCTCGGAGACCTTCTTTGATTTGCCGTCGGGAAGAACACCTGCGATGACCTCGTCAACGCCTGCCTGTCTGCCAATGGCATTAGCCGTGCGTTCGTTGTCGCCGGTGAGCATATACACGCTTATGCCCATACCTTTGAGTTCTTCTATAGCGGCAGCCGAGTCGTCCTTTATGGTGTCCGCAACGGCGATGATGCCTGTGAACCTGCCTCCCCTTGCAAAGAGCAGGGGCGTTTTCCCCTCATCGGAAAGCTCAGTCACCTTTGCGGTGAAGTCCGGAGGGATATCATACTTCTGAGAGATATACCTGTAGCTGCCGCCTTCGAGCAGTTCGCCGTCAAGCGCAGCCGAGAGACCGTTTCCGGCAAGAGCCCGGAAGTCCGTGACCTCGGGGACGTTCATGCCCGAAGCCCTTGCGAGAACAGCCTTTGCGAGAGGGTGCTCGCTCTTTGCCTCGAGAGCCGAAGCGTATGTGAGCAGCTCGCTTTCGGTCGTGCCGCACGGGATAATGTCCGTAACATCGGGCTTGCCCTCGGTAATAGTGCCGGTCTTGTCGAGAGCGGCTGCATTTGCCCTGCCGACAGCTTCAAGAGAAGCGGCAGTCTTGTAGAGAATGCCGTTTTTAGCGCCAACGCCGCTGCCGACCATGATAGCTACCGGAGTAGCAAGTCCGAGAGCACAGGGACAGCTTATGACGAGCACGGATATAGCTCTTGCAATGGCAAAGCCGAATTCCTTTCCGGCTAAAAGCCAGCCGCCAAGCGTCAGCAGAGCTATCGCGATGACAGCGGGAACGAATATCCCCGAGACCTTATCAGCTATTCGTGCAATGGGAGCTTTTGTAGCCGCCGCGTCCGATACTGTCTTGATTATCTGGGAAAGCGTAGTGTCCTCGCCGACCCTCGTGGCACGGCAGCGTATATAGCCCGATTTGTTTATGGCAGCCGCCGAGACAGCAGAGCCCTCCGCCTTGTCAACGGGAATGCTCTCGCCTGTGAGTGCAGATTCATCGACCGATGATGTACCGTAGACCACAACTCCGTCAACCGGAATGCTTCCGCCGGGTCTTACCGCGAAGATATCGCCCTCCCGGACCTCCTCGATGCCGACCTCGTGCTCCTCACCGTCCCGGTAGAGTACCGCGGTTTTGGGGGCGAGCCTCATCAGACCTTTCAGCGCATCGGTAGTACGTCCCTTTGACATGGATTCGAGCATTTTTCCGACCGTGATGAGCGTGGGTATCATGGCTGCGGACTCGAAATAGAGGTTCATTCCGTACTTTGTGACGATGTCGGTTTCGCCGTTGCCCTGAGCGAGTATCATTATGAACAGCTCAGCAAGCGAATACCCGAACGAAGCGCTTGAACCCAGCGCAACGAGAGTGTCCATATTGGGGTGACCGCTGAAAAGCGACCTGAATCCGTTCGTGAAGAACTTCGCGTTAATCATCATTATGACGATAGCGAGCAGCATTTCAAAAACGCCGAGGAAAACATGATTATCGAACGCCGCAGGTGCAGGGAAGCCCCACATCATGTGTCCCATTGAGAAATACATCAGCACCAGCAGCACTGCCGCCGACTTTATCAGGCGCTTTCTGAGCTTAGGCGTTTCTGTGTCTTTGAGCATATCGTCATCGGCAGCCGTTTTAGCTTCTGCGCCCTTTTTTGAGGCACCGTAGCCTGCATTTCTTACCGCACGGATAATTTCCGCCTCAGATGCAGTACCCTCGACGCCCATTGAATTTGTGAGGAGACTGACCGCGCAGCTCTGAACTCCCGGAACGGCTGATACTGCTTTCTCGACCCTTGCACTGCAAGCCGCGCAGCTCATTCCGGTAACGTTATATTGCTCCATTCAAGCTCCTTTCTACTTCATTATCTTCTGCAATGTAGCCACAAGCTCGTCTATGACCTCGTCTTTTCCGGCGCGGATATCATTCACGACGCAGCTTTTCATATGGGAGGCGAGCAGCTCCTTGTTGAAGCTGTTCAGAGCGCTGTTTATAGCCGATACCTGCGTTAAGATGTCGGGACAGTAGGCGTCGTTCTCGAGCATTTTTTCGACTCCGCGGACCTGTCCCTCTATTCTTTTGAGGCGGTTCATCAGCGACCGGAACTCCTCCTCGCTGCGCTTTTTTTTGCGTCCGCAGCAGCATTCTTTTTCTACCAAGAATATCCCTCCTCACATACCCCTGTAGGGTATCTTGTAATTACATTATATACCCCCGAAGGGTATTTGTCAAGGGCTTTTCAAAAAAAGGTGAACAAATTTAAGGCGGATATGATCGGAAGTGACGTTCGCAGGCCGTATCAGGCGGTCAGTCAGCACAAAAGGCAGCTTCGCGCTGCCTTTTTGCTCAATGTCTTTCAAGCGACAGAACTTTCTCCCGAACCGGATAATGCTCCAGCAGCTCCGAAACGCCACCGTTCCCGCTTTCAGATGATAAATATGCAAAATCCGATCTCTCATACATCTCCCATACTTCGGCTATGATCTTGCCCTCGAGCTTTGTACCGGAAAATACCTGCTCCCATGCAGTTTCCCATTCCTCGGGAGGAACCGTCGTATTGCAGCAGACCGAAAAGAAATTGCGTAAAATGTCCGTATCAGCATCAGAATACATATAGTCCAGCCACACCAGAAACCGGACAGACCTGCTGCGTGAAGCTTCGACGCCAGCCGTTTGAAGCGTCCATTGTGCGTCGTTATAATAGCCGTTGTCAAGCGCGTATTCATACCGGCAGCAGTCAGTGCAGAGAGCAAGCTCTTTTGACACATCGCGGTCAGTGCCGTTGGTTTGCCGTTATTATACCATGACTATAATTTGTACTGCATGAAGTTATTGTTTTTTGTAAATCCGAAATTTGTGTACAGCAGAACTCCCATATCCGAAGCCGTTATCTGAACAGTTCCGCAGCCCCGCACTTTAGCTTCATTTACTACTCGCGAGAGCTGTACCCTTGCTATGCCCTGTCTGCGATAGCTTTTATCCGTGAACATACTGGAAAGGAGCCCTATCTTGCCGCTCGGACAACCGAAATACGGCGGCTTTTCAACTATCGACATACCGCTTGTGCCGATTATCTTTTCTCCGTCTGCAGCGATCCACGAAACAAAGGTATCGTCCGCCATGTGACGGGTATAGTAGTCTTTCAGCGAAGGTCTCAGACCGATATCCTCCTTTGCACCTTCTTCACGGAGTTGATCTATACGCATTTCAATAAAGGTATCAAGCTCTTTTTCGGTCAGTTTTTTGTAGGCAATGCCCATATATACACCACTGCTCTTTTTATACTGATTATACAGCAACTGTGTTTGTTTGTCAAACGAAAGTACCGCGTTACAAAGAGCGTATCGCTATAAATGAAAGACAAAAATATCGAAAGCGCCAGATCACTGAATAAAGATCTGAGATCATTCCGCATTTAATTCTATACTGAAAACACTGCCTGTACCCACCTCGGACTCTGCCTTGCAAACGCCGTTATGCTGGCTGACGATCTGTTTAACGATAGCAAGTCCCAGTCCGGAAACGCCCTTGCCATTGCGCTGACGCTTGGTATAGTATCTGTCCCAGATGTGTTCAAGCTCGTCGGGAGCGATACCGCTGCCGTGGTCTGATATCTCAATGATTGCTTTATCCTTGTCCGATTTTAGCGAAATACCTACCCATTTGTCCTCGCCTGCATGGCGGACAGCGTTGTCAAGCAGATTATATACCGCTCTTTGCAGGCGCGAGACATTGCCCTTTACATGGACACCGTCAGCAATATTGCGCTCAAAGACATATCCGTCCTTTGAGTAGAGCTTTCCGAAGCTGTCCGCAACAGATGATACCGTTTCGCTGAGGTCAACATCATTCATCACAGCTTCGCTGTCAGACATTTGCAGCTCAGAGTATTCAAGTATCTCGTTCACAAGGGCGGTCAGCCTGTCCGTTTCCTCAACGATAACAGCAACGTCCTCCGCACACTGTTTTTCGTCCTCGCGGGAAATATCGCGTATCATTTCAGCGTATCCCTTTATCATCGTAAGCGGAGTTCGCAGGTCATGGGAGATATTTGCAAGGAGCTCGTTCTGGAAATCCCTGTTCTTTTTCAGCTTTTCGGAAGTTGTATCAAGAGTTTTGTTCAGCTCATCAAGCTCCGTGCAAAATCCCTCATTGAAATCCACATCATCATTGTTTTCGCCAAGTTTATGAGCTTTTTCATTGAGCTGTGAAACAGGTTTTGAAAAGCTCTTGGACATAAATAGTGCAAGAACAAAAGCAATGATTATTGACAGGAGCGTCACCCATATAAGCTGTATGCGTATGATACGGGCAGTCGAGCCGACAGCATTGAGCGGCGTACTGAGGTAAAGAACAGCCTTATCATTATAGCCGTAATAGTCGATCAGTCTGCCGTAAACATAGCTGTCCTCATTTTTTATCACGGTCTTTCCGCTGCCGGAGGATTTGACAGCGCTGAGAAATTCAGAATAGTTTTCGGGAAGTTCCCGGTATTGCCGATACTCGTTTTTGAGATCAGAACGCTCATCTCTGAACCTGCCTCTGTGGCCTTTCTTGTATTCATCAGAACTGTAAATGATATTCCCGTCAGTATCGGTGACGAATACAAGTATCGAATTTTTTCGTGAAATATCGTCTATATATGATGTGATATCACTGCTTTGACTTTCCGAAGCTATTTTATCTGCAACCTTAATTGTGTTCCTGATTATCATTCCATTATAGAATTTTTGCAGGAAAACCGTCTGCAAAAGCCACAGAACAGTGAATATGACAACAGTAAAAAACATGAAGTAGGTGAGCAGCTTTTTACGGAATGAATTTGTTTTACACTTCAAATTTATATCCCACTCCTCGCACTGTTTTTATACTGTCGCGGTACTCGCCAAGCTTGGTGCGGAGAAGCTTTATCTGCCAGTCAACAGTTCTGTCAACGCCGAAGCTGTCATAGCCCCACACCTCATTGAGTATCCTGTCGCGTGAAAGGACTATGCCCTTGTTTTTCACCAGTAGTAGCAGAAGCGCATACTCTTTGGCGGTCAGATCGGCCTTTTCACCGTCAACCGTGACCGTCATTCCGAGCGTGTCTATCTCGATCCCGCTGACAGTAAGCTTTCCGCTGTCGGATCTCTGCTCTGTACTTCTGCTGTGGCTGAGTATAACTTTGATACGAGCCATAAGTTCCATTGGCGAAAACGGCTTCGTGACATAGTCGTCAACGCCAACCTCAAAGCCGAATAGCTTGTCAAACTCCGTACCTCTTGCGGAGAGCATTATCACAGGAATGTCCTTGAATTCCTTTATTTTCTTGCAGGCTGTGAAGCCGTCCGTATCCGGCATCATAACGTCCATGACTATGACATCGAAATCCTCGTTTCTGCACTTGTCTATGGCTTCTCTTCCGTCAGAAGCTGTGGCTATATCATACCCCTCACGCTGAGCGTAACGGCTTATGAGGGTGACTATATTCGGCTCGTCATCAACTATAAGTATCTTCGGCATGGTACACCTCCGCAGTTATTATTGTAAATATTATACACGAAAGGCGCCCTTTTGTAAAGAGCGCCATTGTTTTAATGGGAATGTCTGCCGCCGTGACCTCTCTGCTGAGTGCTGTTGGGATTTGTGAACTCGATCCCGAGAGCGTCAGCAACAGCTTCCTTTATGCCGTTGCTGCTGAATGTCGCACCGCTCACTGCGTCAACATCTGTGCTCTGAGAACTGATTATCGCGGATATCACGCCGTTTTTGGCCTTCTGTAAGAACTCCCTGTCGTCCTTGTATGACTCAATACTTATATCGGAAATTATACCGTTTTCTACTGTCACGGTTACGTCAATATCGCCGCGGAAGCCTTCACCGCTGCCCTTGAACACGCCGTCTGAATATGTTCCGGACGCTGTGATATCTTCAATGCTTATCGGTTCGTTTTCCTTTTCGTCGGGGACAGTGTTTATCACGCCCGCGTAATAAAGACCGGCGATCGCTGTTACAGCAACAACGCCCGAAATAGCCGGCAGAGTATCAGCTGCGATATTCTCATTCGGACAGACCGAAGTACACTTCATGCAGTTTATACATTCGCCTGACCTAACTTTTTCGTACTTGTAAAGAGGTATGCCCATTGAGCACTTTGATGTGCAGAGCTTGCAGTTTCCGCACTTATCAGGCTTGCGTTTCAGGCTGTATATCCTGAAACGTGATACCAGTGAGAATAATGCTCCGAGCGGACAGAGATACCGGCAAAAGAAACGTTCAATGAACATCGAGCCTATGATGATGAGAAGCAGGAAAACTCCGCCGAGAGTGAGGAAATATTTCAGGCTGCTCCAGCCGCTGAATGAGCTGTATACACCGAAAACCGTCCACGGGCTCCATACTGTATCTCCTGTGACGGAGAAGCCCCATACTCCGACTGCGACAAATGCAAGAAGAGCATATTTCAGGAGCTTGAGCCATTTATCAGCCTTTTCGGGGACTTTTATCTTGAATGGTATCAGCTTCCCGATAGAATTCAGCAAGTCCTGCATTGCACCGAATGAGCAGATGAATCCGCAGAAAAATCTTCCCCAGACAAGTGTTATGAGAAATACTCCGAGTATCAGTATTATCCTGCCGATATTCTCTGAAAGTACGAAGCTGCCGCCTGCAATTGAGGTCATAATTCCGCCTGTTGACGAGAATACGGTGATAAACAGGGCAGGTACGGTCACAAAGGCTATCAGCTGAATGACCGTCCTGACTATCTGTGTTGGTGATATTTTTTTCATAACATCACTTCCTTATCATATCTCTGAGGTTTTCAGTGACGTAGAGCTTTTTGTCATCTGTGATGAACATTGCCTCGATATTGCGCTGTTTCAGAAGCCCAATGCTCTTCTCTGCACCCATTATGAAAGCGGCAGTCGCAAGTGCATCGAGCTCTTCGGCGTAATCTCCCACAAGTGTTACACCGAGCAGTCCCGAATCTGAGGGCTTGCCCGTCCGTATATCGGCTATGTGGTGTATAAACCTGCCGTTTATGATGCAGAACTGCTCGTAAAGTCCAGATGAAACAACAGCTTTTCCGTTCCCTATTTTAATTGAAGAAGCGGATTGTCCGTTGGGAGCAAACGGCTTCTGTATGCCGATATTCCGCTGCTGTCCCATATTGATAACAGTTCCGCCGAAATTGATGAGGGCATTTTCTATGCCGTAGGTGTGAAGTATATTCCTGACTTCATCTGCGGCATATCCCTTTGCGATAGCGCCGAGGTCGATCTGCTGACCCTTGTTTTTCAGCATTACTGTGCGTTTTTGGTAATCGAGGATAATGTCCCTGTAGTTTACAGGCTTTCTCGCTTCATCAATTGTTCTTTCATCGGGGAGCTGTCCGCATTTCACCGCATTTTTCCATAGCTGTGACAGCGGTCTCGATGTTATATCGAACAGCCCGTCCGTTATTCTTGAATACATTACGGAATGCTTTATGAGCCTGAACGTATCCATTGAAACAGCCACAGGAGCTATGCCTGCATGGCTGTTTATTGAGTATATCTCGCTGTCATGGGAATATGCAGACAGCTTGCGGTCAAGATCTTTTACCCGTTCCTTTGCTGCTGACAGGGCTTCATCTGCTTCATCGAATACAGTTATGGTGTTGACTGTACCCATTGCGAAGAACATTTTCTGAGTCTGAACAGTGCTGATCATATTATCACCTCACGCTATCAGAATCTGCCGCCGCGTCCTCCGCCGAAGCCGCCGTTCATACCGTCATTCATTCCGCCTCTCATGCCGCCGCCCATCATGCTCTGCGGTATCTCTGAGACTTCCTGACCGTTGACTATGATTGTACCGCCGTTGAATTCGGCAGTTCTGTCGTAGTCAAATGAGGACATCTGTGCTGTGATGTTAATAGTTCCGCCGTTCACATATATCGAGCCGTTTGAGTCTATTGCGTCTGTATCGCCCTGTCCCATGGAAACATTTACGTTTCCGCCGTTGAAAACGATCGCTGTTTCGTAAGCGCTGGTGCTTGTTGAAGCGTTGATACCGTCATCGCTTGCGTTTATAGTGATATTGCCGTCGTTGATAACTATGTATGTAGCTTCAAGTCCCTCTGAGGCTGTGATATCGAAGTCGCCGCCGTCTACCTGAAGAACCGCACAAGCCTGTATTCCGTCGCTTGCTCCGTTGATAGTGAACGTACCGCCTGAGATCGTGATGCTGCCTTCTGCTTCGTCATTCTCGCAGTGGAAACCGTCCTTGTTTGTGGTGATATTGAAGGTTCCGTCGCAGACTGAGATAGTGTCGTTAGCCTCAAATGCGTCCAGAGCGGACTTGTTATTGTATGTGCCACCTGTTATCTTCATATCGTCCTTGCAAGTGATACCGTTACCGTAATAAGAGGTAACATTGAGAGTGCCAGTGCCGTTGAGAACAAGGTCATCCTTAGAATAGATAACTGCGTCTGTATTGTTCTCGCCGTCAGATGTGAACTGTCCGCTGACTGTGAGAGTATTCTCAGTGTCAGTAGTGGTTATGAATACCTTGTCTGCCGAAAGTACATATATTGCAGGGAAATCATCATTGGTTATGCTTACGCCGTCAAGCACAAGCTGTACCTTTGCGGAATCGTCTGCGTTTATCCTGATAGTACAGTTTTCAGCGCTGCCGCTTATAGTATACACGCCCGCATCGGTTATGTCAATGGTCTTGTTGTCGGCAACTGTTATCTTCTGAGCTTCACTTGTATCTGCGGTCTGCTCAAGGTCACGCTTTGTAAATATTGTTTCCTGAGAGGTGTTTGAAAGCTGCTTTACCTCTACGGGATCGCTGCTTCCGGAAACGGTTTTATCAGCCTTTGCTGTCTTCTCACCAGTTTCAGCACTGTCTGATACAGCGGTCTTTGCACTTGTGCCTGTCGATGTGTTTTCGGATACTGAACTGTTATTTCCGCAGCCCGTCATGTAAACTGCCATTGCTGCCATTAAAAAAGCTGAGGTTATATATGTTTTTTTCATAATGATACTTCCTTTCGTTGAGAGATGTGTTTGTTTCTATGATTGTATTATACCGCAGGTATTTGAAGATAAAATGGAACGTAAGTGGAATTATCATTCTGAAATGTGGAATCTTAACTTACAATTTGTGATAAACAAGTGAAGTCTGTTTTCTGCATTAGTGCAAAAAAGTCCTCACAGCCGAAACTGTGAGGACCATTTCGTTATAGGTAATCTTTTAGTATATCTGTTATGACGTTACCGTCATAATCAATCTCGTAATAGTTATCTAACCAGTCATAAAGACATATCCTATCATCTTTCATTTCAAATGCCGGTAAACTACTACCGCACCTAACAAATATATCTGCTCCTGAAAACGACCATTTCTCATTGAGATTTTCAGATATCCTGTAGATCTCAATTTCTCCGTATAAGATATAATCTTTTCCGAACTGGTGAACTTCAAACATCGTTCCGAGAGGAGAAATTGTTGTTTTGTGCGTAATTTCAAGGGTTACAGGATCAAATATGCATAACACATCATTTAGCATTAAAAACAAACCATCGTCGTGCATTGCAACAAACGAGTCAACCGGGGTATGATACGAAGCAACTAAAAGAATCCGCTTAATATCACCATATAAATCGACTCTGATTTCGATTAGTTTACAGAAATCGAGTTCTTCCAATTGAAGAGTTTTATCATAACCATCTATCTTAACTGGTTCATCATAAACAGCCTGTATCAGGCTCACGCTGATTTTATATCCTTTATAGCGATAAGTTTTCATAACAATCCCTCCCTCAGCAGAAAAGCTATTGCTTCAAGAGTAATAATAGCATAACAAATTTGAAAAGTCAATTTGGTGAAGAAAAAAGTCCTCACAGCCGAAACTGTGAGGACTTCTGATTTTGATTATTGTGTTACCTTTTCACTAACAAATCACTTCTTGTCAGCGATAGCAGCCTGAGCAGCAGCCAGACGAGCGATCGGAACGCGGAAAGGTGAGCAAGAAACGTAGTCAAGACCGATCTTGTGACAGAACTCAACAGATGTCGGATCGCCGCCGTGCTCGCCGCATATACCGCAGTGGAGCTTCGGATTTGCGGGCTTACCGAGCTTGATAGCCATTTCCATGAGCTTGCCTACGCCAGCCTGGTCGAGCTTAGCGAAAGGATCGTTCTCGAAGATCTTCTTGTCATAGTATGCACCGAGGAACTTACCAGCGTCGTCACGAGAGAAGCCGTAGGTCATCTGAGTGAGGTCGTTAGTACCGAAGCAGAAGAAGTCAGCGTTCTTAGCGATCTCGTCAGCAGTGAGAGCAGCTCTCGGGATCTCGATCATAGTACCAACCTCGTACTTGAGGTCAGCGCCAGCTTCCTTGATAACAGCGTCAGCGGTATCAACGACTACCTTCTTAACGTACTTGAGCTCCTTAACATCGCCAACGAGCGGGATCATGATCTCAGGCTTAACGTTCCAGTCGGGGTGCTTCTTCTTAACATTGATAGCAGCCTTGATAACAGCCTTAGTCTGCATAGCAGCGATCTCGGGGTATGTTACAGCAAGACGGCATCCACGGTGACCCATCATGGGGTTGAACTCATGGAGAGAAGCGATGATATTCTTGATATCCTCAACGGACTTGCCCTGTGAATCAGCGAGAAGCTTGATGTCAGTCTCTTCTGTAGGAACGAATTCGTGGAGAGGAGGATCGAGGAAACGGATAGTAACAGGACAACCCTCGAGAGCCTCATAGAGAGCCTCGAAATCACCCTGCTGCATGGGCTCGATCTTAGCGAGAGCAGCCTCACGACCCTCAACTGTATCGGAGCAGATCATCTCACGGAAAGCAGCGATTCTGTCAGCCTCGAAGAACATGTGCTCTGTACGGCAGAGACCGATACCCTCAGCGCCGAGCTCTCT
>CACYSQ010000023.1 GCA_902777125.1 Ruminococcus flavefaciens
ACCCGTTCCCATTCCGAACACGGAAGTTAAGCTCTGCCGCGAAGACGATACTTGGCTGGCGACGGCCCGGGAAACTATTTCAATGCCGGCACAATATATCCCCTTCATTTATTGAAGGGGATTTTTTGCTATATACGAGAAACGGAGGCTGTTTGTATGAAAAGGTACATAAAAAACAGGACTTCTCTTGCAATAACCATAATTTTTGCGCTGTACAGCGCGATCCTTGCCTTCTGCAATATCCTCGGCGGAGATGATATCATATGGACGCTTGAAGAATCGAAGAACGACGTTTTCGGGAAGACCTCTGTGAACGGCAGATACCTGACGAATTTTATAACATTTTACGCTGTCCGCAGCTTTTTGCTCAGAACTGCGGTTGCATTCGTGTTTGTTTTTCTGCTTCACCAGCTTCTTCTGCGGGTCATAGATACAGAAAAGGGCGTTCCCGGCTGGGCGGCAGCGATATCAGCGCTTGCGATACTGACCGTTCCGCCGAGTATGTTCACTCAGACCATCAACTGGATATCGGGCGTAACAAATTACGTCATATCCGCGGTATTTCTTCTGTCGTACCTTCTATACTGCAAGCCGTTGTTTCACGGAAAATCACCTGACCGCAAAGGCTTCGTGAACGTCATACCGCTGTTCATAGGCTTCCTCGGGGCACTTTGCGTTGAGAATGTCACGATATACAGCCTTTTGCTGGGAATTTTCGTAATTATTTATTCGAGGAAGGTCTATAAAAAGATCGGTCTCGGGAATATCCTTTACCTTGTGGGAGCAGCCGCCGGTTCAGCCGTAATGTTCTCCAATCACACCTATTCTTCGCTGTTCGGGGGAAGTTCGGACGATATCGGCTTCCGTAAGGTCGAGTTCACTTTCAGCGATATTTCACATCAGATCTATGAGGACGTCCTTGCCTTTTATTGCGTACCGTTCTGGATAATACACGTTGTCATCAGCGTGAGCTTCCTCATAATGTACTCAGACAAGTTCGGCGACGAGCGCGGAGAGCCTCCGAAATATACGATACCCTCGCTTGTTGTATGTATTCTCTACACCGGCTATTCGTTTTTCACCAATGTGATCGGCGGATTTGCTGTGTGGAATATTTCACTCACTATCAGGGCTATCGAGACCGCATTCACATTTATCTATATCCTTGCGCTTCTCTATCTTGGCCGGGTGCTGTGCAGCAGACAGCAGTTCACACGTTTCTGCCTCTGCATAGTCAGCACGGCTATTCTTTCCGCACCTTTTGCGGTCGCAAATCCTGTTACCGAGCGCTGCTTCTTCACAGATTTTGTGTTCTGGGCACTTGCGGCAGGTGAGCTTTCGTGCGGAGCTGCGGAGAAACACCGCTTTGACAGCCGTTACGCAGTTCGGCTTGCGTCAACCGCAATAGTCGGATATATAGCCTTTTCCACCGCCTATATGTGTGCTTGGAACAAGTATACAGATGTTATGCGTTTCAGGTATCTGAAGGAACAGGTCGAGGAGGGCAAGAGCACCATTGAGTTTATCAGGCTGCCTTACCCATACTATGCACCGCGTGACGAGCTGGTCGCTTATAAGACTGCACTCGACGAAAAGATGAGATCGTCTGCTTATAAGACCGATGAGACCATAGCTGATATCAGCCTCAGAATTGGGGACGAGCTTCTTGCCTCACATGATATCGACGTCGATATCGACAGTAAAAGCATCGTCCTGATCTCCCTTTACGATTACAGCCTGAAAGAATAATACAGGAACGGTTTATCTGTGGTATAATAGGGAAGTTTTCAGGATATACCGGAGGAAACCTTTCCAAAGACTTTATTATGGTTTTTGTGACGGTACAAGGGTTCGATAAAAAAGCGCTGCTTTTTAAGCAGCGCTAATTTTGTACCGTTATGAAAAAACTAAAACAAGGCTCTGAATAGAGCTGGAAAGCACCTTCATCAAAAGGGCTTCCTTCAATAATTCCCGTAATACTGCCCTGTGAGTACCACGGATAAACCGCACCTTAATTATTCTTCCGGTTCTTTGATCTCGCCGACGATGGGGAGGGGGTCTATTCCCTGACGGGTATAGTAATCCGAAAGAGCCGACTTTATAGCCTGTTCAGCGAGGACAGAGCAGTGTATCTTAACCTGCGGGAGACCGTCGAGAGCCTCAACGACTGCCTGATTGGTGAGCTTGAGGGCGTCCTCGACGGGCTTGCCCTTGATAAGCTCGGTCGCCATAGAGGAGGTCGCAACGGCAGCGCCGCAGCCGTAGGTCTTGAACTTGACGTCGCTGATGATGCCCTTGTCTATCTTGAGGTACATCTTCATGATGTCGCCGCACTTTGCATTTCCGACCTCGCCGATACCGTCAGCGTCCTCTATTTCGCCGACGTTGCGGGGATTTGAGAAGTGGTCGAGTACCTTTTCACTGTATAACATAATATTTCTCCTTTATCAATGTGAGAGGTCAGCCCTGAACCTTTTCAGCGGCTTCCTCGGGGATTATTTTCTTGACTATGTCGTTCCGCTTGATGAGCTTAGTGTTGAGGAAATCTATCCACAGCTCGGCATTCTGACCCTCGGTTGCGGTATCGCAGGGTCTCAGCGAAACTGATATCGCTGTAATAGCTGAACGAACCTCCTGACCGCTGCGGAGGACTATTCTCACCTCATCGCCTGTA
Organism: Ruminococcus flavefaciens; assembly: GCA_902777125.1. Lineage (GTDB taxonomy): Bacteria > Bacillota > Clostridia > Oscillospirales > Ruminococcaceae > Ruminococcus. Next base: position 2,675 of record CACYSQ010000023.1, read on the forward strand.
CGGAATGTACCCTCGGTGACGGAGCCTTCCAGCAGGGTCTTACCGTTTGCAGTCAGTGAAGCGCCGGTTATGATGAATTCGGCATGGCAGCCCTCGGTAACTCCGGATTCAGCGCGGTAGACGTTTTCCTCATACTCGCGGAGTTCCTTTTCGTCATCGGTCATGGAGTCCTCTTTTTTGCCGAAAAGCTTGTCCAGAAGTCCCATTACTGATAATCCTCGCCCTTCATGATCTTTTCCCATACGGGGGACATTGAGCGGAGGCGTTCAACGATGCCGGGGAGCACTTCGAGGATATAGTCAACGTCCTCGTCGGTAACGTCGTCCTCAATGGAGAGCCTGAGAGAGCCGTGAGCTATCTCGTGCTTCAGACCGATAGAGAGCAGAACGTGGGAGGGGTCGAGCGAGCCGGAGGTGCAGGCAGAGCCGGACGAAGCACAGATGCCGTTCATATCGAGCATGAGGAGGAGCGATTCGCCCTCGATGCCCTCGATAGAGATATTGAGGTTTCCGGGAAGACGCTTGTCCCTGTCGCCGTTGAGACGGGTGCGCGGAATTTTGAGAATGCCGTCGATGAGGCGGTTCCTGCGGGGAACGATAGCGGCATTTTTCTCAGCGATATTGCGTGTAGCAGCCTCGATAGCGACGCCGAGACCGACTATTGCCGGAACGTTCTCAGTGCCGGCACGTTTGCCGCGTTCCTGACCGCCGCCGTGAATGAGGTTGGGGAGGTTTATGCCGCGGCGGATATAGAGTGCGCCGATGCCCTTCTGAGCGTGTATCTTGTGACCGGAAAGGGAAAGCATATCAATTCCCATAGCGTTTACGTCGATATCGACGTGACCGACAGCCTGAACAGCGTCGGTGTGGAAGAGGACCTTGTTTTCGCGGCAGATAGCAGCTATCTCAGCGATAGGCTGGATAGTGCCTATCTCGTTGTTGGCGAACATAATGGTAACGAGGGCAGTGTCCTCGCGGATAGCCTTGCGGATATCCTCCGGGTCGATGAGACCCTTGTCGTTTACGGGAACGTAGGTCACCTCATAGCCGTGCTTTTCGAGGTATTCGCAGGTGTGGAGAACGGCATGGTGCTCGAAAACGGAAGTGATGATGTGCTTCTTTCCTCTTTTCGCCATAGCCTCGGCAGTACCCTTTATCGCCCAGTTATCGGACTCAGAGCCGCAGCTTGTGAAGAATATCTCCGAGGGCTTTGCGCCGAGGGCGGCAGCGACCTTTTCGCGGGCGGCTTCAACGTCACGCTGAGCGTCTCTGCCGAGCTTGTAGATGCTCGAAGCATTGCCGTAGGCGGTGCGGAAGTAGGGAAGCATAGCGCTGAGGACTTCCTCCGAGACCTGAGTTGTAGCGGCATTATCCGCGTATATGAAACGTTTTTCCAATATTACAGCCTCCTTAGGACTTTGCATAGATATCGCGCTGTTCAACGGCAAGCTGATCGCAGCGCTCATTTTCGGGGTGACCGGCATGGCCCTTCACCCAGTTGAAGGTGACCTCATGCTTTTCGAGCAGCGGGAGGAGCTTCTCCCAGAGGTCAACATTGAGGGCAGGCTTTTTGTCTGATTTTATCCAGCCCTTTTTTTTCCAGCCGTAGACCCAGCCCTTTGTTACGCTGTCCACGACGTATTTGCTGTCGGTGGTAAGTATCACCTTGCAGGGCTCTTTGAGTGCGGAAAGACCGGTGATAACGCCCATGAGCTCCATGCGGTTGTTGGTGGTAGCCTTTTCACCGCCGGAGAGCTCCTTCTGAACGCTTCCGAAGCGGAGTATGACGCCGTAGCCGCCGGGACCGGGATTTCCGCTGCAAGCACCGTCAGAAAAAATCTCAACTGTTTTGATGCGATCCACTCCTATTACATTGGTATATATTACATTATACCTCATAAAACGGTAGAATAAGCGATATGTTACCCGGAATTAACCCCTTCTGTGTTAGTGTGTACTTACAAAGTGGCGTAGGGACGGATATTATCTGCCCGCTGGATAAAACGGCACGGAACGGGAAAGGGCTGTCAATTGACAATTCCCCGGTATTGCGCTATAATCAGAGTATAATTCCCTTTGTTCAAAAATTTTTTTTCAGAGATGTCACAAAACGCCTTTCCGGAGCGTTATATTGTTTGAGATCTCAAGGGCGGTGATGAAATGGAACTTAGCGATCATAACAAGCTGATGAAGCTTTACGAGCTTTATGAGCAGCCGATGTACCGTATAGCGTTCGCGGTGCTGCACGACAGCGCACTCGCGGAGGACGCAGTGCATGACGCATTCGTGCGTATCATAGGCAAGCTTAAAAAGCTCGGCGAGCCGGATAGTCCTAAGACGAAGGCTTACATAGTCAAGACCGTTAAGAGCACTTCTATTACCATTTACCGCAAAAACAGACGCAGATGCGAATACGAACAGCCTATCGACGAGAGAACGCTTTCCATAGCTGCCCCGGACACCGCCATAAAAACCTCCGGGGAGCTTCTGAGCGGTATCAGTGATACCGACCGGAGGATAATCGACCTCAGATGTATAAAGGGATTGTCGTGGAAGGAAGTCGCCTCGGAGATGTCGCTGAATGAAGCGGCGGCACGAAAAAGATTTGAACGTGCAAAGGCAAGCCTGAACAAAACGAAAGGAGATCACTATGATGAGACCTGACTGGGATAAGATCACAGAAGAAGCCTTCAGCTCGGACGAAGATCATGTTTTCTCCGTAAACTACCTCCGCCGCCGCGATGAGCTCATCAGCAGCGTGGATAAGGCGGAAAGCGGCAAGAGAAGGAGGATAAGCGTCAAGCACAGGAGAAGCTTCGGAATGGCAGCGACCGCTGCGGCTCTCATACTCATACCGGCTGCGACTATAGCCGCACTGAACTTAGCACCAAAGGGAGGTTCCGTCAGCAGCCTCGCGGACCGTCACAATGCAAACGTCACTGATGTCACGGTCCCGGGCACGGAGGTACCGACTTCTGCCGATACGGAGATCGTCTATGAGAACAGCTCGGGAAAGCGTCTCAGCAAGAGCGATATATACTATCTTCTCAGATACAGCCAAAAGAACTACGACCGCGTATCGGGAGAGCTCGTTGACTGCCGCGAGGGATTATTTTCAGCGCGGATAGTAAAATTTGCCTGCGACCTTGAAAATACGCATTCCTATACACAGTCCTTGTACCTGAATATAGGGTACAGCGGCGGTTTGAGGGTAGTTCAGGAATATGAAAAGAGCGTGACCTATGCCACGATCGAGGGCGTAGACAACTATTCCGGCAGCGGAAGACTTACCTATCTGGGAAATTCCGGAAAACCGGCAGTAAGGGATCTGAACCGTATGGATACCGTTGATTATTCCAATTCACCCGGGGCAGCGTGTGCGCTCTCACCGGCTTCAACGGTGCTCCCGATGCTCGACGCGGCAAAGTATCTGACGGTATATTCCGATGAGCATTATATCGGCAGGGATTGCTTCGTGATAAAGGGCAATATGAACTATGATACAGCTAAGGAGTTTGGCATTACGGAGTTCATGTTCTGTATCGACATGGAGACCGGAGTTCTCCTGAAATACCTCGCTTATGACTTTAACGGCGACTGCGTTCAGACCATGCTGATGCGGAACATAGCCTTTGACAGCAAGGCGGAGAAGGTCAGGGACCTTACCAGCGAGGAGATAGAAAGCTCGGGCACCGAAACGCTTCCGGAGGTAATGGCGGTCAGGGGCATAAACGGCTGTACCGGCTTTATAAAGGTCGATGAGCTCATCGACAGCAGCAATATCAGCGTCGGCGGAGAGAGCGAACGGATCTCGGAAAAGTGCATTGATGTGTACGATAACGACCTGCATACTGCTATTGACAAAATAATACTATGATGACAAGGAACAAAGGAGAATTAATATATGAAAAGAGCGTTCACAGCGGCAGCACTGCTGCTGTGCATGGCAGTTACCGGCTGTGCGAGGGTCGAAGAAACGGCTCAGCCGGAAGCGGAATGCCAGAAGAAGAATAATGCCGGGGAAGCCGAGTTCACCAGCGGAATGAAGCAGCTTTCCTCGGAGCCTGCCGTTACATCAGGGCGAAAGGAAGGCTCAAAGCTGCTCGATGTTGAGAATATCCTGCAAAATCCGGAGCTCCCGACGGGCTGCGAGTGCGTATCGCTGACAATGGTGCTCAATTATCTTGGCTGTACAGCGGACAAGCTCGATATCGCAAGGTACTACCTGCCGAAAATGGACTTCTACTATGAGGACGGCGAGCAGTACGGGGCGGATTTCCGCAGGGTCTTTGCCGGCGACCCGGAAAAGCCGGACTCTTACGGCTGCTATGCGCCGTGTATAGCGGAAGCGGCAAGCGCTTACATTGAGAGCAGAGGCTTCGATGCCGAGGTCACGGATATAACCGGTACAGGCTTCGATAAGCTCCTCACGGACTACATCGACGAGGAAACGCCTGTGCTGATATGGGTGACGAGAAATGACCTCCACGAAACAGAGCCTACGGCAGTGTGGAAAACTCCCGAAGGCGAGGAGGTGCAGTGGAAGGCGTATGAGCACTGCGTGGTGCTGACGGGCTACGACGAGGACAACAGCCTCATTTATGTGTCCGATCCGCTTTACGGCAGCACCTTCTATGACCGCGGCAGAATAACGGAAAGATATAACGATATGGGAAAGCAGGCTGTCTGCATAGTACCGGAGAAATAGCAAAGGCGGACGTAATGTCCGCCTTTTTGGTTGTTAGTTCAGAGTGCACAGTGCTTAGCGTGGACGCACGGAATGCGTCCCCTGCTTCTTTCTGATTTTAAGCCATATTTCCGGTTGACTTTGGCGGTCAACAGTGATATAATGTTAATGTATAGGCGCTTGCGGCGCTCTATGGACAGGAAATTTCATTATAAGGAGATAACTATGGGCAGATATTTTGGTACAGACGGTTTCAGAGGGACCGCAAATGAGAACCTTACAGCCGACCACGCTTTCAGAGTGGGAAGATTTCTCGGCTGGTATTTCGGAGAAGTAAAAAGACGCGCCGGAGATGATTCCGCACCGCGTATAATCATAGGCAAGGACACCCGCCGTTCGAGCTATATGTTCGAGTATTCGCTTGTAGGAGGTCTCACTGCCTCCGGAGCTGACGCATATCTGCTCCACGTTACAACAACTCCCTCCGTGGCTTACATCAGCCGCGTGGACGCATTCGACTGCGGTATCATGATATCCGCGAGCCACAACCCCTACTACGACAACGGCATCAAGCTCATCAACAGTCAGGGCGAGAAAATGGAGGAGTCCGTCATCGAGCTCATCGAGGACTACCTCGATGGCAAGCTCAACGCCTTCGGTCAGGCGTGGTCTGAGCTCCCCTACGCAAAGGACGAGAAGATAGGCAGGACCGTTGACTATGTTTCGGGAAGGAACCGCTATATCGGCTACCTCATCTCACTCGGAATGTACTCCTTCCGCGGCAAGAAGATAGGTCTCGACTGTGCAAACGGCGCAGCGTGGAACATCGCAAAGGCTGTATTTGACGCTCTCGGTGCCGAGACCCACGTTATCAACGCTGAGCCTACGGGCATAAACATCAACAACAACGCAGGCTCGACCCATATCGAGGGCTTGCAGAAGTACGTTGTGGAGAACGGTCTCGATGCAGGCTTCGCCTATGACGGCGATGCCGACAGATGCCTCTGTGTTGACGAAAAGGGCAATGTCATCACGGGCGACCATATCCTCTACATCTACGGAAGATACATGAAGGAACGCGGAAAGCTCGTCAACAACACGGTCGTTGCGACAGTCATGTCGAATTTCGGGCTTTTCAAGGCTTTCGACGAGATAGGCGTGGACTACGCAAAGACCAAGGTCGGCGACAAGTACGTCTATGAATACATGAAGGAGCACGGCTGCTGTCTCGGCGGCGAGCAGTCCGGACACATCATCTTCTCGAAGTACGCTTCAACAGGTGACGGCATACTCACCAGCCTTAAAATAATGCAGGTGATAATGTCCAAGGAGAAGCCTCTCAGCGAGCTTGCGGCACCGTTCGTGGTATATCCGCAGGTTTTGGAGAACGTCCGTGTAAAGGATAAGACCGCGGCACAGAACGACCCTGATGTTCAGGCGGCAGTGAAGACCGTTACCGAAGCGCTCGGCACTACCGGACGCATACTCGTCCGTGAGAGCGGTACAGAGCCGGTCGTAAGAGTGATGGTCGAGGCTGAGAACGAGGATATCTGCCGCAAGTACGTCGATCAGGTAGTTGACGTAATAAAGGCGAACGGACACACCGCATAAGCATAAACTGCACATGAATGGGATTCTAAAGGGACGTCGTCCCTTTAGCGGAGTGACTCCCCACAGTGTGGGGGAGATGTCCGAAGGACAGAGGGGACGTACCGGTAAGGTCAGAGGCGGCGCCTCTGGTGGGGTGTGGGGCAAAGCCCCGCATTCCGCAAAGCGCTCTGCAAGAGGGGAGGCTCTGCAAGAGAGAGCCTCCCCTTGCAGGCTTTCCGAACAAGCTTGCCTCCGGACTTAGTCCGGACGAAATATAGGCATATTCCCTTGAGAATCCCATTATTTTAATTTGAGGATACAATTATGAAAAAACAGGTCTATAACCCCTTTCTCCCTCTCGATGCTTATATCCCTGACGGCGAGCCCCACATCTTCGGTGACAGGGTCTACCTCTACGGCTCACATGACAACGAGGGCGGCTGGACTTTCTGCATGGGCGATTATACAGTCTATTCAGCCCCCGTGGACGACCTCTCCGACTGGCGCTGCGAGGGCGTGATCTACCGCGCGGAGCAGGACCCAGACTTCGGCGAGCGTCCCTATATGTACGCACCGGACGTTGTTCAGGGCAATGACGGAAAATACTACCTCTACTACTGTATGTCCGGAGAATTCGGTTTCGGAGGCTACTTTGGACCCATAAGCGTCGCGGTCTGTGACGAGCCTGCCGGAAAGTACGAATACCTCGGCTATGTGAGATATCCGGACGGCTCTCCCGTGAAGAAGTACGTCTGTTTTGACCCCTGCGCCTTCAACGACGGCGGACGCATTTTCATCTACTACGGCACTCAGTATCAGGGCGAGACGAACGATGTTCTTACTGCTGACGAGGCTAAAATGGCTGACGTCATGAAGCGCTACGACAAGCCGCGGGAGGAGATACTTTCAACTCCCGATAATGTCAACGGTCCTGCTGTTGTTGAGCTGGAGGACGATATGCTCACGGTCAAGGGCGAGCCGCGCCACGTTATCCCCTACGGAGTGGACTTCGGCGGACATGAATTCTTTGAGGCTAGCTCCATGCGAAAGGTCAGGGAGAAGTATTACTTCATCTACTCCTCGCAGCTCAACCACGAGCTCTGCTATGCGGTCAGCGGCTTTCCCGACCGTGGCTTTAAATTCATGGGGACGATCGTTTCCAACGGTGACGTCGGCGTGAACGGCGTAACACAGCAGACCAAGATGAACATGACCGGTACTACCCACGGCAGCATCATCGAGATAAACGGTCAGTGGTACGTCTTCTACCACAGGCTCACGCACAAGTCGGACTACAGCCGTCAGGCGTGTGCCGAGCCGATAACCATAGCTCCCGACGGCACCATAAAGCAGGCCGAGATGACCTCCTGCGGTCTCAACGGCGGACCTCTCAGGGGCGAGGGTACTTACCCGGCGGTGATCGCCTGCAACATCACGAACGGTCATATGCCGCACGGCTCGAACAGGATATTCAAGGACAGCTTCCCGAACGTCACAAATGACGGAGAGGAGCGTTTTATCGGCGAGATAGGCGAGGGTACGCTCATCGGCTACAAGTATTTCCGGTTTGAGGGATTACGCGGCATATTGCTGAAAGTCCGCGGTGAGGGCGCAAGCTTTGCGGTCAGCACTTCGCCCGAGGGTGAGCTGCTGTGCAGGATAGACGTTCCGGCTTCCGGCGATTGGACCGAGGTTTCGGCGGAGATAAGCCTTCCGGACGGAGTATATCCGTTGTATCTGAGATGCTCCGGCGGCATGGCTGACCTGCTGGAAATAAGCTTCATTGCGTGATAATGGCGGAATGGTGCATTTTGGTTAACGTACAGTCGGGCATAACGCCTGATTTTGGCTAAAAGCAGGAAAATAATGATAATTTGGCGAAAACTGTTGACGGCACATTTCCAAAGTGATATAATGTTTAATTGGCGGACTTTATCCGCACGGAAAAAGATACAATGAAGGAATATGGAGGTAAAAATGTCTAAAAGCAATGAACGTAATCTTAATGTTACGATAAAGAATGATCATGACGAAAAGGACGAGGTAGTTATCTCACTTTCCGGCATATTCAAAAAGCTCAAGAAATATTTCCTGCCGTGGGTTATCATAGCGGCAATGTTAGGCGCTGCTGTTGTCAGCATAAAGGCAGCAAAGGTCATGAAGAGCAAGCCGCCGCTTACCGCTCTCGTAAGCTTCAGCTACAGCGGTATCGAAAAGGGTCTCGACCCCAACGGCAAGTCCTTCGATGTCAATACCCTGAAAAATCCGGAGGTAATTTCCGCTGCGGTCGCAGAGCTTGAGCTCAGCGATACCAAGATCGAGCCTATCAGACAGAACATCTCTATCTCAGGCGTTATCCCTGCTGATGCAGTTGACCGTCTTACACTCTATCACAGCGTAAAGGCTCAGTCCACCAACGGCAATGTTGCTCCTGTTCAGGCTATTCTTGATACATCTTACTACCCGACACAGTACAAGATAAAGTTCAATTATGCGAACACGGGTCTCAGCAAGGAAGATGCAGTTGATGTATTCAACATGATGCTCGACAAGTACCGCGATTACTTCTACCGTCAGTATGGCTACAACCAGTCTCTCGGTGCAGCGGTATCCACCCTCGACTACAAGTCCTACGACTACCCCGAGGCTATCGACCTTTTCAGAAGCACTCTCAATACCCTCGCTACATACCTCAAGGACCTCTCAAGAGAGGACCTCACACGTTTCCGTTCTTCCACAGGATATACCTTCGAGGACCTTTATGAATCGGTAATCACCGTAAGAGCACTCGACCTCGACAAGGCTGAGTCCCTTGTGAACGTTAACAACATCACCAAGGACAAGCAGGCTGCTCTTGACTACTACCAGTACACCATAGACGAGCTCACCCGTCAGAAGGAAAGAGACGAGGAAAGCTACAAGGCTGTTCAGGAGGCCAAGAACAACTACCAGAAGGACAAGCTCCTTGTTATGCAGAATGCCGACGGCGTTGGCACGGAGATATCCAAGACTTCCGAGGAATACGACAAGCTCGTTGACCAGGAGGTAAGACTTGCAGAAGATATCGCAGAGACAAAGCAGAAGATAAAGAAGTACGCCCAGAGAAAGGAAGCCCTCGGAAAGAGCAATAATACCACCACCGAGGCTCAGATCAAGGACCTCGATGCAAGACTCGATTCTATCAACAATAAGGTCAACGACCTCGTTGTAAAGATCAAGGACACATCTGATGAATACTTCAAGAACGTTGAGTTCGCAAACGCCTACAGCATACTTGTTCCGGCTACAAATTCCGGCGAGATCGGCTTTATGGCAGCTGCAAAGGCCTCAATAAAGAAGGTTATCATCTATGAGGTACTCATATTCTTCGTTTACTTCGGCATTGCATTCGTAACAGCGATCATTGACGAAAACAAGAGATCAAAGGCAGCCGCAGCAGTAAGTGCTGATTCCTCCGGAGCTTCCGGCGGCGACGATGACGACGACGACGATGACGATGAAGATATCGACGAGCTCATAGAAGAAGCCGCGGAGGCTATCGGTGCAGAGGTCGAGAAAAAGCCCGCACCCAAGCCGCAGCAGAAGTCAAAGAAAAACAGTAAGTAATATCAACAAGGCCGCTCGCAAATAATGCGGGCGGTCTTATTGTGTAAATCCAACAAGAATGATAGCGAAATCCTGCCGGATTTTTTATCGGTACGCTATTGCAATATCCGGCGGAATATGGTATAATGTTTAGGCTAATAGAAATATACGGTGATTTGCCGGCTTTACGGAGGTAATAGAATATGTCTACTCTTGAGATCATCGGAGGCGTAGTTCTCCTTGTTGTATGTGCGCTCGTTATTCTTCTCTGCCTTTCACAGGATCAGAAGTCGCAGGACAGTATGTCCGCTGCACTTACCGGTGCAAGCTCTGATTCCTTCTACGGAAAGAACGAGGGAAGGACTAAAGAGGCTATACTCAATAAGCTCACAAGGACTCTCGGAATAATCATGTTCCTGGTCGTTCTCGCGATCAATCTTGTTCCGATAATCAACAAGTAAGCTAAAGCCCTGTGACACAAGTCATGGGGCTTTTTCCTTTAGAACACCAAGGGAAGGAGGTAAGGATTTGGCAGTAAAAGCAAAGAAAAAGGAACAGAAAGTGCCGGCTGATGCGGTCGGCGTGTACAAAAAGAAAATAGTCGCTCTCCTCGGAGCGTTCGACAAGAAAACCATGCCGCTCAGTCAGCTCGAATCCAAGTGCAAGACCAAGAAAAACGGCAGGGAAGCCTTTGCTGCGGCATTTGACGAGCTCCGTACAAAGGGAGTTGTCACCGTCCGGAAGGGCATGAAAACGGGGCTTTGCAGCCGTCTCGGGTTTGTTCCGGGAACTGTCACAAGGCTGAGCAGAACGTTCGGCTTTGCTGAGGACGATAACGGTACCGAATACTTCCTCCCGGGAAAGCATATGCTCGGCGCGATGCCCGGAGACAGGGTGCTGATCTCGCAGATACCCTCCCGCAGCGGCGAGCCGGAGGGCGAAATAACCGATATAATCGAAATGGGAAGTCAGGAGCTTACCGGAAGGACGGAGATCATTGACGGTGCGCCCTATCTCGTTCCCGATACAGCCGCGATGAACCATATGACGATAATCGCAGCGGAAAGTGTTCCCTTTGCGGACGGCGACAAGGTGCTTGCGGAGATAGTTTTCCGCGGAAGACGCCATGCCGAGCACAAGGTCAAGGTAGTGTCCGTTTTCGGAAGCTCTGAGAGCGCGGCTGCCTGTGCCGAGGCTGTGGTAGCCTCCCACGGCGCACCTGTTGAGTTCTCAGCGGAGGCTCTGAAGGAAGCCCGGAAAATAGCCGAGGGCGGAGTTCAGGAGTATTCCTTCAACAACCGTACCGACCTGACGGACAAGGTGATATTCACCATTGACAGTGCGGAATCCAAAGACCTCGACGACGCTGTTTCGGTCGAAAAAACGGAGGAGGGCTACCTCCTCGGAGTGCATATCGCGGACGTTTCGCACTACATCAAGGGCAACAGCGCCCTCGACAAGGAGGCTCTGCTGCGCGGAACGAGCATCTACTATGCCGATAAGGTCATTCCGATGCTTCCGAAGGAGATATCAAACGGCATCTGTTCACTCAATCCCGGTGAGGACAGGCTGACGCTTTCGGCTCTTATAAGGCTCGACGAATACGGCGAAATGCTTGGCTACAGCTTTTGCAAGAGCGTTATACGTTCCCGCGTCAAGGGCGTCTACAGCGAGATTAACGCTGTCCTTGACGGCAGCGCAGATGACGGTATACTGGGAAAATACGCCGGTGTAAGGGAGGCTCTGCCGCTTATGGAGGAGCTTGCAGATAAGCTCATCGCAAAAAGAAAGCGGAGGCATTCCCCCGAAATTGATACCACTGAAACAAAGCTTATCCTCGATGAAAACGGCGTTTGCTGCGGGGCGGTCCCACGCGAGAGAGGGAAGTCCGAGCGAATGATAGAGGAATTCATGCTGACCGCGAACGAGGCTGCCGCAAAGCTTGCCCGCGAGCGTAAGGTGCCGTTCGTCTACCGCATTCACGAAGCACCTCCGGAGGCTAAGATCGAAGCCATGCGTGAGATACTGCCCAGACTCGGACTGGATTGTCCCGATTTCAGGGAGTTCAGACCCGTTCACGCTGCCGAGATACTCGAGCGCTCAAGAGGGACGGACAAGTATGAGGCTGTGAACCTCCTTGTGCTGCGGTCAATGGCAAAGGCAAAGTATTCCAATGAGCCGCACGGTCATTTCGGGCTCGTGCTGGAGGACTACGCGCATTTCACCTCGCCCATACGCCGGTACCCTGACCTTGCGGTACACCGGATAATCACGGATATACTTGCAGGCTACGGCAACGAATGGCTGAACAAGAGGTACGCAGGCTTTGCGCTGAATGCCGCCGAGCGTTCGACAAATGCCGAGATAAGAGCGGTAACGATAGAGCGTGAGTGCGAGGACTGCTACAAGGCGGAGCTCATGAAGCAGCATATCGGCGAGAGCTTCACCGCGAGGATATCGGGCGTTACAGAGTTCGGCTTCTATGCCGAGCTGCCGAATACGGTCGAGGGACTCGTCCACATAAGGACACTGCCGGAGGGCGAGTACGACTACTCAGAGCCGGTCTCGCTGACGGAGCGTTTCAGCGGAGTTTCCTATGTTCTCGGCGCCGAGGTACGCGTCATATGCTCGGCAGTCAACGTCAGTGACGGACTTATAGACTTTGTTCTCGATAACGATGAGTAAAAAGGGGAAAACTTTTTCGGCGGTTATAATCGAAAGAGACGTTCGCAATTGCTGATTATACTACACTCGCTCAGCCTGTCAAGACCAGGACAAGCGCCGCAGAGCGGCGGTCCTGACAGCCTTCGCGAGTGAAGTTCCGGGCAATTACGCAAACGTCCCCCTCGCCTTCGACCGCTAAAAATGTCACTTACCCGTAAAAAAGGAGATAACAGATATGAAAAAAGCCATAGCATTTTTATTCGCACTTTCTATGATGACTATTGCTGCCGGCTGCGGAAAGACCAAGAGCGATTCCGACAGCAATGCCCTCAAGCCCGTCGATTTCGACAGCACCGAGAGCACCTCATGGCAGCCCGACCCCCTCGCCCCGACTGAGACCGAAAGCAGCACGGAGGCTTCAAGTGAGACTGAGACCGAGGCTTCGTCCGAGGCGGAAACGACTAATTCCAAGCCCGATAAGCCGGTAGAGATCGACCCTCTTGGCGGCGGCGAGTTCACACGCGATGAGTACGGTGCAGTCGTATTCAAGGGCGATATCGCCGGTAAGGACGACCGTCTCCTCATGGCAGCCGGACAGGCTTTGTTCAATTCAGCCTGCGAGACCAACTGGAACTACCACTTTGGCTGTCCCTATACCCTCGACCAGAATACCTGTATCACCAACGAGTACGGCTGGAGCTACAAGCTCATAACCACGCCGGGCATCACCAGTCTCGCTGACGTAAAGGCTGACTATTGCAGGGTGTTCAGCGACAGATACCCTGTTGAGCTTGACGAGTATATCGAAAAGGACGGCGCTGTCTATGCGCTTGCCCCGGCAAGAGGCGGAAATATCTTCTATTCCGCGTCCAAGATAACAGCGATACAGTCCCGCAGCGAGGACGAGATAGTCTTTACGGTCGAGAATTACTACGACGGCACCGACCTCGACGGCTCTGCACCCTATACCGAGACCGATACCTTCTCCGCCGTCATTTCGTCCGACGGCACATGGAGGGCAGGCAAATTCAAGCTGCCGTACTGAGTGTGAATTTTTCGCTCTCTGTCTTGACAAAACGCAGATGATGCTATATAATATAGTTGAACAATGTGAGTATGTTCAATTTTAGCAAACAAAAGTCCCCGGGAGGTGCGAACTCCCGGGGACTTCCCCTTTACAGGGCGGGCTCAGTCGGCTTACCTTCTATCGAGCCACTTGCAAACATAGTGACCAACTATCTTTGCTGTGATAGAAGTGATAAATGTGAGTATGTATATCATTTTAGCACCCCCTTCCTGACGGAAGAAGCCGACAATCCATTTTAGCATGTAAATAATGACGTGTCAATTAAAAAAATCCCCCGGAAGGTGAGGGCTTCCGGGGGATTTTTTTTTTGGGAAAACTATTCGACGGTTGTCTCTGTGGTCGTCTCGGCGTTTGACGATCTGTTTTTTATCATTGCAATGATACTGGAGAAAAACCAGTAAATCGAATAGCCTATAAAATAGTAGAAGTATATTCCCCAAACAATGCAGTACCATATAAGCATAAAGAGACCATGCAGGAGGAGAAATGTCAGGTTAGTACTTGCACAGTCAGCTTCGACGGCGATACTTCCTTTGAAAGGCTCTATCGGCTCAACTTCGACCTTTTTAAAAGGATAGTGGAATTTTTTGAATGCTTTTCTTAAAGAGTAAGGTTTAAACGGCTTGAATTTTTTTGTTTTGGGTTGAGTGTTACCATTCATAATAAAACCTCCTTTTACAAAACGAATATACGCTTTGTTTTCGTTAAGTTTATTATATCACATTTCAAGAAAAATTGCAAGTAAAAATTACTTGCAATTTTATGTCTATTATTCACAAACAATATAATGTAAAATTAAATTACAGAAAATCGAAGGAGTGAATGATAGAATGTTTGAAATAAAGCGTCCCTCAGCTTCAAACAAGACGATAAGAATGCCCGATGCCCTCATTGAAAAGCTCGAAAAGCTGGCGGCACAGAACGATATATCCTTCAATCAGCTCGTTGTGCAGTGCTGCGAATACGCACTCGATAACCTTGACGAAGGCAGCAAGAAGGGCGTTCACACGAAGTGAACGCCCTGTTTTTATGTCCGGATATTATCCGCACACCAGTTCGAGGATTTTCAGTATCGTCTTGCCGACGCTCTTGGAATAAATGGCTTCCGCGGCGGTATCGGGACGGTTTGTAATGATATTGTCCACGCCGAGTGTCATCATCTGCTCGATGTCATCGCGGTCATCGACGGTCCACACAAACACACGTTTACCGCTCTGATGCGCGGTATTCACGACACTCTTGTTGACGAAAATGTAGTTGAGGCTTACCGCGTCGATGTCCCTGAGCCGCGAGAACGAGGTCGAGGTCGCGACATTGGCGATGAGGGCAGTTTTTATCTTGGGATTGAGGCGTTTCACGAGCTTGAGCAGCGGGTAGGAGAACGAGCTGACATAGCAGGACGAGGCAATGTTATACTTTTCTATCAGTTCAACGGTCTTTTCGGTCGCACGGACGGAATCTCCGACGTCCTTTATCTCGATATTCAGCATTTTGCTCTTGCCGACGAGCTGGAGGACTTCCTCGAGGGTCATTATCTTCGCATCGGCAAATCCGGTTCCTCTGCCGAATTTACAGCCTGCGGAAAGCTCCATGAGTTCATCGTAGGCATGTTCAGTGAGCAGACCTTTTCCGTTGGTAGTGCGGTCGAGGGTGTTGTCATGGAATACGACGAGCTTGCCGTCCTTAGTGAGCTGAACGTCGAGCTCTATGTAGTCGGTCTCGCTTTTCAAAGCGGCTTCAAAGGCATAGCGGGTGTTCTCGGGGGCTTCGTGGGAAGCGCCGCGGTGAGCGGTTATCTGAGTACGGCGGAATAAGCCTGCGTTAATGAGGATATTACCCTTGTATACCGCACGGAAATACGCTGTGCTCGCCATAACAGAGGCGATGATTACAGTGGTGATAAGAACGGCACGGTGGGACTTCTCCATTTTTTTGCGGCTTCTGTCGGGGAGAGTGATCTCCTCCTCGGGACAGTCGGCGAAAAACCTGCCTGTGAGCCAGCACATCATGGCTGGAGCTGCAAAAAACGCTGAAACAGCGGTAAAAACGCTCATGGTATATTTCAGGACGATTATGGACTTCCGGTAGGCGGAATGAGCCTTTGAGAAGCCCTTTACGACGTATATCGCCGCGAAGCTCAGCCCGAAGGTCAGGAGGAAGGTCGCGGTGAGGATAAAGAGCGCCCACAGGAGGAAAGCGGCAGCGGTACGGAAGCGCTTGCGGCTTATCTTGGAACGGCTTGCTCTGAGGCATTCGGGGAAGCTTTTGCCGGTCAGAATGAGGTAGTGGAGGCTGTAGCACCTGCTGGCAATGATGAGGATAAAGAGAGCCTCGATGAAGATATAGGCGACGATAGCGAGGTAGCTGCTCACGGAAGCGAAAACGCGGTTGAGGAGGGGCATGAGCGGTGAGAGGAAGATACCGGAGGAGAGGGTGAATTCAGCGAGCGGCATACAGAGCATGAACAGTGCGAACCGGAGAATGCCAGACCTGCGGAAAGCCTTGCGGAAGCTTCTCAGACCCGTGAAAAGCATTTCGCCGACGGTTATGCGTTCGTGCTTCTGGAAGCAGCTGAAACAGGCGGCGAGGGCGGAGAGCTCAACGAAAGCGAAAAAGCCTGCGAGGAAAAGAATGATGAAGATAACGGCGATGGTGGCAGGACTATGCAGGTAAACGAGGAGGCTCTCGTCATCGAGGTAGCTGATGCCGGCAGCTTTCATGGTGAGGTTGAGCAGCATGGTCATCAGGGGAGCGCCTACAGCGAGGAGAATGAGCTTATATACGAGCTCAAAGAGTATAAAATGTGGAATGGCACGGATAAACGTGCTCATGGACCGGAAGAAATTTTTCATGTTGTTCCCTTCAGTACAGGATTTATTCTACTTCCATTATATATCGGGAAATAATTTCTGTCAACTGCGGGCAATGTTCATAGGGGCGCACGGAATGCGCATCATAGGTTCTCAGCCGGACGGAAACATTTTGACAAACGGCACGGGCGCACGGAATGCGCCCCTACTATGCACTATGAACTAAAAACTAATTATGAATTGACCGGACGGGTCTTGCAATTGCGGAGGAAAAGGCGTATAATAAGAGCATACCAGTATTCAAGGAGGCTGCCATGCCAAGATTTTTTGTCGAAAATATTGACGAGAACGATATAACCCTTTCCGGAAGCGATGCGCGGCACATCGGCTTTTCCCTCAGAATGAAGCCCGGCGAGCCGCTCACGGTCTGCTGTGACGGCATCGACTATAACTGCGTTATCCGCAGTATCACCGGCGAACAGGTCTTTCTCGACCTTGCGGAAAAGCAGAGGTGCGCGGCTGAACCGGACATCGAAGTCACGCTGTTTCAGGCTGTTCCCAAGCTCGACAAGCTCGAATATATCATACAGAAAAGCGTTGAGCTCGGCGCAGCGAGGATAGTACCCGTGCTGACGCGGAGGTGCATCTCCCGACCGGACGAAAAGGATTTCGCGAAGAAGCTTCCGCGACTGCAAAAAAAAGCTGCGGAGGCGGCAAAGCAGTCCGGCAGGGGCGTTGTACCGGAGGTCACTCCTATGGTGAGCTATAAACGGGCGCTGGAAATGATGAGAGAGCTCGACGGCAATATCCTTCTCTATGAGGAGAAGGGCGGAGTGCCGTTCGGGGAGGCTGTTCCGGAGGGCGGAAAGAGGATAGGTCTCATCATCGGGAGCGAGGGCGGTTTTGACCGCGAGGAGGCTCAGGCGGCAGTTGATGCCGGAGCGGTTCAGGTCTGGCTCGGAAAAAGAATACTTCGTTGTGAAACTGCACCAATAACTGCCCTATCAATTTTGATGTTTTTAACAAATAATATGTAGGTTATTGAAATTTGAAAAAGAGTGTGATATAATATATTTAGTTTATCGCAAACCGTTCGCAAGCGGCACGGTAACTCAACTATCTTGCGAAGAAAAGAGGAATTTAAAATGAGCAAATTTTTAGTTGCAGTTCTCGCTGCAGGCGCAGCAGCAGCAGCAGCATATGTTGTAACACAGCGCAATAAGAGCAACAGCGACGATGATTACGACGACGATGTCTACGATGATTCCTACGAGGTCAACGGAGACGAGAATATCGACTTCGAGATCAGCGATGATACAGTTAAGGAAGCTGTAGAGGGTGCCGCTGAGGGCGCTGCTGAGGCAGTAGAAGATGCTGCTGAGGAAGCTGCTGACGAGATCAAGGAAGCTGCTGACGAAGAATGATCGCAGCGAGGAGGCTTATGCCTCCTCTTTTTTTGAGGTTGTAACATTTCTGGCAAAACCGCACGATAATGTCACGGGGATATTGTGAGTTTCTACAAAATGTGACGTTCCGGCTTGACAAAGAGTAAGGTATAGTGTATAATATAAAAGCTGTCCGTCGAGGACACCTCAATGGTATCTCCGAGGCGTAGCTCAGTTTGGTAGAGTGCTTGGTTTGGGACCAAGATGCCGCAGGTTCGAGTCCTGTCGCCTCGACCACAGCCGAAGGCTGTTTTCCACGGTGACGCTCGCAAAGCTCGCTCAGTTTGTGCAGACCGGAAGTCTCCGTTCGCACACGGCAGATGTTCAGCGCGGTCGGTCTCAACAGTATGCCGAAGGCTGTTTTCCACGGTGACGCTCGTAAACTCGCTCAGTTCGTGCAGACCGGAAGTCTCCGTTCGCACACGGCAGATGTTTAGCACGGTCGGTCTCAACAGTATGCCGAAGGCTGTTTTCCACGGTGACGCTCGCAAAGCTCGCTCAGTTTGTGCAGACCGGAAGTCTCAGCGAAGCAGCAGAAAAAATTTGAAAAAGGGCTTGACAAGTCCTGAATCATGTGGTATAATATTTAAGTCAGTTAAGCTGGTGTAGCTCAGTTGGTAGAGCAGCTGATTTGTAATCAGCAGGTCGGGGGTTCGAGTCCGTCCACCAGCTCCATTTATTTGAATATGGGAGAGTTCCCGAGTGGCCAAAGGGGGCAGACTGTAAATCTGTTGCTTTTCAGCTTCGATGGTCCGAATCCATCCTCTCCCACCAGAATGCCCCGACACTAACGTGCCGGGGCTTAATTTATACGTCAGCAGAAAGGCTTGTTATCGTAAAGGTATACGTTGTTACAGGAGGTGTCAGCGCTGATGTCACAATTTGATCAGCGATCCCGTACTGGCGGGATAATGAACGAGCAGCAGTTTAACCAGCTTGCCAACGCCTTATATAGCTACTGCAAGGTGATGCGTGTGCCTAAGCTGGGAGTGGCACCTGTTGTGATCACTGTCCTTGAGGGAGTGGTAATGACTCTTCTCACTGCGGCTCTCGGGGTGAAGATCTGGTGGGCATTGCTTGTAGGCACTTTAGTATGTGCAGTGTTTGCTTTTCTTTGCTGGCTCGCTTACAGATATCGAGCAGAAGCCGCAAAAAGGCTCAACTCCTACCTTGCTGCCGACGGCGGACAGGGAATGCTCATCGACTTTGCCTCGGCACGACCCTTTGCGGACGATCAGTTCAGGCTTGGCACATATTTTTTGTATATCAAGAACGGAGCTGTGCTCAGGCTTGACGGCATTACCGATGTAGTAAAGACAACAAGTCATTACCGTGCGATCCCGACAGGTGTGTATTTGAGCATTACCGTTGAAGATGCGAGCGGAAAAACATCATTTCCGCTTTGCAGGGTGCATTTGCTGAAAGCGGAGGCGGAGGTTGAGGAGATACGCCAAGCGGTGCTGCAAAAGTCATGGTAGGAATGAACGCCGGAAAAAATCGAAATACAGTATCGGGAAAAAAGGACCTTGACGGGTCCTTTCAGTCTGTCGAAAAAGTCAAATTAAACGTGTACAGCAACACGGGCGCTCGGAAAGCCCCCCTACAATTCAGCTATATACCATCGTTTCGTGTAGGGGGCGAGTTCCGCTCGCCCGCAATTTCATTATTATATTTAGATTTTTTGACACTCTGAAAGGCCCTTGACGGGTCCTTTTTCGTGCTCAAAAAGCGGTAAAAATGAGAACAGAAATGAGGTTTTTGAGTTAACTATTGGCAATGACACTGATTGGCGTTATTATTCTTTGACATAAACGCAAGGCTGCCGGACAAGCTCCGACAGCCTCAAATTATACACTGAGACTAAAAATTTCACGGAAAATTGGGGAAATTTCTGCATTTCTGCACTGCCGTTGAGCCGCCGCCACTATTGACATTTCGCGTATCTGCGTGATATAATAATAAAAGTGTGACTATTTGCAGTATTTCGGGGAAAAGAGGGATATGTATGGTAAAGGCTGCCGTCAGATACACAGGCGAGCACTTCCGCGCCGCAGCCGAGGCTGCGCCTGATTACAAGCGAAAACGCAAGGGCGCCGTCCGGGCAATGATAATATGGGCTGCGTTCACGGGTCTTCTGCTCACGCTTACGATAATGAGGCTCCGGTCGAACGACAATGAGATCGCATTTGTCTACGGCATACTTTTCGTGATAAACCTGTTCTATTTTCTGAGGATAGTGACCGCCGTTACTAATTCCGCTGCCCTTTACAGCAGGGTCAAGCCTGCGGAACAGATGCGCTATTTCGAGGTCGAGGGCGATGAGCTCATCATGACCATAGACGGCGATATCGAGCATTCCGAGAGACATTTCCGTATGTCCGGTATGTACAGTGCGGCTGATACCGGCGAATATTTCGTGATATATCTCTACAAGGCGCTCTACTGCATGATAGCCTACAGCGACATCACTGAGGGCACTCCCGAGGAGCTGAGGAACCTGCTCTACAAAGCCCTCGGCAGCAAATTCACGATCAGCCGCGCATAACAGATAAGATAATGGATATGCGGAAGAATTTCCGTGTATTTCATATAGAAGGAAAAGGAAACCCGTTTGTTGGAAAGGAAAAGGATAATATGGTAAGAGAAGACCTGAGAAACATCGCTATCATCGCCCACGTTGACCACGGTAAGACCACCCTCGTTGACGAAATGCTCAAGCAGGGCGGTGTTTTCCGCGAGAACCAGAACGTTGCGGAAAGAGTTATGGACTCCAATGACATCGAGCGTGAGAGAGGTATCACTATCCTCGCGAAGAATACCTCCGTTATGTACAACGGCACGAAAATAAACATCATCGACACTCCCGGACACGCTGACTTCGGCGGCGAGGTAGAGCGAGTACTCGAAATGGTGGACGGCGTTCTCCTGCTTGTTGACGCAGCCGAGGGTCCCATGCCGCAGACGAGATTTGTTCTCTCAAAGGCACTCGAAATGGGTCACAAGATAATCGTAGTCGTAAACAAGATAGACCGTCCCGATGCCCGTCTCGACGAGATAGGCGACGAGGTTCTCGAGCTCCTTCTTGACCTCGATGCCAACGATGCACAGCTCGAATCCCCGATACTTTTCTGCTCGGGAAGAAGCGGAACAGCCTCACTCAGCCAGTACGAGGCAGGCACAGACCTCAAGCCTCTTTTCGATACCATTATCGACTACATAGAGCCTCCCAAGGGCAATGAGGAGGAGCCTCTCCAGATGCTCATATCCTCTATCGACTACAACGAATACGTCGGACGCATCGGTATCGGACGCATCGTCCGCGGAAGCATCAAGGTCAACCAGCAGGTGACTGTCTGTGATTACACCGAGAGCAAGAAGAACTACAATGCCAAGATAGTTTCACTCCTCCAGATAGAGGGACTCAACCGCGTTCCGGTTCAGGAGGCTAAAATGGGCGATATCGTGTGGATATCCGGTATCGAGGGCATAACTATCGGCGATACTATCTGTGCCGTTGAAGCACCCGAGCCGCTTCCCTTTGTAAAGATAAGCGAGCCCACGGTCGAGATGACATTTGCCGTAAACGACAGTCCCTTTGCAGGACGCGAGGGCAAGTTCGTTACCTCCCGTCAGCTCCGCGAGAGACTTTTCCGCGAGCTCCTCAAGGACGTTTCACTCAGGGTAGAGGAGACAGACTCCACAGACGCATTCCGCGTTGCAGGACGAGGTGAGATGCACCTCTCCATTCTCATCGAGAATATGCGCCGCGAGGGCTATGAGCTTTCAGTATCGACTCCCCGCGTTCTCTTCAAGAAGGACGAGGAGACCGGTCAGAGACTCGAACCTATCGAGCGCCTTGTCATCGACGTTCCTGCCGACTGCGTAGGCTCTGTTATGGAGAAGATAGGTACCCGCAAGGGCGAAATGATAGATATGCACCCGCAGGGAAGCCGTACAAGGATAGAGTTCCTTGTTCCGGCAAGAGGACTTTTCGGCTATAAGAGCGAATTCCTCACCGATACAAAGGGCGAGGGCATCATGTCCCACGTTTTCGACAGCTACCAGCCGTACAAGGGCGATATCGAGCGCAGGAACACAGGTTCGCTCATTTCCTTCGAGACCGGCGAGGCAGTTACCTACGGACTTTACAATGCCCAGGAACGCGGTCAGCTCTTTATCGGAGCAGGCGTTCCCGTATATGAGGGAATGGTAGTCGGCGCTTCACCGAAGGTCGAGGACCTTGTGGTAAATGTCTGCAAGAAGAAGCACCTCACCAATACCCGTGCAAGCGGAAGCGATGATGCGCTCAGGCTCGTTCCTCCGAGGATACTCAGCCTTGAGGACTGCCTTGAATTCCTCGCGGACGACGAGCTCCTTGAGGTAACACCGGAGTCCCTCCGTATCAGAAAGCGCATTCTCAGCAATACCCAGCGTGCCAAGATACGCGGAAATGCAGCGAAAAACAGTTGAGAGTTCATAGTTGTTAGTGCATAGTTGTGGTGTCCGCCTTTCGGCGGACTGATTTAAAGAATTGTACCGGCAGCTCTTTTGATCATATCGCGTCAGCGATACCATAATTCTCAATTCTCAATTCTCCATTCTCAATTATATGTATTTCTAAAAAGATTTCAGGTATCTGACACATAACTGTCATTTTTTCAGCAAACCGGAGGTGTATTATGAATAAGATGATAAGTGCCGCAGCAGCAGTAATGCTTGCCGTTTCTCTTACAGGCTGCGGTTCCGCAAAAAAAAGCCGCGGCGAGAGCTCGGAAGCTCCCGCTGTACAGACCGAGGCAGGTTCAGCTGCACAGGATACGGCTGCGGCTGAGCCCGGAACACAGCCACAGACCGTCCGCAAGCGCGATATCGTTTCCGATAACGAGCTCTACGACTATGAGATATATCAGGGCGGCGCTATTCTCACAAAATACAAGGGCAATGAGGCTTTCGTGACCGTTCCCTCTGAAATGGGAGGCGCTCCCGTCAAGAACATCGGCTTCTACTGCTTTGAGGCTAAATACAGCCTGCAAAGCGTTGTCCTTCCGGATACCCTTACAACTATAAGCGAGTTCGCTTTCTCGGACTGCGCGGCACTCACAAGCGTGAATATCCCTGCCGGCGTCACCGAGATACAGCGCGGTGCCTTTGCGGCTTGTTCGTCGCTCACGAATGTCACCCTCCCGGAGAGTGTTGCGACAGTGAACGAGGAGGCTTTCACAGGCTGCGGCTCGCTCACATCGCTCACCGTCATGAGCCCTTCCCTCAAATACGAGAACTGGGGACTCGAAGACCTTGAGGGTCTGACTGTCTATGCCCCTGCAGGCTCTGAGGCTGAGACGTGGGCATCGGCTATGGGCAAATATTCACCTATTTCATGAGATGAGGTGCTTTATGAGAGCATTCAGGATAACAGCATTCCTTGCGGCAGCGGTCTGCCTTTGCGGTGCGGTGTCGTGCAGCGGCAGCAAGTTATCTTCCTCCGGAGGTGATACCGCGGAAACAACAGCTCCGGCGGCTATCGAGGCTCCGACCGGCTTTGCGACTCTCGATGATGTTATCGCCTATGTCCAGAAGGCGGAAAGCTCTGACGAGCCGTTTTCGTTCGGTAAAATAGGGGAAAAGGTGACTCCTGCGGAGGGCTCAGATGAGGCTGACCTCGGCGAGTATTACCTCAGTCCGGACGGCGTAAAGCTCTATTTTGATCCGGAGAAATTCCCGGCGGAGCTTGTGCTGACGCTCGAGGAATACTTCAAGGCGTATGCGAATGCGGACTATGAGAGCTATACGCGCTGCCTCTACCCCTCGTACATCGAGGAGATGAACAAGTTCCTGAAAAACACGCCGGAATTCGGCTATGACCTCAAGACCTCGTTCTCAAAGCAGTGCTTCAACCTGCAAAGCGCCAAGAAAGGCGGATTTGCGGTCACAAGGATAAGGCTGGAGTACTCCGACCGTGACCCGAAGGCATTCTTCGATTACCCCTCCAATTCATTCGGGAAGGACTACTACGCGGAAGTCAGCAGCGAGGTCGATAAGTTCTACGATGGGGATTTCTTCGTGATAGTGGTCGGTGAGGACGGCACTGAAACAAAGCTCGTCAGCGAATACGAGATAGTCTTCGCGGAAAAGGACGGCAGATACTATACCTTCGGTTAAGGAGAGGTTCAGAATGAGAATATCTATGAGAAGAACAGCAGCTCTTACAGCAGCACTGGCGCTCGCATTATCGGCTGTGGGCTGCGGAAGCAAAAGCAGCAGCAGCGGAAGCACATCGGCAACGCAGTCTGCCGTTAGCCCTGTTTCGCAGTACGGCGGCGATATGATAAAGCACTGGGCTAAGGACGGCTATGAGATAACAGTCGAGGTGGACGGACGCTTCATCACCGAGGACGAGTCAAAGGCTCTCGCGAAGTACATCGCGGCTATCAGCAGAAGCGACGGCAAGCTCATGGAGGAGTCCGTTGAGCCGGCTGTGCTGAAATACGTCATGGACGCAAACGGCTTCGCTGATGCAGGAGCATATGCTTCATATCTGCACAATTCCCTCATGCAGTATACCGGCGAGGAGTATGAGTTCGAGTATGCAACGGTGGAATCGCTCGTTGACGAATCCAGCGGCTATGACTTCTCGAAGTACGATAAGATCATACTCGATGCCGAGCCCGATGCGGAGATAACAAGCAGGAAAAAGATAAGCGCGGACGCGCTCTACGACCACACGAACAAGTCGCTGAACGTACATATGGGCGGATATATCGAGGTCTACCTCTATACCGTCAACGGCGTTTCGTATATTCTTTCATAAACCACAAGGACGCATATGCGTCCTTTTTTAATGCGTAGTCGGATTGAGAATTGTGAATGGAGAATTGAGAATGTAGGGGCGCCGTTCCGGCGCCCGAGCCTTAATTTGCAACGAACATGAACCGATTGTAGGGAACGCCGCCCTCGGCGTTCCTTCACCTGCGGCAGAAGCACCGACCGAGGCGACAGCCGAGACTCGCCGTCCCCTACGGATTGTTTTTTCATATTTGCATCGAACGGCGCGGGCGCACACTGTGCGCCCCTACACTACTTTCTGCTTTCTGATTTCTTGTTTTTGCGCACTATGAACTCCGGACTAATAACTAATAACTGCTTTCGACTTACTATTTATTGCGGAATAACGTGATAATCATTGACAATCTGTTAACATGGTGCTAAAATATAAGCATAAAATTATTTTTTTGGAGGATAATACCAATGAAAGGCAAAAAATTCAGACGTTTTACTGCCGGCTTGCTTGCCGCAGCTATGACCTGCACTGCTTCGGTTCAGGCACTTGCTGCTTTTCCGGCTGTAGCTGCTGACGGTCAGTCCGCACAGGGAAAGGTCATCTTCTCGACCGACTTCGAGGACGGCTCGTTGGAGGGCTTCGACAAGAGAGGCGATGATGATACCACTGAGCTCACCGTTGCCGAAACAGATGCCGTAAGCGGTTCAAAGGCTCTTTCCGCTGCCGGCCGTACACAGAGCTGGAACGGTCCGTCGTTCCGCATCGACCAGCTTCTCGAACCCAACAAGGAGTATCTGCTCACAGCTTCCGTAAAGGCAAAGAACTACGCAAATATCACATTCAGCTTCCAGTACACAGACGCGGAGGGCGTTACCCACTACAACAATATCGAGAAGGATATCCAGTCCGGCGGCTGGAAAAAGATAGACAAGGTACCGTTCAGCTATACCGCCGATATGAAGGACGTTTTCATCTACTTCGAGACCAATAATACGGACGACCTCTTTGTGGACGATTTCAGCATCACAGAGGCTCCGCCTGCACAGATCGAGAATGACCTCAAATCTATCGCCAATATCTTCGGCAACGATTTCAGGATCGGTACCGCTGTTACCCCCGAGGATATGTCCTCGAGCGGCTTCATGCAGATACTCGAGAAGCACTTCTATCAGAGCATAACGGTCGGCAACCAGCTCAAGCCCGACTACGTTCTCAATGAGGCTGCCACAAAGGCTTACTTAGAGGAGACCGGCGATGATGAAACTCCGCAGATAAGCTTCGGCGCTGCAAAGGCTGTTCTCGACTACTGCCAGAAAAACCACGTTCCCGTAAGACTTCACACCCTCGTTTGGCACAGCCAGACCCCGGAGTGGTTCTTCAAGGAAAACTACGATGCAAGCGCTGATTATGTCTCCAAGGAGAAGATGCTCAAGAGAATGGAGAACTACATCAAGGCTTACTTCGAGACTATCACCAAGCTCTATCCTGATGTTGATTTCTATGCCTGCGACGTTGTCAACGAGGCTTGGCTCGACGACGGAAAGCCCCGTGAGCCCGGTCACCCTGCCGAGAGCAACCGCTGGATGGCTTCCGATTGGGTAGCTGTTTTCGGCGATAACTCGTTCATCGAGCCTGCTTTCAAGTTCGCGAGACAGTATGCTCCTGCCGGCTGCAAGCTCTACTACAACGACTTCAATGAGTATACCGCCAAGATGCCTAAGATATACGAAATGGCTATGGACCTCAAGGAAAAGGGTCTCATCGACGGTATCGGTATGCAGTCCCACCTCGACGTAAGACAGGGTCAGGACGCTTATCCCTCATTGCAGGATTATGAGACTGCCGTTGCAAAGTATATCTCAACAGGTCTCGACGTTCAGATAACCGAGCTCGATGCGACTGTTCCGGAGTATTCCGACGACAGGTATTTCGAGGCTCAGGCAAAATACTACAAGGGTCTTTTCGATATCTACGAGAAGTACAAGGACGGCATCTCCGCTGTCATCTTCTGGGGCATCAACGATACAAAGAGCTGGAGAGCTACTCAGCAGCCCCTTATCTTTGATGAGAACTTCCTCGCTAAGCCTGCTTATTACTCCATAGTTGAGGGCAGGGAGGAGGTAGTTGTTACGACTTCCACTCAGCCTACCACTACTACAACTACTACCACGACAACTCAGCCCGTTACCAACGATGATCCGCTCCCGATGACTCTCTGCGGCGATGCTAACGATGACAACGAAGTTAACATGGCTGACGCTGTTTTCATCATGCAGTGCATCACCAATCCCGATAAGTATCAGCTCACCAAGCAGGGCGAGGCTAATGCCGACGTTGACGCTAGTTTGGATATCACCAATATGGACGCGCTCTATATCCAGAAGTATAAGCTCAACCTCATAAGTGACTTCCCGGCTGTGCTCGACAGACAGGTTCTTCCTCGTCCGACAGGCGGCGCTGAATAATAAAAATATGTTTAGACCGCAGGGGTTGACCTCTGCGGTCTTGTTTGTCGCATCGTGACCCGGGCGCACGGAATCAATGAACAATGAAAAATGAATAATGAATAGTGAATAATTGTTGTGTCCGCCTTTCGGCGGACGGATTAAAGAAAGCCGCCGCAATGTTAACTATGCACTATGCACTCTGAACTTGTGGGGTGCCGTCCCCTACGGATTGTTTTTTCATATTTGCATCGAACGGCGCGGGCGCACGGAATGCGCCCATACATTCTCAATTCTCAATTGAGCTAACAGCTGCTTTCTGCTTTCTACTTTCTGCTCTCTCCCTCTTATGTCATTTGCACATAATTCCGAGAAAAACTTCCGCTTTTTTCTACGCAAAAATCTGAAACAGAAAACGAGTACAAGAGAGAAACGGAGCATTCGCGAGAGAATTAAAGAGAAAGTGGGGTATATATTAAAAAAAATCCGGAAAAAGCCTTGACAACTCACCGAAGTTAGTGTATAATATATCTTGCACTGCCGGAATACCGCGTATTTCCCGGCGAAAATACTTTTACGGAGGAACAAAATATGTCTACTACACTGGCTAAACCTGCTGAAGTAACACGCACTTGGTATATCCTCGACGCTGAGGGCAAGCCCCTCGGCCGCGTTGCAGCTAAGGCAGCTCATATTCTCAGAGGCAAGCATAAGCCCACTTTTACTCCCAATGTTGACTGCGGTGACCACGTTATCGTTATCAACTGCGCTAAGGCTATCCTCACCGGCAAGAAGCTCGAGAACAAGAAGTTCTACTGGCACACCGGCTGGATCGGCGGTCTTAAGTCCATCTCCTATAAGGACATGATGGCTAACCAGGCTGACAGAGCTATGACTATCGCTGTAAACGGTATGCTCCCTAACAACAGCCTCGGCCGCGCTCAGCTCAAGAGACTCAGAACTTACAAGGACGCTAACCACAACCAGGCTGCTCAGAAGCCGGTTGCTTACGAGCTTTAATAGGAGGTGCTTTTAAATGTACGAGTCAAAGGTTAAATACTACTACGGAACAGGCAGAAGAAAGCACTCCGTAGCAAGAGTAAGAATCTATCCCGGTTCCGGTAACGTTACTATCAACGGCAGAGGTATCGACGATTATTTCGGCCTCGAAACCCTCAAGCTCATCGTTCGTCAGCCCCTCGCTCTTACCGATAACCTCGATAAGTTCGATATCATCTGCACTGTTGCTGGCGGCGGTGTTACAGGTCAGGCTGGCGCTATCAGACACGGCCTCTCACGCGCTCTCCTCGAATTCGATGCAGAGCTCCGTCCCGCCCTCAAGAAGGCTGGCTTCCTCACCCGTGACCCCAGAATGAAGGAGAGAAAGAAGTACGGTCTCAAGGCCGCTCGTCGCGCTCCTCAGTTCAGCAAGAGATAATTTTATCCCTGCTGGGAGAATTCAAAATCACGTATTTACGCTATTTTGTTCGGTTTGGGTTTATCTGAAATATGGTGAATTTTGGACGGTAACTAACACGTAACTAACGGGTAACTATCAAAAAATCAAGGCATTCATCGGTTGATGGATGCCTTAATTTTTTTATAATTACTGTTGACACCTCACGAATTCAATGATATAATAATTGTATATATTTGTCATTTTCTTGTTTGCAAGGAGGGTGAATTTTATGAAAACCGAAAAAGCAATTGATACTATTTATGCTGAAAGAGAAAAATTTATTATTATAGGCTTAACTGGTAGGACTGGTTCAGGATGTACAACTGTTAGTGAAATATTGAAGACAGACAAGTTTGAGGACCTATGGTTACGTGACCCTCAAACAACAAATTTTGATTCAGCAGAAGAACGTAAATACCATATAATATATAGCTATGCTCAAAAGCACTGGGCTCCTTTTGTGCGAATCAGCATGACAGACATGATTTTTTCTTTTATTTGTCAATATACTTTTTCGGAATTTTTCGAAATATTATCCACTGTTATCGATGAAACCTTGGTTGAGAGAATCTGGCAACAAATTACTGAGAAATTTAATGTGATAGAAGCAGAGTTTGAGTACTTAAACCAAGAAATATCTACCATCTTTAAAAGTGATAATACTTTAGATCGTGATAATAAAGACAGTTTATCAAGAGCTTATACTGTGCTTTTCAGGTTACCAAGTCTTCAAACAAAGTTTAGGGAAATAATGGGTAAAATTTCCTATTATGATGAAAAGATCAAATCTTCAGTAAGTACGTTTACTTATTGTTTGCAAGAGTTAGGAAACAGAATACGTCATCACGGTAGTATAGACAAAGATGGAGTTTTTTCCGGTTCGCATATGTTTGCGATAGCAAGAAGAGCAAACGATTTTATTAAAGCAATCCAGTTTATGAACAAAGAAAACAATCGTTCAAGTTTCATTTGTTTAGATGCTATTCGCAGCCCATATGAAGCGACATATTTTCAGGATAGGTATTCTTCTTTTTATTTGGTAGCTGTAAGTACTGATGATGACGAAAGAAAGAGAAGACTGGGGGATAAACTAAGCTATGAACAGATAAAGGCATTAGATGACAAAGAATATCCTCGAAAGCTAAAAGATGAGAATAAGTTTACCAATCAAGATATTGGTGCATGTATGCAGCTTGCAGACATTTATTTGTATAACCCACACGAAGTGACTGAGGAAAAGTACTTTATTACGAAATCTATAATAAAGTATATTACTCTTATGAAACATCCTGGTCTAATTACACCAACAAGTGTAGAAAGGTGTATGCAAATAGCATACAATGCAAAACTAAATTCAGGTTGTTTATCAAGGCAAGTTGGTGCTGTGATCACAGATTCAAATTATAGTATAAAAGCGGTTGGATGGAATAGTGTTGCCGAAGGACAAGTTCCCTGTAACCTCAGAGATGCTGAAAATTTTTTAATTAACAAGGATGAAAACTCTTTTAGCACTTATGAGATTGAAGATAGAGATTTTGGAAACCATATGAGTAAAAAGTATAGTTCGAAGATTAAATGTGACGCTTTGGCTGGAAGGCTATGCTCATATTGTTTTAAAGATGAGTACGAAGAAATAACACTTCAAAAGAACCAAGTTCATACCCGTTCGCTTCATGCAGAAGAAAACGCTTTTCTACAAATTGTTAAATATGGCGGCGAGGGTATTAAAGGAGGTAAGCTTTTTACATCTGCAAGCTCATGTGTATTGTGCTCCAAAAAGGCTTTCCAGTTAGGTATTAAAGACATTTACTACATAGATCCATATCCGGATATCGCAACAACACATATTCTTTCATTCGGAAAAGATAAAACATTGTGTCCAAAATGCCATTTGTTTTATGGTGCAATTGGAAGGGCTTATACATGCTTATATACGCAAAGAATAGCAATAAAAGATGAGTTATCTTGCCTTTATAGCAATTAAATGTGAATAACCGCTGAGAGAACGAATCCCTCAGCGGTTATTTTTATAACTATATCTTGTTGATAGCCTCCAACAGCTCCTGCACATTTACGTGCGTATAGACTTTCTCGGTCAGCGACATTGCACCCGAATGACCGACGATTTTCTTTATCAGCGTAGGCGATACTTCTTTTTCCGTCATCATAGAGATGCAGGTGTGACGGGTATCGTGCGGCTTATGGGAGCAGCCGATCAGTTCCATAACAGGTGTCCAGTAGGAATCATAGTAGTTGCGGTAAATGAACTGCTTGCCGTCGGGAGTATGAAGCAGATACTCTTTGCCGTCCTCATACCATTTCTTGAAGAACGGATAAGTCCTGTCGTGTATCGGAACAACACGAATACCACTTTCAGTCTTGCTCTCCACCACCTTGAAGCAATGCTCCTCGATGTTGACATTCTCACGTTTCAAGTCAAGCAGCTCAGACACACGCACTCCACTGTATATCAGCATCAGGACAATCTGTGCGTAGAGATTGCTTTCCTGCAGCCACAGAGCATCAATTTCTTCCTTGCTGAAAGGAGAACGGTCTGTCTTATTCGGATTCTTGTCCTTGAACTTGATAATATCCACGTACTCAGAGTAGTCTTTCATACATATCTCATACTTCATGGCATACTCATACATCTGACTGAACAGCACTTTAAGCTTGCGGAGTGTAGGATAATTCTTATCGCAGTTATCTACAACACCCTGCAAGTCAGTCAGCTTTAAATCCTTGAACACTCTGTCGTGCAGGGTGGCACAGGTATTATACGACGCTTTGTAGGCTTTGGCATTGCTGTCCGAGATTGTGGGGAACTTCTCTGCTGACCACTTCTCAAAGACTTCAGCAAAAGAAATCTTGGAAGCTTCAATGTCATAAGGATTCTTATTGTACTCCATCAGCATTTCAAGCCCTTTAGCCCTGGTCGGAGCATAGCCGATAGTGATGTACTGC
>CACYSQ010000024.1 GCA_902777125.1 Ruminococcus flavefaciens
GACTCACTCTTACCTTCAGGTACAGATCACGCTTGTTCTCGTCTTTCATATTCTCTTTTCGTCCTCTCTTTGTTTTTATAAATTCGGGGTCGTAGGGGCGCGCCCTCTGCCAAGCCTTGTGAAGTGTGTGTAGTCGCATTTTGCGCCCACACTTCACCGTGCTTGCTGGAAGAGTTTCGCCCCTGTGGAGCGAATGTCATTTCCGAGCCTTTCGGCTCGGTCTTTTTTTCTCGATTCCGAGAATTGGAGCTGTGCGACTTTCTCTATTTCGTCGCTCCCCATAATCAATATAGCGCACTTTCCCGATCACGTCAATTATAAATTTCGGATTTTTTATGTTCGCTCAAAATTGCTTCGTCAAAATGCCCGGATAGCGTAAACGGCGTAATAGCGTGATTTCATTTTTTTGAATCGCAAAATTCCCCGGTTAATTGTTAATAGATCGTGAACAAAAGTTTGTGCGCATTGCGGCTTGTTTTGATACAGCAGTGCGCGCTATAATGTGATCGTGGTCAGATGATGTGACCGCAAAAAATCGTTTCATAAATATGTTGAAACGGAAAGTGAGGTGAATACGATGGGGCTGTATCTTGAAAAGATCGAGGAGAACGAGAAGAAGATCAAGAAGCGAAGACGACGATCGAGACCAGCAAGGCAAAGCTCAAAAAGCTGGTGGACGAGAATGCTCATCTGAGCTATCTTGAAATCAAGGCAGAATACAACTGCGAAGGTCGTGAGCTGCTGGAAGTTCTTGCAAGAGAGCGTGAGCAGTCGGAAAAGCTGAAAGCCAACGGTCTGACCGATTCGGATATTGCTGTTGCTTCGGAGTCCGCTGATGATAAAATCAGCGATACCGATAACAGCGATGATGAGGTCGGTCATCAGATGAGCTTTACGGATAAGAAAAATCCTTACGAGGACTAACATATATCCGACAACAGAACGATAGCTGTGAGAGGGGCGGCAGCGATGCCGTTCCACATGGCTATATCGAAAACAGAAAGAGGGGCAGATAGAGAAAGCGATCCCCTCGCTCTAAAAGTATAGAGAAAGAGAAGCTAAGGAGTACAAGCTATGAATAATAACACTACTGCCGTAGATAGAGAGAAGGCAGACAACACTTTTACCACAACGTCCGAATACAAGATCGGGCATACGCTTTATACAGTAACCACCGTATTCAACCCTGCTTCAAAGGAAAGTCTTTCAGAAATCCTGAAAAGGCTGATTATCAGAGAGAGTGAAAAACTCCTCGGTGAATCCGGACAAGAACCTGAGAAGCAGGCTGTGTAACTTTGGAATATCGGCGCATTGAGTTTCACCACGAGGTGCGCTATAATGATAACATAGCTTGCTGTATCTGTCGGAAAGGAAGGTTTAATATGACAGACAAGATAACAGCATTATATTGTCGTCTTTCGCAGGACGATATGTTACAGGGTGAGAGCAATAGCATAACCAACCAGAAGGCTATCCTCAAGAAGTATGCTGATGAAAACGGCTTTCGCAACACGGCTTATTACGTCGATGACGGAGTAAGCGGAACAACGTGGGAGCGTGACGGCTTCAAGGAGATGATGTCTGACATCGAGGACGGCAATGTCGGAATTGTTATCACTAAGGATTTGAGCCGTCTCGGTCGTGACTATCTCAAAACGGGTGAACTGATCGAAATGGTATTTCCCGATTATGACGTGCGCTACATTGCGATAAATGACGGGGTGGATACTTTAAAATCCGAGAATGAGCTGATGGCATTCAAGAACATTTTTTATGACTGGTATGCCAGGGATACAAGTAAGAAGATCAGAGCCGTTTTCAAGGCTAAGGGACAGTCGGGCAAACATCTTTCCAATCCGATATATGGCTACAAGCACTCGGAAACGGATAATAACTTATGGGTGATAGACGATGAAGCTGCTGAGGTCGTTCGCAAGATTTTTCATCTTTGCATTGACGGCTACGGTCCGGCGCAGATTGCTCGCATTTTGACGGAAGAAGGTATCCCTACGCCGACGGCTTATGCACTGTCACAGGGCAGGGATAACGTTCACAAGAATGCCAACCTCAATCGCTGGGGTATGGAAACGATCTCGGGGATTCTTGAAAAGCCAGAATACGCAGGTCATACTGTGAATTTCCGCACTCATGTGAAGTCCTACAAAAACAAGAAACGTGTGGATAACCCGAAAGAGGATTGGCTGATTTTCGAGAACACTCATGAAGCTATTGTCACTCAACAGGAGTTTGATCTGGTGCAGGAGTTTCGCAAGAACAAACGCCGTCCGACAAAGCATGAGGAAGTCAACCCGTTTTCAGGTATCTGTTACTGTGCCGACTGCGGAAAGAAGCTGTATCTGTGCCGAGCGACAACCATGACCGTAGATCAAGAACATCTGAAATGTGGCACTTATGCAAAAGACAAGAACGGATGTACAATCCACTTCATCAGGACGATCGTTCTGAAAGAGATCATACTCGGTGAGCTGAACAAGATGATTTCCTTTGTCAAGGAGAACGAGGGCGAGTTTGTACAGGCTGCGATGGACAATTCCGTTCGGAAGCAGTCCTCAGAGCTTGCCAAGTCCAGGAAAAAGCTGAAAGAATCCGAGAAGCGTATCGCTGAACTGGACAGACTGTTCACAAGGCTTTATGAAGATAATGTCTCGGGCAAAATCTCAGATGAGCGATTTGCCATGATGTCGGCAGGATATGAGGACGAGCAGAAAAAGCTCAGGGCAACCGTAGCTGAGCTGACCGCTTACATTGATACTGCCGAACAGAAGTCAGCCGATGCACCTGAGATTATGCATGAACTGATCGAGAAGATCGTCGTTCATGCTCCCGATAAGAGCAGTGGTCACCGCACACAGGAGATCGAGATACACTATCGTTTCGATGTTGCCGTAACGACTGCCGTTGCTGACAGTATGAAGTACGACAAAAAGAGAAAGGCTGCGTAACCGCTTAGGTTACGCAACCTTATCTTCAAATCATAAAAACTTCTTTACGAGTACCCTTCTTTACGCTTCCGGTAATTTTTTACTATTGCAAAATCAGGATCAGAATAAAAGTTTTCCCTAATTAGACTGATATAAGTGCCGCGGACAAGCCGTCCTTTGGATCACTTATCTTCCTTTTCGTCGCCTTCCTCTTCCTCGTCGGACTCCTCAAAGTCCTCGATAGTGAGGTCATCGTAATCGAACTCAAGAAGCTCGTTGCAATTGGGACAGTTGATAGAGCCTTCCTCGATCATGCCGTCATCAAGGAGTATGGTATCTCCGCAGGTCGGACAGGTCACTTCATAAAGCTCGTCATCGTCGTCGTCCCAATCGTCGTCTTCATCGTCCCAATCCTCATCGTCGTCATCTTCATCGCAGGTGTCGCAGTCTCCGTCGCAGTCGCCGCACTCGTCGTCCTCATAGAGGTCGTCCTCTACGGAACCGAGATCCTCGTCAAGGATATCGCAGAGCTCTGTAAGCTCATCTACCTGTGACTGGAGGTCCTCAACGTACATAACGAGCTCGTGCATGACCTCGGACATCTGGAGCAGAGCCTTGCCCTCCTTGGTGGAATTGTCTATTTCCATACCGTCAAGAAGACCCTGAAGGTAGGACATTTTCTCAGTAAGCTTCATAATAGCTCCTCCTTTCAGATGAATGTCAGAGACTTATGCTCTGGACATATACTCGCCGGTTCTTGTATCGACCTGGATCTTCTCGCCCTCGTTGATGAAGAGCGGAACCTTGATCTCTGCGCCTGTCTCAAGGGTTGCAGGCTTTGTAGCGTTGGTAGCTGTATCGCCCTTGAAGCCGGGATCGGTCTGGGTAACAACGAGCTCAACAAAGTTGGGTGGCTCAACGCCGAAAACGCTGCCCTTATAGGAGAGGACCTTGCAGATCATCTCTTCCTTGACGAACTTGAAGCTGTCGCCGAGCTTGTCTGCGCTGATCGGAACCTGCTCATAGGACTCAAGATCCATGAAGTAGTAAAGATCGCCGTCATTGTAGCTGTACTGCATATCCTTTCTCTCAACGAAAGCTGTGGGGAACTTAGCAGTGGGGTTAAAAGAAGTTTCAACCACTGAGCCAGTGATAACGTTCTTGTATTTTGTTCTTACAAAAGCGGCTCCCTTACCGGGCTTAACGTGCTGGAACTCAACGACCTGAACTACCTGACCGTCGAGCTCAAAGGTAACGCCGTTTCTGAAATCTCCTGCTGAAATCATATTGATAACCTCCGTAAATTGTTCATAGTGGATATCTTATTTTACCACATTTCAAGAGATTTTGCAATACCCTGAGTGATAAATTATAAAGATATGAGATTTTTTTCAAAATTTGTCAAATTCTCGCAGCCTTCATTGTTCAAAACAACGAAATCTTCGATGCGGACACCGAACTTCCCTGCTATGTAAATGCCCGGCTCGACCGTCACGACTGATCCTTCGCTGAGAGCTATCCTGTAATTCGGTGAGGCATTCGGACGTTCATGTATCTCCAGACCGACGCCGTGACCGAGAGAATGTCCGAAGCATTCTCCGTAGCCCGCAGCCTCGATGATATCACGGCTGACCTTATCGAGCTCACAGCCCATAATACCTGCCTTTGCAGCCTCGATGCCGGCAAGCTGAGCCTCCAGCACGATATCGTACACCTTCCGCATCTCGTCAGAGGGCTCCCCAACACAGACGGTACGGGTCATGTCGCTGTGGTAGCCGTTCCACACAGCGCCGAAGTCCATGAGGACGAATTCGCCGTTCTCAATGACCTTATCGGAGGGAACTCCGTGCGGCATTGACGTATTTGTACCGGAGAGGACTATCGTCTCAAAGGACAGATCCTCCGCACCTTTCTCGAACATCAGACGGTTCAGTTCAAGCGCAAGACCGCGTTCTGTTGCACCGGGTCTTATCTGCGGCAGAAGCTCCTTGAGAGCGTCCTCCGCAATTTTCTGAGCCTTTCTGATACACTCGAGCTCGTCCGCGTCCTTGACCGAACGCATAGCCGAAATTGCATTGCTGAGTGCGTCGGAATCGTCTATCGTCATTTTCGGGAAGAATAGCCGGTAGGTGTTCAGCTCCCTGACCGTCATTGTCTCGGACTCTATCGCAAAGGACTTCGCACCGTGGCGTTCAAGAAGCTCGTTAATCTGCGGATAGAGGCGCTTCTGCTCGATGACCTCGGCGTCCATGACAGTCGCCCTCGCCTTTTCGATATAGCGGAAATCTATCAGAAGGTAAGCCTTGTCCGGAAAAGCAACGACCGTTCCGGCTGAGGACTTCATGCCCGTGAAGTACCGGCGGTTCACATCGGAGGTTATAACAGCGCAGTCCGCCCCATTATAGCCCTCAAACAGTCTTTCAAGTCTGCTCACGGCTGTCACCTCAGAGCTCTGCCATTGCCTGAACAGCGAGATAGTAGCTGCCGAAGCCAAAGCCGCATATGCTGCCCTTGCAGACCGGTGCAATGACCGATTTAGCGCGGAATTCGTCCCTTGCAAAGACGTTGCTGATATGCACCTCGATGCACGGTATCTTTATCGCGGCGATAGCGTCGCGGATAGCGTAGCTGTAGTGCGTGTAGGCACCGGCATTTATGATAACACCGTCGAACTTCTCCCTTGCGGCGTGGAGCTTGTCGATGATAGCTCCCTCGTGGTTGGACTGGAATATCTCGCACTTCAAGCCCTGTTCCTTTGCACGGTCGATGATGCTGCTGTTGAGGCTGTCTATCGAAGCCTCGCCGTAGATGCCCGGCTCACGCTCGCCGAGAAGGTTGAGGTTCGGACCGTGTATAACAAGTATATTTTTTACCATAGCTTTTACCTTTCATATTGGAATTCGTCCGGAAGGAAGGGCTTTTCGAGCACCCGCTTGAAACGTATGAAGCGTTCCTTTTTACCCTCCGGCTCTATCGGGGAAACGTATATCGAGGTTATCCCCGCAAAATTTGCTCCCCATATATCGGTGAAGAGCTGATCTCCGACAGCGGCAGTCTCGCAGGGCTGGAGCTCCATGCGTTTCATCGCCCTGACATAGCCTTTTTTCAGCGGCTTTGCCCCCTTGCTCACGAAGGGCAGTCCGAGCAGCTCCGCGAACGGCTTTACGCGCTCTTTCACATTGTTTGAAACTATCATGAGCCTGATGCCGCAGCGTTTCATCACACCTATCCAATCCATAACGCCCTCTGCCGGAGCCGGGTGATCGTGGGTGGTGAGGGTATTGTCAACATCGAGGATAAGTCCCTTTATACCGTGGCTGCGGAGAAATCCGGGAGTTATCTGCGATACCCTCCTGAAAGCGAAATCCGCCCCTGTTCCTGTCAGTTTATGCCGTAATTTCATAGAAAATGTCAACTCCGTTGCACAAATGAAAAAGCGAACCCAAAGGCCCGCTTTTATCAACATTAATTGTTACCGTAAGATCAATACTTACGCTTACGAGCTGCCTCAGACTTCTTCTTACGCTTTACCGAAGGCTTCTCGTAGTGTTCTCTCTTACGAACCTCAGCAATGACGCCATCCTTTGCACATGATCTCTTAAATCTCTTGAGAGCTGTATCCAAGGATTCGTTTTTGCCAACACGAACTTCTGCCACTTCTTTCCCTCCCTTATTCAGAGGTTGCCCGGAATTACCGGACATCTATACTAACCGTCCATAAGGACGTCAGTCAGCAATACTCTGAGATAAAAAGCAGATATAATACTGAATGTAATTTATAATATAATTTTATCACAAACCGACCTGCTTGTCAAGCATTTTTATGAAGGTTTAAAAATTCGTTATTTTGCAACAATATTAACAAGTTTATTTGGTACATATATCTGCTTAACAATATTTTTGCCCTCAACAGCCTCGCTCACCTTTGCATCGGACATCGCCATTGCTATGACCTCGTCCTGCGGAGCACCTACCGCAACGTTGAGCTTTGCCTTGATCTTGTCGTTGACCTGAACAACGATCTCAACGGTATTCTCGACAAGGTGAGCCTCGTCGTAGGACGGCCAGCTCTCATAGGCGATAGTCTCGCTGTGACCGAGAACGCTCCATATCTCCTCGCAGACATGAGGTGTTATAGGCGAAAGCAGCTTGATAAGACCCTCGGCGTATTCGCGCGGACACTTGCCGTTCTTGTAGACCTCGTTGACGAATATCATCATCTGACTGATAGCAGTATTGAAAGCAAGGCTCTCGAAGTCGTTGGTGACCTTCTTGACGGTCTGGTGGTAGACCTTTGTGAGCGCACCGTCGTTGTCGTCAGTGAGATTTTCGGGAACAGTGAAGAAGTTCCACACTCTCTGAACAAACCTCTTTGCGCCCTCAACACCGCTCTTGCTCCACGGCTTGCTGACCTCGAGAGGTCCCATGAACATCTCGTAGAGACGGAGGGTATCGGCGCCGTAATCCCTTACGATATCGGAGGGATTTACTACGAATTCAGGGAAACGCTTGCCCATTTTGATGCCGTTTTCGCCGAGGATCATGCCCTGATGAACGAGCTTCTTGAAAGGCTCCTTTGTAGGCGCAAGACCCTTGTCGTAGAGGTATCTGTTCCATATACGGGAGTACATAAGGTGTCCGACAGCGTGCTCGGGACCGCCGATGTAGAGGTCTACCGGCATCCAGTGCTTCAGAAGCTCCTGATTTGCGAATTCCTTGTCGTTGTGGGGGTCGATATATCTGAAATAGTACCAGCTCGAACCGGCGCTTCCGGGCATAGTTGAGGTCTCGCGTGTACCCTTTACGCCGTTCTTGTCGTACTTCTTCCACTCGGTCGCATTTTCAAGCGGAGCCTTGCCGTTCTTGCCCTTGTAGTCGTCGAGCTCAGGAAGAATGAGCGGCAGCTCGGAGTCGTCCAGAACGTGTATCTGACCGTCCTCGCCGTGAACTACCGGAACAGGCTCGCCCCAGTAGCGCTGACGGGCAAATATCCACTCGCGGAAGTGGTAGTTGACAGTCCTCTTTGCTCTGCCCATAGCTTCGAGCTTCTGAGTTATAGCCTCCTTAGCCTCCTCAACGGTGAGGCCCGTGAACTCCTCGGAATTTATGAGCTTGTAGCCCTTGCCGAGGTACTCGGTCTTTTCCATTGCAGCTTCGGAAACGTCAATGTGACCGTCCTTGCCGTCGATGACCTGTATCATGTCTATATTGTGAGCAACAGCGTACTCGAAGTCACGCTGGTCGTGGCTCGGAACAGCCATAACTGCACCTGTTCCGTAGCTTGCAAGTACGAAATCGCCGATGAACATACGGACTTCCTTGCCGTTAACGGGGTTGATGCAGGTAACGCCCTTGAGCTCGCAGCCGGACTTGGTCTTGTTGAGCTCGGTACGGTCCATATCGTTCTTCTTCTTGGTCTCAGCGATGTAAGCCTCAACCTCAGCCCTGTTCTGTACGCGGTCGAGAAGGCTCTCAGTGATAGCTCCGTCGGGAGCGAGAACCATGAAAGTGATACCGTAGATAGTCTCGATGCAGGTTGTGAATATGGAGAACTTTCCGCCGCCAACGATATCGAATTCGACCTCGACGCCGGTGGACTTGCCTATCCAGTTGCGCTGCATAGCCTTTGTGGACTCCGGCCAGTCTATCTCGTCAAGTCCCTCAAGGAGCTTCTCAGCAAACGCAGGCTGGTCGATGACCCACTGCTTCATGTTCTTGCGGACTACCGGATAGCCGCCGCGCTCGGACTTGCCGTCGATGACCTCGTCGTTCGAGAGAACGGTTCCGAGCTCCTCGCACCAGTTTACGGGCATATCTATGTACTTTGCATAGCCGTCAAGATAGAGCTGCTTGAATATCCACTGTGTCCACTTGTAGAACTCAGGGTCGGAGGTAGCTATCATCTTTGACCAGTCGTAGTCGAAGCCGAGCTCGCGGAGCTGCTTCGAGAAGGTCTTGATGTTCTCCTGTGTGAAGCCGTTGGGGTGATTGCCGGTGGTGACAGCGTACTGCTCTGCGGGCAGACCGAATGAGTCGTAGCCCATGGGGTGGAGCACGTTGTAGCCCTGCATACGCTTCATTCTTGAAACGATATCAGTTGCGGTATAGCCCTCGGGGTGACCTGCGTGGAGACCTACTCCCGAAGGGTAAGGGAACATATCGAGCGCGTAGAACTTGGGCTTGCTGAAATCCCAGACATCGGTCTTGAAGGTCTCGTGCTCCTCCCAGTATTTTTGCCATTTAGCCTCAATAGCCTTATGGTCGTATCTTGCCATTGTTATCATTCCTTTTACTTAGTTTTTCATTGATTCAAAAAGCTCCGGGAGCTCGTCCCACCTGTTGGTGAAATGCTCCTTTATCTCCGCACGCAAACAAAGCAGTGCAGCACAGCCGAGGTCGATGAAGCCCTCGAGAAGATACAGCCAATTGCTGCCGATATTCTTGATATTGGTCGGGAGACAGATCAGCACAACGAATGCCAGATATGCTGCTGTGAGGTAGTTCATGTACTGCAGGCCTGTGAAAAGCACTGCAAGTATGAATATTCCAACGATGATATTGCCGAAGCCGCCGCCAAGTATCAGATTGAGGATAGCCTTTACTATGCAGTAGATGCCTATGCAGATGCAGTAAAGTCTGCCTGTTTCATTGTTTGTTTTCATGTTCATTACGTTCATTTTCTATTACTCCTTTGTTAAATATCCGCTTATATCTATCTGTTCGCCGTCAGCCCACAAGCCCTCGAGCTTGTAGAAGCTGCGTGTTTCCTTGTAGAAAACGTGTACGATTATGTCGCCGTAGTCGAGGATTATCCATGTATTTCCGGTATCTGACTCCCTGCGGAGGGGCTCTATGCCCTTCTGCGAGAGCTGGAACTCGACTTCGTCCGCAAGGGTACGGCTGTGGGTATTGCTGGTACCGTTGACGATAACGAAATAATCCGCAAGTATAGTGAGGTCGGATATTTTAAGCGCCTGTATATCCTCGCCTCTCTTGCTGTCAAGTGTCTTAACGATGAGTTCGAGTTTTTCCTTCTCGTTCATATACTACTCCTTTTCGTTGGTCAGGGGTTTCTCGGCGGTTC
The DNA here is from genome assembly GCA_902777125.1 of Ruminococcus flavefaciens. Classification (GTDB taxonomy): domain Bacteria; phylum Bacillota; class Clostridia; order Oscillospirales; family Ruminococcaceae; genus Ruminococcus. The sequence continues at coordinate 10,027 of CACYSQ010000024.1, forward strand.
AGTCGAGCCCTCGAGTTCGGCAAGGCTCGCGTTTGTATCATCGTAGATAGAATAAGCGTGATCTGTTATAAGCTCGGTCATAGTCGTCATCGAATCCGTCATCTTGACCTGATAGGGACGGAAATACTTGTTGAGCATATCTATCGCTGCCTGCTTGTGTATCGAATATATCGAATACTTATTGCCGTCCGGTCCGACATAGAGATTTTCGTTCGGAGTTCCCTCGCCCGGCACCATGTTCACGCGGACGTTCTCCATTGCGAGAGTTCCGGCAAAGTCTCCGAGCTTTGTGAGGTCGCCGACCGACATATCGGTAGCTATCCACTCATGCTTGTATATCTCCATGAGGTACTTGTAAAGCGTTGTGTGACCCTCGCCGCCGCTCATTATGTCGATGAGCTTTCTCATAGCCGCAGCCATGAAGCGTCTCTGGTTCTTGACACGGCCGATATCACCCTCGAGCCAGTCGTGGCGGAAGCGTATGAACCACTCAGCCTGCTGACCGTTGAGGACTATATCTCCGGCGGGAATGACCTTTCCGCCCTCGTAGACGATCTCCTCGTCGAGGTGCATCGGGATACCTCCGATGAGGTCTACCATGTGGACGATATCCGTGCAGAGCGTTGTAACATAGGCATCTATCGGGATACCGAAGTTCTGCTCGACAGCGTCAACTACACGCTGGATAGGAGTATCGTCCTGTCTGCCGAGGATATAAACGCTGTTTATCCTGCCGCTTGCAGATCCGGTATAGTCCGGAGTAAAGGTGTCACGCGGTATCTGGAGGATATTCAGCATACCTCCGCGGATATCGAATTCGAGTATCCACATTACGTCAGTATTCGTGACAAGCTCATCAAAGCCGAGCATGAGAATCGTGAACTGACCCTCGACTTTCTGCGGAAGGTCAAGACCGTCATTGTAGTCGGGCTCAACTATGTCAGTATTTATCTCAGGGTCGTTTCTCTTCTTGTCGATATTTCCCTCGATATGGCCGAGGAACTGCTCGTTTTTGAGGTAGTAGAGTATCGAAACGTTCTTCCTTGTACCGTTTCGCTTGTCATTGAACCATATTATCGGCATCGTCAGTATCATGACCGCTATAATGACAAGGCTCGCGGTTATCGCAACGAATTTTACGATGAAGTCCTTCCATGAGAACTTCTTCTTTCCGCTGGTTTTCTCGTCCTCCTCAGGCGGGGCCTCATGCAGTCCGTGGTAATTCCGGAGGTGCTCCTCCTCTTCCTTATCGGGAAGCTCGTGGGAGGGCGGAGCCTCATGCAGTCCGTGATAGACCGGCGGCTCCTCATGATGCCTGTGAGCACGGCTCGGTTCGAGCTTTTTCAGCTTCCTCAGAGGCTTCGGTGCAGGCGGTATCTCAACGTCAATAGAGCTGTCAGCTTCGGACTCACCGCCGAATCCTTCCTTTATCTCTTCATCGTTCATATTATTCCTCTTTTCCCGTTCGTACTGCTCTTTTCATCTCTTTGCAGCCTTGTATAGAAATTGTAGCCCTCGACGGTGCATACCGGTATGAGACCGCCTTTCTTGACCACAGATTTTATCGAAAACAGAAACGCCTCCAGCATAGCCTCGTCAAGGCTCATATAGGCGAGTTTTCGCATTTTGTCAACGTCCTTGTAGTCCCTGTCCGCTGATATGAGGTCGCCGAGATAGACTATCTCCTCAAGCCTCGACATACCTGCTCTTCCGACAGTATGAAATCTTATCGCATTGAGGATATCAATGTCCTCGATGCCGAATTTGTCCCTGACAAGCCCTGCACCTGCAATGGCGTGCCACAGCGAACGTGTTTCGAGCTCCTCGCGGCTGTAGGTGAAGCCGCTGTGGATAACGAGCTCCCGCTGTATATCATCGGGAAGCTCCTTGCATATATCGTGCAGCAATCCGGCGAAATAAGCCTTTTCAGTATCCTCTCCGAACTTCTCAGCGAGCTTTCTGCATTCAGCGGCAACATTCAGGGAATGTGCATAGCGCTTGGCTGAGAGCTGTTCCTTGAGGAACTTCTTTTTATTTTCCGGGTCGTAAAGCAATCCATTCACCCCTCAAAGAAGTCTGCCTCTGTATCATTCGTTTTCAGGAAGGGTGTCAAGAGGCTGATACAATCCCTTCAATCTTATATATTGTACTACATTTTCGTCAAGATAGCAAGTGAAATTCTCATTTTTTGCAATTTTTTTTCTGACATCAGTCGAGGATATCTCAAGCGGCTCACTGCTGCTGATGACGATATTGCCGTATTTACGAAGGTTCTCAGCCTTTTTCTCAAGCTTTTCCCCGTCGTCCTCATACCTTGACGTTACAAAGAGCGATGCAAGCGAAAGTATCTCCTCGAACCGGTACCATGTCTCGAAGCTCATTAGCATATCGGTCCCGACAAGCAGGAAAAGCTCCGCCTCCGGGTAAAGCTCCCGGAAATGCTCTATCGTGTAGATAGTGTAGCTCACGCGGTCAGACCTCAGCTCGAAATCGCTCGCTCTGAGCCTCCGGTCGCACTTGCAGGCGAGCCTCAGCATCGCGAGCCTGTCCTCACCGGAAGCGTACTCGTTCATGGAACGGTGCGGCGATATCCGAGAGGGTATGAGGTATACCCTGTCAAGCGAGAGCTCGTCCGCTGCCGAAACAGCGAGGTGTATATGTCCGTTGTGAACGGGATTGAAGCTCCCGCCGTAAATTCCGATACGCATAGTTACCTCCGATCATTTCCACGGACGCTTTTTGCCGAGCCAGCCCTTTGCCTCCCAGTAATCGTGGTCGGTATGGCTCAGGGCATCCGTGCGCTGGAGCATTCTCATTATCGAAAAGAACCCTTTTGTTTTAAGTCCCGGACGCACTTTTCCGTGCTTTTTTCTGATCTTCCTTGCAAGAGCATCGGTCTTCTTTTCGAGAGCCTGCTTTATCTTCGGCGAAACGTCGTTCCAGTTCACCTGATGAACAGCCTTTCCGAGCCGATAGGTCTTGGGTATGCCCCAGAAGAAGCAGCTGTCCGCCATATCCTTGAGGGTGGACTTCATGCCTGCACCGGCGGCAGTCGCTACCACGACCGCCTGCTTGCGGAACATCTTCTCCTCCGGACGGTGGACCATCCAGCGCCAGCCGTAATGGTCAAGGAGAGCCTTCATCTGTCCCGTGCAGTGGTAAACGTACACAGGCGATGTCAGGATAATGAGGTCCGAGCTGTCTATCGTTTCGGTTATCGGACGCAGCTTTTCATAGTGCGGACACTTATCCGCACCCTTACCGAAGCAATTCTTGCAGCTGCAGCAGAACTCCCCGAAATCACGCGGCAGAAAGAACTCGCTGATATTCTCCGGAGATGTCACCTTTTCCGCAAGCATACGTCCTGTGCTGTAGGTCGAGCCCTTGTGGTCAGTGCCGCTTATCAGAACTACCTTCATATTCACTTAGCCTTCGGGATATTCTCGATGACCGGCTCCTTTTCATTGCGCTTGAACAGAACGAACTTGCTGCCAATCACCTGAACTACTTCTGAGCCTGTCGCGGAGGCTATCTCCTCTGCCGCCTCACGGGCTGTATATCCGGAGTTTTCGAGCACTCTGAGCTTTATGAGCTCCCTTTTTGTAATGGCTGCGGAGATATCCTTGCACATCGCCTCTGTAACTCCGCCCTTCCCTATCTGGAAGATGGTCTCATATGTTGAAGCTATACCGCGAAGGTAAGCCCTTTGTTTGCTTGTAAGCATATCATTCACCGTTTCCTTCATTCAGATAAGCGCAAAGCTCTCTCAGAGCCGCGCCTCTGTGGCTTATACTGTTCTTTTCGTCTGCGGAAAGCTCCGCCATTGTGCGGTCGCCGACCATGAAGACCGGGTCGTAGCCGAAGCCGTTGGAACCTCTCTGCTCATAGCCGATGCTGCCCTCGCACCTGCCCTCAAAAACAGCGCTTCCGCTGTCCGTCATGAGGACAACATTGCACACGAACCTTGCCGTGCGCTCGTTTCCGGGGATATTTTCAAGCTCGGAAAGAAGCTTCGCGCACTCCTGTCCCTTCGGCGCATACCTTGCGGAATGCACTCCCGGACGTCCGCCGAGGGCGTCCACGCACAGACCGCTGTCGTCCGCGATGACCGGGAGACCGCAGGCTTCATACACTGCCCTTGCCTTTATCATGGCATTTTCCGCAAAGGTGCTGCCGTTCTCATCAGGGTCGCAGCTAACGCCTGCCTCCTGCTGGGAAAGCACCTGAATGCCCAGCGGACTGAGTATCTCCCTTGCCTCGCGGAGCTTGTTGGCATTGTTTGTCGCCATAACGAGCTTATTCATCATATTCGTTCTCCTCGTCGGTATCGGCTTCCGTGTCCTCATCGGAGGCTTCGCCGTCTTCATCATCGGACTGCTCCTCCTCTTCTTCCTCGTACTTCTTTCTGCCGAAAAGTCTGCTGAAGAATCCGCGCTTTTTCTTCTTTTCAGGCTCAGGCTGCGGCTCTTCCTCAGCTTCAGCCTCAGTCTCAGCGCTCTCAGACTCGTCATCGTCCTCAGAGGCATCTTCACCGCTCCAGTTCTCCATGTAATTCTCGTTGTAGACATAGCCTGTCTCGGAGGTCATGGTCTCGCCGTTGTCGGCAGGCTCGGCTGTATCAGCCTCAGAGCCGTTGTCCTGAGCGTAGGCTGTCTCGTAATCGGTATGACCGGTATAGCTGATCTCACTGATAGTTTCAGGCTCATACGGAGCTTCGGATTCTTCCTCGTCCTCAGCTTCGTCTTCATCGTACTCGTCAGCGGCTTCGTCCTCGCCGTCCTCATAGCCTTCCTCGCCGGGTTCTTCCTCATCGAAGCCCTCTGTCTCCTCAGCCTCGTCCTCATCGCTGTCGGTATCGACATCGCTGAACAGCGCGTCAACGAAGGTGCGGCTGTCGAAGGGCTGGAGGTCGTCTATCTTCTCGCCCACGCCTATGAGCTTAACCGGAATGCCCAGCTCGTTCTTTATCGAGATCACGATACCGCCCTTTGCAGTACCGTCGAGCTTTGTCAGGACGATACCCGTGATCGGCGCTGTTTCGCTGAAAAGCTTCGCCTGATTTACCGCATTCTGACCTGTGGTAGCGTCAAGGACGAGCAGCACCTCGCGGGAACAGTCCTCCGCCTTTGAGTCGATGATACGGTTTATCTTCGCAAGCTCGTCCATGAGGTTCTTCTTGTTGTGGAGACGTCCTGCGGTATCAATTATAACGACGTCGCATTCACGCGCCTTTGCGGCTTCAAGGGCATCGTACACAACAGCGCCCGGATCAGAGCCCTCGGCGTGTTTAACTATGTCAACTCCGGCTCTCTGCGTCCATACCTCAAGCTGGTCTATAGCCGCAGCTCGGAAGGTATCTGCTGCCGCTACGATGACTTTCTTGCCCTCCTGCTTGAACTGGTGGCAGAGCTTTCCGATAGTTGTGGTCTTGCCTGCGCCGTTTACGCCGATGACCATTATAACTGCCGGTGAGAGCGAGAGGTCGAGGCCTGTATCGTCGCCCATGATCTCGCCGATGACCTCATGGATAAGCTCCATTATCTCGCCGGGATCAGTTATGCCGCGCTCCTTGATCTTCTTGCGGAGCCGGTCGCATATCTCCTCGGAGGTCTCAACTCCGATATCGCTCATTATCATTGCCTCCTCGATCTCCTCGAAAAGCTCCTCGTCGATCTTGGTGAAGGAGTTTGTTATCCTTCTGAGACGGTTGATGAATGAGTCCTTCGTCTTACGCAGTCCTGCTGCGATCTTAGCAAAAATTCCCATAAATTCTCCTGTCTGCCGCAAGGCGGCATATATCATATATTCGCACGGTCAGCCGGAATGCGACAGGCTCACTGAGCAGCCTCCGCTTCCTCCTGAAAATCCACCTGCTCCATTTTCAGCAGCTTGGATATGCCGTCCTCCTGCATGGTGACGCCGTAGAGGACGTTCGCCTCCTCCATAGCGCTTCTTCTGTGGGTAACGAGCACGAACTGTGTCGTGTCGGTAAAGTTCTTGAGGTACTGCGCGTACTTCCTGACGTTGACCTCGTCGAGCGCCGCATCTATCTCGTCAAGGATACAGAACGGTGCAGGTCTGAGCCGGAGTATCGCGAAGTATATCGCTATTGCAACGAACGACTGCTCGCCTCCCGAGAGTGAGATGAGGTTCTTGATGACCTTTCCGGGAGGTGCAACGCTTATCTCAATGCCGGATTCAAGAACGTTCTCCGGGTCTGAGAGTATGAGCTCCGCCTTTCCTCCGCCGAAGAGCTCAACGAATATCTCCTTGAAGTTGGAGTTGATTATTGCGAAGCTCTCGGAGAATATCCTGCACATCTCGTTGGTGAGCTCACTGATTATGCCCTCGAGCTCTGCCTTTGAGCGCTGGATATCCGCGATCTGTGCGGACATGAACTCGTACCTCTCGGATACCTCCTTGTACTCCTCGATAGCGTCAACGTTGACGCTTCCAAGGGCACGGATAGACTTCTTTATCTCGCCGAGCCTGCGCTGTGCCTCGTTGACATCGTCGAGCTTTTCCGCAAGCTGTACCGCCTCTGAACGGTTCAGCTCATAGACCTCGCGCAGCTGGTTGATTATGTGGTCGGAATCACGGCATACAGCCTCTTTCCTGTCCTCGAGACGGGTTATGTCTCCGGAGAGCCTCTCCTTCGCCTCGTTGAACTGCTTCAAGCCCTTGTTGATCTCATTGACGAGCCTGTTCTGCTCGGTGTGCATCTCCTGATACCGCTTGATATCGGCAAGGTAGGCGTCCGTATTGCTCTTGAAGCTGCCGAGCTTCTCGTTGAGCTCGTCGATGCCGCGCTGCTTCTCGGAGATCGTCATTTCCTGACGCGAGATCTCCTCCTCGAACCTCCTGCTGCCTGATCTAAGCTCGTCAAGACTGTCCTCGATGCGCTTTATTTCGAGTTCCTGTGCCTGAACGTCCTTTGAGAGCTCGATGCCCCGCATCTTCATCTGCGAGAGCTTTTCGGAAAGCGCCTCGCGTTCACGGCGAAGTCCTTCCTTAGCCTCCTGTCCCTGCGAGAGCTCCTGTTCAGCCTTTGCTATGAGCTCCTCCGTTTCGGCGAGAGAACGTTCAGCCTCCGCGATATTTGCCCTTTCGTCAGCTATTTTCTGCTCTGCCGCAGCTATGAGCCGGACGGAATTGTCCGCCTGAGCGTTCATCTGCTCGATGAGCGAACGCAGGCTTGATGCCTCCGCGCCGATACGTACCTTATCCGCCTCGCATTCGGTCAGCTCAGCCTTTGCCGCCTCGGAATCGTAGCGCAGCTTTTCAGCCTCGGCACGGAGCTTTTCGGTATTCGCCATGAGCGTACCGCGCTGCTGTTCGAGCTTTTCGATATCGCTGTCGAGAGTGTCCATCTCGTTGCGGCGTGTGATGATGCCTCCGGACTTCTGTGCCGAGCCTCCCGTGAAGGAACCTCCGGCATTGATGACCTGTCCGTCGAGGGTTACTATCTTGAATTTGTAGCCGTACCTTTTGGCTATATTCGCGGCGGAGTCGATGTCCTCCGCGATGACTATGCGTCCGAGCAGCGAGGCGATTATCCCGCTGAATTTCTGGTCGCAGGTTATTATCGAGCTTGCAACGGCGATGTAGCCCTCGCAGGAATCAAGCCCCTGCTCGGTGAGCTCCCTGCCCCTGACCGAGGTTATCGGCAGGAAGGTCGCGCGTCCGCCCTTCTGTTCTTTCAGGAAGCGTATGCACCTCTTGGCAATGTCCTCGTTCTCGACGATGATGTTCTGCATCGCACCGCCGAGTGCTGTCTCGACCGCGACCGCGTACTCCTGTTCAACGCCTATATTCTGGGCAACGGTACCGAAAATACCGCCGATGCGTCCCTGCTTCGAGGCCTTGAGCACCTGCTTGACGCTTCCTGCAAAGCCCTCCATATTGTTTTCGAGGTCATTGAGTATCTTGCGGCGCTGCTGACGGTCCTTGAGGTCGTAGAGCAGCCGCTCGAAGTCCTCCTTAGCCTTATCGAAGCCCTCACGCCTTGACTTGTAGAGCCTTTCCAGTCCCGCAAGACGGTTTTTCAGCTCCTCATGCTTACGGTCGTTTTCAGCCTCGTCAGCCGCGGACTGTTCGAGCTTCTGCTTATAGTCCGCGATAGTAGCCGCAAAATCGTTCTCGCTGCCGCGGAGTTCGCCCAGACGCTTTTCCTCCTCGGCAATAGCCGCCTTAGAGGACTCAATCGCGAATTTATGCTCGCTCTGCTTTATATAGAGGCTGTTTATCTCGCCGCTCGCCTTGTCAACGCTGTCCCCGAGCTGGGAGCTGTCCGCCTCGACCCTTGCGAAGCTCTCCTCCGCCTCGGCAATGCCAGCCTCAACCGACTTTATCTCCTCGCCGAGTGCCGCAAGCTTTTCGTCAGCAGCCTTTTTCTGCCTGAGAAGCTCCTCCCTTGCCTCGCCGGAGCTGTCGATATTCCTCTGCGCGGCGGCAATAGCCTCCCGGCAGTGCTTTATGTCGTTTTCGAAGACGGCGATGCCCGACTTCATATCCGAAGCCTCCTGCTCCTCCTCGATCATTTTCCGGCGCAGTTCATCGGAACGCAGAGTGCTCTCCTGCATTTTGCGGTAGCCGTCCTGCATTTTCTGTTCCTCGCGCTGGATATCGTTCTCGATGTTCTCGTATTCGCTCTTGCTGACGAGTATTTTTTCCTCAATGCCGTCGAGCTTGACCTTCAGTTCATCGAGCCTGTGCATCCATACCGATATTTCGAGCTGCTTCTGATCGGCGGCAAGCTTTATGAACTTCTGCGCCTTTTCGGACTGTATCCTCAGCGGTTCGACACGTCCCTCCAGCTCGGAGAGGATATCCGTGAGACGGACTAAATTCTCCTGTGCCGCCGAGAGCTTTCTCTCTGCCTCGAGCTTCTTGTAGCGGAATTTCGAGATGCCGGCAGCTTCCTCGAAGATGTCGCGGCGTTCACTGCTCTTTGCGCCGACTATCTCAGCGATACGTCCCTGTCCGATAATGGAGTAGCCGTCCCTGCCGAGACCGGTGTCCATGAACAGCTCGTTTATGTCCTTCAGACGGCACTGTCTGCCGTTTATGAGGTATTCGCTCTCACCGCTGCGGTAGAGCTTTCTCGTTACCGCTACCTCGTCTGCCATATCCGCGAGAGTGCGGTCGGAATTGTCTATATTCAGCGTAACTGCGGCAAAGCCCATAGGCTTCCTTGCAACAGTACCGGAAAAAATAACGTCCTCCATTTTGTTTCCTCTGAGCGTCTTGGTGGACTGCTCGCCGAGAACCCAGCGAACCGAATCGCCGATATTACTTTTTCCGCTGCCGTTGGGACCTACGACAGCCGTCAGTCCCTTGTCAAAGGTAAGGCTTATCTTGTCCGGAAAGGACTTGAAGCCCTGTATTTCGAGTGATTTAAGGTACAATAGCTCACCTCCTCAGTACGCATTCATACACGGGGATATCCTCCTCCCCGACAACGGAAACGTCAAAACCGCGTTCCCTGAAATAAATGATATTCGCCTTTTTCTGACCGACAGCCTTACTGATGTGCCTGCTGCCGACCGCTATCCTGAAGCCTCCGGGAGACATTCCCGCCAGAAGCTCCGATATCCTTTTCCTGTAAATGTGCATCTCGCAGATCTCCCGGAAAGCCGGGTGGTAATAGCCTGCGACCATGTCCTGCTCGACGAACTCGCTTGCGTGGAGACCGCACTTTATTACACTTATCCCAGCGTTCGTGAACGCCTCCATGAGCTCAGCACAGAGCTCCGTCATACCGTCAAACGGAACCGGACGGTAAACGCCCTCCGCATAAAGCTCCGCGAGCCTTGTGCCTTTCAGGACGACTACCGGGTAGATACGGACCGTGTCCGGGTGTATCGCGATGATCTCCGCTGCGGAAGCTCTGTCCCTTTCAGGCGTACTGCCGTAGAGACCCGTCATCATCTGCAAGCCAAGCTCAAAGCCGTTCTCACGGATAAGGGAACTCGCCTGTCTTACGTCCTCCGCGGTATGTCCGCGCTCGTTTGCTGCGAGGACTTCATCGCACATGGACTGTGCTCCGAGCTCTATCGCGGTAACTCCGTACTCCTTCAGTATGCCGAGCACCTCGCTGTCTATGCAGTCCGGACGCGTCGAGCACCTTATGCCGCGGAATTTCCCCTCGCCCACGAAACCGTGCGCTGCTTCGAGAAGCTCCAGCATATAATCACGCGGTATAGCCGTGAAGCTTCCGCCGAAAAAGGCTATCTCCGCATTCTCCGGAGACTTCACCTCGCTGAGAGCCCTCCCGCATATCTCCCTGACCTCATTGCCGTCCGGGAGGTGCTGTGCGCCGCTTATCGTCCTCTGGTCGCAGAATGAACACATATGCGGACAGCCGACGTGGGGTATGAATATCGAGATGTTACTGTGCTTCATAGCCCATAAGCTCTAAAGCTTCCTTTGCGGCAAGCTGTTCGGCTTCCTTTTTGCTCCTGCCCTTGCCCTTGCCGATGACCTGACCGTTCAGACAGACCTCGACTACGAAGCGCTTGTTGTGGTCGGGACCCTCCTCGCCGATGAGGACGTACTCGACCTTTTCCTCCGGATTTTTCTGTACTATCTCCTGCAAGACCGTCTTGAAATCGCTGAACGCAGGCTTTCCGGCGTGTCTGAGATCGTCCGGCATGAAACGGAGGATATGCTTTGCGGCAGGCTCCATACCGCCGTCGAGGTAGATAGCGGCAATGACTGCTTCAAAGGCGTCCGCAAGTATCGAGGGACGCTCCCTGCCGCCGGTATTTTCCTCTCCCCTGCCGAGGAGGAGGAATTCTCCGAGACCTATCCTCTGAGCGAAGATGTGGAGGGATTTTTCGCATACGAGCGAGGCCCTGAGCTTTGTCAGCTCGCCCTCTGCAACGTTGAGGTTCTTGTAGAGATAATCGGAGACCACTATCGAGAGGACGCTGTCGCCCAGAAACTCAAGGCGCTCGTTGCTCCCGGACGGAAGCTTCTTCTCGTTGGCATAGGAAGAATGCGCGAGAGCCTGCTTCAGAAGCTCCGGTCGCTTGAAGTTATATCCGATTATTTCCTGTAGTCTATCAATATTTTCCATTGTCATTCTCCTTCGGAGGCTGAAAGCTTCGCAACATAGCTCTCTATCTCGCCGCAGACGTTTTCTGCGACAATCTTTTCAGCCTGACGCACTGCATTGAAGAAGGCTTTGCCGTCGGAGCTGCCGTGAGCCTTTATGACAGGTCTTCTTACTCCGAGAAGTGCCGAGCCGCCGACCTCCTTGTAATCCATCTGCTTTCTGAATTCCTTTATCTTGCCGAGAGACAGCAGAGCTCCGGCTTTTCCGAGACCTGAGAATATCCATTTGAGCTTGTCACGGAAGAATGCACCCATGCCCTCATAGAGCTTCAGTGCGACATTTCCGGTGAAGCCGTCGGTGACAACGACCTGCACCTCGCCCTTCGGCATATCTCTTGCCTCGATATTTCCGACAAAATTGAGACCGGACTTGCTGAGCAGCTTGTAGGCTTCGAGCTCGAGCTCCCTGCCTTTTGTCTCCTCAGCACCGATGTTCAGCAGGGCGACCTTCGGGTTCTTAACGCCCATTACCTTTTCCATGTAGGCGCTGCCCATTGCCGCGAACTGTACGAGCATATCCGGACGGCACTCGATATTTGCACCTGCGTCAACGAGCATGAAGCTGCCCTTATCCGCCGGAAGTATCGGTGAGGGCGCGATGCGTCTTATGCCCCTGATACGCTTGACGATGAGCGATGAGCCCATGACGAGTGCACCTGTGCTGCCGGCTGAAACGAAAGCATCGCCCTTCCCCTCTGAGAGGAGCCTCAGACCGAGAGCCATTGAGGTATTCTTTCCGGATTTGGTTATCTCACGCGGTTCTTCGTGGATATCGAAGACCTCGTCAGTGTGTGCTATCTTCATGCCTCTGAGCTTAATTCCGTTCTCAGCGGCGCATTTCTTTATCTTTTCGGAGCTGCCGGTCAGGATTATCTCCGAGCCGAGCTCCCTGACTGCCATTTCGCAGCCTTTCAGCACTTCAAGGGGAGCGTTGTCACCCCCGAATGCGTCAACTATTATCTTCGCCATAACCGATCCTTTCAAGTTCATTTTTCAGTGATCTCACGGCACGTTCAGCATATGCGCCGTAGCGTTCCTTTTTGTCCTTGATACGTCTGCCGATATCGGGAAGTATACCCATATTCGCGCCCATTGGCTGGAATTTTCCGCTGTTGAAGGGGTCGCTCACATATGCCGAGAGCGCACCTGTCATGGTATCGGACGGGAGCCTGAGCGGTTCGAGTCCCCTTATCCTCCTTGCGGCAGCGATGCCTGCGATAAGACCGCTTGCAGCCGATTCCATGTAGCCCTCAACGCCTGTCATCTGTCCGGCGAAGAATATCTCCGGTCTCTCACGCATGGAGAAGTCGGCATTGAGCAGCTCGGGGCTGTTTATGAAGGTGTTCCTGTGCATTACTCCGAACCGCATGAATTCGGCATTTTCAAGTCCCGGTATCATCGAGAATACCCTTTTCTGCTCGCCGAATTTAAGGTTGGTCTGGAAGCCCACAAGGTTGAAAAGCGTACCCTCACGGTTCTCGCGTCTCAGCTGGACTACCGCATACGGACGTCTTCCGGTCTTAGGATCGTCGATGCCGACCGGCTTCATAGGACCGAAACGCATGGTGTCCACACCTCGCCTTGCAAGCTCCTCGATAGGCATACAGCCCTCGTAAACACTGAATGAGTGGGCCTCGAAGTCCTTGAGCTGCACTCTTTCGGCATTTATCAGCTCGCTGTGGAATGCAAGGTACTCCTCCTTGTTCATGGGACAGTTGATATAATCCGCATCGCCTCTGTCATAGCGTGAGGCGAAGAATACTCTTTCACGGTCAAGGCTGTCATAGTTCACGATAGGTGCAGCCGCGTCATAGAAACTCAGACCGTCGCCGCAGAGCTCTCTTATGACGTCAGCCATTTTTCCGGCTGTGAGAGGACCTGTCGCGATTATCGTCATGCCCTCCGGAAGCTCGGTTACCTCGCCCGCGATGACTTCGATGAGCTCATGGGAGCGTATTTTTTCGGTAACGGCATCGGAGAAGCGTTCCCGGTCAACCGCGAGAGCTCCGCCTGCCTCGACCGAATTTGCCTTAGCGCACGGGACCGTCAGTGAGCCGAGCATTTCCATCTCGTATTTGAGCAGACCTGCCGCTGACTCCAGCCTTTCGGCTTTCAGGGAGTTCGAGCATACCAGCTCGGCAAAGCCGCTGTACTTGTGCGCGGGTGTGAACTTCTCCGGCTTCATCTCGAAAAGCCTTACATTTATGCCGTTCTGAGCCAGTATCCACGCCGCCTCGCAGCCTGCGAGCCCTGCACCGATAACGTTTACGACAGCGCTCATTTTTTCAGCTCTCTTTCATATCCGCAGCCCTCGTTCTCGCAGATGAGCCTTCCTGCTCTTCCGCCCTTGATGAAGAGGGTCTTTCCGCACTGGGGACATACCTCAGCGCTCGGCACGTTCCATGTCATGAAATTGCAGTCCGGATAGCCCTCACAGCCGTAGAAGCTCCTGCCCTTCTTGGACTTTTTCAGGAGCATCTTCCTGCCGCATCGAGGACAGCTTCCGTCCGATTCGGTGACTATCTTCTTGGTGTTCCTGCACTCCGGGAAGCCCGGACACGCAAGGAATTTGCCGTACTTGCTGTACTTTATGACCATATTTCTTCCGCAGTTCTCGCAGACGACATCGGTCTCCTCGTCCGGGACCTTTACACGCTTGCCGTCCATAGCCTCCTCAGCCTTTTTGAGGGTCTTGGTGAAGTCGTCGTAGAAATCGTGGAGGGTGCTGACCCAGTTCTTGCTGCCGTTCTCGACCTCGTCGAGGTTATTCTCCATTTCGGCAGTGAATTTGGCGTCAACTATCTTCTTGAAGTGATCCTTCATCAGCTCGGTTATGACCTCGCCGAGGTTGGTAGGCTTGAGCGCCTTTCCGTCATGCTCGACGTAGCGGCGGGAGGTTATCGTGGTAATGGTGGGCGCGTAGGTACTCGGTCTGCCGATGCCGTTCTCCTCGAGCGCCTTGATGAGTGAAGCCTCGGTATACCGCGGAGGCGGCTGGGTAAAGTGCTGGTTGCCGTCTATGGATTTCAGCTTGAGCTTGTCGCCGTTTTTGAGCTCCGGGAGCATCTTCTTGTTCTCGTCGGCAGAATCAGTTGACTCCACATAAAGCGTCATGAAGCCGTCGAACTTCACCGAGTAGCCGGAAGCCCTGAATGTGCAGCCGTTCGCCTCGATATCAGCCGATACCGTATCGAGGAGGGCATTTGCCATCTGGCTCGCGATGAACCTCTCCCATATGAGCTTGTAGAGCTTATACTGGTCGGAGGTAAGGCTCTCCTTTACCCTTGCAGGCGTGAGGTCGGGAGTTGAGGGACGTATAGCCTCATGCGCGTCCTGAGCATTGCTCTTGGACTTGTATGTTCTCGGCGAATCCGGGAGGTAGTCCTTGCCGTAGATTGTCTCGATGTACTGCGCTGCGGCAGCCTTCGCCTCGTCAGAGATACGGAGACTGTCGGTTCTCATGTAGGTGATAAGTCCGACAGCGCCTACTCCGGCAACGTCAACGCCTTCGTAGAGCTCCTGTGCAGCCTTCATGGTGCGCTTTGCACTGAATCCTAGCTTACGCGAAGCCTCCTGCTGGAGGGTGGAGGTGATGAAAGGCGGTGCGGGCTGCTTTTTCGTTACCCTTTTCTTGACGGAGGCTACCGAATAATCGGCATTCTCGAGCCTTGAAAGCAGTCCGTTCGCGGCTGCTTCGTTAGGTATCTCTAGCTTTTCGCCGTCAACTGCAACGAGCGATGCCTCAAAGACCTTTCTCGACGAGGGAGCCGTGAATTTCGCGTCTATCGACCAGTATTCCTTCGGTACGAATTTCCTTATCTCGTTCTCGCGGTCAACAACGAGCCTTACCGCAACAGACTGTACTCTGCCGGCGGAAAGTCCGCGCTTTACCTTCTTCCAGAGGAAGGGACTGAGCTCATAGCCCACGAGCCTGTCAAGGATACGCCTTGCCTGCTGTGCATTGACGAGGTCAACGTCTATCCTGTGCGGATTGCTCATGCCGTTCTTTACTCCGGACTTTGTTATCTCGTTGAAGGCAACGCGGTTGTTGTCGTTCATATCGAGCTTCAGCATCTGTGCGATATGCCATGATATCGCCTCACCCTCGCGGTCAGGGTCGGTCGCGAGGTATACTTTTCCGCACTTCTTCGCGCGTTTTTTCAGTTCCTTGATGACGTCCTCCTTGCCCTTCATATCCGTGTACTGCGGCTCAAAGTCGTGCTCGGTATCGACGCCCATCTTTGATTTCGGAAGATCTCTGATATGTCCCATCGAGGCTATGACCTCGTAACCCGGACCGAGATACTTCTGTATGGTTTTCGCCTTTGCAGGCGACTCAACTATTACTAAATCCGACATCTGTATGTCTCCCTATCAGTATAATTCAAACATTTTTCCGGGCAGTGAACGTATAATGCCCTCTATCTCCATTTCCGTCAGCTCGACCATGAGCTCTGCGGCGTCCGAGCCGAGGCTCTGGGCGATGAAGTCCGCATGGACAGCGCCGTCAGCCATAAGCTCCGCGATATCCTTCCTGATACCGCTGAGTTCCGGCAGTTCACGCCTTACCGTACTCTGTACAGCCACAGCTTCCTTCTCGGCAAAATCCACAGCTTCGCTCTCAGCGGAGGTCTCCTCAGAAGCTGCGCGTTTTATCTCCGATGCGCTCACCATGTCGAGCTTGCCGAGCATTTTCTCCCTTATGAGCCTCTGCCGTTCAGCGGAGGTCACAGAGGAAACGGCTGCCGGTGCTTCATTGAGCTCCTGTCTAATCTCGCGGTCATTAGCACCGCCTATGCGGAAGCAGTCGAGGATATCCCGTGCTCCGAGCAGAGGTATCGCGCCCTGTCTCAGAAGCAGGGAATTGCCCGAACAGGCATTGCTCATTATATCGTAGGGAGGCAGACAGAACAGCTCCCTGCCCTGATCCGCAGCAAGATTAGCCGTTATGAGCGAGCCGCTCTTCACGGAGGCTTCAAACACGACTGCTGCCCTTCCGAGGGCGGCGAGTATCCTGTTGCGGAATGGGAAATTCTGAGAATGCGGAGGTGTTCCCGGAGGATATTCCGAGACGAAAACGCCTCCTGTTTCAAGTATATGCTCGCGGTACTGAACATTTCCGCGCGGATAGTCGATATCTATGCCGCAGCCGAGAACACACGCGGAGGGTCTGCCGCTGTCGGCAGCAGCAAGCTGAGCCGTTATGTCAGTACCCAACGCAAATCCGCTCACGATCACGATGCCTGCACAGGCAAGCTCGCGGCATATCTCACGGGTAACTCTTATACCATACTCGGAGGCGTTTCTCGTGCCGACCGCAGAAACGGTTCGCGTACCCTTGAGGCAGCCGATGTTTCCCCTGTAGTAGAGAACAGCCGGGGGATCGGCGATATGTCTGAGCTGAGGCGGATACTCCGGACTGCTGTAGCCGGCCAGAGCAATGCCCTTGTTCTCACAGTGTTCAATGATCTGTTCAGCGGCAGATATATCGCTGTCAGCCGCATTCTTCATCTCCTGAGCGGAAAGTCTCAGCTCGGCAGAGCCGCTTTTTATCGCGTGATAAGCCTCCTGCGGCGAGCTGAAAAGGCACATTGCCTCCCATATGCGTCTGCTCCCGACCCCGAATACCATCGTGAGCCAGAGCCAGTATTTTGTTTCGTTCAATTCGATCATCCTTTGCTATTGCTGCGTCTTAGCTCCCACATGAGTATCCCTGCTGCCATTGCGGCATTCAGGGAGTTGATATTCCCCTGCATCGGGATAATCACCTTTGAATCGCACCTCGAAGCTATCTCCGGCGGAAGTCCGTTGCCCTCGTTGCCGATGAACACAGCCTCGCTTCCGGAAAAGCTTCGCTCTGTGACCGGGACAGCATCGCTGTCTATGACCGCAGCAGATGTCCTGACGCCGTTCTCCTCAAAGAGCCGGAAGAGCTCGTCTGCGTCGTTTACGACGTGGATATCCGCACGGAATACTGATCCCATAGTCGAGCGTATCACCTTCGGACTGTATAGCTCACAGCTTCCGGAGAGGAAGACGCCGTCCATGCCGAGAGCATCGGCTGTACGGATTATCATGCCGACGTTTCCGGGATCCTGCAAGCCGAAAAGGACGATATACCGCCCGTTTTCAGCGAATACCGGAGCCTTTGCGGCGGGAATGCGGCATACAGCGAAAACTCCCTGAGTCTTTTCGGTCGAGGCTATCCTGTTTCCAAGTTCATTTGAAATTACCAATGTCCTTGTATCTCTCAAATCAGCCTGAAAAAGCTCACTGCCGTACCTTTCGTAAGCGGAGGCAGTCAGGATAAGGTGTGTCAGCGGAGCCTCCTCGCGGAGAGCGTCCTCCACGATACGGAGCCCTTCCAACACGAATAAGCCGTACTCGAACCTTTCTTTTTTTGAGGAAGAAAGCTTCTGATACAGCTTGATGACAGGATTATCCTTTGATGTGATGATGTTTTCCAATAATATCTGCACCTCCGTTCAGAGGCAGGTATGAGGGGGCAGGGATAAGCCCTGCCCTTTACAAGAAAACACGCCCCTAAAGAATTAAGAAGCGTGTCTTTTCTGCATTAAAGAGCTGCCTTTGCCTTCTCAGCGATAGCTGTGAAGCCAACTGCATCGTTGATAGCGATCTCGGAGAGCATCTTTCTGTTGAGAGTGATGCCAGCCTTCTTGCAGCCGTTCATGAAAGTTGAATAGTTGAGACCGTTGAGCTTAGCAGCAGCGGAAATTCTTGTGATCCAGAGCTGTCTGAACTGTCTCTTCTTCTGCTTTCTTCCGATATAAGCGTAGTTGCCGGACTTCATAACGGCCTGCTTAGCCATCTTGAAGTGCTTGCTCTTTGCGCCGAAATATCCCTTAGCAAGCTTTAAAGTCTTATTTCTTCTCTTGCGAGTCATCATTGCACCTTTAATACGTGCCATAGTCTTGTACCTCCAATATTAAAATTACGAAAAAACGGTTTGCTCCTGAAAATCAAAGATAGGGAACGAGCTTCTTGATTGTAGGTGCGTTTGTTACGTCAGCAACACCAGCGTTGCGAGCGATTCTCTTGCGCTTGGTATCCTTCTGAGTAAGTCTGTGTCTCTTGTTGGTGTGCTGGTACTTAACCTTACCGCTTCCTGTAATCTTAAAACGCTTCTTAGCGCCAGAGTGAGTTTTTACCTTTACCTTTGCCATTTTATATCCTCCTTACTTGGCAGCCTTTGGTGAGACGAACATAACTAAGCTGCGCCCCTCCATTTTGGCTGGCTTTTCAACAGTGCCGACAGCCGAAACTGCTTCCTTGAAACGGTCGAGAAGTTCGTTTCCGAGCTCCGGGTGAGCAATAGCTCTCTTGCGGAATCTGACCGATACCTTGAGCTTGTCACCGCCCTGAAGGAATTTCACAGCCTGATTGACCTTTGTTTCAAAATCGTGGGTATCTATCATAGAGAACATTCTGATCTCCTTGATAGCAACGACCTTCTGATTTTTTCTTGCTTCCTTTTCGCGCTTCTGCTGCTCAAAGCAATACTTTCCGTAATCCATGATACGGCATACGGGCGGTGTTGCCTGGGGAGCGATCTTAACAAGGTCGAGCTCCTGATCGTAAGCGATCTGCTGAGCCTCCTTGGCTGATAATACGCCGAGCTTTTTTCCCTCAGCGTCGATAACGAGGATTTCCTTATCCCGTATCTCTTCGTTGATCTGCAGTTCCTGTTTGCTAATCGTCAAGCACCTCCAGTTAATAGATTAAAACAAAATGAGTGCAGAAATTATCCGCACTCATACAATACCTGACAAACAGCGGCAGCCTGTAACGCGCCGCGCTCATACCAATATTGACCGTTCAAGCCAAGCCTCACGGTGAGAACGCATAGTTCTGCTTTGTTTACTTAAATATGATACTACAAATTTCCACCGATGTCAAGTAAAAACTCATATTTTGTCACATTGCACAATTCATCGCCTGAACCAGCTCCTCATTTTGTCCCATAAAGCAAATCTTACACGGTACTTTTTCGGCTTCCTGAGGATATCGAGCTCGCTTCGGCTGAAATATACGTCCTCCGCGTCCTTGTCGTCCGTGACGCCGCAGGCAGCCGGTATGCAGAGCGGAGGGTACATCACGCACCACCAGTTGTGTCCCTTCGCCTCCCCTATCGTCACCCTCAGCGCTCGGTAAGTACCGGCAGGCATCGTTATATCACCGTATGTCCTCTCGTCAAATTCGACGTCCGCTATCTCCGCACGGACGCTGTCACGGCAGCCCTCCGCACGAAGCGTTTCCTCCGCTATCCTGACTATCTCCGGAAGCTTCTCCTCCGCAGCAAGCTCAGCCTCCGCAAGACTGCCGGCCTCTCCGAATATCTCCTCCTCGTTCGCAAGGAGTGCGTCCCGGACGCAGAGCTTCAACCGCTGGTCCTCTTCGCTGTCGGAATTGGCAATGATGTGCAGCCGAAGCACGCTTCCGCGGAGACGTTCAAGCCTCATTCCGTCCCCGATGAAGCTGCCGATATTCGACAGGATAACGGCAATGATAAGTCCCAATGGTACGACCATTCGCAGTGTTTTTTCGCTTATTTTCATCGTTTTCACCTCGTTCAGATTATTGTCAGTTCCCGAAACTTTATTCAAATGTTGTCCGTTTTGTTCAAACCGTCAATAACCGCCTGCAAAAATTATTTAAACCGCTGAAATTACGCTTGCATAGGCACAAAATTCGCTTTCAGGGTTTCATTTCCTTAAATAATGTGTTATAATAGTATAAAGTATATAGTGAAGGTATTTATTTACTCAGACACAGTATGCTTACGACATAAGCCCTGCCGTATGCGCCGTAGGCTGCGTATCCGGCAATGTTAAAGGAAGGGATTTAAAACTATGGAGAAAACGAAAAAGCTCCGTGTCAGAACGACATGGAAGCAGCGACTCCTCGGGAGCACTGCCGCCGCTGCGATTGCGGCAACGAGCGTGCTTTCGTCGGTTCCGTTGAGTGCCGGCGCCGATGATATCGGCAAGGACGGGCTGCCAAACCTCAAAACGCCATATGAGGAATCCATATGGTACCGTGGAAATCCACTCGGCGTCGCCGGCGATTTCCACATCTTTGCATTCGACTCATTCACTGACACCAACCACGTCAACGGTAACGTTGCTACCCCGCACCTGATAATCCAACCCGGTGCAAAGGGACCTTCACCGAACCAGTACGTCGGACGTCTTGTAAACGTCATATCCGAAGAACTTGATGTCCCCGACGGAGAGTTCAATATGGCGAAGATCCCTGATATCGTTCTCCCGCAGGACTATGAGCTCTATTCCTCCACCGGAAACAAGCTCAACTACCCCACGAACGTTTACAGCATGAAGGCTTATAAGGGCGCAAAAGACGATGAAACTGAAAATTTCGTCCTGACCCTCAATTCAAGCCTGCGTCAGGATCCTCTCAATATCCAGTCCCATTATGGTCACTACGCTGAGACCTTCCTGGATTTCGAGAAGATCAAGAAGGACTACGAGAAAAAGTCAGAAGAGTTCTCACACCTCGATGAAAGGGTAAAAACCAAGACGTACTCGCCTTCCGAGTACAACACAACGCTTGATATCGTGCTCGAGGACGAGGGTGAAAACGTTATAAACCTCAATATCAGCGACATCTGCAACCCTCAAGATATTATCAATCCTGATACCGGTGAGCTCACCCATGTCGGCGATACCACTATCAATATCAGGAACATCAATGCCGACAAGGTATCATTCAATGATTATCAGGGCAACCCGGTCGACGGATACCGCTACAACGATGACCAGCACCTTATCCTCAATATCGACCTCGAAGGCCTGCCTGCCGCTGCTTTCGCCCCCTCGCACATCAACTACTACACCAAGGACGGCGTCGCTATCGAGATTGGCGGAGAGGAAATGCTCTACATCGGTTCAAACATTATCCTCAACTTCTACCACGGAAACGAATCCGCTGACACCCACCTCTGGCTGAACGAGCACGTTCTCGCCTCCGTTATCGCTCCTAACACTGACCTCCGCCTCAATGCCTCAAACGGTACCTTCATTGCGGATACTATCACAACCGTAAGAGAGACCCACATGGCTTACTTCATGGAGCCTATGAGCGATACAGATGTTACGGACGTCACAGTCAAGAAGATCTGGGACGACGACGGAAAGGATCACTCGGAAGATAAGGTATCAGTTTCACTCTACCGTGCTATCAGAGGCGATATTGAGCCCGATGAGCTCGAAGCTCTCGCTAAGGAAGCCGATGAAAAGTACAAGGCTGACGTTATCTCCGAGAACGCCCGCTTCAGGGCTGAGAGCGAGGCTCTCCTGAATGCTTACGATTCGAGCATTCCGTGGGACGATTTCGTATTCAGACCCGGTCAGCCTATGGCTCAGCTTGAGATCACAGATGAGGACGATCACGGTGCAGGCTTCGCTATTGCCGATGCTCCTTCGCACACCCTCCGCAGAACATGGGGTCAGGACAATGACGCTTTCATGATCAAGGAGGACGGTACGCTCTCGACTTCACTCTCGACAGGTCTCTACAAGCTCAATAAGGTTACTTTCAACTTTGACTGGACTCAGAACCGCGAAACGCTTATCACCTTCTCCGTTCAGAAGGGTAAGGTCGTTCAGATCAACGACATCTCCGCTGCTCCTGCCCATGCTCCTGCCCGCCAGGTAGAGCTTATCGACACTCAGACGCTCGATCAGGCCGGCAGCTGGGCTTATAAGTGGTCCAATCTCAAGCGTTTCAACGACGATAACTTCGTTACATATTACTATGTTCACGAAAATGATCCCCCCGCAGGCTACACTGTTTCATATGAAGGAAACGGTACAACAAGTATCAATCCTACTATCGAGATAACAAACTCCAAGGACGATACAACTACAACTACTACGACCACAACTACTACTACAACTACCACCACCACAACTACTACTACCACTACCGTTATCACGACAGCAAAGATCAGGATAGACAAGCGCGATCTCCTCGGCAATGAGGTTGAAGGCGCTGAGCTCATTCTCACAGGCGTTGATTCTGACGGCAAGGCTATCAACTTTGAAGCAGGCTGTCTCGAACTTGACGCTGACGCAATGCTGGTAAGCAATCACGGTCCCGAACTCAGATGGTACTCAGGAAAGGGTCCGTCAACAGTTACTCTCGGCGACGGTACATATACCCTCCACGAGGAAACTGCTCCTGTCGGCTATGAAGTAGCCACAGATATGATCTTCGTCATTGAAGACGGCAAGCTCACAACCGTAAATACCAAACCGGTTGAATCCGACGATGTTGTAATGATAGACAAGTCAGCTACAACAACGACGACCACTACGACAACCACTACAACTACAACTACAACAACTACCACTACGACAACCACGACCACCACTACTACTACCACCACTACAACGACGACAACTACCACGACAACTACTACCACTACTACAACGACGACAACAACTACTACGACCACCACGACTACGACAACCACTACTTCAACTACTACCACGACCACCACTACAACAACGACTACGACGACAACTACCACTACTACCACAACGGCAACCGCCAAAATCAAGATCGACAAGCGCGATATCCTCGATAACGAGGTAGTCGGTGCAGAGCTCATTCTCAAGGGCGTTGACAAGGACAACAATCCTATCACTTTTGAGGAAGGCTGCATCGAGGTCGGAACAGGCGCTGAACTCGAATCAGGTCTGAACTCGAATCAGGTTCCGGTACCGAGCTCAAATGGAAGTCCGGTACATCTCCCACAGTTATCACTCTCACGGACGGTATCTATACCCTCCACGAGGAAGCTGCTCCCTCCGGTTACGAAAAGGCCACCGACATGGTATTCACCATCGAGGGCGGCAAGCTCGTAAGCGTGGACGAAGTTCCTGCTGAGTCGGACGATGTTGTAATGATTGACGACACAGCTACTACAACGACCACGACTACGACAACTACTACCACGACTACAACAACGACAACCGCAACTGCCAAGATCAAGATCGACAAGCGCGATATCCTCGACAACGAGGTAGTCGGCGCAGAGCTCATTCTCAAGGGCGTTGACAAGGACAACAATCCTATCACTTTT
>CACYSQ010000025.1 GCA_902777125.1 Ruminococcus flavefaciens
AACGTTTGTCAAGTACTTTTTTGAAATTTTTCAAAAAACTTTTCCCAAAGTCAATCTCTCGAAGTGCTCTCCGCGTTTGACAGTAATATTATTATAGCACTACTTATCGCACTTGTCAAGCCAATTTTTGCCTGTTCAACGTCTATCAGTTTTGTGCAGTTTCACAGAATGCCTGTCCCCTTGGCTATCCAGTAAGCCGAAAAGCAGACCGTTACCCCGATCATGACCGCGAAAAGCGTGATATTCTTTTTCAGTGCGTCCTCATACTCAAACCGCTCCGGCTTTTTCGGGTCGTAGACTATGACCTGCTTTGAACCGACCGTAAACGGCTGATTATAGCCTGCCCTGTCGTCCGCCTCGACCGTCTTTCCGTCCGCCTCATAGCGCATCTTGTGGGTATATCCCGCGACCTGCTTGCGCCTCCCGCGGACTATCTCCTTTACCTCTATGACCTCCGCAAGTGCCGTAACACCGTGCTTTTTCAGGTAGAGCAGCCCTTTCAGCATCACCGCAGACACTATTAATATTATAACGCCGACTGCGCCCCAGATTATTCCCTGCATAACATCACCTCTCAGCTATGATAGCATTTTTCCGGCGGTTTGTCAATAAAAAAGGGAAGGCTTTCACCTCCCCTGAATTAATCTACATTGTTGCTGTGTACGGACTGTTATTTTTGGAAGTATCCTCCTTTTTGTTAAAGTGAATTTTATTAATAATTTCTAATATCCTTTGAATTGATTTTTTTAATCCATCAACCATTAAAAACCGCTCTTTTTCTATATTATCAATTGTATTCGATGTTTCTTCCTGTTCCTCTGTCACACTTTGAATAACTTCTTCCTCAGACACCTCGGCAAATGCCGCTGTCGTCTCCTCTTGCTTTGACGGCACTGACATATCATTATATTTCCTCTCGCATGAACAAAAGCTGCCCGCTATAAGGCATATTGCAAATACCAGTGCAACGCTTTTTCTCATTATTTATTCCTCCTTTTTTGCAATACTATTATTGCTTGTCAAATATTATTGTACTATAGTATTCTGATTTTGTCAAGCATTATTTTACAATAGTATCGAGATATTTGACTGTAGGAGGTATGAAATGTTTTACGAAAGAATTAAGGAGCTTCGCCTGTCACTCGGGCTTAATCAGGTCCAGTTAGGCAAAAAACTCGGTGTAACTAAGCAGTGCATAAGCAACTGGGAAAGCGGCTATATACAGCCCTCCATTGATATGCTTATCCGTATCGCAAAGACCTTTTCCGTCAGCACGGACTATCTTCTCGGGCTCAACGACAAGCCCACCCTTGACGCCGAGGGGCTCACCAACGAGCAGATACTCCACCTCCGCGCCATAATCGACGACATAAGGGGATAAAAAGGACGCGACCTAAGCCGCGTCCTTTTCTCATTCCTTAACGTAAACGCCGGTGATCTCGGCGATATATGCACGGTGATACGGTGCAGAGCCGTAATTCTGGGCGGCAATGCCGTCGTCCGTGAGGAAGCCCTTCTCCTCGAGGTCATAGCTGTAGAGCTTGCGGCAGACGATAACGAGGTCAGCCTCCGCGAAGCCCACGCTTCCGTCAAACTCAACGGGCGTGAGACCGGTCTCCTTCATCTTGTCGCAGTCGCGTCCGGAATGCGAGCCGCAGTAGGAAAGAGCGCTGCGGTACTGTTCTCCGAAGAAGGAAGCGGTGAAGGAGTCCTCCCTCTCGATGAAGCCGAAGGTGTAGCGGTTGGGGCGGATATAGCAGGTGAGAACGTTCCTGCTCCAGAGAACGCCGACCTGTCCCCAAGAGGCGGTCATGGTGTTGAAATCGCCGGTATTTCCGGCTGTGACGAGCATCCATTCCTTGCCTATCTTTGTGAACGGGTCAAAGCTGAGCTGTGAGAGCTCTATTTTTCTGAATGACATAATTTTTCCTCCTATTTTACCGCCCCGGAACAGACTCACGCCTTTCTGAGAGCGGATTTGTAGCGCAGACGGAGCTTATCGGTTATGAGCGCGATAAATTCCGAATTTGTGGGCTTGCCCTTGCCGGTATCGACCGTATACCCGAAGAAAGAATTGAGAGTATCGACATTTCCGCGGTCCCATGCTATCTCGATAGCGTGTCTTATGGCACGTTCAACTCTTGACGAGGTGGTATCGTAGATGCCTGCGACTGTGGGGTAGAGCTGTTTCGTGACGCTGTCGAGCAGGGTCTTATCCTCTATTGAATATAATATGGCAGTCCTCAGATAATGATACCCCTTGATATGCGCCGGAACTCCGAGCTGATGTATCATATCCGTAACAACGACCTCCATATCGTCGCTGAGGGCATTGGCTCTGTCGCCGAGTGCCGAGGTTATCGCAGCGCAGAGGTCGTCCGCATCGAAGGGTCTGAGCAGGAACTTCGATGCGCCGTTATCCATGACCTGACGCTCGATGAACTCGTTGTCATACTGCGAAGTCACGATGAATACCGGCATCTTGCCTCCGAGGTCGCGCACTCTTTTCATCAGGGAAACGACGTCGCCGTTCTGAGCGGTTATATCGAGAACGACAGCGTCCGGCGGGTCGTTCTTTATGGATTCGAGTATCACATTGCAGTCCTTGCGGCGCGTATACGCGTACATTCCCCTTTCTCTGAGCCTGTTCGCCGCGCTCACACCGTTTTCAGCCGAATCATCGCCGATAAGTACCCTTACCTTGTTGTTCATTGTTTATACCTCCGTTATTTTTCATTACCGCTTTTCAGCGTCCGAAAAATATCATATCACAGCGGAGGCAGGCTGTGCAACGGTTTATTTTGCAGCTTTGAGGGGTTTGCTCCGGGAAAATGGCGAAATGGGTCAGTGCAGCTTTTTGTGCCCCTTTGCGAGGATACTGTCGGTTATGCTGCGGACCTTTGTCCCCGGAGGGAACATTTTGTCGGCAAGCCTTGAAACAGCGTTCTGTTTTGGCTTATCTGCCCGGAAACGGACTATTTCCGGGTCTTTGACGGAGCTGCACCATTTTTTGAATACCTTCGCGGAAATATTCGC
This sequence comes from Ruminococcus flavefaciens, assembly GCA_902777125.1. Taxonomy (GTDB): domain Bacteria; phylum Bacillota; class Clostridia; order Oscillospirales; family Ruminococcaceae; genus Ruminococcus. The sequence goes on from CACYSQ010000025.1 coordinate 3,037, forward strand.
TTCGAGGTGCTTTCTGTCGGCTGAGGTGCAGCAGTGCTCGACAAAATCCAGCGGGAGCTGACAGCCCTCGGTCTGGAGGGCATCGCGGATATCGCCGAAATAGTTCTCCAGCATATCGTTGAAGTCGTCTCTTCCGGCGGAGGCTTTCTCGTCATTTTCAAGAGCGGCGACTATCTCGCTGCCGAGCTTGGTCTCCGGGGAATAGTCCGGCATGAGCCCGAGCGTACCGAGGACAATGAAGCCCATCATGTGCATATCGCCGCAGAAATCACTGAGAGCGGTCTTGTTCTGCGGAAAATCGAAGCCGTATAGGGAGTAGAGCCCCATAGCGCACCTTAGCGCGAAATGGTCGGCATTGCAGTAATCGAAAAGGTGCTTCTCCTCGCAGTAAGCCCTCGCCCTGCCCGATTTTTCCATGAGTGCGGCAGGCGAGGCTATAAGCAGAGCCTTTCCGCCCTTCATGAGCGGCAGCTCGATGTCAAAGGCAACGTCTCCGCCGATATGCAGCAGCTTGTCCGGACCCACGCCGGCTTGTTCAAGAACAGCCGCATAATAGCTCTCCGCAGTGCATTTCTCTATCTCAGAGACGATGACGAGACCGTCATATGAACCGTAGCCGCAGTTTTCGATGACCGTCCTGACGGTATCGGGAGGGTAAATGCTCTCCGCCGCGATAATGACGCGCTTGTTGGCATTCTTTGCCTTGCGGAAAAGCTGTCTCACACTCTCACGCGGAACGGCATACTTCTCGACAAGCCTGCACTCGCGTTCCATGAGGGACTTTTTCTCCTCCGCGGAAAGACCGGCAGTTTTTGCGAGAATGTCGTATATCTTGTCAAGGCTAACCCTGACCATTATCTCGTACTTTTTCAGGGCAGCGGCCTCCGCCTTGACGCGCAGGTCGTAGAAGCTGGTTCGTTTTTTCTTGCCGGTAGCCTCGAAGTCCTCCTCCATGAGGGTGAAGATGTCGCTCGCTGCCGAAAACGGCAGTGTCACGAGCACCTCGCTGAGCTTGAAGCTCACGGCACGGTATTTTGAGTCGCCGACCTCACGCAGGAGCTTTTCGCTGAGCTGCACCTGTGTTTCGGAGAGCGGTCTTCTGAGCTTTATCTCGCTGAATGGCATAATGCCTCCTTTCCGGCGTAGGGACGGATATTATCCGCCGAAATGCGGACACCGCAATTATTCATTCTTCACTGTTCGCTTCTTCTCCCTCATCGGAAGCGGTCTCCTCCTCAGTGGGAGGCTGCGGCGGAACGTATCCCGTCATGTCGCGGTATTCGTCGAGGGTAAGGGCACCGGCGGAATTATACAGCCGGACAAGTGCCTGCTTGCTGGTGAATTCATCGGAATATCCGCCTTTTCCGTCCTCGATGTACTTGCCGTGCCACAGTGCGAAGAACGACCACACCGAATTGTCACGGAAGGAGCTGTCCGCATCGGGAATGCTTCCGCATTCGCTTATCGCTATGAGCTTGTCCTTGCCGACGAGCTTCTGCAAGCCGGCAAATTTATCGTAGAACGTATCGCCGTAGTCTCTTTCGTTGTTGAAGTAGAGGTCAACGGCTGCGATATCGTAGGTCTTTGCGTCAACAAGGGTGTTCCTGCTCTGACCGTTCCATATCCATATAAGGTTATCGAGCTCAAAATAGTCGGTGAGGCGGGTATACATCAGCTTCCAGAGCCATTTGTAGGCATCGCTTCCGGAAGCGCCCCACCAGTACCAGTCGCCGCTGCCCTCCGGGAGAGGCCGCCACAGCACGGGAACTCCCCTGCTTTTCAGGGCGGTGAGCTGTCCCGCGATATTGTCTATGTCGAGGATAAGGCTGTATGTCTGCTTTGATATTTTCCCCTCGCCGTAGAGACCGCGTATATCCTCCTGATCGAGCATTGCGATATCCCTGTCAGTGACCGCGTCCGTTAGGTGGAAGTCACTCTCCGAGGCGTAGACCGAGCTTTTCTCCGAGGGACTGCTCCAGTACCACGACACTCCGACGATGCCGCCGTTCCGGTACCATTCGGTGCAGGCGTCCACACGGCGGAAGCTCTCATCGAACGAGCCTCTCGGGACGTAGATGTCCGTGAACCTGATGACGGGGTATTTGCCGGTCGTGGTGTATATGAGGTCGAGCTCGGAGTTGTCGTTATCCGCAGCGTACTGACCTGTTATGATGTATTTTCCGTAATTCTTCGCAAGGAATTCCATGAGCTCACGGACAGTTTCTCCGGCATTTCCGTTGGAAAGTCCGCCCTTCGCCTCATAGCTGATATCGCCGAGAACGTCACTGTCGCAGAGCTTGAGGTAATCGAGACAGATATCGCCGTCCTGCGGACAGAGCTTTATCTCTGAGCGTCCCTTTGTGAGAAAGACGCCGTGCAGGGTTATCTGCGTGAACTTGCCGTCCGAGGTGGTCTTGAAGCTCTTGAACGGGGCATCGTTTATGCTGATAAGGCAGTCCGTCTTACGGCTTGATGCGATGTTGAACGAGAGGTCGTAATGCTGATTGCTCGGCACATCGACGGTAAAGGTCACGCTTGATGTTCCGTCATAAGCAAAGCCGGTGATATAGCCCTCGCCGCTGTAGTTGTCCTTGTCGTATTCCCTTGTGAGAGGACCGCGAAGATAGGCTTTTTCCGCCTCATAGAGGTTGCCGGTGTCCTTTGTCTCTATCTCCGGGTAGGAGACGGGATATTCCGGGTATGTCTCGGCAGGCGGCGGCACTGTTGCCGGAGCCGTCGTCACCGCAGAGTTATCTGTCTGTATGGGCGGTTCATTCGTGCTCGCCTTTGACCTGCTGCATGATACGAGCGAAAGCGATGCCGCCGCCGCAAGGCTCAGTCCTCTGAGAAAACCTCGTCTCATGGCTTTACCGTGTACTTTCTGCCGGCTTCGGTCGGGAATATGACCACCCCGTCCTCGATACGCGAGCCGACGTTCATTCCGCCGCAGCTTATGCTGACTACCCTGTTTGCGCGGAGACGGCATTCTCCGCCTGAGAAGGAGGTTATGACTGCCCCTGTGAGAGCGCCGTCACTCCAGTCGATGTCAACGCCGAAGCCTCCCTTTGCACGGAGACCGTAAATGTGACCTGTGCCCCACTCGTCCGGAAGAGCCGGAAGAAGATTTATCTCGCCGCAGCAGCTCTGCATGAGAGCCTCGGTTATCGCAGCGATACCGCCGAAATTGCCGTCTATCTGGAAAGGCGGGTGGGAATCGAGCATATTCGGGTCGGTGGAAACGGTGAGCAGCCTCTTGATGTTCTCGTAGACCATTCTGCCGTCATAGAGCCTTGCCCACATATTCGCTATCCATGCACAGCTCCAGCCCGTATGGCCGCCGCCATGGATAAGCCTGCGGATAAGGGTAGCCCTTGCCGCATCAGCGAGCTTGGGAGTTCTGTGGGGAGCTATGAGGTCAGCCGGATAGAGTGCGAAAAGCTGGGAGATGTGCCTGTGTCCGACCTCGACCTCGTCGTAATCGACTGCCCATTCCTTTATCTGACCGTACTTGCCTATCTCGGGCTGCGGAAGCTTTTTCAGGAGCTTTTTCAGCTTAGCGGAAAAGGTCTTGTCCCTGCCGAGTATACCGGCAGCCTTTATGACGTCGTTGAACAGCACGGTGATTATCTGGGAATCCATTGAGGGTCCCATGCAGAGACAGCCCTTGACGCCCTCTGCTGTGAGGTAGGTGTTTTCCGGCGAAACGGACGGGCTCGTCACAAGCCTGCCCTCGCTGTCCTCAACGAGGAATTCCGCGAAAAACTCCGCTGCCTCCTTTAGTATATGGTATTTCTCGTCAAGGAAGTCCCTGTCGAGGGTATATTCATAGTGCTCGAAGATATGGAGCGCGAGCCATGCGCCGCCCGAGGGCCACAGCGTAGACGGCACCCAATTGTCCTGCGGTGCAGTATCGCCCCATATATCGGTATTGTGGTGGCATACGAAGCCCTTGTCTATGCCGTACATCTCCCTTGCGGTAGTCCTTCCGTTCTCGCAGACCCTTTCGAGCAGGTCGAACAGCGGAAGGTGGCACTCCGGGAGAGCGCAGGCTTCAGCCGGCCAGTAGTTCATCTCGGTATTGATGTTGACAGCGTAGCGGCTTCCCAGCGGAGGCTGCATCTCCTCATTCCAGATGCCCTGACGGTTCATCGGCTGTGTACCGGGACGGCTCGCTGATATCATGAGATAGCGTCCGTAGTTGAAGTAGAGCTCGATGAGCTTGTTGTCGTTGATGAGACGGACGCACTCCTTGTTGTCCAGTTCGTCGCCTTGCAGACGCTCTATGCGCCTGTCGGTAGTCAGACGTCCGAGGTCGGTCGAGCTGTTGTCCTCAAGCGAGAACTCCACGCGTCCGAAAAGCTCCCTGTAATCGCAGACATGGCGCGTATAAAGCTCATCGTAATGCGAACGCAGAGCCATTTCCGCATCGGCACGGGCTGATTCCGCATAGCTCTCACCGTAGAAGCTCGTTCTCACGGATACGGCTATCATGACCTCGTCTGCCCCCTCGGCACAGAGCCTTCCTCCGAGAGTGCGGAGGCTTCCGCCCTGTACCGCAGCTCCTATGCAGACCGCAAAGAATATACCGTCGCGGCTGCCTGTTCCGCCTGTGTACATGAGCATATTTTCCGCACACGGACGGTTGTCGTCATAGTAGTCCTCTCTGCCGTCGATATCGCAGGAGAGGGTAACGCTCCCGGGAACGCTTCCGGTCACTCTTATGACCATGACCTCATCGGGCGCGGAAACGAATACGGTCCTTGTATAGCGGATATCGTTCACCGTGAAGCTGGTCTCGGAAACAGCCTCGGAGATATCGAGTGACCTGCGGAGATCGCGTACCTTTCCGCCGAGCTCCATGCTGATGTGAAGGTCTCCGAGCGGCATATACCGGCGCATATTCTCCGGAACTCCCTGCATTTTCTCAAAGGCGACCTTTTCAGCCTCGGGGATCCTGCCCTCGGAAAGCAGTCTGCGTACCTCGGCAAGCCCCTCCTTTGCGTCGGGGTTCACTCTGTGGCGAAGTCCTCCCGACCATACGGAATCCTCGTTGAGCTTTATGAGCTCCTCGGCACCTCTGCCGTAGACCATACCGCCTATCCTGCCGTTTCCGACGGGGAGGGCCTCGCTGAATTTTTCGGCGGGGCTGTCGTATTCAAGCATAGTTTCTGTATTCATTCGCTGTCTCCTTACAGTAAAAGTCTGTTCAGTATATGTGCAAAAGGGGAAAAGTATGAGCAGACCGTGGGTTTTCATCTGAGCCGGCCGCACTCTGCGGCAGCTTATTATAATTCACTTTATTATAACATAGCCGGAACTTTTTTGCAAGCCCGCAATTTGCTGCCCCAAAAACGGGCGCTCTCACTGCTGACCGCCGCTTTTCAGCCTTTCTATGAGACCGGCAAGGCGTCCGTCCCGGATTATAGCCTCAGTCAGCGAGGGGTACATCTCGGCTATCTGCACGGCTGTGAGCTCCCTCCAGAAGCAGCACGGAAGTTCACGGTAAAACTTTCCCCCGAAGGTGTTCCCGGCAGACGAGCCCGGCGAGCTGACCTCGTCCTCTATGACGGCACTGCCGTCACTCCTGAGATGCAGTGTAAGGATATTCGTTTCGTAGCGCTTTTCATTGAGATCATTCAGGAAGCAGATATCCTCCGGCACAAAAACAGCTCGTTTTCCGAGTGCAAACTCCGCTGTCCTCACGATAACTGACGGGTCCTCGTCATAGACCGCATGGGACTGTCCCCGGCATACCACGAGCTCACCGCCTGTGCGCTCTGCTATCTCAGCGGAGGGCTCAGTTCCGAATATCCTGTCATTGTCCGCCGCGATAACAAGCAGCGGACATTTTATCTTTCCGAGATGTTCCCTTATATCGAAGCTTCCGATGCTTCTGGTGCTGAGGACAAATCTCGCAAGGTCGTCCTCCGTGAGCGACTTGCCGAACGCCGCAAAAGCATCGCGGTACTTATCAAGGTAAGCCTCAGAGTAGACATTCTCCGCAAAAGCCTTCATCAGACCGGGAACGTCCCTGTTTTCCGCACATCTCGCCCATTCGCCCACGATCTTTGCGGAAGCCTCCGGGATATAGGGCGCGGTCGAACAGAGTATCAGCCTTTCCACAAGCTCCGGACGCCGGACAGCCATTGCCTGTGCTATCATTCCGCCCTGCGAAACGCCGTAAACGACTGAACCGGTCAGTCCGAGGGAATCCATAGCCTCCGCGGTGTCATCAGCCATGTCATAGATGCTGTAAACCTCCGGAATATCCTCCCGGCGGTCGAAAACATGAACGTTAAAATCACCGGCAAGAGCACTGTACTGTGCCGCGATGAGTTCAGCCGAAAGCATTACGCTTTTCAGTGCAGCACCGGGAATAATAACAAAGGGCTTTCCGTTTTCGTTCCCGAAACGGAAAAAGCGCATGGTCATTTTTGTGGTCCTGATAGTTTCGATATTCATAGCATTTTCTCCATATAAACAAATTCCAGCTCGTCATTGACCTTCCTGCGGTCGAATATCCTGTAGCCGCACCTCTCATAGAGCCGGATATTGCTGATGCTCCTTGTGCTGGTGAAAAGCTCGCCGCGTCTGCCGGGGAAGCAGTCCTCCGCCGCAGAAAGGAGCCTTGTTCCGAGACCTTGTCTCCGGAAGTCCGGGTGGACCATGAGCTTGCCGATATGGACCGTCCCGTCACGCTCTGTCGCCCGGACAGAGCCGATTATCCTGCCCTTATCATCTGTCATTTTCAGTATGATGCCGTCCGCGAATTCCTCCGCGACCTCATCGAGCGTCTGCTTCAGCGGCGGAATGTCCCTGCTCCCGAAAAGCTCAGCCTCGCTCTGATAGGCGAGGTACTGGAGCTGCAATATCTCCGGAAGATCGCCGCGTTCAGCCCTTATCACCGTGTACACCGAGCCTCACCTGCCGTTCCTGATAAAGTCTGTCAGCTTTTCGAGGTCATCGAACTCGTCGTAATCGCCCATTATGCCCTCGCGGTGGTAGACTATGCCTGCTTTTTCATTGCGTTCAAGGCAGTCCAGAAGCTCCCCGATGCCGTATCTCCGGGCAAATTCCGCGAAAGCCCTAGCCTTGATCTTCTCTTTGTAGAGACCCTTCCGGCAGTCCGCAGGGCTGCACTCATAGCAGCCGGAGATCCCCTTCCCGATAACGCATTTCCTGTTTTCGCACCATTCAGCGTCCCTGCACCATGACAGATCAAGGAAACCGTCCTGCTTACAGCCCTTGCATTCGGCATTTTCGCTGCAAAGACAGCAAGCCAGTCCGCAGCGGGCTATGCCAAGTTCACGTTTCATAGTCACGCCTCCTTAAAGAAGTTTTTTTCATTATACAACATTCCTCCGCAATAATCAATAGCGATCCCCGGAAAACGGCGGACGTTCCTCAAAAGCAACGCCGTGACCTTGAAGAGAAATCAATTTATTAATAATGTGTAAAATTTTTATTCGCTGTTGACTTTTATTTGTTTGCATGGTACAATTACTGTAGGATAATTTTTGAACGAAAGGCAGCTGTAATTATGGATAAGGATACTATTATCGACGAACTAAAGCACAAAACCGAGATCCTGCCTAATGAATTTGACGGAACCTACCGCTCTGTACGCAGAGCTGTCGAATGCTATTCAAACCTGCGGAAGACCTCCATGCTCGATTTCAACGACCTCGAGCTGCTCTATTACCTCTCGCGAGGCATCTGGAAGGAAGAAAAAACTGCCCGCAATCACCGCATACAAAGGACTCACCTGCTCCATAACGACAAGCTCCAGCTCGAGATAAGTCTCGAAAAAATATGGAGCAGAAGCTCGAAAAAGCTTTTCACGCATATCCTCGAAAAGCCGGAAGCGGAGTTCCTTACGGCGCCGTTTTCATTCAATGATATGCCCTTCGCCAAGGACAACGAAGCGGTACAGTTTTTCATCAAGATGTGCGTGAACCTCGCGGAGCTCGACAACGATGACGTTCTCTTTGATACCGCTCAGAAAATGCTCAGCTCAAAGATGAAGGACTCCGGACTGCCGGTCTATGCCGTTTCGAGGATACTCCACGCGCTGAAGCCGTTCACTTTCCCTATCATCGACGAACGTCCGGAGGCTCCCCTGATTTACAGAACCCTCGGCATAGAGCTGAAGAAAACTGACGATCTGTCGCAGTATATCTCCAATTGCCGGAGGATAAGGGACTTCCGCAATTCCAGCTTCAAATTCCAGAATATGCGCGTTTTCGACGTCATGTCGTGGGATATGCTCGCCGCCGAAAAGGAGCCTGCGCCTTCGCCCGTTCAGGTCACGTTACGCAAGCTCGACTATACCGGTGCGCCATTAAATCAGATACTCTACGGACCTCCCGGAACCGGTAAGACCTACAATGTCGTCAAGTACGCGGTCGAGCTCATCGAACGCAAAAAAATCGCTCCCGGAGAGCCTTATTCCGCGATAAAGGCGCGTTACGACCAGTATGCCGCCTCCGGTCAGATAAAGTTCACGACCTTCCACCAGTCATTCAGCTACGAGGAATTCGTCGAGGGCATACGTCCGGTGCTTGTTGACAAATACGGCAACGATACCACTACCGCTCATTCGGACACGACGGTCATATACCGTCCCTACAGCGGCGTTTTCAAGTCGCTGTGCGAAAAGGCATCAAAGAGTCCGCATATGCACTTTGTGGCTATAATAGACGAGATAAACCGCGGCAACATCTCCAAGATATTCGGTGAGCTCATTACCCTCATCGAGGAATCAAAGCGCGGCACCTCGATAGTTCTCCCCTATTCGCAGGCCGAGTTCTCCGTTCCGCCGAACCTCTACATTCTCGGTACGATGAATACCGCCGACCGCTCTATCGCAATGCTCGACACCGCCCTGAGAAGAAGGTTCGACTTCACAGAGATGATGCCGGAGCCCTATCTGCTCGAGGAATGCGGCGGCGTTGACCTCCGCGAGCTCCTGACCGCACTGAACGAACGCATCGAATACTACTACGACCGCGAACACGCTATCGGTCACGCTTACTTCATGAACAGCAAGGGCTGCATCAAGACCCTTGAGGAGCTGCGGTCGGTCTTTTCCACAAAGATAATCCCGCTTTTGCAGGAGTATTTCTTCGATGACTATGAGAGGATAAAGCTCGTCCTCAACGACGACAACGCCTTCATCGAGTGCATCACTCCGAAATACATCAAGCACTTCGATTCGGGACAGAAGCTCTACCGTCTCGGCGACCCGCAGAAATGGAGCAAGGAGCATTTCATAAGGATATACAAGAGCTGAGAAAGCAGAGAGTAGAAAGCAGAAAGTAGAGAGTGGAGAGTAGTTATTTTTACCGACTGTCTGCGGACCTGCTGCTCTCATGAATGGAGAAAAATATGTACACCCGACACATCTGCGTATCAGCAAAGGAAAAAATAGCTGATATCACCCCGGAAAATTCAGAGCTCTCCGCGATGCTCGGCGAATTTGCTGAGGTTTGCGCCGCCGAGGGCAGAGAAGCAGTCGCCCTCCGCGAAAAAAACGGCTCGAAATATTTCTCTGCCGGGCTCTACTGCGGATTTGCCTGTCTCACTGACGGCACCCTCATAGAGATACTTCCGCCGGTCGGAAAAACCCCGGAATACGCAAGGAACGTCCTCTGCGCCGAATTCAGCCGGCGCTGCGGCTTCAGGTTCGATCCGAACGACAAATACTCCGCTGCGAACTTCTTCGAGTATTTCACTTCGGTTTTCGCAGGCGAGACCATGAAGATAATCAAAAGCGGCGTCCTCTCGACCTATACCAGCCGCGAGGAGAATATGACCTCAGTGCAGGGAACTATCCTCTTTGCCGAGAATATCCGCCGCAATCTCGTCCACTGCGAACGTCTTTACGTCCGGCATGACGTTTTCACTCCCGACCGTGCCGAAAACCGCATCATAAAAGCTGCTGCCGCCAAGCTCTGCAAGCTCACTGCGAATCCCCACAGCTCTCACCTTCTCAGGGAGGCGCTCTCCTACCTCGATGAGGTGACGGTCCCGCGAAGCATGACCGCGGAATTCGGCAGGTGCATAAACACCCGCAATACCCGGAAATACAGCACTATCCTCAGCATATGCCGTATGCTCTTCGACAGGGGCGAGGGTACCTCATTCTCCGGGAAATATATCTCCTGCGCTCAGTTCTACCGAATGAACTCAGCCGCAAAACAATAAAACAAAAGGTCGTGTTACTATGAAAAAGGAAATCATCATCTGTCTGCTCTCGCTCGGAATGCTTACCTCCTGCGGCAGCGCCTCGTCTTCGTCCGACAGCAAAAAAACCGAGACCAGTACCGCTGACAGGGAGACTATATTCCAGGTCTCGCTCCTTCAGGGGCTTACCTTAGGCGATTACTACGGCAGCGTTACCGTCGGCGAGCTAAAGCAGAAGGGCGATACCGGTATCGGCACATTTGAGGGCGTAAACGGTGAGCTCATCATGGTGGACGGCACGGTCTACAGGGCGCTCTCTGACGGAAGCATCGAGACCGCTCCGGACGATGAGACCATTCCCTTTGCAAACGTCACATTCTTTGATGCCGATGAAAAACAGGAGCTCAGCGATATTTCCGGTATAGCCGACCTCAAAGCCCTGCTTGACGAAAAGGTCGAAAAGCTCGGAAAGAACCGTTTCTACATGGTGAGGATAGACGGTATTTTCAAAAGGGTACACGCCCGCAGCGAGCTCAAGCAGGAGGAGCCCTACAAGCCGCTTGCCGAGGCTCTTGCAACAGACCAGCGGGAATTCAGCTGGGACAACATCGAAGGTACCGTTGTTGCGCTTTACTGTCCCCAGTATATGAACGACCTCAACGCCGTAGGCTGGCATATGCACTTCGTTTCCGCCGACAAGTCAAAGGGCGGTCATATGCTCGATATCGACATCGACAGCGCTGAATTGAAGATAGACTTTACGCAGGGCTTCAATATGCTGCTGCCCGAGACCGCAAAATTCCCGACCCTTGACCTGACTGTTGACCAGTCAGAGGACATAAAAAAGGTCGAGACAAAGGACTGAAACAAACGTAAAAAACCGCTCAGAGAACTGTTCTGAGCGGTTTTCGGCTTATGGCTCATTCCATGTTTTTGAGTGCGAGCACCTTTGGTACCCTGCGGATACGAATGAAATCGAGCACGGTTATGATAAGATAGGCTGCAAACACGAGCAGGAACTCCTTGACAAGTCCGGAGACAGGCAGCTTGAATGCGAACCAGCCGCTCATTTCCATCATCATCATTCTCCAGAAGACGTCCATGAGCTTATAGCCTAAGAATATCGCGGCAAACTCCGAGAAGAACACAACAACGGCTGTCGGGAAGAGATAGAGCGAGGATATCTCGATATTATCGTAGCCCAGTATCTTTGCCATTGAGATGGAGCGTTCGTTTTTCTCAATGATTATCTTTGTGAGCAGGTAGAGTATTATCGCTGCCACTATGAAGCACACATACTGGAAATACAGCATATATGAGCCCATCGAGTGGTCGAGCTGGTCGGCGACCTTTATCATATCCTGCGAGGTTATCTCCTTGGCGATATATTCCTCGGGAATGTCCGTTATCATATTGTCGGACATATATCCGCTGAAGCTTCCGGGTTCGCGCCCGAAAATGCTGTTGAACTGCTCGTTGCCCATGAAAACGGCTATGCCTGCGGAATAATCGTATATGCCATAGACCTTGAGCTTGTATTCCCTATCCTCAAACTTTTCGGAAAGAGTGATCGTTCCGCCCTTTTTCACCTTGTACTTGTCGGCATAGGCCTGCGAGATATAAACGGAATTGCCCTCTGTTTCGTCAAGCTTTACATATGCGCTTCCCTTTTCGATACCGTATACCGAGACCTCCTCATCGTAGACCTTCGACCTTCTTTCGAGGGATTCTATGGAGAAGCGCTCAGCACCATCGGCTCCGGTCGCGATGATATCGCCGTTCTCGTCAACGGTCCTGCTGAGTATCACCTGATCCTCCGCGAACATCATATCGCCCATGGAATCCTGATAGTAAGAAAGCGTTTCCGGCATTCCGACAGCAAACGTTATGAGCAGCATAACAAAGGTTATACCCACGAAAAGCATGATGTAGTTCGGGATATTCTGGAGGAAAACACGCATTCTGAAACGGCTGAAAAACTTCCACTTCGGCAGGCGCACTGCCTTTTTGCGCTTGCTTCGCTTGAGGTCGTGCCTGAGAAATCTCAGCGGCGAGAGTTTCAGCGTCCTTGTGATGATGACAATGTTTATCACAAGCATGAGTATCAGCGGTACCAGTGTCGTGCGAATGAAAGCCTCGGGCGTCCACAGGGTCTCATATTCCGGCAGACTGTAGCTGTTGTAGTACATCGCGGCTACCATGTCCCTGAAAACCGTATATCCGAGGATATTTCCTATTACGGAGGCTATAAGCACTATCATCAGCGGTGCGCTCATGTAGTATTTCAGAAGCTCGCCGCGGGTATATCCGGAAGCCCGGAGAGTTCCTATGACAGACGCCTCCTGTTCGAGCGTGGTGCTGATAGTAACAGCGAAAATGAACGCAAGAACGGCGGTGAGGATATACAGCAGAACTCCGCCGATTATCTTGTCCTTGCCGATATCGTCCCTTGCAAAGGTCATGGAGAGATTTGCATATGCCGGAACATAATCCTTTATCTCAAGTCCTTTTCCGGCAGATATTTCCGCAAGCGACATCAGGAATTTGTCCGAAAGCTCCTTTTCCTCATATTCACCGTCCGGCTCGTCATTATAGGTGAAAGCGTAGTTGGCTCTTGTGTTTGCACGGATACGCTCAAAGCCCTCGTCCGTAGTCATCGCAACGTCAAACGTGAGCGCATCGAACATGGTATCGGTATTGCTCTCATAGAGCGTGGTATAGTCCACGAACGAGGCAAGTCCGACTATCTCGAACTCCGCGTTCCCGGCTTTAATGATGTCACCCACCGACAGACCGGCATTGTCCGCGTGCATACGGTCGATCATTATCTCGTTCCCGTTTTCGGGAGCGCGTCCCTTGAGTATGTCGTAAAGGTCGATATCACGGCGTTCACCGTAAATGCGGACTCTTCCGGTATAATCCTCATCATCGGGAATTATCTCGTCGGTATCCTTGTAGAAATGCTCATAGACCGTTACGGGGATATCGCCCTCCTCTATAGCCCTTATCGTTTCCGCATCAGCCATGTCCGAGAGCCGGAAATGTCCGTCCTCGCGCTTCATCAGCTTTACGCTTTCGTCAATGGAATGGAGCATACTGTTGTTAGCGACGTACATTCCCGAAACGAAGCCTATCGTGACAATAAGCATGAGGCATATCATCAGGTAGCGCTTCCAGTCACGGAGCATATCCTTCCAGACACGCTTCAGAAGCGGATTTTTCGGACGCTTTCCGAATGAGATATTATTCATATCAGCGTCCTCCTTACCACTCTATCTCAGCGGCAGTCAGCTTCTCTGTATTGACCGTATCGTGTCTTATCCTGCCGTCGCGGAGCTTTATCACATGGTCAGCCATCTGCTTTATAGCCTCGTTGTGAGTTACCATGATGATTGTATTGCCGTATTTCTGGTTGACCTCCTCGATAAGCTGCAATATCTCCTTTGAGGTGTTATAGTCAAGCGCACCTGTCGGCTCGTCGCAGAGGAGAATGTCCGGATTTTTCACGATAGCGCGTCCTATCGAGACTCTCTGCTGCTGTCCGCCGGAAAGCTGGTTCGGGAGCTTATGGCGGTGCTCGTAGAGACCGAGTATTTTCAGAAGCTCGTCGATATCGAGGGGCTTATCGGAGAGATATGCACCGGTCTCGATGTTCTCCTTGACGTTGAGGTTAGGAATGAGATTGTACATCTGGAACACATAGCCGAGGTGCTTCCTGCGGTAGCGTGTAAGGCTCTTTTCGTCCATTTCCGCGAGCTTGTCGCCGTTTATGGATATCTCCCCCTCGTCAGCACTGTCTATACCGCCGAGGATATTGAGCAGGGTCGATTTGCCCGAGCCGGAAGGTCCGAGGAGGACGCAGAATTCGCCCTTGCCGACCGTGAAATCCAGTCCTTTCAGAACCTCCTGCCGTGTTTCGCCGCTTCCGAAGCTCTTTTTCAGTCCGCTTACCGAGAGAAATTTTCTTTCTTCGCTGCTCATAGTTTCATTCTCCTCATTTCAATATGTTTGTACGCAGGTGGGTGTTCATTTCATATGAACACTTGAATATCTATTCATATGTTATCACATTCCTTCCCGTTTGTCAAGTCCTTTTTTGCTTTTTGTAGCTTTTAATACAGCCTCCTGCTTATGTGTATTCTTTTTTGTTATTGTATACAAACATCAATCTTGCCTGACCGGGACCGGGAACATATGCGATTTTGATTTAAGTCGGCTGTTTGATCCTTTAGCGAGCTCATATTCATCATTATTAAGATTATAGCAGGCATATTCATAAACGACTTCCGTGTCGTTTTCAGATTCCAAATGACACCTTGCGCCGTGACCTATACTTATTTCAAACACCACCTCATCCCCTTAGCAATACTCTTCCCGGGTCCATTGAAGCATACGCTGTCTACCGAAAGTCTGCAATACAGAGCTGCTTTTTAGGCTGTTTGTTTTTCATTTGAACTACTTCCTCAGCCGTGCAGCAGCTCCCTAAATAAACGAGGAAAGCTGTATTGCTCTATCACTTACCCTTATTATACTAAACAGCCCCGGGAAAGTCAATCTGCAAACCTTATGCGAACCAAATTCCGTTGCAATATACCGTCATTTGAACTATAATTTGTATAGAGTATATCGAAGGTGACTTTCTGAAAACAGAATACGAAGAATAAGCCGATTGCGCATGGGACATATGATTCTCGAAAAAAAGGTCCCATACTTTGTGAGACCTATCGTTTCACATCGCTGGGAGCCTTTCTGTATTTTGAGTTGTTCAAGTGCATTGAGGAAAAGTTCATGCCAGTCAAGTGCCGCAATTGCGGACGGTGAGTTGGAAATCGAGGAGTATCAGAGATTGATTAGAAAATAAACTAAAAGTTTTCTTGCGTATACTCGTTTTCATTATGCTCCTGTCGGAACGGTATTTTTATTTCTTAGCTATCACAGTTATCCATGGCTTTGAAGGATGATGATCTGATTTAACACTTGTGAATCCTGCCGCTTTCAAAGCTGCGGTGATCTCAGCAGGCGTATAGCAGCGCATACCGTCGATAATAGACTCAAACTTCTTGCTCGTCTTATCTGTACCGTCAGATTCATTGCATATCATAAAATAACCGTCGTCTTTCAGAATATTAGCGACCTGAGAAAAGCACTTTTCAAGTCCTGGCCAAAAATAAATAGTTTCAAATGCAGTCACAAGCTCAAAGCTGTCAGCCTCAATAGGCAGCTTTGAAACATCTCCCTGAATCACCCTGCATCTGCCTGCATCTATCATTGCCTGATTGTATTCCTTTGCCTTTTAAATCAAAGAGAATATCTCCTATGCAGCAAAGCAGTCATCCGATTAATCCTAATATTGAGAATACTAAATACATATCCCTATCCTTTCGCGCTTATCCATTTTTTCTTGCAACACAATGCAGACGGCAGAATCCACGCTTTTCAAAGGATTCCATGTGCAATCCTGCATTTTTGCAGAGCTCTTGCACCTCATTCCTGTTGTACATATGAACATCGCCTTTACCTTTCAGATTTATCAGCGGTATCTCAATTTTATTGCAGAACCAACGTCCGAAAGAGGTACCCATAGTCACATCGCGCAGTACAAGTCTGCCGTTCGGACGGAGGACACGATACACGCTGTTGAAGAAGTCCTGCGGATTCGGATAGTGATGAAAGCTCTCGCAGCATATAACCACATCAAAGGAATTCTCTGCAAATGGCAGATTCTCGCAGTCACCGACCACAAGTTCCACGCCCTTCATATTTTTCTTTTTTGCGACCTCGATCATTTTCGGTGTCAGGTCAATGCCTGTATAATGCTTGTCGGGATACTTTTTATGAAGCAGCGTCAGCATCGGACCTGTTCCGCAGCCGCAGTCCAGCAGATCGTTAAACGGTTCTTTTTCGAGCTCCGCGAGTACATCCGGATAATCCTTCTTGCACATATTATATACGCCTGCGTTGTCCGATTCATAGATCTCGGCAGCCTTTGTAAACTCCTTGACGGATAGATTTTTGTATTCTTTGCTTGTCATGTTTTTTTCCTTTCGTTTAACCAAGCGCAACATCCAATATCATCATCAGCGTATGGTCGCAAAAGGACAGTATTAATTCCAGGTCGTGCGTCATGATATCGGCGAAACGCTTGCGCATATCGAACACGTCGTCGTAGCTGACACAGTGTCTGTTCATGAGCAGTGATATGCCGTGGTAATCAGGCGAATACACGGTGCGGCAGCTCATAAGTGCGCTGCCGCTGATGATACAGCTACCTGTGGTCAGATAGAAGTATTCGTCGCCTGCTTTGTACTCGCAGCAGCCGCTGATACATATGCTTATCTCAGTTTCGTCCTCTGACGCCTGAGCGCTTTCAGCGCCGAATAACAACCTGATATCAGGAAATAGCTGAGTTTCCGTCATAGATCTACCACCTGTTGGATACGTCCGTTTTCGATGTGAAGGATATGGGTACAGCAGCGGTCAATCAGCTCCATATCGTGGGTGACTATCAGCACCGTCACGTCACTGTCAAGTGAGCCGAGCAGTTCTGCCGTGCATTCCATACTGCGGAAGTCGAGACCGCTTGTCGGCTCGTCAAATACGAGAAGATTTTTCCCCGCAAGCAATGCCGATGCAATAGCTACGCGCTGCTTCTGTCCGCCCGAGAGCGACATGGGATGACGCTCCTTATAATGCGATATACCGAGCTTTTCAAGCAGCTGCTCTGCCTTTGCCTCCGAGCCCTCATCCGCGCCGAGCATGACCTCCTCAAGCACAGTTTCTGCGAAAAGCTGGTGATTTACGTCCTGCATGACCATGTACGAAAGTCTCATCATATCCTTTGAGCGCAGCCGCTTGCCGCCGACGGTAATCGTTCCCCTGAAACGCTTTTGCAGTCCGCAGAGGCACTTCACGAAGGTGGATTTGCCTGCGCCGTTATGTCCCACGACTGCCGTAACAGATCCGACGGGTAGTTCCAGCCTGCCGATGTCAAGGGCGTCCTGACCGCCGTAGCTGTACGTGAATCCTTCAAGCGTTATGACCTCGCTGCCCGAATATGGCTTTATCGCGTGCAGACCAGTCTCGCTTTCAAGGTAATTACAGTCTGTATGCACCGTGCGAAGTCCCATGTCGTTGAGCTTTTCCGTGCTGATCGCGAAGAAATCTGTGCCTGAGAATATTGCTGAAATTCCACCGTTTTCCATAAATATGACCCTGTCGCACATTCCCTCCAACCATCCGAGACGGTGTTCTGCGACGACTATTGTCTTGCCCTGCGACTTCCACGCGGCGATGACCTCGCGGAGCTCGTCTATAGCGTCGAGGTCGAGGTTTGAGGTCGGCTCGTCAAGAACTATCAATTCGGGCAGCATCGCCGCAACACCTGCGCAGGCTATCTTCTGCTTTTCGCCGCCCGAGAGGTTGAAAATACTGCGGTCTTGCAGCTTTTCAATGTGCATTTCAGTGACAGTCTTGTCTATCCGATTTTGTATCTCGGCTTCGGGGAGCCCCATATTCTCGCAGCCGAAGGCTATTTCCGCGGTCGTGTCAACGCAGAAAAACTGACTGCGCGGATTCTGGAAAACGCTGCCAACTGTCCCTGCGAGCTCCCCTATCGCCGTTATGCGGATATCCCTGCCGAGCACAGAAACATCGCCGCTGAGCTCGCCTTCGTAATAGTGCGGTATCAAGCCGTTCAGCAGCCTTGTGACTGTAGTCTTGCCACAACCTGAGCTCCCACAGAGGAGCACGCACTCGCCACGCTTTATTTCAAGGTCGATGGAGTTCAGCGCCCCCTGTTCACCGTTTGCGTATCTGAACGTGACGTCCCTCAGAACAGCCGCATTTTCGCTCATTTTACCACTCCTGTCAAACCGAGCATCCACAAGATGTACACCGCCGCGCTCGCCGCTATGACCGCGATATCCTGCGCGTGAAAGCCGATTTTGCATATATTCGTACGACGGACACTTGTACCAAGCCCACGGGTCAGAGCCGCCGCCGAGAGCTCGCTTCCGATATTCACCGAGCAAACCATGAGCGGCACGAGGCGGTACTCGATGAGCTTGCCCGCATTCCTGCCTCCTATGCGGATATCACGCATTTTCATTGCCGTATTTATCGCCGCGAACTCCTCCAGCACCGTGGGGAAGAAACGGAACATAACCGACATCGGGATCGTTATCTGCTGCGGAACGTGCATACGGTGCATTGCCGCGATGAACTCGCTGACCGTAGTTGACGAGAGCATATAAGCGCCCATTATCAGCGACGGCATGAGACGCACGAATATCAGGCAGCACACTCCGACTACGCTCAGCGCCGCTCCCGAGAGATGCGGTACGAGGAGCAGCTCTGCCGATTTCAGCGCCGCGTAGAGCAGCCCGAATACTGCCGCTTTGCTCCACTGCCGCGCCGTCGCGAGCAGCAGTATCGGCAGTCCGCTGAGGGCTATAGTTGCCCACGCGACCGCCTGTATATCGCTGCCTGCGCCTCCGAGCGCGAACACAACCAGCGTTATCATAACCGCGAGCTTTGTCCGCGGGTCGAGGACGAGGCCGCGGTTTTCGATGTCTGCCGTGAAAAGTCCAGCCATATCAGAGCCTCCACGAGGCAGCCTCGCGCCTGCTCTCGACAAATGTGCGGTAGATTCCGTCCTGCTGCATGAGCTCATCGTGAGTGCCCTGCTGAGCTATCCTGCCGCTGTCGATAACGAGGATATTGTCCGCGTGCCGGACAGTTTTCAGCCTGTGAGCTATCATTATTATCGTCTTTTCACGCGTCAGAGCCTCTATCGCGTTCATCAGCTCTGCTTCGTTTTCGGGGTCAACATTAGCAGTCGCCTCGTCGAGCACGATTATCGGAGCATCCTTCATTATCGCTCTCGCAATGGAGATGCGCTGCTTCTCGCCGCCGGAAAGGCTCGCGCCACCCTCGCCTATGACCGTATCATAGCCGTCGGGGAGCTGCATGATGAAGTCGTGACAGCAAGCCTTCTTCGCCGCTTCGATGACTCTCTCCATAGGAGCGTCGGGCTGTCCGAAGCGGATATTGTTGGCAATGGTGTCCGCGAAGAGGTACACACTCTGGAAAACAAAGCTGAAATTTCTCATCAGCGCGTCCATGCTGTAGTCTCGGATATCTCTGCCGTCGAGGGTGACGCGACCCTCATCGACGTCCCAAAAGCGTGACAGCAACGACGTCAGCGTAGTTTTGCCGCCGCCCGACGGTCCCACGATAGCAGTAGTCGTGTGCTCGGGGATATCAAGAGTATTGCCGTCGATTATGCGCCTGTTCTCATAGGCAAAGGATATATCCTCGGCTCTGATGTCGCAGTGCTTGGGAGCTATATCCTCGCCCGTTATGTCCATTTGAGGCGTGTCGAGAATGTCCTGCGCCTGCTTGACACTGTTGTCTACAACTCTCAGAAGTGCCGAATAGGTGCCTGCATTGTCGAGCTGCGCGTATATGAGGTAGGAGCTGATAATCATAATCATGCAGGTGAGAAGATCCATGCTGCCACCGATATGGAACAGAACAGACGCGATTACGATGACAGTACCCAACGCCTTGAGCCAGAAGCTCTGCATAGTCATGAACGGTATCAGCCTGAGCTCCATTGCGGAGTTCGCGTGCTCGTTTTCGTCAATGGCGACGTTGAGCTCGCGACTGCGGCTGCCCGTGAGGCGGAAAGCCCTGACCTCCGCAATGCCCTGTATGTACTCGATGACCTTCGCTACGAGCGCGGAATCCTTCTCTATCTTCTGCTTTGCCATGCCGGCGCTTGCCTTCATCATTCCGCTGTTTATCGTGAAGAACACGACAAGTCCAACGAGGAGTATCGCTCCGATACGCCAGTCGAAAACGAGAATCATCACGGTTATGACCGCAGTTGAGAGCAGTCCCGAGCTGACTATCATAACGACTCTTGTCGCCACGTTTTCGAGGTTCTGCATTGTGTTCGTAGTCACAGACATTATGCGTCCGAGGCTGTTTTCGTTGTAGTAACCCATGGGCAAGTAGCGCAGGTGCTCCGCGATGCGCATACGCTTCTCGGCGCAGGTGTTGTAGCCACCCTCGGTCTGGAGCATGGTCGCCTTTGCCTTGAAGGTTCCTGCGCCGATGATGCTGACGAGCATTATCCCGAGGCATATCAGGCACGTTTTTGAGGTGACATTCCCATCTAGCAGCGCCTTCACCATGCAAGCGATGGCAGGAATTTTCAGCGCCTCGAACATTGCTTGCATGAAGCTCATAAATATTGATATATAGAACTTTTTCCTGTCTCCGGGACTACAAAACTCAAAGAATCTTTTCAGTATCTTAAACATCGTCCTCACCGTCCTTTGCCGAGATATGTGCTGCCCACATGGAGCTGTAAAGTCCGCCGTTTTTCAGCAACTCATCGTGCGTGCCCGACTCAGTGATATTTCCGTCGCTGACAACGTAGATACAGTCTGCATTCTTTACGGTCGAGAGCCTGTGGGCTATGACGATGAGAGTCTTGCCCTTGACGAGCTGAGCGACGCTACGCTGGATTACAGCTTCATTTTCGGGGTCAGTGTAGGCGGTGGCTTCGTCGAGGATAACAATATCCGCATTTTTGAGCATAGCCCGCGCGATAGCGATACGCTGGCGTTCGCCGCCCGAGAGGTGACCTCCCGATGTTCCGACCACAGTATCATAGCCGTTTTCAAGTCCCATAATGAAGTCGTGGCAGCCGCACTTCCTTGCTGCCTCCTCGACCTCGGAATCTGTTGCTGACTGCCGTCCAAGACGGATATTCTCGCGAACTGAAAGGTCAAACAGGAAGTTGTCCTGTGAGACGTAGGCAATGCGGTCATTGTAGTCGTAGAGAGGGATATCTCTGATATCGACACCGCCTAGGGAGATGCTTCCGCCGCCGACGTCCCAGAGACTTGCGATAAGGCGTGCAATCGTGGATTTGCCGCTGCCCGAAGGTCCGACCAGAGCAACGAACTCGCCCTTATGGATAGTCATGGAGATGCCGTGAAGTATCTCTTTATCCTCGTAGCCAAAGCGTACCCCGTCGAGCACGATATCTCCTCCGACAGGAGTTTTCGTCAGTTTCTCCGGACGTATCATTTCTTTTGCGTCGATGATATTTCGTACCTCGGTGACGATAGTGTCCATCTGCGCGATATCGTCCGAGTAGGACATCACGCGTATCAGCGGCTCGATGAGACCGACCGTGAGAATGATGACGGTGATGAAGTCGGCAGTGCTTATCGTACCGTGCATAGCCATAATGCCGCCTATCGGCAGGACGGATATCATCGTCGCGGGCATTATGCACATCGCGAATGTCATGTACACGTTGCACTTCCTCATCCAGTCGACGAAGCTCGCGGCGCTCTCCTTTGCGGCAGCAGCGAACTTCTCATAGCTCGACTGCGCCTTGCCGAACACCTTGATGACCTCGATGCCGCGGATATACTCAGTCGTGACTGCGTTCAGTGCCTTTGTGGCATTGACGGTACGCTTGTAGTTCTCTTCGTAGCCGAACATCATCAGCGCGTAGCACACAAGTCCGAGGGGAATTGTTATCAGTGCGGCGAGTCCGAGTTTCCAGCTGATGACGAACACGCATATCAGCACGATTATCGGTGCTCCGATGCCAGTCGTGAACTCGGGGAGTATGTGCGCGAGAGTGGTCTCTATGCTGTCGATACGCTCTACAATGGTGCTTTTCAGCGAGCCTGACGGCTGCGAGATAACGTCGCCGAGCGGCATTTTCGCAAGCTTGTCGAGCGCCTTTTTGCGTATCACTGCCAGTGTGTGAAAGGTCGCAAGGTGTGAGTTCGCAGTCGACAGAGCATGGAAGAGGGAGTGTCCAAGCCACAACGCAAGAATAATTCCGCAGTTGACGAAATATGCACTCTTGTCTGTGCTGCCGTCAAGCAGCAGCTTCACTATCTTTGCCACAAATAAGTACGGTGCAATGCCGCAGAGCGTACTAAGCGCCGCGAGTATCACGCTGAGCACGAACTTCACCTTTCTCTCCTCCGACTGGCTCAGCAGCCAGACGAAGGAGCCGTTCTTATCCTTTTCCATTGGTATCCCTCCTGTATCTTTGCGGTGAAACGCCCATTATATCGCGGAAAGCCGCCGAAAACTTCGAGGCGTTATCATATCCGAGCCGCTGCGCTATCTCTGCGACGGTCGAGCTGCTCTCAGATATTAGCAAGGAAGCCGCCGCCTTCATTTTATAGCTTTTTATGTACTGGTATATCGGCGCGCCGTAAACCGCTTTGAACACCTTTCTAAGCGTTGCAGGCGGCATATCGAATTTCGCCGACAGCTCGTCCACTGTATATGACCTGTCCAGTGAACCTGTTATCAGTGCGTGTATCTGCTTGACCTTGTCCGTCTGTCGTACAGGAAAATACTGTCTTTGCTCGGCAGTTTCGGAGATATCGAGTGCTCCTAGCAGGAGCAGCAGCTCCACCGCCTTGACCTTGAAATACTCGAGCCGCACGCTCTTCGGAGCGCTGTACAGCTGTGAGAAAAACTGATCCATAGTCTCACTGCTTCGCAGGACGAACTCCTTGCCGCCCGAGCAGAAACGCTCCGCAAGACCACTTATATCTACTGACAGCCATGGCATTTCGCGTTTCAGTGACTCCTCAGCCATCCCGTGTACAAATCCAATAGTGATACCGTGATAATGCGACAGCGGCAGTTCCACGCGCCCCTCATGATGAACACGTCTGTCTATCCTCATGTCACCAGCCTCCATGTAATAGCGCTCACCGAGGGAGTTTTCGTGCTCGATGCGTCCCTCGCGGCAATGGTCGATGCAGAGGACGGTCTCCTCGTTCTGATACTCCGATACACAGCCGCGCATATGGAAGTCGTTGTACATCAGGTATACGCCTTCAAATATGCGGTACATGGTCATGAAGCCCTCGCCGTCCTCACCGTCGAGACGGAGCACACGGCAGTCGCCATCCTCAGCTATCTCGTGGACGTTGCCGCCGAAGCCAGCCCTGTCGAGAGCATCAAAAATGTCCCTGCTCACGCTATCCCTGCCTTCTCAAAGTGCTTCTTCATCAGAGCCATGCCGAGTATTCCGCCGATGATACCGCAAACAAATGCAGCAGCGAAGGTCACGGGACACATCCACGTCGGCATAAGCTTAGTCACGGTGTCAATGTAGTCCTGACCGTAGTTCTGGCGTGAAGCCCAGTATTTTTCGGCATTGAAGAAAAGCGGGAGATAGTTCGCTGCCACCCACAGGCTGAAAACTCCATTGGTGATAACAGCCTTTGCCGCGCTCTGATATCTGCCGCTCCTGTAGACGAGCTCTGCTAAAAGGCCACTGAATACGGATACCGCAAGCGGCGGCCAGCTCATACCCGTGAGGAGCATCATAACGCCCATGATCACGCTCATTATCCATATCATGCCGAACTTCTTTACTCTCGTCAGGAAGAGCATGAAGGGGATACCGCCGAAAATCGGCACGAGTACCGACAGCAGCGGCAGGAATATGGGTATCATTCCGAGCATAGCGATGATGAAAACTATGACGAAATATATCGCCGAGAAAATACCGATGTTGATTAGATCCTTGCCTTTCATAATTACCTCCATCCGTTAGAATTAACTAACTAAAATACATAGATTTGAGCCTTTTTCTGAAAGGCTCCTGTGGTAGTATATCATAATATTTATATATTTTCAACTCCATTTTGTTCGTAAGTGCTCCGCTTTGACTTTAACATGACTTGAGCGCACAAGGTTTTATCAATACTGTATCCATTTTAAACTACAAAGAATAAGGCGATACCAGTTAATGCCGGGTATCGCCTTTATTATTCCTATTCAGTTTGATATCGTTCTTTTTTCATTTAGAAACGTGAGCTTAGCTGTCCTCCTCCCATTGAAATTTGTATTACCGATAACGCAATTATTGTATTAGCACTTACTAACAAATTTGTCAAGTCCCGCAATTGTGTTTTTTCAAAATAGGCATTATGGCTAAAAAAGAATTCCTATTGTATGATACACAGTTGATTTTATCAAGTATTATTTTGAAGATATACGATTGCCTAACAAGGAGTAACCCATAAAAAACTAAAAGCATGATCAAATATGTTTGTATGGTCTAACAAAAATCTTTATGGTATATTGACATTAAAATTGCTCTGTGATAATATATACAACGGTGCAAATACAGCAAGGAGTAGTAATAAGCTCTTTGCTTATTATTTGACGCCAAAGTTAGTCTTATATAACTATAGGAGGAATTAAATGAAAAGGTTACTAACTATATCAGCAGTTCTTGCAATGGCAGTATCATTATGTGCCTGCGGCTCTGAAACAAGCAAATCAGACTCTGCTAAAACAGAGACAACGACTGTGGCTGAAAAGCTTTCGCCTGCCGATCAGCTTCTTGAAGATGTAAAGGGCACTTACAACGAGCTTTTCACTGTTATCAGTGATCCTAAATACGATCAGATATGGCTTGATAACTGCGAAAAATTTGTAGGCAAGGATATGGCTGAGAGCACTGCAGAAATGCTGAAAAATGCTTGTATGGGCACTGTCTATGGCGAGGAAGCTGTAAAGGCTTATACAAATACTGAAAATGTTCAGTTCGATTGCTTTTTCATAAACGGCGTTAAGCAGTTCGTATTTAACGGCAGTAAAATCTCGGGACTTGATGACAGCGGCAAAAAGGTGTTCGAGCACGAATACAAGTTCGTCAAGGATTTCTCTTTGGGCGGCATGATGGACGGCTATCTCTATGAGACCTCAGATAAGGACGCAGGCGAGTTCAGATACTTCCTGATGATGCCCGATACTCCTGCTTCAACATATCATATCGAATTCCGTTACGGAAGTGATATGGACGCTCTTGCTGAGTACGACAAGGGCGCTTATGCTTACTGGCTGGCAGCAGGTATACCTGCCGACTGCGATGAAAAGCTCATCAGCGACTGCATCGCACTTTTCACAGAGGAAAACCTCTCTGAAATGACCGAACAGGAAAGCGGTGATAAGATCGAGATAGGAACAGCTGAGGAGCTAACAGCTTTTGCAAAGAGCGTCTCTGACGGTTCAATGGGCGGTTATGCAGGAAAAACAGTTGTACTTACCAACGATATCGACTGCACTGATATTGAGTGGACTCCTATTGGCACAATGAATCTTGAGAATATGGCAGATTATTCTTGTATGTTTCAGGGAGTATTCGACGGTCAGGGACACAAGATATCAAACGTAACATATACAACGGATACTCCTGTTTACGGCGCTGGCATAATCGGTATGAATCTTGGCGAAGTAAAGAATCTTACTGCCGAAAACATCAATATCCACTGTACTGATACGTATTCAATGGCGGTGGGCGGCGTTGTAGGCTACAATATGGGCGAAATACACGATGTTGTCCTTACAGGCGAAAACGAAATTGCAGGTGTAAATGCTGTAGGTGGTATTGCAGGCGGTTCTACAAAGCACGTTCACGACTGCAAGGTGGACGGCACTACAGTAAAAGTCCTCGGCGATAATGATTTCTCATCAGGCAGGATAATCCAGTGTGATGTTGCAGAGTGCGGCGGTCTTATCATAGGAGGCAGCTTCGGCGGTACTATGGAAAACTGTACAGCAAAAGGAAAGATAGTTGCAGAGGGCAATGAACCTGTAGGACTTGGCGGCATTGCAGGCTGCCTTGAAATGATGGACAGTGTCAGCGATTGTACAGTCGATGTTGAGATAATCTCGGCAAAGGGCGGTCACGCTATCGGCGGTCTCTGCGGATACAGCGGAACACATTCACAAGGTGATGTAGCTCTTGCGACTGAGGGCGTTGAAACTCATGAATATCCTGGTATTATCAAGAACTGCAAGGTTACTGTGAAAATGAATGTGCTGAACGCAACTCATGTTGGAGGACTTATCGGTACAGGGCTATATTACTATGGAGAAGAAACTGCGTTCATGATAATCGACTGCTCTGTTAATGGCGAGATTAAAGGCGCTGTAACTCCGGGTGCAGTTGCAGGCCGTGCTGAGAACAGCGTTATTGAAAGCTGCGAGACAAGCGTTACATATGACGGTTCTGAGCTTACAGATGAGATAGGAAAGACCGATAAGATGTACGAAAGTGGAGATCAGGGTGAATCTGAGGAAGAAAAATCAGCTGCCTGATTAAAAATGCTGCAATAATAGAGTATAGAATAAGACCGATTGCGAGAGCAGTCGGTCTTATCTTTATATCAAGCAATCGAATAAATGTGATATTTCATCAATTGTCGCTTTATTTATAATTCGAGGTCAAAATAAAAGGGAGACAAAATAAAAACCGCTTAGACGGCTATTCTTAGCGGTTTGTCATTGGAGCTTGTGACGGGACTCGAACCTGCGACCGAGGACTGTTTTTAAAGCGAACATAATTTCCAGTTTTGATTGTTACGCTGCTTTAGCCACAGTTTCCTTCAGTTCGCCTACGAATCTGTAATATATCTCGATCTGTTGATATGTCTTTCCATAGAGCTTTTCCTTGTGGTGGACAACTATTTTGTCGATAAGCTCATTGAGTATATCAGCATTGAGTTCCTTTATATCCGTATAA
>CACYSQ010000026.1 GCA_902777125.1 Ruminococcus flavefaciens
TAAGACATCTACACTCACAGTTCCTGTTACAGCAGCCCGCAACGGTCAGAAGTACCGCTGCATCGTTAAGTCCTCCAACGGCACATCAGTTACATCTTCAACTGCTACACTGACCGTTAAATAAACCACCCTTTTTTAACGGCAGAAGCCCCGCAGATACCTGCGGGGCTTTTTTTATCAGCTTTTATGCCGGAGATCGTGTTGGGAATATACAATAGCCACTCAAAGCGCCGTTTTTTATGTTAAATAAGTGTATTTCGTCAATTGACTTATTTCCGGGCGGGTGATATAATTATGGTGTATATTTTATTCATCAAAAATTAACAAAGGGATTTTCAAAATAGGGGTTGACAAATATGCCGAGGTCTGCTGAAATTCGCCAGACAAACAGACAGGGTATAACTGCGCCCTTTTCGCTTTTAACTCATGTTAATAAACCGTACTCTGCATGGTGAGATGCCGTGCAGGGTGCGGTTTTGTTATTATCATTTTATTGTGGTGTTTATATGGAAAAACACTATACGCCCGCCGATGCCGTAAATTCAGCGGTTACGGCGGAAACCGCTTGTCTGCCGGCTGGATCAGCGGCAGGCTCTCCCGAGGAAAGGAGGTCGCCATGATAAAGACAGCTAAACGCCTGTTCAGCTTTATGCTGGTGCTGCTATACGATGCTGATACCGCCTTATGAATGCTCCTCGAATGAACCGCTGCTTCTGAGAGAAGATGTGACCAATAACGGTGTGTTTTCTTATCCTCCAACGGCGCAACAGATAATAACAGCGAAAGGACCTTCGTCCCAATGGAACGGAGGTCCTTTCTGTCAGGCTTATATTACTTGTTTTTGCAGAATATCTGCAAAGGAGGCAAGTGGATTATTTGAATACATATCTCAGGAAATTATACATATGAGGAGTAACCGTGGCACCGCCGTGATCGCCCTGCGGGATAACGTTCCAGAGATGCTCAACGCCGTTGTTCGAGAGAGCCTTATGATATGACTCAGGATATGTTCCTACTACACCGTCGCTGGCTGCTGCCGAGATGAGAATGAACTCAGGCATTACAGCAGGCTTGAATTCGCTTTCCTGCTTCAGCGAGCCTTCGTGGGTCATAATCTTATCTGTAGTGGGGAAGATTCCGGGAGCTGCACAGGCGCTTCCGACATAACCGTAATACTGTGAATGAGTGATACCGCAGTAGAGCGCCTCACGTCCTCCGAGGGAGAAGCCGGTTATAGCGGTATTCTCGCGGCCGGTCTTAACAGAGTAATGCTGCTCCATGTACGGCATAATACTGTTCTCGACATCTTCGCGAATGAGGTCATAGAGACGCATTGTCTCCTGATTGAACGCCATAGGATTGCCCTGACCTGTAAGCATTGCCGGGCAAACAACGATCATTTTCGGGCATACACCGTCAGCAGTCATATTGCCGACCATTGTCTGTATACCCATACCGGGCATTGATGTATGATCGCCGCCGATACCGTGCATTACATAAAGCACAGGATATTTTTCGTTCGTGTTATATCCGGCAGGAAGGATAACAGTCATCTTCTTCTGACAGTTTCCGTCCTTGGACTGGTATGTTACGACCTCGGACTTACCGTAGTCAACACCGCCGCGCTGCTGTGAGAAGTTGGCCGGAGCGTCAGTCTCCATTTTATCAGCCATTTCCTTCATAAGGCCGCCTGAATGTCCGCCGCCGCCGGAAGTCGTTGTACTGGTTGTTGTATTAGTAGTTGTAGTAACAGTAGTAGTTGTGGTAGTTATCGGATCCGGGAATTTTTTAGTTCTGTTAAGAAGGAACTGATTAAGCAGCACGATATCATTGAGTTCAAATTCACCGTTGCCGTCGATATCGGAGATCCTTATATCAACTGGGTTTGAATCTCCGCTGAATCTCTTGATTATCTTCCGGCGGGCGATGATAAGGTCAAAAACGTTGAGCTTTCCGTCACCGTTGAAATCGCCGGTGATAAACTGACCGGAAGGTCCTGAGCTTCCTGCGCCGTCAACAACGCCGTTTCCTGTAACGATCGCTGAAGGCGTACCGGCACTTGCAGCGGTAAAGCTGTCGAGGTAGAAATCCACAAGGCTGTCCGGAGCTTCAAAGTAAAGAGTCGCGTTCTCTGCACCCTCCGGAATGGTGTAGTTTATGTTTGAAATATCTGTCCACTTTCCGCTTTCTGCGGTAACAAGAGCGATCTCAGCATAATTGCTGCCCATAAAGCCGCTGCCGTATTCAAGCGTCATCTTGATATCGACAGGCGAACCGCTCTTCTGCATTACGGCGGCACTGAAACTGAGGGACTTTCCGGCAGCAAAATCAGCTCCCGAAAGTGTCATAGCAACTCCGTTCCATTTTTCTGTACGGTTTGATACATGAAGAGATGCAGATCCGCTGTAATAGTTTTCTGAATCCCGTTCAAGCTGAGCGTTTCCTCTCGGATTCCAGCCTGTATCGTTTCCGTTGTCAAAATCTGAAACGATAATATCTGCTGCGAAAGCATTGTTCGTTTCAAATCTGCTGCCAACTGCTCCTGATGTGCCAAGGATAGCTGCTGAAGCGGTTACAGCTGCGAGCTTCTTGAGAATTTCGCTTTTCATTGTAATTCCTCCCAATAAAATATAATGCCCAATTCCCACTTCAGCACAAAAGTTATATCTATTTAAATTAGATTATATCACTTATTTGCGATTTACACAAGCTATATATTGTCAAATTTTAACAAAATAGTTCACAAATTGCTATAATATACATCTTTTTGTCCGCTGTTGCTTTCCCGAAGGTATCATACCCTGCTGCGGACCTCATTTTTGTGATATAAAAAGAACACCAAGTTCATTCTGAAACGCGGAGCTGTACTTTTATTTTTCATTGCTCAATATTGCATATTGAATTTTATGCAGGAGGGATAGTACGAAGAATAGACGATCTCAGAAGAGGCGTGATACCCAAGGAGATACGCCGCACTATGCGTATACGCGAGGGCGAAAAAAGCACAAACAGCTATAAATTTCAAACAAACGCTCCGATACTCCTTGAGGTTTACGCACTTTTACGTCTCTGTTCTGATGCGGTTATTTCATTCGGGCAGTGGTATAAAAACTCACAGGCAATAACAAAGAAAGCGGCAGATATTCTCTGCCGCTTTTATTTCGGGTTCAGGAGGTGAGATCAATATTGGAGTTTGTGGGGAACTATCCTGCATCTCCGCCGTTTTTCATGCCAGAAACTTCCTATATCGGCTCAATTGCATCGAGCAGATCAGATCACATTCGTTTACGCATGGATACCGGAGATCGTGGCAGCGAACAGGACGCAGTCTTTTCACATAAGATACTGCTGATTATTGAAGCGCATACCGGTGTAATAGGTGTTTGTTGTGTGTGTCAGTTTACAGTGATACTATAGCATATTATTTCAGAAAAATCAAGTTAAATTTATAAAAAGCAATAATGCTTTATTTTATTATGACTTTTCAGCCGGATCAGTTTTTTACAGGCTGCTTTTATTCCCGAAAAGCTCGCGTCTCATAAGGCAGAGGTCGAAGACGTCCAGCTTTTTGTTGCCGTTGAAGTCACCGGCTTCCCAATCATTGAGTGCGGAGCTGTTTCTGCCGAGGAGCCAGTTTTGCAGCAGAACGAGGTCGGAAATGTTCAGCTCGCCGTCCGAGTTGATATCGCCGCGTACCTCCTGTTTTTCACCGAAGCTTGCGGTGACAGTCACAGCCTCTTTGAGCGTAACGGTAACGGTCCTGTCATTGCCTGTGATACCGCCGTTCCAGCCTGTGAAGCTCGCACCCTTGTCGGGGATAGCAGTCAGTGTAACGGGACAGTCAGGGGAGTACTGACCGCTCCAGCCGTTCGATGTATCGGGAGTTATGGAGTTTATCCTGATTTTTCCGCTGCCGGAGGTTTTCAGAGTAATGGTCTGCATATCGGGTGAAAGCCCGAGATAATTACGCATATCTTCGAGAGTGTACTTGGGACGCTCACGGAAGAAGGTCGCGATCTGCGGCAGTGTCTTGTTCTTGTACTGCTCGCGGTTGTAGCTCAGGTTGCTCTCCTTCGAGCCGCCGAAAAAACCCCACCAGCGGAGCGTGGAATTCGCGAGCATCTCGGTGTAATCCCTGCTGTAGGTGTCGATCATTGCGCTGACCGTTTCGGTCGAGAGAACATCGTTTGCGAGATCGCAGTAGACGTTCACGAACTTGTTGCGGAACTCCTTGTTTTTGAGAAGGCTGATGAACAGGTTGGTCGGAGCATACTTGCCGCCGTCCTCATTGAACTGAACATGGCGGAAGCTGTCGTAGGCGTAGCCCTCAACGCCGCCGAAGTCCGCGTATGTAGCACCCATAGTGTAGTCGTAGTCGAACGAGATGAAGCGCCACTTGCCGTCGCTGTAAGGGTTGCCCTCGATAGCAGCGCCGGTATTCCGCCACATACCGCAGTTGCGGTTAGGCCAGTCGTAGGTGCCGAGGTAGATGCCGGCGGCATAGTGGTCGATGATGCTGTCGATGTCGATGAAATCGCAGACAGCCTTGTAGTTTGCCGCATCTGAAAGGTCGAGCCCGGCGTATTTGTCGCAGATGTTCATGAAGCTGTCGAACTCCTCCTGCTTGCCCTCCTCGAGCTCACCGTTCTTTATCATTGCAACGCTGCCTTTTTCGATACCGTAGTTGGTCTCGATGAAGTAGTCGGAGAGCTTCTCGATCATCTCGTAAAGTCCCCAGTATTCGCCGTTCAGAAAGACGGCGCATCTTTGCATATTCTGAGTTGTGAGAGCGTCCCTGTCACCGACGAGCTTCTGTGCAAAGCCGTCGCGGAGACGAACCTCATCGCCCACGCTTCTGAGCGATATGGAGTCGTATTTGTCTATGAGTTTTCCCTGCCAGTCGTAATTGTCAGGGATAAGCGGGTATTTTATCTTGGAAGCACCGTAATCGCTCCTTGCATAAAGGTGGAAGCTTTTCTGTGCGGTATTTCGTGTGGAAGCGCCCTTGATGCGGATACCCATGTTCTGCTCAACGATGTTCTCACCGTTCCGGAAGATAGTAATGGAAGCCTCACGCTCCCACTCCTTGCCGTGGAAGAAGTAGTTGGAGATATTGTCCGTGTCCCAGACGCTCTTTTTCGGGTCGAAAGCGGAGCTGTTCTTCCATTCGAGGTACTTGTTTCCGGTGACGTAGATGCCCTTATCCGGGTCAAAAAGGTTATCCGGGTCAGTGACGAGCGATACAACGGTCAGGTCCTTGTACTGCGCGAGGTTCCCGCTTGTGACGAAGTAGGTCTGGCTGACGACCTTGCTGAAGGTGCCGTCCGCACTCTTTGCGGCAGCGCGGACAACGGTCGCCTTGTCCACATTGAATGTCGGCTTCTGATAACCTGTCTGTCTCGAAATGGAAACGGCAGAGTTCTCATTCTCGGCATAATTGCTGTAAAGGTTAGGCTCGCTGGTGCGGTCCTTGACGGTGACAGCGGACGAGTAGACCTGTGCTGTCGAAGAAGTTTTCGGGTCACTGCCGTCGGTTGTGTAGTAGATAGTATCATTCCTGCCGGAGGAAAGTGTCAGCGCGAAGTCGGTCCCGTAGAAGCCGGAAGGCGCTGAAAAGACCGGTGCTGAAACGGCGGCTGCATTTGCCTTTGCAGGCGTGGGCGACATTATCTCGAACGTGTCGCCGCCGTCAGGCGTTCTGCCGTAGGTGACATCATTTCCGAGCGTAGGAAGTTCGACCTGCTGTAATATGCTTCCGTCGGGACTTGCAAGTACGACGGTATCGCCGTTCTTGCTGAGTGCAAATCCGGTGTGGAATTCGGAAGCCGTTGACTGCTGTTTTGAAGCAAAGACTATCATGTGCTCGCCGGCTCTGATAGTGGTACCGCTCGGGAAAGTGAACGCGAGCGGCGTATCGGGCTTGTCGGATAAGCCGAAGCCGGAAAGGTCAACGGACGAACTGCCGGGATTGTACAGCTCTATCCAGTCGGAGTATTCTCCGTAGCTGTCGGCAAGGCAGGACTTGTTCTGCGAGCAGACCTCGTTTATACAAACGGACGGCTCGGCGGCGCAGACGATATCAAAGCCCTCCATAGGGCTTGCAGACACAGTAAGAGCGCCTGCGATTATCGCTGCGGTAAATCTTGATCTCGGTTTCACAATGAACCCCTCTCTTTCAAAAGTGAAATGTTGATTTTTACCGTGTGTATGGTAAGTCTATTATACCCGTAAAATCGGCGTATGTCAAGAAAAATCAGACAAAAACAGGGTTGATTTTTTTGTTCTTTACATCACTGATACTTTTATGGTATAATAGTAGCATAAAAGCATAAAAGCATAAGGCACCCGCCCGGAGGATAAACCTGAGCATACTTAATGCTGAACGGCGCATCGTTCTGCCAAGGTGGTCTGATACCGACAGCTCTGGGTGTTGGATATGATCAAGGGAGGTACAAGCTGTGGATCTTTATGAAGCTATTGACCGCAGAAGCAGTGTGCGTGATTTCAAGGACGAGGCTGTCCCGCGCGAGGTCATCGAGCGCATCATCGGGGCGGCGTATAAAGCTCCGACGAACGACCATTTCAGGGACTGGCATTTCATCGTCGTGACAGATAAGGCTGTAATGCGAAAGGTTCTGGAGGGCATTCCGAAAAATCTGACCGTTAAGGACGTGGACAAGATGACGTTCATATCCGACCCTGTGCAGAAGGAATCCTATCAGTATGCCGTTCCAAAGCAGTACAGTATGCTCATGAACGCGGCGGCTGTTATCATACCGCTCATGAAAAAGAAGGTCGATATCCTTCACCCTGCCGGCCTCTCGCACCTCAACTGCTTTGCTTCGGTGTGGTGCAGTATTGAAAATCTGTGGCTCGCCGCAACAGCGGAGGGATACGGCTGCAACCTGCGTATACCGCTCGGTGATGAAGAGCAGAAAGCAAGGGAAGCGGCGGGATTTCCCGAAGAATACATGATACCGTGCTTTATCGGTATAGGCATACCTTCGGAGGAGGCTATCCGGACGAAGCAGCTTGCTCCGGATATGGAAAAGCAGCTGCATTGGCAGAAATTCCGAAATACAGGAGGAAAAAACATGGAAGCTATCGAAAATCTCGTGACAAGAAGAAGCATCAGAAAGTTCAGATCAGACATGGTGCCGAAGGAAGTGATCGAAAAGATCATCGAAGCCGGGACCTATGCTCCGACCGGAATGAACCGTCAGTCCCCGATAATTATTGCGGTGACGAACAAGGAGCTCCGCGACCGTCTCTCAGCGCAGAATGCGAAGATTATGGGCGCAGACATCGACCCGTTCTATAATGCGCCTGTTGTGCTCATCGTGCTCGCAAACAAGGCTATGCCGACCTATATTTATGACGGGAGCCTCGTTATGGGCAACCTCATGAACGCCGCACACGCCTATGGTATTTCAAGCTGTTGGATACACCGTGCAAAGGAAGAATTTGAGTCCGAGGAGGGCAGGGAACTCCTACGCAGTCTTGGCATCGAGGGCGATTACGAGGGCATAGGACACTGTATACTCGGCTATGCGGACAGTGAACAGCCGTCGGCTTCTCCGCGCAAGGAAAACTACGCATTCTGGATAGAATAAAACAAGGGCAGCTCCGGCTGCCTTTTTATATTGAAAAAAGCCGGGATATGTGTTATAATCAAATTACCAAGTAACGGAAAGGAGCTTTGGAATGAAAAAGCGATCGAGTTTATTGACAGCAGCAGTTATATGCGTAACATCTGCTGTTCCGGCGGGAGTTACCGCTGCCGGGACTTCCGCGAGGTTCACCTCGTCGTTCATACAGAACTGGTACTGCCGTGACTGGACTGCGGAACGCTGGGAGGAGGAGTTCAGCGCCGCGAAGTCTGCCGGTTTTGATTCGCTGATACTGCAATCCACATTTGATATCGTCCGCGGAAAATGCATGGGCGAAAAGCAGGACCCTGCCGCTTATCCGTCCTCTGAGAGCTTCTGTATGTTCCCTTGCAGCACAGGGACTAACTACCTTTCATCTCAGAACAGCGGCGATGCTCTTGAGCTTGCACTGAAAGCTGCGAAGGCGACCGATATGCAGCTATGGCTCGGAACCGTCAATGACGATATGTGGTGGAACTTCGGCTTAGGGGCTCCGACGAGCTATTTCGAGGAATGGTGCGCTGACAATGCCGAACTGTGCAGCGGACTTATCACGGGGATATGGGAACGCTACGGCGATGATTACGGCGAGCAGATAGCAGGCTGGTATTATATGAACGAGGTATGGAACCTCAACTCTGCCGGTGATGCTTCTGACTGCGATATATACGCAAGTGTCATAGGCGCTAATATCAAGGCGAGCGTTGACGCGATAGACAGGGCGTGTCCCGAGAAGCCGCTCATGATAAGTCCCTTTTACAATATACAGCTCTCGGATAAGGAACAGTTCGGGAGCTTCATCAGCGCTGTCGTTACTGCTGCCGGTTTCCGTCCATACGACATATATGCGCCCCAGGACGGCGGCGGCAGGAACTACACTCCGGACGTTATCCGCGAGTGGACTGAAGCTCAGAAAAATGCACTGAACGGCCGTATGCGCTTCTGGGTGAACAACGAGTGCTTCGGTCCTGACCTGACCGCGAAGCCGTTTGATGAGTTCCGCAGGAATTACGCTTCCACCTCTGACCTTGCGGAGGGAAACATCATCTTCTCATGGAACCATTACTATGCGGACAACACGCAGTTCAAGGACTTTTCGACCGCTGTGGTCAAGGGCGATGCTGACCTTGACGGCGAGTTCACAGTTGCGGATCTTGTACTGTTCCACAAGTGGCTTATCGGCGGAAAGGACGTCCGTCTGACCGACTGGAGAGCCGCAGACCTTAACGGTGACGGCAGGCTCGATGCCTTTGACGAGATGCTCATGCGGAGACTTCTTTTCGCAGAAAAAGGGAGTGCATGAAAGTCGGATAAGTCCTCGTATAATAGCCCTCCTGCTCAGAGCCGCCATGCAGGGATACTGCCGCAGACATAATTGATGCGGCTTTGCAGGAAATGCACTAAGGAGAAGATATGCCTGAACTGAAAAATACTATTACAAACGCTGAGATGATCCGCAGCAGACGCAAAACTGTTGCATTGCAGATCGCTGAAGACGGGCATCTCATCGTCAGGGCACCAATGCGATGTCCAAACAAGGAGATCATTGCTTTTATTGAAAAGAGCGAAAAATGGATACAAACCAACACTGCAAAAGTTCAGCAGCGCAACCGTGAGCTTGAACGCCTCGAACCGTTCTCGGAGCAGGATATCCGTGATATGGCTGATAAGGCAATTGGGATAATTCCCGAACGAGTTAAATTCTACGCTGAAAAGCTCGGCGTAACATACGGCAGGATAACTGTACGCAATCAGCGGACGAAATGGGGGAGCTGTACATCAAAAGGCAACCTCAACTTCAACTGTCTGCTTATGGCGGCACCGCCGGAAGTTCTTGATTCGGTGGTAGTCCATGAGCTGTGTCACCGTTTGCACATGAATCATTCCAAGGAGTTTTACTCTGCGATATACCGTGTATTTCCCGAGTATGACAAGTGGAATAAGTGGCTCAAGGATAATGGCGGTTTGCTTATAAGGCGTATGACTGCGCCTGAGACCGGATAATTATATCAGGCGGTATTGAGAATAAATAGACAAGATATGGAGGGATACACATGATAAAAGCTTCTGTCAGCATCGTATTGTCTGCCGCTATGGCGCTGGCACCGCTGAATTTCCCGGCTGCTGCCGAAACTGAAGATGCTCTTTCGGACAGCGGTCTGAGCTACACCGAAACAGTCGGAACGCTCCCTAATCCCGGCGCTGGCTATACCACGACCGTATGGGCAGAATGCGCTCCCGGAAAGACTCCGGTCTACGACCCGAAGGGCAGCCTTGTACTGTTCTTTATCGACATAGGAAAGTTCTCCTCCGGCGCAAACGGAACTACGGACGATGCCGGGAATTACACTCCCGGTGAGGACTACGACCTCGATGAGACGTTCTTCGATTCATGGAATCAGACGCTTGCCAACTGCAAAAGGAACGGCTGCATGGTCGGACTGAGATTCCGCTATGATGCCGTCGGACGCGATGACCCCGAGCCTGCCTCCTTCGATAAGGTCCTCGACCATGTCGAACAGATAAGGGAAAGCGGTCTGATAGACACCTACAGTGACATCATCGCATTTATCGAGACCGGATTTGTCGGCAAATGGGGCGAACAGCACGGCGGAAAATACACATCGGTCGAGTATAAGGCGAAGCTCCTCGATGCCATGTACAGAGCCTTTCCGCAGACAGTCCCGCTTACCGTGAGAACTCCGGACACCTTTGCTGAATGGGCAGGCATCAAACGCAGCGACCTCTCCAACGAGGAGGTATTCAAGGCTGCTGCCGGCAGTTCAAGCAGCAATGCCCGTAAAATACTCGAAAAGCGCATAGGTATGTACAATGACGGCTATATGGGAAGCAATTCCGATCTCGGCACCTTCGCCGACCGCGCAGGCGAAACGCGCTGGCTCTCGTCCGTTTCCACGGAGACCTATTACGGCGGCGAATTCTCCGGCAATATCGACTACGCAAAGCAGTTCGACACCTATCTCCCGGAAAATGCCATACCGGAAATGTATATCACACACCTCAGCTACATAAACGGCAACATCTTCCAGCTTTACAAGGACTATACCTTCGGCAGCGAATATGACGTCGAGGGCGTGGATAATTCCGCATACTACGGTCAGAACGTTTTCCAGTTCATACGCGACCATCTCGGCTACAGGTTCGTTCTGAGAAAATCGGAGCTCACCGCTGATGTACCGCAGGGCGGAGAGCTGAAGCTGCGTTTCAGCGTCGAGAATACCGGCTTTTCAAATCCGATACCTTATGTTTACGGTGACCTGATACTCGAAAAGGACGGGGTATATATAATGGCTCCCGTTGATACCGACTGCCACAAATGGCTCTCACGCACCACAACCGAAACTGAGCTCACCATGAAGCTCCCGGACAGCATTCGTCCCGGAAAATGGAACGTTTACCTCAAAGAGACTATGGGCGGCTATGCTGATGCGGACGCAGGAATGTCCCTGCGTTCCATAAGATTTGCAAATGAGGGCGTGTGGAACAGTACCCTCGGCGCCGACCTTCTCGGTACTGTGAATATAACCGAGACCGGGTCCCACGGCACTGACAATGAGCTTAAACAGGTCACAAAAAACGGCTTCGGTATCGGCTCGGACGATTTCAGATATGCCAACTGCACTCCGCTTATCGACGGCGAAAGCTCCTTTGACGGTGAGTGGACGGACGATATGCTGCTGTATAAGGGCGAGAACGGTAATTCACTCTATGTGAATGCCGATGAGGAATACCTCTACGTCAGATCAGACCTCCCGGAAGGCGCTGCTGCACCGGTATACAACATCAGCTTCAACGACCCGGCAAAGGAT
The DNA here is from genome assembly GCA_902777125.1 of Ruminococcus flavefaciens. Lineage (GTDB taxonomy): Bacteria > Bacillota > Clostridia > Oscillospirales > Ruminococcaceae > Ruminococcus. Next base: position 11,480 of record CACYSQ010000026.1, read on the forward strand.
AACGAGCACTATTGGCTGTATTACGCCTCAAACGGCTTCATTTACTTCAATCATGAGTCCTATGCGGGCTGCGACTGCAAATGGAAAAACGGAACGGTCGAATTCAGACTGCCGCTGGAGCTTTTCGGACTTAGCGCCGGAAGCGTTATCAAAAATCTCCGTGTATCCTTGCAGGACAGCGGAAATGAATGGAAGCTGCTCGGTGACGCGAAAGCTGCGGAATGCACAGTACCGTTCGGGATAACGGTACGCACAGCCGAAAAGGATATACGCCTCGCCGACGGAAAGGACTGCGTTCTGACGGTGAAAACGCCTGCAAAGAATGTGGGATTTCAGTGGTTCAGGGACGGTGAACCGATAGAGGGCGCAACAGACCGTGAATTGTCCATAAAGGGAAATTCCGCGGAAAAGCTCGGTTCGTATACGGTCAGGATATCTCAGGGAGACACGTTCACAAAGACATTCCCGATCGCAAATATCCTTGATGCAGAAACACTGCCTTCCGCATTAAAGGGCGACGCGAACTGTGATAACGAGGTCAATATGGCTGATGCCGTATTCATAATGCAGGTCATATCGAACCCGGATAAGTACAAATTTTCTGATGAGGGCTTGAAGAACGCTGATGTGGACGGCGGCGGCGTTACAAATAAGGACGCGCTGAGAATACAGCAGTATAAGCTCAATCTCATAGACAGCCTTTGAAAAACAGATGAAACGTGTTTTTATATCAGTAACTTATTGACTTTCATTCGCCGATATGGTAAAAAAAGTGTAGACCGCATAGCGGACAAATGGGTGGAGTGGAGTTGATCGTTATGAAGCGTATAGGCTATATATGTGCAGATAACTGCAACAAAGGGCGATGATGCACCGAACAGCATTGGCGCTAGTAGCCAAGGTGCTTGCGGAACTGTTACTATCGCTGAAGGCGCAAATGTTGAGCTGTATTAAGCATTGGAGGTAATATAAATGGAGAAATATATAACTCCCGAGGTGGAGATAATCGAATTCGACGCCGAGGACGTTATCACGACAAGCAACAGCAACGAATTAGAACAGGCGTAACAAGCAGAACAGGCGGCATTAAGCCGCCTGTTGCTATTTCTGTAAGCTTACGGGATATTGACATATGTATAGCCGGCTGCAATGCGGCTGGCTGAACGATCAAGGGGCTGATAAGGCTGCCGAATCACTGCGGCAGCCTTTCTAATATGAGTTTAATATGTGTGTGTTCGGTAAGTTCAAATCCAAAGTCGTTCCTTATCTGCCATGAAGTATACGGCAGCGTGAAAATATCCTTATATACGATCCTGTATGAATCGGGTATTCTTTTCATCAGTTCTTCTCTGAAAACAGGGAAGTAGTTTTCGTGTACTTCTCTGTCCCAGTTCTGCGTGTATTTGTATTTCAGCAGAAAATGAACGAGCTGGCGCTGATCTTCTACCTTACCCCAGACTTTTTCAAAGCTATCGAGCCATTCTGCATATGATGACTTCCTTATAGCATCAAGCAGCTCGGTCCTTGCGGGAGTATTTTCCTCCTGTGAAAACATCATATCCCGTATCGCAACATACCTGAAACCGCTTTTAAAGACTCTGTCCCAGAAGAGATCTATGTCCTTTTTGCCGCAATAGGAATAGACCTCATGGACGGTACTTGAAATGTTTATGAGGCTTTCGTCAAACGGAATGTCTATCTGTTCCCAGTCGTCAAAGAATTTTGCATCTGTAACGTTTTTTCTTGCGGCATCTATCATCTCACGGCTTATATCATAGCCTACATACCCATAATCCGGGAACATCGGCTTCATAGCCTTAATAAGCTCGCCGTTCGCACAGCCGAAATCAAGGATATACTTAAACGGCTCGAACACCTTATCTATGAAGAACATTTTATCCAGTATTGATCTCTGCATTCTTGTCAGGTAGATATCCAGATCAGATATCCGGTTCATATCTGTATCCATACTATGATCCTCCTCTATAGCTTTTTACTCCGAATCAGCGATCCGGAGAGGTCTTATCGCTATGCTTTTGCACACATCTAATTTTAACACATTCAATATACAAACGCAATGACTGTAGTTGATTATTGACCGGATATTCCTTATTATCGGCATAATTACCAAGCAGCAGTTTTATTCTTTGTGAATATTACCATTGCCGCCGCCTGTATATGAACCGTTCCGATTTTTCTTGTTATCTTCCATTGTAAAAACCTCAGTGCAAAGGTTATAAATTACAGCTTCGGTGATTGGGTAAGTTGTGGCGCGATCGAGATCTACAACGACGAAGATGTAGAAGATGAGTTTGAAACAGGAATGAGATTTGTAGCTTCATCGCTTATAAATCTCAGATCAGCGGGGTATGATATTATTATCGTTACAAGGGAGATACTCAGAGATATAAGCGAGTACGATGAGGAGAAGTATACTTCTCTCAATGAAATGTACGAGATAGATATACACTCTGACCATACGGCTACGATTTATGCAAGGAAGCGCAGAGAAGAAGAGGCCTACCAATGGACGGCAAGCGGAAAAAGTATCGTCCTCTTGGCACCGGAGGTCGATGAAGATAATATTTTCATTGAAAAGAAAGACGCATCGACTGTTAAAATGACCTTTGGCGAAGAGGACAAGTATCTGCTGCTCGGAAAATGAAAGCAAGTCTGAATGGAAGCACCAAATATATATTTCCGATTAAAAAAACACCTGAATATGGACGATACGAGCACATATGAGATAGCTTCCACCTCTGACGGGGAATACGTTCTCAGACGAGTTATGTTCTGATCTGTTTTATTGATTACAGATTTGTAATTTTACAACAGCGCCCGGGGATATGTGATATAATGTCAATAACAGCAAAGGAAACCTGACCGATACAACATGATGAATAAAGGAGAATTATTATGAAAAAGCAAATTATCACTATCGCGCTATTAGGTACATTGCTGATGCTGCCCGGATGCGGAAAAGACACAAGCAGTACATCAGCTTCATCGTCCGGTGCTGAAAAAGCAGCAGTCACATCGGAAGCGGTAACAGATACAGCAAGCTCTGCGGCAACAACAAAAAAAGCCAGCGCAGCAACAGAGGCAGATGTAACAACGGCTCCCGCGGAGAAGCAGACAGAAGGCTCCGTGCAGCTCGGAAATATACTCTTCGGCGGTTACGTTACTGCTGAAACTCCGGTCAGAAGCAAGCCCGATGCAAATTCCGATGCGCTTATCGTAATTCCCGAAGGTACGCAGATCGGCGTGAGCGAAAGCGATGTGAACGGCTGGTTTATAACCGAATTCAAGGATAAGATCGGCTATATCCCGGTAAACTCTGTAAAGGAGATCGCTCCCGTTTCTCCGGAAGTGTGCGGAGATAATGTATACATCGGTTCTGTCTCTGCGAATGCCAGACTCATGAGCGGTACGCATGCTTACGCAGAGCTTCTTGCAGAGATACCGAGCGGCACACAGATCAAGTATTACATACTCGCATCAGATGAAAAATGGGTCGTAGCGAGCTATAAAAATATAGCCGGATATGTAGAATCCAAGTATATCCAAGAGGGCGAGTCCGGCAGCAATGGGGATCCCTATGCTGAGTATACCGGACAGTGGAGGAGCGAAGCACAATGGAACGGCTGTGATATAAACATTCAGATCAGCAGAGACCGTGAATGCGTCAATGTTGAAGTTTCTGCACATAGTGCGGTTGCGGATTATCAGTGGAATTATCCCTGCGTCTGCAATGAAGACGGCACCTGCCTTGAATGCGATGGCAAAGGAATACTGAAAAGGACTGACCGTACACCTGACGGCGATATTCAGGAACCCGTAACGGTTTATAGTGACGGTGAAGCGCGATTCAATATCAAGGGCGGTACGCTTTTCTGGGACGACTGCAAGGAGGGTACTGCCAGTCAGATAGGTTTCAGCAAGATAGGATAATATGATTAAAAAAACAGGAGTATGCCTAATGCGAAAAGACATACTCCTGTTCATCTATTTCTGAATGTTCTTTGCCGAGCGTCCGGCTGCCAATGTTAATTTTTCAAAACTTCAGATTATGCCGATATTCATTCAAAAAGATCAATCACAGCAATGATCGAAGGTACAACAGGCGAATTTTACGATACAGAACTCGCTGAAGAAGAAGTTAGTGGTGCAGTTCTTAAACTCAAACTTGTTGAGCCTGAAACAGCTGATACAACTCTTATTGGAGTTACATCAAACCTTGATGACAGAGATTATAACAAGGGCTGCCCTGATGTAGGCGAAAATGAGATCTATTGGAGAACTATAGATGAGGAACTTACACTCTTTGGACTCCCGAACGGTAAGTACGAACTTTCTGAGCCGTACTGTCCGGAAGGGCATCAGCCTATAGACAACACAACGATTTACATCAATGACGGAATTATAAAACCCGATAATCCTGATTACATCATACCCTCTGATAAGTCAGAATGGGGAAATGCTTCTGTAACAGCTATTGATGAGCTTTTCAGAGTTACTGTACGAAATATCATCAAAACATCAGATTCTGAAGAAATACCTGTTGTCGGAGCTAAGTTCAGACTTACAGGCGTGTGTGACGGAGAATCTGTTGATATGTCAAAAATCCATATCAAGAACCAAAATTACTACCAAGAAAACGGAGATACCATACAGGCAGACAGAATTGGCGCTTCACTTGCTCCTTACAAGCTGAATATCAATGACATCGAGAATATTTCTGCTGACAAAACTGCTGCATTTGAGTTCTATTCAACAGGTGACACGATAGTGATCTCAGGAATTCCATGGGGTCAGTATACTCTTCAGGAAATAGAAACTCCGTTAGGTATGATACCTGCATCACCAAAGACATTTATGGTCACCTATGATGAAAACGGAAGACTTTTCCTTGATTCAGACAGCGATGAAGAAAACACATTAATACTTTACCACAGTATTAACGATATAAAGATAACTAAAACCGACCTAGACAACAGTATCATAAACGGGGCTGTGTTTGAGCTTTCAAGATCAGACGGAAAGAAATTCGATAGTGTTTCTGTTATGACTGAAGCTGAAAAGGATAAGCTCAAAAAACGTATCAAGGCTTCCGTATCTGAAGGCTATGATATGGGGGACAACAACGATAAGGCGGTAGAGATAACCCTTAACGGTGAACAGGCGTTTACTATAAGCGGTAAGACATTGAACAACATTGCCGTGAATGATAATTATGTCAACGCTTTTGTGGAGCAGAATATCTACACTTACAGCGGCAAATTTGCTGACAAACTTATCGTAAGCGGAATGTTTGACGGTATATACGTTATCTCACTCGATGACGGTATTGAATATACCATTTACTGTGATGAGGAAAGTGAAAAGATCACACAGATCGACGTTAATGCAAGGATAAAGACCTCCGATGATGAGAATGATCTCATCGACAATACAGCTATTCTTTCAACAGATAAGAGATACATTATTTTCAGAGCCGGTCAGGTAGATATTTCGAGCCTCCCTGACGGAGAATATGTCCTCAGAGAAATTGATTCTCCTAACGGATATTCAAAAATTGATCCTTCATTTACATTTGATATAGAGAACGGCGAGGTAATACTAAGCGGTTATGACACAACGGGTGTTAAAATAAGCAATGGTAATGAGATCACCGTTCAAAACGCGGTTTCTGAATTGGACTTCTATATGTTCTATGATAGCGAAGAGGATACAACTCCCGATGGTCCTGATGAGTCGTCTGTGATGAAGCTGACATTCGAGAAGGCTTATGATAAGACCGCAAATACTATCGAAAGTGCAGATACTCTTAAAGTTGGCGAGTATGTAACATGGAACGCTGAATCCAATAACCCCAAGACACTCTATGGTCTTATGGACGGTGAATACACGTTTGAAGAAATAACCGTACCGAAATTTTACGATAAGGCTGAGACAAGAACAGTCATTATCAAGAATGGTTTAATTGCTCTGATGGAAAACGGAAACATGATCGGAACAAGACCTTACACTCATCTCCTCAGTAAAAAGAAGGGCACTATCACTATCGACAAGAAGGCGATCGGCGGTGGGAAAATACCGGAAGAGGCAGGCAGTGCATCATTTTTACTCTCGGCAGAAGATGAGGCTCTGACACTTGAAGGCGTAAGAATAAACGACGGTAAAGCACTCGGCAATTTAAGATCTGCAAAGCTTGAAGGTAACAGCGTTAAGCTTAAAGGACTGAAAAACGGAAAGTACAGCCTTGAAGAGATCTCTGCACCAAGTGGATTTGCAACAGCTCACAAGTTCACTTTCAATATCGAGAACGGTATAATAACAGCTGTTTCATCAGACGATGACGGTTTGGTAAGGTTTTCAGATGACGGAAAGGTACTGATCGTTGAAAACGACCACTTCAAATATATTGATAATATTTCTTTGACTCTCGGTGATACTCTTGGTCTGAATTTCTACCTGAATGTAATAATTCCGGAAGATGAAGCTGCTGATTACAAGGTCAAACTGCTCGGCGATTGTCTTGAAAACGAACAGACCGTTGGTCTGTCTGAAAAGAACGGCAGATACTTTGTAACCGCTCGTGTTTACGCAAAAGACCTTAACGAAAAAATAGTCGCTGTGGTGATAAAGGATAATGAAGTGATCTATACTACTGAACCTTATTCGGTTTCTGATCATTTGTTCGAATGGATATGTGCCTGATGTCATTAAGCTGACAAAAAGATGTAAGAGCCAAAAACTCTTACATCTTTTTTATGTATAATGCGTATTTTGGAAAACGGGTATTGACAAAAATCCGGAATGTACAGCGAAACCGATCAGATATACACATCTGTGCTGCTTGCTGCGGAACGACTGGTCTGACCAATATATCGCTGCTTTTAGCTCATTAGTTATTGACATTTTCCTGTCAATGTGATATAATAACAACTGTATTGGGCGCATAGCGGTCAAAGGGTGGAATGGACTGATAGTTATGAAGCGTACAGGCTGCATATATGCTGATAACATGTCAACTCTGCTTTTTTCAAAATCAAATGCGCTCATACAAGCTTACTCTATGGGATAACTGTGTCCCGCAGAGTGCGCTTTTTTTGTTATCACATAACAAGGAGGAAAAATATGAAAAACATTTGGAAGAAAATGGCAGCATTTACGCTGGCTGCGGCTCTTACAGCCGGTATGATGCCTGCGAACGTTAACACTGGAGGCTTGTTCGGCGGCACTGAAATCGAGGCATATGCAGCAGATATAAAATTCACACACACAAGCGTTACTCTCGCCGATGAACTTGCACTGAATTTCTACATTGACGGTATCGCTAATATCACAGAGGCCTCAGAGTATACAGTGAACTTCACAGGTGCTTGTGTTGATGAATCCTCGGAACTTGAATACAACACAACCGAAGGCAAATACTTCGCTACAACGCGCGTTTACGCAAAGGACATCGACAAGAACATTAGCGCTGCACTTTGCAAAGACGGTCAAACGATCGCTACCTTTGAGAATTATTCTATCTTGAAGTATCTGGAACAGGCAAGGGACAATTCAACCGATGAAAAGGAAATTTCTCTGATAGATGCAACCAAAAACTTCGGCAATGCTTCTGCTGAGTATTTCTATGGCACAGGTTCAGGCTATACGGAAGACTTTGAAAGCTATTCTCCATACTCCCATGCGAGTCTCTATGCACCGGATTTCACCAGCGATAAGGCTGTGATCTCGCTCGTACTTGATTCCAGTACGTCTGCTCGTCTGTATGTCAAGGGTGATGAAACAGGAACAGCAAGTGCGATCATCAAAACACAGTCGGATTATCCGTCTTTTCATGAGATCACAGGACTGCTCCCGCAAGAGCTTGCAGATCCACAGACTATCAAAGTTGGCGGTACTGATTATAAATTCTCTGCGCTTTCATGGTGCAACCGTGTACTCTACAACTCCAACGCAAGCGAGAAGAATTTCAAAATGGCAAAGGCTTTGATGGCGTACTATACTGCGGCGAAGGCTTATTCTACGCATTTTAAAAATGTGGTCAACCTCGGCACACTCACAGGAGACTACGAAGCACAGGACGGCGATATCCTGACAGGTACTCTTAAAGGCGATTACAAGATCACCGTTGCTGACGGCGCAAATATCTTGCTCAAAAACGTAAATATCACAAATCTGTATGACGGTCATTCGGCTGAATTTGCCGGTATTACTTGTGATAACGATGCTACGATCACGCTTGAAGGAGAGAATTATGTCAGGGGCGGACATGAATATTACCCCGGCATTTACATTGCTGAATCCAAGACATTGACGATCAACGGTACAGGAACTCTTTATGCAAGCCAACAATGTTACGCTGCAGGCATCGGCGCCCGCCGTGATAAAAAATGTGGAAACATCAATATTGAAAATGGAACGATCTACGCATATGGCGGAGTGCAGGCAGCAGGTATCGGTGGAGCTTGTTATAGCCGTTGCGGCAATATCACGATAAGCGGCGGAAGCATCTACGCATACGGCAACTATAACTCTAATACTGGTAGCGCCGCAGGTATTGGCGGCGGCGATTATGGTAGTTGCGGCAATATCCTGATAACCGGCGGAAGAATCTACGCAGAAGGCGGAAATTATGCGCCGGGAATCGGTGCCAACAATGCGGACCAATATTACTCATACGGCGCTATCACTATTACTAACACTGTTACCAAAGTTACAGCAGTTATGGGTAAGGAAGATTATTATTACAGCATTGGCTTACCCGAAAATGCTTGGTCTCGCGGTGTTGTAACCATTGGCTGTACACTCGCCCCAGGTGGAATCCTTATTGGCGGCACAGAGGTTGATTTAACTAAAAGTCCCTATGTTTATGAGCCTAATAAATAAGAAGCAATATAGAATAACCTTAACGGAGGTAATATAAATGGAGAAATATACAACTCCCGAGGTGGAGATAATCAAATTCGACGCCGAGGACGTAATTACCACAAGCAGCAACGAGCTTGAACAGCAGTAATCGGAACACAGCAGGCAGTCCATGCGACTGCCTGTTTTTTATGACGTTTCGCAATAGCTCTGAGGGTGAAGCAAAAATTAAGACCGCAGAATTAACTGCGGTCTTTTTATATCATCAGTCTGCCATATACCGTTTGCGCCGCCTGTTATTGCGGCTGATTTGCTTTTGAACAAATCTCTGGTTATTGGTATTTTTTCACATCAGAAAAAGTGCAGAATGGTTTATTCTCATTCAAGGTATCCTTAACTAATTCTCCAAGCAAACATCTAATAGTATCGTAAGTTTTTTTGTCTTTGCTGATTATAAGGTAATCTCTGACCGAAAATCTGCGGAAGGTTACGACCTGTATCAGATCGCGTTCAGCACCAATTTCACTGCACAGCTTTTCAATTATCTCATTGAAATATATGTCTTCCTTTTTACGGCTGCGATGATTATAGATAATAACAGCTTTATTCTGTGAGAGATAGTTCTTGACCTCGCTGTAATAAGTGTATTTCACACTTTTAGATGAGCCTGGTTTTACTGAATTACAGCGAAGCCCATTATCGGGATCGAGAAAAACTATGCCGCACTTTCCGAGCTTTTTCAATGCGGCGCTATGCCATTTTTCGCGCTTTGTATTTTCTCTCGGAACAAGCTCGTTATAGTAAACTGCATTATTTATCAATTTCAGCTTTTCAAGCATTTCAATAGAATGATGCTCTTTCAAAGTTTCGAGAGTGGAGACTATGTCAGGAGCATAATTCTCAAAGCCTGTAAAATCACGATACTTTCCGTCTTCCTGTTTGAAATTACCGTCCTTGTCACGCTCAAAATCAAGCTCTCCCGGATTGTACCAATTTATACCGATACTGAACTTTTCGGATAACTTCCGAAGCAGTCCGAGTTTTCCATAATCTCCGATATCGCCTGCGTATCTATCCTGCATATTCTCACCTCTCTTTGGGAATTATCCACGTTTCACAAACAAGAGTGCCATCAGATTTGCATTCACGGATAACTCCTCTGACAGCATTCTCCTTAATTTCAATTACTTTTCCGTCTTTATCAAAAAATAACAATTCTGAGTAGTCTCCGCCGTTGGGGGTAGATTCATTGATTATCATTCAAGCACCTCCAATATTACTGTTCATTAATATTATTCCCTTAGCAATATGTTTCTCAGGCTTGTTAAAGTGTTCCGTTCAAGGACAGGACGGCGGATATTCTGTTTGATTTCCGAGATATGTTTCTGCATAGCAGGTAACCGGTAATTGTCAGTCAGAACACCGCCGTTGTTTCATTTAATTGCATTATGAGACCTGAGCCGCAGCATCTTTGAGTGAACGCTTTTGCTCATACATTGATTTATCGGCACGCTTGAACACATCATTGTAGCTGCTGTCTGTTAAAGCGTCATAAACGGCAAGACCGCTTGCAACGATCACAGAACCGTTTTTCTGATTTTCACTGATCGCTTTGCGGAAAGACTCCAAAAGCGATTTCCGATTTGCATAATCGATCCCTTTTAGGATAGTGACAAATTCATCTCCGCCGATACGGAACACAGGACTATGGTCAAAATGATGGCAGATGATACTGCACCCGCTTTTGATGTATTCATCGCCTGCTTCGTGTCCTAATGTATCATTGATCTTCTTCAGCCCGTTCACATCAAATACAACAACGCCGTATTCAGTCAATTCATTGTTTTCGACTGCGGTTTCCAGTTCAGCAAGAGTATCAAGATAAGCCAGCTTGTTTTTTACTCCGGTCAGCCCGTCTTTGTATGCCTTCTGTCTTGCAAGTCCGATCGCCATATTATGCTCCACATCCTTGTCTTTGTAGACAAATGTGTGGATCAGGCAGGTTCCGAAAAGGCAGCCCATCGAATAGAACGGCATAAGCGGAAAAATCATCTGAATGGTAATGAAAAAGGACATTATGATACCGGAAATACTGATCGTTCTGTAATGCGATCTGCTCAAACCTTCTGAACGAACCGTCATAATTGCAGAATAGACCGATGTGACAAGGAAAAGGATCATTTGCAGGAGCAATCCGATATATCTTGCCGGGAGCGGCACATACTCTTTATCTTCACTGAATTTGAAAAAAATAGGAATAAACAGATTTGCCAGCAGAGCGATGATCTCAAACGAAAATATCATCAAGCCGCTTAGCACAAGCATTTTGCCGGCCTTGTCATTTTTACCGGAAAATGCTACTACGCCTCTTGTCCATAAAATAACAGATAATGCCATAAAAGCGAAAAACAGACAAGTATCGGAATAGGTGAGGATCAGCCACCTCTGCTCATAAAAGAATCCCCACAATATATCCGAAAGGAAAAAAGCGACCAATGAGAGCAGATATTGGCGGTATTTGAGGCGAATACTGTTTTCGCTTGTTTTTTTGACCTTTCTAAAAGCCTCTATATTTATGATTATGAGAACGATCAATGCAATGATCCCTATGCTTGCATAATACATGGAAGTCTCCTTTCATCGTATTTGTTTTTCGTATTTTCAATAAGCCACTTTATTTCTTCCGTAATACTTATCTTTATCCTTGTCGCAAGCTTCCTTGACCTCAATAAATACCTGACGGTAATTCTGATGTTTTTCGGGATCGAATGTCACAGATCCCTTTGCAACAGAGAGATTGTTTTCCTTAATGTGTTCGTCATTGTACTGTTTCAGAGCCGCCTCAAACTGCACAAAATGATCCCTCATTTTCCAGCTTGGCGTTTTATCCAGAATAACAATATATTCATCGCCAGTGATATGATAAAGATTATCTTTGCCAAAGACTGATTTTAACAGAATAGCGCACTCAAACATCAGCTTTTCTCCGGCTTCAAATCCATAATGTGTATAGGTTTTCTTCAAACCGTTAATGTCAAAGAACGCTGCCGAAAAATCTGCATTGCCGGCTTCGATCTGCTCGTCAAGCTCTTTGATCTTGTTTCTGTATGCTGCCTTGTTTTTTACACCAGTAGTATCATCAATATATACTCCTGATTCCACATATCTCAGATAGGAGTGAAGTTTATTGTAGACTGATTCAATGCTTGTGTTTACCGCCTCATATTCATCAACAGAGTGAAGTGTGACTGTTTCACCATTTGCAAGCGTTTTCAAAACTTTGCTTTTAGTTTCCGGCAGCAGATCAAGTCTTTTGATCGAGCTCTGCATAATAATCTGGTCAAGCTGTTTGGTTTCAAGCTCAAGCTCGGACAAACGGTGGAGCATAGCAGAAAAGCGTTTTCTGTTCTGCGACATGATTATAAACGACAGAACAATACCTATTGTCAAAGCAGCCATGGTAATGATAACGGCAACTGCTGTACGGGAATTAAGCACCCCGTCATACCAGTCAGCATCGAAGTCTACGCCGATAATTCCAACAACAGTCCCATCTGAATCATAAATAGGACTGTAAGCTGAATAGAATCTTCCCCATTCGTCGGAATGCGGTTTTTTATCAACCGACGGAACACCTTTTGCTGCTGCTTTAAGAGCATCTGTTGCTTCGATAGCCTCACCAAAATCAGCCGGATCTTCTCTGTCCGGATCAATTGAAAACGTGAATGTATCATTCGGACCGGGATTTATTCCATAGATATAATCCAGGTCTATATTATCCTGAAAAGAACGAAGTATATTAAGCGTTCGGATATATTCCTCCGTGTCTTTATCCTCGGCGGTCAGGTTTTTTATTATATCACCGTCTATCTGCGCCGCTGCCGCTTTTGAAACATCAAGCATTCGCTTATTTACCTGACCGCGCAGAGTGCGTTTTGACATTGTCATAAGTGTCACACCCATAAGAATATTCGTGATCAGCAAAAGAGCAAGTGCCAGTATAAAATTACGCATACTTGTTCTTACTTTGGTATCTGTTTTTTTCATAATGCACCTATTTTTTCTGTTTTTGTTTATTCATGAAAACATAAAAAGCGCATTCAATAGGACATAATTATCCTGCGAATACGCTTATTGATCTTCATTTTCGTTGCGTTGTAGACCCTGTCTGTCTGATTATACGGAAACGGCATGGCTTTGTCAACACCTTTCGAGAAATGTCAGAAAAAATGATATAATTTATTATATCATATTTTGTATCTGCTGTCAAGTTAAATGATAAGTATATGAGCTGTCATTTCTGTTGCTTCTGCTGTTTCTGACCCTTTTTGATAACACAGCTTTCTGAGTATCCGTCCGTATGAGTGGATACTTGTCTATAGCTCTGTCCGTCAAAGAGCATTTCAATGATACTGCCGGCGTTCTTGTCGATTACATGAAGCGGACAGAGATGCTATACATGGAAAGGCAATGGGATCTTGTCGCGGGCATGGCGGGTACATTCAGGGAAATGAGGCTGGATTTTTAGCGCTCAATAAAGTTTATTTTATTTTTTCAGCAGGGATATTGAAAGTATAAACAGTTAATTCCCGGAAATACTAACCTCACAAAGTCAAAAAGATTTTGGGAGGTTTTTTTATGAAAGCAACAGGAATAGTACGACGAATAGACGATCTCGGCCGAGTCGTGATACCCAAGGAAATACGCCGCACTATGCGTATACGCGAGGGCAGAAAAATAATGCACAAACAGCTCTGTTCGCAGATATATTGCCGGATAGGGCTGCTTTGCTGTGTGTAAATGATATCTGTGAGGGTAGAATAGATAGTGATTTGTAGTGAGAATTGTACAAAAATCAGAGCGAATTTTATTTGAGTGGGAATGTACAGATTACATTGAGCGAGACGAATAAAAAAATGCTCGACTTTGAGACGCTCAAAATTCCGGTAAACGAGAAATAGCCAATAAGATATAAACGCAACAAACAAAGCATTTTCTGCCGCAAAATGGATCAATCTGGACGGCGTATATATTGACGCACCTGCGACCTATTATCTCGACACTACAGATAATAACACTGTAATGGAAAAGACCGCTGCCGGATTTGAACCGGCAAAGAATGTCAGCATCAGATCAGACGGCAATTTCTACGGAATGAAGATCGCAGGCGTTCCTGTTACTAATGCCAACAAGGGCGATATCCTCGGAGACGGTGTATTTGAGTATCTGCCTGACTGCAAGACTCTTCTTGTAAGCGGCAACTGTACAACAGATTATCCTGTTATCGAGGTTGAAAACAATTCTCAAAATGATGTTTATCCGTTGACCGTTAATGTTGAGGATCGCAGTGTATTCACCGGCAATAAGCACGGCGGCATTTCACTTTCGAGAGGTGAAACTACTATTACCGGTGCAGGATTACTTTCAATCATAGCTCCTACATCAGGAGGTATCAGTCTGAATGATAATGCTTCTGTGACTCTTGATGAAGCCAGTGTTTCTATTCAAAGCAAGTACGGTATAACCGGTTGTGCGGAATTTGTTATGGGCACAGAAGAAAGTCTTACTGTTACTCATTCTTATCTTGACATAAAGGCGGAAAGCGGACAGCCGGCTATTTCTCAGCTTAGAGGCGATGGATTGGTTCTCAATTCATGCGGATTTACAAACAGCGGCCTGAGAATAATGCGCGAAGAGTTCGGCGACTGGGCAGAATTCGTTGCAGACGCAGACGGCAACTATGCCTCTGAGGTAAGGATCCAGAGGAACGATGAAAACATCACAAATTACGGACTGTTTATTGGCGGCGTTGAGGTAACATCATACAACAAGGACGATGTTCTACATAACGGTGTATTCTCTTACGATGACCAGAAAAAAATACTCAGTGTCAAGGACAGCTTCAAAACGAAATCTAATAATGTCATCTATTCCAAAATGAATTCTGAACTTACAATAAACTTTTATGGGGATTGTAATCTTGACAACTCTGACGATTCAAATTCTATCGCAGCATCTACTAAGTACCCTATTTATATAACCGCTCCTCTTACTAATGATGCAGTTACAATGAAGTCGATCTGGATATGTAACGAATTATCAATCGAGAATATGACTCTCAATTTAACCGGAAGTTCCTTCATAGATGTCGGCTTTGGTATCTTAAACTTTAATATTTCGGATGAACCGTCAAATTGTTACATCAAAAATGCAAATGTAAATATTGACCTTTGGGTTCCCGGTTGTGATGATTATGATCCAATCATAGGTTTTAATGATCTGATCTTAGAGGGAGGCAGCTATATTGCTTCACCGCAAAGCGTTAAATACATTGACGGACATATAATTGACAGCGATGGAAATTATGTTAGTGAAGTATGTATCCGCATAAACAAGGAACATCCCGTCATCACTCAGCAGCCTGAGGATTATTCTGCATACGACGGCTACACAGCTAAGTTTACTGTAGCAGCAAGACCTGCTGACGAGACCATTGAAACTCCGAAATTCTCATATCAGTGGCAGTATTATGACAATACAACACAAAAATGGGTGGACAGCACACGTTCTACAGCCAAGCAGCCTACTCTGAAAGTAACTTCCGACCTTGCTCATGACGGCTTCCAGTACCGCTGCGTTATCACAAGTCCGAACGGCAGCTCCACCGTATCTGATCCTGCTGTTCTCCATTACAAGAGCGGCATCAAGGAACAGCCCAAAGACTATTCCGGTGCTATCGGAACAAATGCTAAGTTTACAGTTGGTTTCTCAGCACTCGGAACTCCCTCATATCAGTGGCAGTATTACAGCACCTCCGAAGAAAAATGGAAGAATTCCGGCATGACAGGCGCTAATACTGCTACTCTCACAGTTCCTATCACAGAGGCACGTGACGGTCAGAAGTACCGCTGCATTATCACTGATATTCTCTCTGACGGCGGAGCTCAATCGTTCACCTCCAACACAGTGACTCTCAATGCAACTATCGGCTTCACAAAGCAGCCCACTTCTGTTACTCAGGCTATTGGCACAAAAGCTAATTTCACTGCTACAGCTTCCGGTAAGGGTACTATCTCTTATCAGTGGCAGTATTACAGCAAGTCCGCAGGCGAGTGGAAGAATTCCGGTCTCAGCAGCGCAAAGACATCTACTCTGAGCGTTACTGTTTCCGAAACAAGCGACGGTCAGAAATACCGCTGTATCGCTACTTCCTCTGACGGAAAAAAGGCGATCTCCAATACAGTTACTATCAAAGTCGCAGCAGCTATCACAAAGCAGCCCGCTAACGCAACCGGCGCAGTAGGCAGTGATGCTAAGTTCTCAGTAACAGCATCAGGTGCAGGCACTCTTTCCTACCAGTGGCAGTATTACGACAAGACTAAAAGCACATGGAAGGATTCCGGTATGACAGGCGCTAAGACAACAACCATAACAGTTCCTGTTACAGAGGCTCGCAACGGTCAGAAGTACCGCTGCGTTGTAACATCATCTAACGGCACAACAGTAACTTCTTCAACAGCTACTCTTACCGTTAAGGCAACAGCTCCCGCTATTACAAAGCAGCCTGCAAACGCTTCCGGCGCAGTAGGCAGCAAGGTAAGTTTCTCTGTTACAGCATCCGGTACAGGTACACTCTCATATCAGTGGCAGTATTACAGTAAATCAGCAGGTGAGTGGAAGAATTCCGGCCTCAGCAGCGCAAAGACATCTACTCTGAGCGTTACTGTTTCTGCAACAAACGATGGTATGCAGTACCGCTGCATCGTCAAGTCCGCCAACGGTACATCCGTAACTTCCTCTGTTGCTAAGCTCACAGTTAAGGCAGCTATTACAAAGCAGCCCGCAAATGCTTCCGGTGCAGTAGGCAGCGATGCTAAGTTCTCAGTAACAGCATCAGGCGCAGGCACTCTTTCCTACCAGTGGCAGTATTACGACAAGACTAAAAGCGAATGGAAGGATTCCGGCATGACAGGTGCTAAGACAGCTACTATAACAGTTCCTGTTACAGCAGCCCGCAACGGTCAGAAGTACCGCTGCATCGTAACATCATCTAACGGCACAACAGTAACTTCTTCAACAGCTATACTCACCGTTAAGTGATCCGACCTATACTAACACCAAAAGCCCCGCAGATATCTGCGGGGCTTATTGTATTATCAGAGGATTAGCTTTAGCTTACGGTATCACAAAGTATAATGCAAACTTTCTCAGTTGGCAAACGCTATGCCGAGCTTATCACATATTGTCACCGGAAGGGAAGGGGAGTAGGCAGCCTACAGGACAGATGCTTTACTTTGTTGCTTGTTGCGAAATGACAGTGACAGCATTCTGCGCTCAAAATGATATCAGGCTAACGGTATGGACATTGAAAAACTTATGACCGGGATGTTTTCAAATCCGTCAGGAACGATACTCCTGCCATAGAATAATTGATAAAGCTTCCCCTCGCCAGTTGGCGAGGGGAGTTTTGTATCTTATGGGACGCGGTTAATTTGACGCTTACGTTGCAATTATTTCTTGACTGTAAGAATTGCAGTTGATGAAGTCAGAGTCTTGCCATTAGCGTCCTTGATAACACAACGATACTTCTGTCCGTTTCTTGCTGCTGTAACGGGTACACTGAGGGTATCTGTATTAGCGCCAGTCATGCCGGAATCCTTCCAGCCTGAGCCGTTATCGTACTGCCACTGATATGTCAGTCCCGCACCGGTTGCAGTAACCTGGAACTTAACTGTTGAGTCAACTGCTCCGGATACTGAAGCAGGCTGCTTTGTTATCTTGGAAGCAACCTTGAGGACAGCAGAATTTGAAGTCAAAGTCTTACCATTAGCATCCTTGATAACACAGCGGTACTTCTGTCCGTTTCTTGCCTCTGTTATAGGCACGCTGAGAGTTGATGTCTTAGCTCCTGTCATGCCGGAATCCTTCCAGCCTGAGCCGTTGTCGTACTGCCACTGATATGTGAGACCTGCGCCTGTTGCTGTAACTGTAAACTTAGCTGTATCACCTATATAGCCGGAAGCATCAACAGGCTGAGCAGTTATTGCACTAACGGCAGCTTTCACTGTAAGTGTAACTGCATCGGAATTAAATGTTTTTCCGTTTGCGTCCTTTATCACACAACGGTATTTGAGTCCGTTTCTTCCCTCTGTAACGGCTACACTGAGCGTGTTTGTCTTGCTTCCGGTCACATTGGAGTTCTTCCAGCCTGAGCCGCTGTTATACTGCCACTGATATGTGAGACCAGTACCTGTTGCTGTAACTGTGAACTTAGCTGTATCACCAATAGCGCCGCTGTAATCAACAGGCTGCTTTGTTATCTTGGTTGTTACTATAAGAACAGCAGCATTTGAAGTCAAAGTCTTACCATTAGCGTCATTGATAATGCAGCGGTACTTCTGTCCGTTTCTTGCTTCTGTAACAGGCACG
>CACYSQ010000027.1 GCA_902777125.1 Ruminococcus flavefaciens
AGGCGAAAACATCTACCCCAAGGAGATAGAGGACTTCCTCTACACCTACCCCAAGGTAAAGGACGTTCAGGTCATCGGCGTTCCAAGTGAGGACTACGGCGAGGAAATAATGGCGTGCATAATCCTCCAGGAGGGCGAAACTGCCACTGAGGACGAGATAAAGCAGTTCTGTCTTGACCGCATGGCTAAGCACAAGTGTCCCAGATATGTGGACTTCGTTGACAGCTTCCCGATGAACGCCGCCGGCAAAATTCTCAAGTACAAGATGAGAGAGCAGGCTGTCGAAAAGCTCGGTCTCCACAAGGCGAACAGCATCGTTACTGCTTAAAAAATCAAGGAAACTATAACAAGCGATCTTCCCCCTGGACATTATACGCAGAACAACTCGATCAGAAATATCACGAAGGAACAAGGAGGAACTTGATATGAAACGACTTATATCCGCCGTAACCGCATTCTCTATGGCGTTCTGCACGGTGTCCGCACTGCCGCAGTTACCGGTGAATGCAGTGAGCAATGACGATATTGCAGCGGAACAGCTTTCAATGCCGGTAGTCTCCATTGATACCCTCGGAAACATGGTCAATACAAAGGAAAGCTACACAGACGCAAAGGTGACTATCTACGATGAAAACGGCGATATCGACACGGATAATGCGGATATCTCCATTCGTCTGCGTGGAAATATCACACTGCGGTGTGAAAAGAAAAGCTACAAATTCAAGTTCCCGAAAAAGGCAAATCCGCTCAATCTCGGCGACGGTGCGGGAAAATCATGGAATCTTGTTGCAAACTTCAACGATACGTCGCTGCTTCGCAATATGACTGCCTATCATCTTGGCGATATGCTGGACGGTATGCCTTACAGTCCGAACAGCCGGAGCGTTGAGGTCTATGTCAACGGCAGCTATGAGGGCGTTTATCTGCTTACGGAGGCGGTGAATGTCGCAAAGAGCCGCGTCAGTATCACTGAAAAGCCCGATCTTGTTGAGGGGAACGGCTACCTTGTGGAGATGTCCTTTTACGAATGCGACACACCGTTTTATATTGAGCATCAGCAGTACGACGTAAAGAGTGAACTTTCCGCTGATGAAGCCGTTGCCAAAAAGCAGGTCGAGTACATTTCCGGTTACATGGACGATGCCCTGAAAGCCTTAAAAAACAATGACAAGGAGCAGGCGGCGCAGTACATCGACATTTCCTCGCTGGTTGACAACTACATCGCAAATGAGATTTGCAAGAATGTCGATTCCGGCTGGGACAGCTACTATATCTCGAAGGACGCAGGCGGCAAGCTGACATTCAATCCTATGTGGGACTATGACCTTGCGCTCGGCAATTTCGTTGACGTCAAGGGCTATGATTCCGCCGCAGGTCTCGGCATTTACAACGTGTCCAACTGCAATGCCAACTCAAATCAGTGGCTTTGCTATGCTATCCGGAACGACTGGTTCAGGGAGGCTGTGGCTGTCCGCTGGAAGGAGATATACAGTGATGTTAAGAAGCTTCCGGACT
The DNA here is from genome assembly GCA_902777125.1 of Ruminococcus flavefaciens. Classification (GTDB taxonomy): domain Bacteria; phylum Bacillota; class Clostridia; order Oscillospirales; family Ruminococcaceae; genus Ruminococcus. The sequence goes on from CACYSQ010000027.1 coordinate 1,516, forward strand.
ATGTTTCAGCCGAAGCTGAGAAGAATGCGGCTTCGTATGAGCGTAACTTCACAAAATGGAAAACGCTCGGCATAAAGGTATTTTCCGAGCCTGACGAGATAGCTGTCCTGTCTACGCACAAGGCTCATGCCGAATATCTGAGCGGTTGGCTCGATGACCGTATCTCGTGGCTGGACGCATATTTTGCCTCTGAGGACTGGAAAGGCGGCGTTTATCCTGACGAAAACGGAAAGCCCATTGACACGGGTAACGCTGTAGCGGTCAGCACGCTGATGTTCTGGGGAGGCAAAGGCGAAATTGATGTGGAAAGTCCCGGATTTACAGCAGATGCAGCCCGCGGCGGACAGGCGCTTTCGACCGGTATCATGCTCTTTAAAGGTCAGAAATACAGGCTTTCCTTTGACTGTACTGCCCCCGATACCGCAAGCGTGAATTACCGTATACAGGCAAATCACGACAGCTACAAGGCTTATATGAGCGGCAAGGCGGCTCCTGACAGCACCGGGCATTTTGAGACTGAGTTTACGGCTGATACCGACGACGCTAACTGTGCCCTTGTGCTTGAATTCAAGGGCAGCGGCACGGTCAAGGTCGAGCATCTTTCGCTTGCTGCATTAGACTCTGAAACGCTCATGGGCGATGTAAATATGGACGGTGAATTCAACATTTCGGACATCGTTGTTTTCCAGAAATGGCTGCTTGCTAAACCCGATACTGAGTTGAAAAACTGGAAGGCGGCAGACCTCTGTGGAGACGGCAGGCTCGATGTCTTTGATCTGTGCCTGATGAGGAGAAAGCTGATAATAAGATGAATTTTCCATAATTCAGCCATACGGATCACCTATTTGAACTGAATACACAGAACAGCCTTCAGGAGCGTTCCTGAGGGCTGTTTTTTTAGTTGATCTGTTCCGGAACAGTGCGGAGGCGGTATCGGCTATGTTTTGCAGCCTACATTCGGCTATCTTATTGGATTTATAGCAGGCTCATATATTACCGGTGCTGTTGCACATAGCGGAAAACCAACTGCAAAGCGCATTCTTACCGGCTGTTTTGCCGGACTTGCAGTTGTCTATGCACTTGGAATGTTCTATTGCGACCAATATGATGTATTGCTGATCTTTGACGAGGTTGCAACAGGCTTCGGACGTACCGGCAACCGCTTTGTGGCTGATCTTGTTCTGCCCGATATTCTTGTGCTCGGAAAGGCTCTGACTGGCGGATACACCGGTCACGCTGTCACGGTAGCAACCCGCAGAGTATGGGAGGGATTTTTGAGCGACGATACTGCTCACGCTTTCATGCACGGACCGACATTCATGGGCAATGCACTTGCCTGCTGTGCGGCTCTCAAGTCCATTGAGCTGTTTTAACGTGATGATTACATCTCAAAAATACACCGTATAGAGGAGATCACCCGCCGTGAAATGGCAGGCTTTGCTGATCCGCGCATAAAAGAAGTGTGGATCATGGGAGGCTGTGTCTGCATAGAGGTGTATGACGGCAAGGTGCTTGACGGTTTCAGAAAATTCGCATACGAACGCGGCGTATTCAGCAGAACTTTCCTGAAATATATGTATGCTATGGTGCCTTATGTGATAAGCGAATCCGAGCTTATACAGAAACTTGATACCATGAAAGCGTGGTTTGCGTGATCAACGGTTCTGTCTGTTTCACGCACTTGTTCTCGATGCAGGAACAACTTCTGTTTTCAACTGATTCCCTTAGCCTGTCCGGACGTTATTTTTGACCCAATGGAAAGTCCCCTCCGAGAAGATCTCAGAGGGGACTTTTTCTCACATAAATGAGATCAGAGCCATTATCAGGAAGCCGATAAACGGCAGCATATCCGGATATTTTTGCGTATTGCTCAATGTGGGAAAGTTCTGCATTTATTATTCGTCTCCTTGTTTTGTTTTGCTGCAATGACAATTATAAAGCAAAACCGACCAAAAGTCAATTGGATATTTTGTCGGAAAATGTCGTATGCTGTCGTGGAAATTCATAAATGTGCGGTTTGCTGATGCAGCAAAAACAGACGGCAGCCTGATAACGTTCGATCGCACGTTCCGGTGCCTGGCCGGAATGTTCCCGTCCTTATTCAACAGGCACAAGAGGTGACCAATCCAGCCCGTCATCGGGAAGGTCGTTCACGTTATCGACACCGTTAGTCATTTTCTGTGCTTCGGAGGCAGCGGCAGTCGTGGTCTGAGCGGGAGCTTCCGTCGGCGCAGGCTCGGTAGCGGCTGCGGCAGTCGTGACAGGAGCTTTTGTCTGTTCTTCGGCAAGGTCGATATCAGCCTCGGGCGCAGTATTCGCCTTTGTGGTTTGGGCAGCGGCAGTGGTCTCGGGTGTTGTTTCTGCCGTTTCAGATGTGATCTCGGTTGAAGAAGCCGTTACGGCAGCGGACGGCTTTTCCGATGAACTGCTCTTCCCACCGTCACAGCCGCACAGCAGCAGACAGGCAAGAACGGCGCTCGCCATAAACTTGAATCTCATATTTTTACCTTTCTTGATTTCATTCACAGCCTGACTTTCGTTTCAGGGTACTATCATTTTATCATATATTGGCGTTCCTGTCAATCCGGTACGGACATTTTTGCCCCTGCGAACGAAAGCTGAGCCGGAGTTCGCATTGTTGCTGCCAGCAACGCTGGCAGCACTTTTTATAAACATAGATGAAATATCAAGGCTTTATTTGGAGACATTATCATTGACATCTTCCACAACATCTGATATAATAATTATATCACATTCAGAATAGTCCTTGTTGCTGGCAGCAACATCAAATACAGGAGGTCCGTATGAAGCATTTATCTTTGAAGCTGCTTGCCGAAACAGTTGCAAGCAGAAGAAAGGCGATCGGAATGTCGCAGGCTGCTCTTTCAGAAAAAACCGGTATCAACCGTTCGATACTTTCAAGGCTGGAAAGCGAGGACTATACACCGTCCGTGGATCAGCTCCTTGCGCTGTCCGAAACCCTTGAATTCGACCAGAGAGACGTTTTCGCAGACGATGCTGCCGGGGAAGCCGTGCTCGGCAGAAAGAAGATCGCGGTCGCAGGTACCGGCTACGTCGGACTCTCGCTCGCTGTTCTTCTCTCGCAGCACAACGACGTTACCGCAGTTGATATACTGCCGGAAAAGGTCGAAAAGCTGAACAACTGGGAGAGCCCTATCCAGGACGACTACATTGAACGCTATCTTGCAGAGCATGAGGAACGCGGACTGTCTCTCACAGCAACAACTGATGCCGAATCTGCTTATAAGGACGCGGATTTCATCATCGTTGCTGCACCTACAAACTACGACCCCAAGACGAACTTCTTTGACTGCTCTGCCGTTGAGGCTGTTCTTTCGCTCATAAAGAAGGTCGCCGCAAAGAAAAAGAATAAGCCGACCGTTGTGATAAAGTCCACCATTCCTGTGGGCTACACCGTGCAGATACGCGAAAAGCTCGGCATGGACAATATCATATTCAGTCCGGAGTTCCTGAGGGAGTCGAAGGCACTCTACGACAACCTCTATCCGAGCCGCATCATCGTTGGATTTGATGAGGCGAACCGGGAGCCTGCCGAGACCTTTGCGGCACTTCTCAGACAGGGCGCTGTCAAGAAAAATATCCCGGTCCTCTTTATGGCGACCACCGAGGCGGAGGCTACCAAGCTTTTCGTGAACACATATCTTGCGCTTCGCGTTTCCTACTTCAATGAGCTTGATACATACGCCGAGGTCAAGGGACTGAACACTGCCAACATCATCAAGGGCATATGCCTTGACCCGCGTGTGGGCGATTACTACAACAATCCGTCCTTTGGCTACGGCGGCTACTGCCTGCCCAAGGATACGAAGCAGCTCCTTGCAAATTATCAGGACGTTCCGCAGAATATGATGACTGCTATAGTAGAATCGAACCGCACAAGAAAGGACTTTGTGGCTGACCGCATACTCAGTATCGCAGGCGCTTACAGCTATTCCGAGGGAGCATACGACCAGAATAAGGAGAAGGAGGTCGTCATCGGAGTTTACCGTCTCACCATGAAATCCAACAGCGATAATTTCCGTCAGTCCTCTATTCAGGGCGTTATGAAGCGAATCAAGGCTAAGGGTGCGACGGTCATTATCTATGAGCCGACGCTCGAAAACGGCAGCACATTCTTCGGAAGCTTAGTCGTGAACGACCTGAAGAAGTTCAAGAAAAAGTGCGGCTGTATCGTGGCAAACCGCTATGACAGCGTGCTTGACGATGTTGCAGAAAAGGTTTACACAAGAGACCTTTTCCGCAGAGACTGATATGGTTCCAGAGGACATAGAGCAATACAGAAGGGGGTACCGAAATGCAGCGTGAATACAAAGACAAAGCCGAATATGAAGCCGCGGTCGAACGCATCGGGCATATGGAGAAGGCGTTCGGGAAAGCCTGTGCTGCTCAGAAAAGGCTGAGGAATGCTCTGTCCGCTTATTCAAAGGCAGCGGAGGCTTTCAGAGAGCTCAGCGCGTACTATGAGGGCGAATGGAAGCGTGACTTTGCTGCTGATGAGAACGGCGAGCTGCCGTCCGAGCTGAAAAGGGGAGTGCTCTCCGAGGACGGTCTGTGGGATATGTTCGAGGAAAACAAGGAGCTCGCAGAGCAATTGAAGAAGCTGGCAGAAGAAATCGAAAGGGCGTGAGAAATTCACGCCCTTGTTTTTATATGCAATAATCGCCGCTGTCCGGGGAACTGCGGTCGATGATATCCTGGAGGGATATGCCGTCGAGGTACTCGGAAACGGTCTTGTAAAGGCCCTCCCATATGAAAAGGGTCGAGCAGTCTGCGGCACGCGGACACTCATTCGGGTCGTATTCAAGGCACGAAACGGGAGCAAGACTGCCCTCGGTAGCGCGGAGAATGTCGCCGACGGAAAGAGAATCCGGCTTCTGTGCGAGGAGATAGCCGCCGTGGTTGCCGCGGTTCGTCTTGAGAATGCCGCTGCGGTTGAGGAGGGGGACTATCTGTTCGAGGTATTTTTTCGAGATATTCTGGCGTTCAGCGATATCCTTGAGGGAGATGTAGCCCTCGTCCTGATGAACGGCGAGATCGTAAAGCATACGCAGGGCATACCTGCCTTTAGTTGAAATCTTCATATTCAGCTCCTTATGCCGCAAAAGTCCGCGGCTTTGTCATATATATCTATTATACCATAGGTTTAGTATGTTTTCAAGGACGAATTGAACGTCGATATTCACATATTTTTCAGCGGAAATATATGCAATTTCACCAATGATGGTGCCCGGTAACGTGTCCGTTTGTTTATCGGAGCTAACTTTTGCAAACTGCTCTTGACAGCCTGCCATAAGGTGTTATATAATATATTCAGCGGCGCAGACAGGGTGTTAGCAGCCCTCTCCGCATCAATGCCGCTCTTACTGCTCTCCCGTAAGTCGCAAAATGGGAGCGTTATTATGAAATTTACTAAAATGCACGGCATCGGCAATGACTATATCTATGTCAATTGCTTCGAGGAAAGCGTCACTGAGCCGGAAAAGCTCTCCGTTATCCTCAGCGACCGCCGCAAGGGTATCGGCTCTGACGGGCTGGTGCTCATCATGCCCTCCGATAAGGCTGATTTCCGTATGCGTATCTTCAATGCGGACGGCTCAGAGGCTATGATGTGCGGCAACGCAACGCGCTGTATAGGCAAATATGTCTATGAACGCGGTCTTACCGACAAAACCAGCGTGACACTTGAAACAAATTCCGGCATAAAATATCTCACGCTTTTTACCGAAAACGGCAAGGTGAGCTCTGTCCGCGTGGATATGGGCAAGGCTGTTCTGAAGCCTGCGGATATCCCGGTGAACAGTCCTCTCGAACGCTTCATCGCTCAGCCTGTCGAGGCGGCAGGGGACACTTGGAGCGTAACCTGTGTGTCTATGGGCAATCCTCACGCTGTTATTTTCATGGAGGATATCTACGGTCTCGACCTTGAAAAAATAGGTCCGCAGTTCGAGAACCACAGCCTTTTCCCGAACCGTATCAACACTGAATTCATCGAGGTCATCAGCCGCAGTGAACTGAATATGCGCGTCTGGGAACGCGGCAGCGGTGAGACCTTCGCCTGCGGTACAGGCGCCTGCGCTTCCGTCACAGCGGCGGTGCTCAACGGCTTCTGCGACTATGACAGCGAGGTGCTCGTTCACCTCCGCGGAGGCGATCTCAGGATAACCTATCAGTCGGACGGAACGGTCATGATGACAGGTCCCGCAGCGTTTATCTGTGACGGCACTGTCAGCGCCGAATTTATCGAAGAAGCAAAGGAGAATGTTGTATGCCGCAGCTGAATGAAAACTTTCTCAGACTTGAGAAAAACTACCTTTTTATCAATATCGCAAAGAAGATCAAGGCTTTCAAGGAGGCTGTGCCTTCGGCTGATATCATCAGAATGGGTATCGGCGATGTGACACTTCCGATACCGCCTGTTGTCATCGAGGCTATGAAGAAGGGCTGCGATGAAATGGGCGTCAAGGAGACCTTCCGCGGTTATGAGGACAGCGGCGCAGGCTATGATTTCCTCCGCGAGGCTGTTTCCGGCTATTATAAGAGCTTTGGTGCCGATGTTGCCGCCGACGAGATACGCATAAACGACGGTGCAAAGTCCGACTGCGGAAATATCGTCGATATCTTTGGGAACGACAATGTTATTCTCGTCACTGACCCGGCTTACCCTGTGTATGTCGATTCCAACCTCATGTGCGGCAGAAAGATAATCTATGCCGATTCCAATGAGGAGAACGGCTTTGCGGCAATGCCGGACTATTCCGTTCACGCCGATATAATCTACCTCTGTTCTCCGAATAATCCGACCGGCTCGGTCTACACAAGGGAGCAGCTCGAGGTATGGGTGGACTATGCAAAGAAGAACAATGCCGTTATCATCTACGATTCCGCATATGAGGCGTTCATCACCGATCCTGCCGTACCGCGGAGCATCTACTGCATCGAGGGTGCAAAGGAAGTCGCCATCGAGATGTGCTCGCTTTCAAAGACCGCAGGCTTTACCGGTATGCGCTGCGGCTATACCGTAGTCCCGGAGGCTCTGAAGGTCATTGCCAGTGACGGTACAGAGGTCAGCGTTGCACAGATATGGGGCAGACGTCAGGGAAGCAAGTTCAACGGCGTGAGCTATCCTGTTCAGTGTGCCGCAGCGGCGGTATTCACCGAGGAGGGACTTCGCCAGATACACGAGAATATCGCGTATTATCAGGAGAACGCAAGGATAATCGCAGATACCATGACCAAGCTCGGCGTTAAGTTCACAGGCGGCATTAATTCGCCGTACATATGGTTCAAGTGCCCGAACGGCATGGGAAGCTGGGAGTTTTTCGACCTCATGCTTGAAAAGATAGCTGTTGTGGGAACTCCGGGTGCAGGTTTCGGAAAGAACGGCGAGGGCTGGTTCAGACTGACCGCATTCGGCGACAGACAGCGTACTATCGAGGCAATGGAGCGCTTCTCCGGTCTTGTGAGTGAAATGACGAAATAAGGCTGTTTATCTGCCAAAAGAGGGCGTGTATCAACACGCCCTCTGTTTTTTACAGTTTTGAATGGAATGTACGCGAGATAACGTCGTCCTGCTGTTCCTTTGTGAGCTTGACGAAGTTTACAGCATAGCCGGAAACTCTTACTGTGAGCTGGGGGTACTTCTCGGGGTGAGCCTGAGCGTCGAGGAGAGTTTCCCTTGTGAAGACGTTCACGTTGAGGTGGTGACCGCCCTTTTCAACGTAGCCGTCGAGCAATTCGATGAGGTTGTCTACCTGTTTCTGATTATCCATAGTAAGTCCTCCTTAATCTTCGGTATCGTCAGCGATATCTTCTGTAGGCTGACAGCAGGCACCTTTTATGCCGCAGTCAGTGCTGTTTACGGTCTCGACTGTAAGTCCCTCCCCGTTATCGGAGGGGAGAATGTTTACATGGCCTGTTCCGCCGGACATGAGCTGGTCAATGAGATCGGCGAGCTCTTCCGGAGAACCGGCGGTTACTCTGACGGTATTCTCAGTCATTGTCCTCACTCCTGAGCTTGTCGAGGTCGATATCGCCCACGAAAACGTCCATATCCTTGCCGAGAGCGTTGGGGATTATCGAGAATGTGTTGGAGATGCCGTCCTGAGCATGTCTGAACGGAAGCTTTGCAACGGACGAGAGCGATGCAACAGCGCCGTGGGTATCTCTGCCGTGCATGGGGTTAGCGCCCGGAGCAAGCGGAACGCCTTGCTTGCGTCCGTCGGGAGTATTGCCGGTCTTCTTGCCGTAAACGACGTTTGAGGTGATAGTGAGTATCGACATCGTGGGAACGCCGTCGCGGTAGGTGTGGTGCTTTCTCACGCAGTCCATGAAGCGGCGCACAACCTCAACCGCGAGCTGGTCAACGCGGTCGTCGTTGTTGCCGTACTTGGGGAAGTCGCCCTCGATCTCATAGTCAACGACAACGTTCTTGGCAACGTCAACGACATTGCCTGCCTTGTCCTTGATCTCGATGTCCTTGCGGACGGGCTTTACCTTAGCGTACTTGATAGCCGAGAGGGAATCCGCAACGACTGAAAGTCCGGCGATACCGGTAGCGAAATAGCGCTTTACATCGCGGTCGTGGAGAGCCATCTGAAGCCTCTCGTAGCTGTATTTATCGTGCATATAGTGGATAACGTTGAGGGTGTTGACATAGAGACCTGCGAGCCATTCCATCATGTCCATGTACTTGTCCCAGACGTCATTGAAGTCGAGGTATTCGCTGTCAACGGGACGGTACTTGGGTCCAACCTGCAAGCCGAGACGCTCGTCCACACCGCCGTTTATCGCGTAGAGCAGACATTTTGCGAGGTTAGCCCTTGCGCCGAAGAACTGCATCTCCTTGCCGACCACCATAGATGATACACAGCAGGCGATAGCGTAGTCGTCACCGTGGATAACACGCATCATATCGTCGTTCTCGTACTGTATCGAGGAGGTCTTGATAGACATTTTAGCGCAGTATTCCTTGAATTTTCTCGGGAGCTTGGTTGACCACAGAACGGTCATGTTCGGCTCGGGAGCAGTACCGAGGTTCTCGAGGGTGTGGAGGTAACGGAAGCTGTTCTTTGTTACCATGTGGTTGCCGTCAACGTCAACGCCGCCGATAGACTCTGTGATCCATGTCGGGTCGCCGGAGAACAGCGAATTGTACTCGGGAGTGCGGGCGAATTTAACGATACGGAGCTTCATGATGAAGTGGTCGATGAGCTCCTGAGCCTGTTCCTCGGTGATTATGCCGCGTTCGAGGTCGCGCTCGATGTAGATATCGAGGAATGTCGATGTGCGTCCGAGGGACATAGCAGCGCCGTTCTGTTCCTTGACGGCGGCAAGGTAGCCGAAGTAGAGCCACTGGACGGCTTCCTTTGCGGTAGCGGCAGGCTTTGAGATATCGAAGCCGTAGATGTCGCCGAGCTGCTTGAGGTCCTGGAGAGCGCGTACCTGTTCCGCAAGCTCCTCACGGAGACGGATATTCTTCGAGGTCATTCTTACGAGGGAGGTCTCGATCTGGTGCTTCTTATCGGCAATGAGACGGTCGGTACCGTAGAGAGCGACACGGCGGTAGTCACCGATGATGCGGCCTCTGCCGTAAGCGTCAGGGAGACCTGTTAATATAGCCGAGTGGCGGGCGAGCCTCATCTCGGGGGTATAGGCGTCAAAAACGCCCTGATTATGCGTTTTTCTGTACTTTGTGAATATCTCCACAACGGAAGGGTCGACCTCATAGCCGTACTCCTTGCAAGCCTGCTGAGCCATACGGATACCGCCGAAGGGCTGGAGTGCGCGTTTGAAGGGCTTGTCCGTTTGCAGACCCACGATCTGTTCGAGCTCCTTGTTGAGGTAGCCGGCATCGTGAGAGGTGATAGTTGAGATGATCTTGGTGTCCATATCGAGTACGCCGCCGGCTTCACGTTCCTGCTTGGTAAGCTCCATGACCTGTTCCCAGAGCTTTGTGGTAGCCGCGGTCGGACCGGCGAGGAAGCTCTCATCGCCGTCATACTTCCTGTAATTTTTCTTGATGAAATCGCGGACATTGACGGAACCGCTGCTCCAGCGGCCCTCGTTGAAGCCGTTCCATTCTGCTGCCCATGTGTTTATCATATTAAGGACCCCTTTACAGAAAAATTCTTTATGATACTATCATATCACATTGTTATAAAAATGTCAATCTTTTGTTATCCTTAAATAACAATTTTCAGGTCGTTTTTTCAAGAGCCGACGGTTCGTCCGGGGAAGAAGGCGTCTCTGACCCGGAAGCACCGCCCTCTGCTTTCGAGGCGGCTATCAGGGCTTCCTTCTTTTCGAGCTTGTAGAAGCCTATCTTGTAGAACGTCGCTGCGAGCGGTACGCCGAGGAGCATTCCCATGATACCGAAGAGGCTTCCGCCGACGGTAACGGCTGCAAGAACCCATATCCCGGGAAGTCCCACAGAGGTGCCCATGACCTTCGGATAGATGATATTATCGTCTATCTGCTGGAGGATTATGAGGAATACAAGGAATATCAGCGCTTTGGTAACGCTTACCGTGCAGATGATGAAAGCGCTGAGTATTGCGCCGATGAGTGCGCCGACGATAGGCACAAGAGCGGTAACGCCGATGATAGTGCCGATCATTGCAGGGTAGGGGAGGTGCAGTATCGACGAGCCTATGAAGGTCAGCGTGCCGATGAGTATCGCCTCGATGAACTGTCCGATGAAGAAATTCGTGAACGTCTCATGAGCTGTTGCGAGGAAAAAATTCATCTTTCTGATGACCCTCTCGCTGAGGTAGGCTTTCTGTATCCTCACAGCGTCCGCATGGAGCTTGTCCTTGCGGAGAAGGAGGTATATTGCGAAGATGATGCCGATGATAGTGTTGATTATCGCCGATGTGACGGAGACGATGATCGAAAGCACTGAGCCGAAAAGACCGAAAGCGCTGTCTGTGAGCTTCGAGGTTACGTCAGTCTTGTCGATGTCGATGCTGTTGATCTTCTTGCTGATAGCAGGGTATTCGCTGAGCTTCTTGTCGGCGTAATTCTTGCCTCTTTGGTAGATACGCGGTATCTCGTCGTAGAAGAGCTTGACGGCGGTGACGATCTCGGGAATGACGATCATCATTACAAGTGCGATAGTAGCGAAAACTATCGCGAACGAGAATATCAGGCAGAACGGACGCCGGGTCGCGTTTATGAATTTCGTGTTCTTTTTGGGAAAGTAGTGCTTCTCGAAGAACGTCATTATGATATTGAAGATATAGGCTATTATGCAGCCTATGAGCATTGGCGTGAGAGCCGACAGCGCAAGTGCGATGAATTCAAAGAACAGTGCGAAATTCTGTACTATGAGAAACGATATGGTCGCAAGCACGGCGATAAAAATATATTTGTGTTTTTCTTTCTTTTTCATTGATACCATCCTTTTGAGCCGGGAACGTCCGATCTCCCGCTCTGATGAAAATACCTACCTATAATATATTATAATATAACCGACGGCAGATGTCACCATAAAAATTGTTAATTTTTTGTGAATAAGTTGTGTCCGGAGACTTGACCGGGACGGTACGTTGTGTTATAATGAATACAAAGCATTCACTGTAAATCATTCAATTTGCTTCGGGAGGTAATTATGTTCAGGATAGGTCACGGTTACGACGTTCACAGGCTCGTTGAGGGCAGAAAGCTTATACTCGGAGGTGTCGATATACCGCATACGACAGGGCTTCTCGGACATTCCGACGCCGATGTTCTCGCCCATGCGGTCATGGACGCTATGCTCGGTGCGCTCGCACTTGGCGATATCGGTCATCTTTTCCCGGATACCGCCGATGAGTTCGAGGGAGCTGACAGTATGAAGCTCATGGCGGAGGTAGTCCGCGTGTGCCGCGAAAACGGCTACATCATCGGCAATATCGACGCTACTGTCATCGCGCAAGCCCCTAAGCTCGCACCTTATATCGTGCAGATGCGTGAGAATATCGCAAGGGTCTGCGGCTGCGAGACCTCACAGATAAGCGTCAAGGCAACTACAGAGGAGAAGCTCGGCTTTACCGGCGAAAAACTCGGCATCTCTGCCCACGCAGTCGCATTGATGCAAAAACTGTAATTAAATGCGCTCATGAATGTGATTCTCAAGGGAGGTCCTCCCTTGAGCGGAGTCCAGAGGCAGAGTCTCTGGCAGGGTGTGGGACAGCGTCCCACATACAACAAAGCGCCTCGCAAGGGGTGAATTTCAAAACAGTCCGGTGGACTGTTTTGAAAGAGGGGACGCCTTGTAAGAGAAGGCGTCCCCTTTTAGCCGCTTGGAATAAAAGAGCCTCCGAACTCAGTTCGGACGCAAAATTGCTTGAAAAGAAGCCATAAAGGAACAGTTATTCCTTTATGGCTTTTTCGCTTATATCGCCCCGCCGGGAACAATGACTTCCGGTTTGGGTCTGCGTTTATAGTAGTCGATTATCGCAAGAATAGCAGCTGCAAGCACAAAGCATATCATGACGCTGAATGCTGGGTGTGCTTTCATTTCGATGAAGCCTTTCCATTCCGAGATCTTCTTTTTATCAAAGGTGTAGCTGTCCGCGAGATTTCGCTTGATCGAGATGAGCAGGGCAGCTGTGATGCCGAGGAGGTATTCGCTCTTTTTGGGGAGAAACAGCGCTACGAGCAGTAAGACAGCGGCTATCTGCATGGTCGTGCTTTTCAGCGAGTTGACGTAGTGACCGGAGTCGATGCCGAAAACCATTTCGCGTCCGGACATCTTGAAGATAGTACCGTCCGGGTGAGCCGACATCTTCTCATTGGCTATCATGCTGATGAACGGGAAGAGCATAGTCAGGAATGCCGCGATAATTAGCACCTTTGATGCCCAGAAGTAGACCGTTGCACCCTTGCGTTCAACGACCGTTTCCGGAAGCGGTCGGAATGTATTCGCGGGGGTCGGCTCAGGTATATTTTTAATGGGTTCATCAACGCTTGCACCGCAGCAGGTGCAGAATTTCAGGTCATCGTCAAGCGGCTGACCGCAGTATTTACAGTTCATAGTACAGCTCCGGGATCATTTTTTGAAGAGAAGTCTTCTGAGAAGGATAAGGTCAAAGATATCAGCTTTTCCGTTGTTGTTCATATCGGTGTTTGCAAGATTTGTTGCCTTGCCGGTGAGGTACCTGTTGAGGGTAACGAGATCGGCAGTATTGACAGCGCCGTCGCCGTTGTAGTCGCCGCGGAGGATATTGCTTGCGCCGGCATAAACAGCGGTAACAGTAGCTTCGCTGTCGAGCTTGAATTCGATAGTCGGACTTGTGAGCTTTGAGGACGGGAGCGTTATTCCGGAGACCTCCCAATGGTCGAAGGACTTGCCCTCATCAGGCTCAGCGGTAAGAGTAAGTGTCTGGTCGCTGAAATATTTGCCTGACCACTTGTCGTAGTTAAGGGTGAGCGTGTTGAGTTTAATGGTGCCGTTTTCGGGCTGATTGTTGATCGTGAGAACCTTGTCCTGACCGGTTATGCCGGTGGACTGCTGCATATGCTGCATTATCCTGCTGAAACGCTGAGAGAAGAAGTTCGTGAGGGTGCTGAGCTCACTGTTGTACTTGCTCTCGGCAGTACCGCCGCCGCCTCCGAAGAAGGACATGGAATTGCCATGGAAGCGCTCGATGGTGTCAACTATCTGCTGGTGGAAGTTTTTATCGTAGTACATGGACTTTTCGGAAACGTTCTTCTCACCGAAGTTCTCATTTGCAAGATCCATGAGGGTGATATTGAACTGATCGCGGAACTCCTCGTTCTTCATGAGGCTGATGAACATACGGCTATCGTTGTCGGAGTTCCTCGAGATGCGCTGGAAAGCGTTTTTGTCAACGGAAGCGTCATTGCCGTAAAGACCGGTAGAAAGCTCGGTATCGAACAGGAAAGCTCTCCATTTGCCGTCAGCGTAGGGATTTCCCTCCTCGGGAACCGATGCCTTCCAGACCGCGAAGTTATTCTGCGGCCAGTCGGTGTTGTTGAGGTATATCTGAGCTGCGAAATAGTCGATATAGCTCTGTATATCGAGCTTTTCGCAGACCTTCTTATAAGCGTCCGCACTTGTGAGGTCGGTGCTGGCACAGTATTCTGCGAACTGATTCCATTCAGCGAGGTCGGAGTCGGTGCCTTCCTCAGCCTCACCGTTCTTGATGATAACGCAGCTGTCCTTGTCGATGCCGAAGTGGGTCTTGAGGTAGTCAGCGCTGACTCTCTCGATTATCTGATAGATGCCCCAGAATTCGCCGTCGAGGAATACCATGCACTCGCTTGTAGCCTGAACAGCCATATCCCTGTCAGCGACGAGGGACTGGTTTATTGAGTCACGGAAGAAGGTGTAGCCGTTATCGTTTCCGCCGTTGCGGAGGGTGATACCCTTGAATTTGTCGATGATCTTGCCGTTCTTCTTTGTAGCAGTACCGTCGAAGAAATCGAACTCGAATTCGTCCTTGCCGTAATCAGCACGGGCGTAGACGTTGAAGCTCTTCTGTGCGTAGGAACGTGAAGCCGCGCCCTTGATGCGTATGCCGACGTCCTGCTTGAGAACGCTCTTGCCGTTCTCGAAAAGCTCGAATGTCGCGGGACGCTCCCAAGCTTTTCCGTGCTGGGTGTAATTGGCTTCCATTTCCCATGTGTTTATCATGCCGAAGCCGCCGAAGCCGCCCCACATACCGCCGGGACCTCCCGGACCGCCCGGACCGCCGGGATTGTCCTGACCCTGACCGTAGGTATCGTCATAGACCTTGCCCTTGACGTAGATTCCGTTCTCGTAGTCGAAAAGGTTGTCGGGATCGGTGACGAGGCAAACTACCTTCATATTCTTGTAGTAAGCTGTATCGGTCGAGCCGACGAAATAGGTCTTTGTAACGATGCTGCTCATTCTGCCCTGACCGTCAACTGCAACTGCTCTTATAACAGCAGCCTTATCAACGAGGTCCTTCGGAGCAGTTACCTGATCGGCGCTTATGTCTGTCCTTGCGCTGTAAACATTGGGATTTGACGAGCAGTCGGTGATGCTGATAGGGGAGGTGTACTTCTCCGAGCTTGTTGTAGGGTCACTTCCATCGGTGGTATAGTAGACCGTGCAGCCGGAGGGAACAGATATAGTGAGGCTGAACTGGCTGCTGTAGAAGCCGCTTTCCGTAGAGAATTCCGGGAGCTTTACAGCATTTGAGCCCTCTGGAGCCGAATTGGGTGCGGAGGGGGTTGCGGCGAGCGTGAAGTATTCACCGCTGCCGTCCGGGTACTGACCGTATGTCATGTCAGAAGCAAGTGACTCGTAGGCGGCAGTATCAGCCTGATTGCCGTTCTTGTCAGTGAGGATGATATTCTCACCGGAATCGGAAAGTCCGAAAGGTGCAATGGAAGGGTCATTTGCAGCCGCGTCCTTGTCGCAGGCTATGACCAGTCTTCCGCCGGGAGCAATGGAAGTGCCTTCCGGGAATGTGTAGCGGTAAGGCTTTGTGTCCTTGTCGGAAAGTCCCCAGCCGCTGATGTCAACAGCGGAGGAAGAGCCGTTGTAGAGCTCTATCCAGTCGTAGAGACCGCCGCTGATGGTCTGCTTGGTGTTTTTAGCGCAGACCTCGTTGATAGTGACGCCGCCGGAAGCAGCGTTCGCCCTTGCAGGCGCAGGCAGGTAGCCGGAAGCTCCGATCACGAGCGCGAGGCTCATTATCCCGGCGGCCGCCTTTTTCAGGTTTGACCATTTCATATCAATGTCCTCCAAATCAAATTGCACACTATTGTGCATTATTGGCTTTAGTATAGCATTTGTAACAAGATTTGTCAATAAAAATTGTAAAATACCGCAAAAATTGGTTTGAATGATTAATAATGTCAGCGCTTGTGGTCAAAAAAAGAGGGCGTGGATATTCACGCCCTGTGGTTATCATATTATTCAGCCTCGGGTTCGATGACCTCAGCGTCGGGAGCGTTCTTTCTGACGCTTTCGATGCCGTTTTTGCAGCTGTCCTTCTTGACATAGCCCTCGCTTGCAGCGATTATCTCGCCGTTGCGGGCTTTGAGGCGGAAGCGGAACTCGCCAGCCTTGTCCTTATAGATCTCGAATTTCGGGTGGGTCTGGGTCTCGAAGCCCTCAACGGTCTGGTCCTCGATATTAGCGATAGGAGCGTTCTTTGCAACGCTTGCAATGCCGTTCTTGATGCTTGCGAGGGAGTTGTAGACCTCGCCGCCGACAGCGATGACCTCGCCGTTTCCGGCTTTAAGGCTGAAAGTGAAGCCAGTCTTGGTAGTTTTGATTACAAATTTGCCCATAATATTCACACCTTTCATGTATTCCGGGAGCAGGCGAACTGCTCCGCAAGAGCCAGTATTCCACGCTTTACGGGGGTAAATGTAAAGCATTTGACAGGATATAGCAAACGTCAAAATATTTTTGATGTTCACGATAATTATATACTATTTCTTTTGTCTTGTCAAGCATTTTTTGTATTTTTTCACGGCGTAAAATTTGAAAAAAGTATTGACTATCAAGCGCCGCCGTGATATAATGGTAAAAATTAGTTATCGCATGATAACGGATCGGAGGGTGAAAAATCATGAGAAACATCAGGATCATAGCCGCTCTTACGGCGGCTGCCGCAGCGATAGTACCTTTTTCTGCATATGGGGTGAACGCAGCCGATACACCGGCTGTAATTGCAGTGACGGGTGAAGCTGAGATACCGGAATGGGGGCCGGAAGCTGAGATACCGGAATGGGTGCCGACGGACTACCATTCGGTGCTTGATTTCCGCAACAAGTACGGCGCAACGCACATTGAAAGCGGCTACCTTTGCGTAGTCTACAAGGAGCAGGTCGAGCGTACTGACGACGGCGAACCCAAGGGAGTACTGCGCTATATGGTGCAGGAGACCGAGGGCGTCATGGAAAAGCTGGTACACAAAAGCTATTTTTCTGAGAACAGCGAGTACGGCTATGAGGTCGTGCTCTACCATGTGACGGAGGCGACCGGTGTTTTTGAGACCGCGCTCATCGACACGGCTGTAAATGCTGCCGAACCGCTTCTGCCGGAGGGACTGGAGCACCTTGCCGTTTCGCATTATACCTTCAATATCGACGAGGACTACGATATCCACGAGACCGATATCTACAGCTGGCTTCCGGACAGCGCTGGGGAATACAGGGAGTACAAATCGAAATACTCCGAGGTTTCTATAAAGGACAACTACGTTGTGTTCTGCCTTACTTCATCTGCCGGTACCATGTACAACTGGGAACTCACCGGGCAGGAGGGCATCAATAATCTTAGATTTGCCGGCGATTACTGCTGCAACATGGAGACTTCTGTTCCGGTAGACGGAGGTGCGATAAACCGTATCGTGCTTTATAAGGGCGCAAAGGACGGTCTTGCGAGTGTTGAGTACCTTCTTGTGCCTGGCTACGGAGGTTTGCCCTACAATCCGGAAGATGCGATCGAAAAAGCAGCGATAGACTGCGTTGTTTACGATGACGGTGCATCTATCCTCAAGGACGGCGAGATGAAGATAACTCTCGTTGATGCCGTTACAGGGGAGCTTATCCCTTTCACGGGCAGCGAAGAAGGCTGGGTCGGGCTCGCTACCGACATAAGCACTTATGATAAGGAGCTCGGTGAGTACATCTCGACCGGACCGATATATGAACTGTTTACCAATCCCAGCCGTATTGAGCTCGGAAGGATATTCAACGCGGACAGCTACTATTTCGGACTTCTGGAATACACTGTGCCTGCCGGTTATCGTTCCGCAGCAAGATATTCAAACGGAAAGAGCTATCCGGAGGACGAGATAGAGGTCAGGAGGTTCGAAAACGGCTCGGCTGATGTCGTATTCAAGCTGAAAAAAGTGATCTCAGGCGATGTCAACAACGACGGTGTATTCGGCATAGCTGATCTTGTAACGCTCCAGAAGTACCTCGTCAGCGGCGACAGCACGAAGCTCACCAACTGGGAGGAGGGCGACTTCTGCACTAACGGCAGGCTCGATATCTACGACCTCTGCCTCATGAGAAGAAAGCTTTTCGTCCGGAATTACACGGAAAACTGAAAGATGTTCATTAATGAGCGCTCACGGAGGAGTCCGGAGCGCTTTTTACTTTGGAGCACAAAATTTTCTTGCTATTTTTACAATAGTATGGTATAATACAATTATAATGCCGGATAATGCGCCGGCTCTCAGAAAAGAACGGAGGTTTGTCATGCTTTTAGCTATAGATATCGGCAATACAAATATAGTTTTCGGCTGCGTCAACGATAATGACGAGGTCGTCCTCTTCGAGCGCATCTCAACAAACCACAGCGCGACTGCTGCTGAATACGCCTCGCTGATGCGGAGCATTCTCCTCATGAACGATTTTGAGCCCGGAGATATAACCGCTGCGATAATGTCATCGGTAGTTCCCTCTGTTACAAATACCGTAAAACTGGCTGTGAAGAAGCTTTTCCGGGTCGATGTCATGGTCGTAGGCCCCGGTGTCAAGACCGGTCTCAATATACTTATTGACAATCCCGCACAGCTCGGCAGTGATCAGGCTGTCGACGCCGTTGCCGCAATAAATCAGTATCCCGTGCCGCTCATAATCATCGACATGGGCACTGCAACGACCGTTTCAGTGGTCGATAAGAACAAGAACTACCGCGGCGGTCTTATCATGACCGGCATGGCTGTTGCGGCTGATGCACTCGTTGCCCGCACTGCACAGCTTCCCAAGATAAACTTTGAAGCTCCTGAGAATATCATCGGCACGAATACCGTTGACTGTCTGAAAAGCGGCATACTCTACTCGAATGCAAGCGCACTCGACGGCATCATCGGACGTATCGAGGAGGAGCTCGGCTGCAAGTGTACTGCCGTTGCGACCGGCGGCCTCTCGGAGCTGGTAGTGCCGCTTTGCAGAAGAATGATAATACACGACGGCGACCTTCTCATCAAGGGTCTCGCCATAATCTACAAAAAGAACCGCAAGGTCTGAGGTGGAGCCATGCTGAAAGGGAAAACAGTCCTGCTCGGAGTATCGAGCTCGATAGCCGTTTACAAGGCGTGCAACGTAGCGCGTATGCTCACAAAGCTCGGCGCTGACGTACACGTTGCGATGACGCCTAATTCGCTCAATTTCGTCCACCCGCTGACCTTTGAGACTCTCACCCAGCACAAGTGCCTCATCGACACCTTCGACAGGAACTTCGAGTACAGCGTGGAGCACGTTTCCATTGCGAAAAAGGCTGATATCGCCGTAGTCGCACCTGCCTCCGCCAACGTCATAGGCAAGCTCGCGAACGGCATCGCTGACGATATGCTCACCACTACTTTCATGGCTTGTACCTGCAAAAAGCTCGCGGCTCCGGCCATGAACCACAATATGTACCATAATCCCGCTGTTCAGGACAACCTCGAAAAGCTCCGCCGCTACGGCTGGGGCATAATCGAGCCCGTCAGGGGAATGCTTGCAAACCGCGATATCGGCGACGGAAAACTGCCGTCCGAGGAGGTCATAGTCGAGCATATCGTGCGTGAGATAGCCTTTGAAAAGGACCTCGCCGGAAAGAAAGTGCTCGTCACCGCAGGCGCGACCCGTGAGGCTATCGACCCGGTGCGCTTCATAACCAACCATTCGAGCGGAAAAATGGGCTTTGCCGTTGCAAGGGCAGCCATGCTCCGCGGCGCTGACGTTACGGTAATTGCGGCGCATACTGATGTTGAGCCGCCCATGTTCGTGAACGTAGTCCCTGTTCAGTCGGCTGCGGATATGTTCGCCGCCGTGAGGGAACGCCTTGCGGAAAGCGATATCGTCATAAAGGCTGCCGCAGTAGCGGACTATACCCCGGCTTCGGTCGCGGACAGCAAGCTCAAAAAGTCCGACGGGGATATGTCGATACCCCTTGTGCGTACCACCGATATCCTCAAATATATCGGCGAGAACCGCCGCGAGGGACAGGTCGTATGCGGCTTCTCGATGGAGACGGACAACGTTATCGAGAATTCCCGCAGGAAGCTCGCCGCGAAGAACTGCGACATGATATGCGCCAATTCCCTGCGGAAAGCCGGTGCCGGGTTCGGTACCGACACCAATATCATAACCCTCATCACTAAGGACGGCGACGAGGAGCTCGAGCTCATGAGCAAATTCGATGCCGCTAATATTATTCTCGACAGGCTGAAAACTATCTAAGGGGGCAGCAGAGTGACCCGTTTCAATAAAAAACTTGCCGAAAAGCCGGATCATGGACATTATCCGGTATGCCTCGGCAGAAAAACGGACATAGAGAGGAATTCCGTGACCGTTCTTGCGTATACCTGCGCTGCGTGTGCGGTATTGCTCACCGGTTCACTGATAACGGCAAGATTTTCCGTTATATCGTGGATTCCGGCACTTTTCGGGGACAGCACCGATGTCGGGGCACTTTTCGTGCAGATATTGGTGATACTCGCGATAGTCGGGCTTGCCGCTGTGAATTGCAGCAAAAAATACAGGATATGCGGAGTTATTCTCTTCGCGATATACCTTGCAATGGGCATATTCGGAATTATCGGCGTGGGCTCTAATTCCGCCGATTTCCTGACCTTTGCCATAGGTGCGCTGGGTGCTGTGAAGTCCGCCGTGCTCATACCGGATTACCTCGACTGGAAGCAGCTCAAGGAGACCGAGGGCTTTCCGCATTTCAACGAGAGATTTGCCTATCAGAACGAAAATTCCAACTATGCTCCGGTCCATACAGGCGAGGGCGCTTCCGACAAGATGA
This sequence comes from Ruminococcus flavefaciens, assembly GCA_902777125.1. Classification (GTDB taxonomy): domain Bacteria; phylum Bacillota; class Clostridia; order Oscillospirales; family Ruminococcaceae; genus Ruminococcus. Next base: position 22,292 of record CACYSQ010000027.1, read on the forward strand.
GCTCTCCCGACCAGATCGACATCAAAAACTTCACAGGACTTGACAATATGCCGGAAATGCCGGAGCTTCCATCCGCAAATCAGTTCGGTGACCCCGGAGTGGGAGCGGTCTATATCCCCGAATGCGGAAAATACTGCGCCATGTCGGAGAGTCCGATCAAAACTTCATGAGCAGGTGATACAGAATGTTTGCGAAAATATCGAGCCTCGGACTTTTCGGTCTGAACGCTTTTCACGTTGACGTTGAGATAGATATTAGCCGCGGTCAGCCGCAGTTCGATATAGTCGGGCTGCCGGACGCTGTCGTCCGTGAGAGCCGTGAGCGTATCCGTGCGGCACTGAGGGCCTGCAGCATAAGCTTCCCGGTGGCATCTGTCATGGTGAACCTCGCCCCGGCTGACACGAAAAAGAGCGGTTCTGTACACGATATGGCGATATTCATGGCGATACTCAAAGCCATGCGTATGATCGACAAGCCCCTTGACGGCTGCTCATTCATCGGTGAGATTTCGCTCAACGGCGATATCAGGCGCATCAACGGCGTTCTGCCCATGGTGATGCTCGCCCGTGAAATGGGGATAAAGTCAGTGTTCGTGCCTGCTGAGAACGCAGGGGAGGCTTCTGTTATCAGCGGCATCGACATCTACGCTGTGAAGAATGCCGAACAGCTCATCGACCACTTCCGCGGAAACAAGCTCCTCACCCCGAGCGAGCACTATTCTCCGCCGGAGGCAGCCTACAACGAGACCGTTGACTTTGCCGATGTACGCGGTCAGCAGTCCGCGAAGAAGGCGCTTGAAATAGCCGCAGCCGGCGGTCACAACGCCCTCCTGATCGGCTCTCCCGGAAGCGGAAAGAGTATGCTCGCAAAGCGTATGCCCTCGATACTTCCGCCGCTGACCTTCGAGGAAGCCCTCGAAACAACGAAGATACACTCCATATCCGGACTTCTCACGCCGGATATGCCCATAATAACGAAGCGTCCGTTCCGTTCGCCGCACCATACCATTTCCTCGGCAGGTCTTGCCGGCGGCGGTACCGTTCCGCACCCCGGAGAGGTCTCGCTCGCTCACAACGGCGTGCTCTTTCTGGACGAGCTCGCGGAATTTGACCGGCGCACACTTGAAATACTCCGCCAGCCTCTTGAGGACAGGCGTGTTACTATCGCGAGGGCATCGGGAACAGTGTCCTATCCGTGTACTATCATGCTGATAGGTGCGATGAACCCGTGTCCCTGCGGATACTACGGTCACCCGAAACGCAAGTGCATCTGCGGCATGAAGAAGGTCTCGGGCTATCTCTCGAAGATCTCGGGACCGCTCCTTGACCGTTTCGACCTCCACATCGAGGTCGCTCCCGTCGAGTTCGGCGACCTTTCATCGAAGGTGAAGGAGGAGTCCTCCGCGGAGATAAGAAAGCGTGTCATCGCCGCAAGAGATATACAGGCAGAGCGCTTCAAGGGGACATCCGTTACCTGCAATGCGCTGATAACTCCCGATAAATTGCAGGAGTTCTGTCCTATGGACGACGGTGCCGAGCAGCTCATGAGGAACGTTTTCGACCGCCTCGGACTGAGCGCGAGAGCCTACGACAGGATATTGAAGGTAGCGCGTACCATTGCCGATCTGGACGGCTCCGAGACCATTCGCAAGCCGCACGTTGCGGCAGCCGCACAGTACCGCAGTCTCGACCGCAAATACTGGTCGGGCGGACAGGAATGAATACGGGAAAAGCCTATTTTTGCGGTTTCAGCCGCGACGTTCGCAATTGCCGATTATATCACACTCATACAGCCGGTCAAGACTTGAACGAGCGCCTTTACAGGCGGTCTTGACAGTCTGTATGAGTGTGATGCCGGGCAATTACGCAAACGTCCGGCAGCTATCGAACCTGAAAAATACTGATCCCTGAATAAAAACAGAAGGAAAGAGAAACAATGCGATCCGCTTTTAAGAAATTATCCCATAACAAGCATAATATCGACACCGGACTGCTCTTTGCGGTAACGGTCTGCGCTGTTATCAGCACCCTGCTGATCTTCTCAATAGCAGAGAGCGGCCTCAGCGAGATAGAGGGTGTCGATTCGAGCTACTGGAAGACCCAGCTCGTCTCCATGATAGCCGGTATCTTCGGCGCTGTCATCATATCATTCATCGACTACCGCAAGCTTGTGAAGCTCTGGTTCATATTTGCACCGGCGGCACTTTTCCTTGTGGCGCTGACCTTCACCTCGCTCGGTTATCAGCGAGCAGGTGCGGACGATCAGGCATGGATCCGGATAGGACCCATGAACCTCCAGCCGTCAGAGATACTCAAGCTTGTGTTCATACTCACTTTCAGCTACCACCTCTCGCGCGAGGAGGAGGACATGAACAAGCCCCTGCATATGCTCCTGCTGATCCTCCATGCAGGCATACCGATCGCGATAGTCGGAAAGCAGGGCGACTACGGTACAGCAATAATCTTTGCGGCGATATTCTTCTCGATGATATGCTCCGCGAAGATATCCGTAAAGTACCTTGCGGCGATGCCGGTCGTTATAGCAGGAGTGGTTTTTGCGATGTGGAACTTTGCACTGAGTGAATTCCACAAGAAGCGTGTCACTATACTCTTCCACCCGGGAAGCGACCCGGACTACATTGAGTATCAGCAGGACCTCGGACTTGCCGCGATGAAGCACGGCGGAGTGTTCGGAAAGGGACTTTTCAAGGACGCGGACGCATATATCTACGTCCCTGAGATACACAACGACTTCATTTTCACCTATATGGGCGAGGCATTCGGCTTCCTCGGAACAGTCGGGATACTCATAATCCTCGCCTACATCTGCCTGAAGATCTTTGCGGACAGCCGTGTCACACGCGACCGTCTCGGAAGGTTCATCTGCATGGGCGCATTCGGGATGATGCTCTCGCACTGTATCATGAACATCGGCATGGTGCTGAAGGTAGCGCCGGTTATCGGCGTACCGCTGCCGTTCATGAGTGCCGGAGGTACGGCTATGATAAGTATGTATGCCGTTATCGGGCTCGTGCTCAGCACCTACAGCCACAGAGCTGTTACCTACAACGTCTTCTACGATGAGGACGAAGATTGAAGCAAAGCTGCCGGCTTGATTATTTAAGCTGGCAGCTTAAATTATTATAAGTTGTGTTTTAGGGCTTGACAAATCATCAAAGCTGCATTATAATTAATCTGTAAATAAAAGTGTACTTAATTGATTTAGGAGTTAATTAAGTAATTGTGAACCTGTAAATATTTTTAAGGAGGATATTATAATGCACAACTTTCTGAAAAAGCAGACGGCTGCCCTTGCTGCCGCTGCTATGACCGCAATGCAGCTCGGTGCAGTGGCAGTTCCGGCTGCACCCGCAACAGCTTTTGCTGCCGACACGGTTTTTCCCTACACCATTGAGGGCGAGGACCTTGAAGGCGCCGACCTCTGGACTTCGATCTACGCGGACAATATTCCCGGCTATTCCGGCGAGGGCTTCTGGTACCTCACTGCTTCACCGGCTTCGTTCACCGTGACTGTTCCGGAGGACGCGATGTATCAGCTCACCGTCCGCGGCGCACAGATACTCAGCAAGCCTACTGAGCAGAGAAAAGAGACCGTGGAGGTGAACGGTCAGGAATACTCTATTGAGGCGGCTTATTCTAATGAGTGGAGAGACTACGATTTCGGACTGATAAGGCTCAAAAAGGGCGAGAACACTATCAAGTTCGTCAACAAGTACGGCTACATGGCTATCGACACAGTTACCGTTTCCGAGGCTGATTTCCCCGACCTCACAAAGGCAACGGACGTTCCCTGCGACCCTGACGCTACCGCCAACACAAAGGCTCTGCTGAAATACCTCAAGAGCGTTTACGGAAAGAATATCCTTTCCGGTCAGCAGCAGATATACGGCGGCGGAAACACCGTTGACACCTCTATCCGCTATGATGAGAGCACGGACAAGTGTACTGACGGCGACGGCAAGGAGTACACTATCGACCCGGACAGCTACGACAAGGACGATCAGGGGCACAAGTTCCCGTGGCACTGCACCGGCGAGGACGGTAAGGTCTACACCTACAGCACTCAGAACCGCAACTATACCTATAATAATTACAACCTCGATGTTGACCTCGTTCATGAGCTTACCGGAAAGTATCCGGCGATACAGGGCTTCGATTTCGGAAGCTACTGTCCCTGCTACTGCTGGGACGACGGCGTTGTCGGAAGAATGATAGAGTGGACGAACGAAAAGGGCGGTATCTGTACAGCTTCGTGGCACATAAACGTTCCGCGTACAATGTCCGACTACACTCTTGGCGAGCCGCTCGACTTCTCAAAGACCACCTACAGTGAAGTGACCGATTTCAAGACTGTCAACTGCATGGTCGAGGGCACTGCTGAGTACGATTACTTCCAGCTCTGCATGGAGAACCTTGCGAAGGAGCTGCTGAAATTGCAGGACGCAGGCGTTCCCGTTATCTTCCGTCCCTTCCACGAGGCGGAGGGCAACCCCAGCAAGACCGATGACCCTATCGACGGTTCAGGTGCATGGTTCTGGTGGGCTAAGGAGGGCGCTGTTGTGTACAAGCAGCTTTGGGCGTTCTTGCAGGACACCCTCCGCGACAAGTACGGTCTCCACAACCTCATCTACGAGCAGAACCTCTATGCGTGGGCGGATTCCTCGGCTGAGTGGTATTCCGGCGACGACCGTGTTGACATAGTCGCATTCGACAAGTACAACACTCAGTACAACCGCCATGACGGAAAGACCTCCGGACCAAATCTCGATGCCGAGGGCGGTATCTTCTACAAGATACTCGGCTATGTCAAGGGCAATAAAATGGTCGCTATGGCTGAGAACGATTCCGTTCCGAGCATGGAGAATATGCTCGTTGAACACGCTTACTGGCTGTACTTCTGTCCGTGGTACGATTCGCAGCAGGCTTACTTCGTGAGCGGCGACAACTATCAGGACCATGAGGAGTTCTCGAAGCTCTACAACAGCGATTTCTGCATAACCCTCGATGAGCTTCCGACTGACCTGTTCACGGCAGTTCCGCAGCCGCATTCGGAGTCTTCTTCGGCATCGGACAGCGGCGATATCCTCTGGGGCGATGCCAACTGCGACAACGAGGTCAATATGGCAGATGCAGTGTTCATCATGCAGTGCATCTCAAATCCGGACAAGTACAAAATGACCAAGGAAGGCGAGAAGAACGGTGACGTAAACAACAACGGCAACGGTCTCACCAACAAGGACGCCCTTGCGATACAGAAATACAAGCTCGGACTTCTTGAAAATCTTCCCGAATAATGCTATAATAGGAAAGGCAAATGCCTTTCCTATTTTTATTATAACGATCTGGAGGTCAATATGAACGATATACAGAAGGCGGAGGCTATCCTCAGAAAAGCCTCCGGCAGAGGGATAATTCCCGGTCTTTCGCGGATAACCGCCCTCCTTTACCTTATGGGCGACCCGCAGGAGAGCACTCCGGTGATACACGTTTCCGGCACGAACGGCAAGGGCTCGTTCGGAGCGATGCTCTGCTCCGTTCTGACCTCAGCAGGCTTACGGACGGGCAGCTTTTCCTCGCCTGCACTGACCGGCGTTACGGACAGCTTCCGCATAGACTGCCGCGAGATAAGCGGGAAGATGTTCGCGGAGGAGATATTGAAAATAGCGGGATACTGCGAAAAAATGGACGACAAGCCCACCGAGTTTGAAATGCTCACTGCGGCGGCTTACGACATATTTGCGCGTGAAAAATGCGATATTGCCGTGGTGGAATGCGGTCTCGGAGGCGATGAGGACAGCACGAACGTGATAGCCTCGCCGCTGCTCTCGGTCATCACGAACGTCCGCCTCGACCACTGCGGCATTCTCGGCGATACTCCGGCGGAGATAGCCTCCCACAAGGCAGGCGTGATCAAGCCCGGCAGACCTGTTTTCTACGGAGGCGGCAGGGGAGAAGCCCTCGATGTGATAAGGGAAAGGGCTGCTGCTCTCGTTTCGGAGCTTTACGCGCCGGAAAATACCGATATCAGGCTAATCTCGGACTCGCTGGACGGTACGGACTTCGCATATAACGGCAGGGAATACCGTCTCTCGCTGCTTGGCAGCTATCAGCTCGAAAACGTCCGGAACGTTCTCGAATGCGTGGAGATACTGCGTTCTCAGGGGCTCGATATCCCCGAGGAAGCGGTCGCGGAAGGACTTGCCAATGTCAGGTGGCACGGCAGGTTCGAGCTTCTCAGCCGTGAGCCGGTAGTTATCGCGGACGGCGCTCACAATCCGGACGGCATCAGCCGTGCGGCAGAGAGCATAAGGCGGTATTTCGGCGGAAAAGGCGTTGCGTTGCTCATCGGAGTAATGGCGGACAAGGACTATTCCTGCTATCCGGAGATAATGGAGGGACTTATCGCAAAGGCTTTCGCGGTGCGGCCTGCCAACAAGCGTTCCCTCGGAAGTGAAGCGCTCGCGGAGGTATTCGCCTCGCACGGCATAGAGGCGGAGGCTTTCAGCGAGCTTCCGGAGGGCGTCCGGGCGGCGTATGAGTATGCGCGGGAAAGGGGAGTACCGCTCATTGCGCTGGGTTCTCTTTATATGTATAAGGAGTTCACGGAGGCGCTTGGACGGGTGGAAAATACTTCTCCGGGTACTTGACAGGAGAATAATTGTCTGCTATAATAGAGCTATCCTAAAAGGGAGGACGGGGTCATGAGAAACCATTTAGTTAATATATATATATAGGTAAATTAACTAACTCTGCCCTGCCGACAATTTAATATGGTAATAAAGCGTATTTCGCAGGATAACTATGTTCTGTGAGGTACGCTTTTTTATGTTTACTAAAGGAGGATTTTAAATGAAAAACAAGGTTTTTAAAAAGACAATTGCAGCAGCCCTTGCGCTGACGCTCATGGGCGGAGGACTTCCGACGGCTATTGCGGGAACTAATATCTTCGAGCCCGGTATCATCGCAAACGCGGAGGGAACGCTGATTGCGACCGGAAACGTGTATTATTTGGGAGATACTATTGATTTTGGCAGCGACGACGTATATGTAAAGATCCTAAATAGCGTTGATAACTACGCTGACAGGACTTTTAAACTGGCTGAAGAATTTGAGCTTAAGGCGGACAACAGAGCCTTTGCTCACGCCGTACTCCTTGCCGACGCTCTCGCTTGTGTCTAACTTTGAACCCACTGGATTCAAAGTTGCGGTGTCGGGTTCTGCG
>CACYSQ010000028.1 GCA_902777125.1 Ruminococcus flavefaciens
TATAAAAACTGCAAAACCGAAAGACGTGAGTACCAGGTCGGTAAAGAGAGATGTGTTATCGTCCGGCACTTCTGCGGTGATAAAGACCTCAGTGAAGTGCTGTATCGCAACGCTTTTGAAAGAGCGTTTTCCGAAGTTATGTCGATGAACCGTACACCTCAGACAACCTGAAAAATTTTTCCATAAGTACTTGCTTTTTTCGGCATTGCGCGCTATACTATTTACTGTAATGTTGATTAAAGCTGCTTTGGAGGAAAGGAGTAGTAATGATACCAAAGCAGAATGAATACAAGGTGGGAATGTATCTCCGCCTTTCAAACGAGGACGAGAGAGCCGGAGAGTCTCTCTCGATTGAGAATCAGCGTAAGATTCTCACCAACTACATCAGCGAACAGGGCTGGACGCTCTATGATGAGTACGTCGATGACGGAATTTCTGGCACTACGTTTGATCGCCCAGGTGTGCAGAGAATGCTCGATGATGCCAAGAACGGCAGGATCAATCTGATACTCTGCAAGGATCTGAGCCGTTTCGGGCGTAATTATATCCAGGTAGGTCAATACACGGAATGGCACGCCGCCAATACTTCCAAGAAGCTGAGAGCTGTTATCAACTCAAATGCAAAAGCCGGAAAGTATCGCACAACATACTGTGCCTACGGATATTTCAAAGGCGATGATGAGAAGAACACTCCTGTTATTGATCCGCAGGCTGCACCTGTTATCCGCCGTATCTTTGAGATGAGGGCAGAAGGCAAAAAGCCTAAACAGATTGCTGATGCACTTAATGCAGAACAGATACCAACACCTATGGACTATCTGTATCAGCGTGAAAACAAGGTAAATCCCCACGCTTCAGTACATCTCTGGAGTTCTTCGATAGTACTTCGTATTCTCGGCAATCCGATCTATATCGGTACGCTTGCACTGATGAAAACAACTACTGTGAGCTATAAGAATCACAAGAGGATACGCAAGGATTCATCTGAATGGCTTATGCGTGAAAACAATCATGAGCCTATCATTACTATGGAGCTGTGGGAAAAAGTCCGTGAGATCGAGGCTTCGGTGAGCCGTGGCAAGCGAGACAAGATCGGTGAGTTAGCTCCGCTTTCAGGACTTCTGTACTGTGATAGCTGTGGGAGCAAAATGCGTCAGGTCGGTTCAGCCAACCGCAAGTATATGGCTTATATGTGCGGTTATCATAATCGCTTCGGCAAGGGCTGTTGTACGACACATTATATCCGCCGCCCGCTGATTGAGCAGTATATCCTTATGGATATTCAGGATATGATCGAGAAAGCCACTGACGAGGAAAAGGCAAAGGAAGAATTTCTGAAACGCAAGCACGGTGTGCTTGATGCTCAGAACAGTTCCGATAAAAAGCGTATGCAGAAAGCTACAAGTCGTATTGCAGAGCTTGACAACCTGATCCAGACCGTCTATGAAGATAAGGTTATCGGTAAGATCCCCGAAGAAGTATGTATCAGCCTGCTTGAAAAGTATCAGGCTGAAAAGAAGTCTTTGCAGGCTGAGTGTGCTGAATACAAGAAACGCTCCGAAATGCAGCAGCAGGACGAAAAGGACGTTGACGAATTTATTGCCCGTCTGAAAAGCTATGCAGGAGCGACTGAGCTTACACGCCAGATGTGCCTTGACCTTATCGAATATGTGACCGTAGATGATCTCAACAAGAGCTTGCCGACAAACATAATGCCCTGATGTGATTATCAGGGCAATTATTTGAAAACACTTTTATATCCATTTTGTCGTTCTATAACATTTGATGAGCTGTATTTCCATATTAATCAGCTCATCGTCGACCGTGGATTTATCAACCTTGACTTTCTTGGAAACCTCGGACACTCTATCGTCAAGGACAAAAACGAACGGATCTACATCGAAAAAGGCAACGCTGCACTGCTCTCGTCAGTGGACTATTTTACATTTGAGCCGCATATCAGCGTCAAAGGCTCGAAATATGGATATAAGAAAGAGAATATTTACTATTTTGAGTCGAACAGGCTGATAGAATTATAGGAGAAAACCGGTATGATACTTAAAGCTGAACGTGAAGACCTGCAAGAAATATTACAGCTTCAATATCTTGCCTATCAGAGTGAGGCTAATCTGTTCGGCAGCAGGGACATTCCTCCGCTGAAGCAGACTCTTGATGAAGTTGTTGAGGAGTGGTGCGGCGGAATTATACTGAAAATGGTCGATGATGCGAATACTATTATTGGCTCTGTAATGGCGATAGAGCGTGACAGAACAGCTTTCATCGGCAAGCTTATGGTACACCCTGACCACCGACATAAAGGCTATGGTACAATGCTGCTGTCTGAGATAGAGAAGTGCTTTCCTCATAAGCGATATGAGCTTTTCACAAGTACGAGAAGTCTAGATAATATCCGTTTGTATCAGAAGCTGGGTTACACGATATTCGCTCGGAAAGCTGTAAACGACGAACTTGAATTTGTGTATATGGAGAAATATGAAAACAATTGAGAGTAACGGCAGAACCTGCCATATCATAATAAACGGCACTGACCTTCCCACGATATACTGGGGCGAGATGAAGAACAGCTCCGAGACGATTGAAAAAGTCCTCATGCTGTGCGCGGACGTGAAGTGCAACTATATCGTTTACGAGGTCGAGGATTGGAACGCCGACTTCTCACCGTGGGAGTTCACGCTCAATAAGAAGATGTCTTTCTCAGGCGGCGGATGCAAAACATTGGACTGGCTCATGAATGAGTTCGTTCATTACTGCGAGAATGAGTACAATCTGACGGGAGAGCGTATCCTCTGCGGTTACTCACTGGCAGGACTTTTCAGTCTGTGGGCGTTCTATGAAAGTCAGATGTTCAGCGGAGTTATCAGTTGTTCGGGCTCACTGTGGTTCGGGAACTGGATAAGCTACGTCGAGCGCCATACTGCTCCGCAGGACGGCTCAGTGTATCTAAGCCTCGGCGACCGTGAGGAAAAGGCTCGTGACCGTATTATGGCAACTGTCGGTGACTGTACTCGCAGACAGTATGAGCTTGTGTGCGGCGATATAAACGTGTCCCGTCATATTCTTGAATGGAACGACGGCGGACACTTCAATGAGCCTGAGAAGCGCATAGCTAAAGGCATAAGGTGGCGTGTGAAATGAGAAGAACAATAGCTCTGACAGCTGCTTCTTTATGTTTGTTGCTGTCAGCCTGCGGTAATGAAACAAGTTTGCCGGAAAGTGTTCTGTCGGAGGTTCCGACTGCAACATTCTCTGAAACGGCAACATATCAGCAGATAACACAGGAAGAAGCCGAGGAGATGATGCGGGCTGACGACGGTCTCATCATCGTCGATGTACGGCGGCAGGACGAGTTCGAGAGTGGTCATATCCCAGGTGCGATTCTTATTCCCAACGAGTCTATCGGTACGGAATGCCCGAAAGAGCTACCTGACCTCAATCAGATCATAATGATTTACTGCCGAAGTGGTCGCCGCAGCAAAGAAGCATCTCAGAAGCTTGCTGATATGGGATATACGCATATTTACGAGTTCGGCGGAATTATCGACTGGACTGGGGAGGTAGTCACAAGCGAATGATAAATAATGGAGTGATCATATGAAAGAACAGCTTAAAGAAGCGATAATGCAGACTATAGCATCGTGGGATGAACCTGACATATATGTTGTTTCATTGTATGTATATGACTATGATGACGATCCGTGTCGTCCTACTGTAACTGTCGGATACAATACGGAATCATATATGAACGATCAGCTTGAATATGCTTCGGATGAAGAAGAAGCTCGCTGGAACTATGCATTCTGGTTGCAAAATGATGACTTCATATTTGGAATGGATGACACAGCCGATACTGTCAGACAATGGATAATTAACAGCAACTTTGCTTATTGTCAGGCTTGCGATACTACTCCTATTGAATTTGAGTCTGAGATAACAGAAGCGTTTGTTGAAATGCTTGTCGACATAGTAAGAGAACTGCATGAATCTGGCTTTATACAAGAGACATTTGGTCGTGAAATACCTGTACTCATACATGAACTTGAACACTATTACGAGATAGCTGAACAAAATATTCGTGCGAACGGAATTGAGCTCGTTGACGACTTTGCAAGATTCTGTGGGTATTATGATTAATAAAACCTTAGGCTTTTAGATAACGAAATCATCAATAGGTATAATATAAGGAGTGGAATATGTTCAAGGATAAGGTGGCGGTATAGCTGCCCTCACTCACGCACTGGCGGTCAGTCTTGCAGATAAGGTGCGTGTGAACTCCATTTCCCCGTGCTGGATAGATACGTCCTATAAAGTCTACGAAGGTCCCGATGCATCTCAGCAGCCCTGCGGATGTGTAGGTGATCCGCTTGATATTGCAAATATGGTGATGCTCCTCTGCTCCGACAAGGCAGGCTTCATCACAGGCGAGAATATCTGCATCGACGGCGGCATGACAAAGCTTATGATATACCACGGTGATAATGGCTGGAATCTTGAGTGAGCTGATGAATCATCAAGGCGATAATTTAAGCAACATAATGTATTTAAGTTCGTCCCCGCAGAAGCGGGGACGTATAGATACAAAATTCAATATGGTGTGTCGATTACGAAATTCTGAAAAAATGAAGTCACTAAATTTCTGAAAAGTGGCACTTTTTGAAAATAATGCATCATCATTTTTTTGAAATTTCGTAATTTATACTCGATGAACGTTTTTCAACTTGGCAATAGTGTTCATTTCAGTTGTAATAGATCCGAATTATTTAAGTTCGAGCACATGAAAAGGTGTCAGATTGATGATCTCTTGTGTAGTGTCGTCCTTCCACAGTGCTTTTGCGGTATTGTCTCTGGAGTTATGAGTATAGAGAGCTCCGGGAGCATATATCTTATAATTTTCCTCCCCAAGCTTTATCTCCCAGCCAGCAAAGGAATATCCCGCCCGGGTATAAGGGCAATCCGGCAGCTTGTATGTAGAACCGATCATGCAAAACATCTTGTCAGTTTCGGTCCGGTCTTCGGAAGTAACATTAAGCTCGCCCTCACCGCCGCTTTTGTCAAAATAAAGATATCCGGAGGTGACGGGAACAATTATTACCGAAAGACTCTCCTGACCGACCTCAGTTTTGATAGTGGTCTCAGTACCTCCGATATTGATTTTCAGCTTGCCGGCGTCGGTGAGTGCACCATCGGGATTGCTCGTTGTAAGATACCAGACACCGTTTATTTTTCTGCCGTCAGATAGTCCATATCCGTTATGACAACGTCATCGGGCGTACCCTCGATATCTAAAGCGGCCAGAACATCAGAAAGCAAGGTACTATCCCTGATAGATTTTTTGTAATTCAGATGTGGATCGTGCTTCCCGCACTCGAGCAAAAATGGTGAAAAGAGCATTATGATTAGTATTTGAACAGCCGGATCTTATAAGCAATTATTGAGAGCATTGCCGTGGAGGACGATGCTCTTTTTTAATTCTGTCATAGGGCTCATATGATCCAAGAGATTACAAACTGATTAAAATTGCAGGAAATGCTTGACAAAGCGTCCGGGACGATATATAATAATGCCATATTCTACGAAAGGACGGTGAACACCATGAAAAACAGTTATAAACCGAACACGATAAAACAGAATACTATTATGAAGCATGGAGTTTGCCCGAAGTGTACAGCCATGTGCTGATCTTATGCACACATTTGCAGTTTTTGCACTCCTGCGGGAGTGCTTTTTTTATGCACCCGGGCAGCCCGGAAAGGACGAAATATGTTAGAATTGAACGGAAAGTACAATACCGCGAAGGTCTTCACCGAGGTCATTGATCCGACAGCAGTTTCGCAGATAATCGAGCTCTGCAATCAGCCAATGAGTGCCGGTTCGCAGATACGCATAATGCCAGACGTACACGCCGGTGCAGGCTGCACGATAGGTACGACTATGCACATAACAAACAAGGTCGTGCCTAATCTTGTGGGAGTTGACATCGGCTGCGGAATGGAGACTGTAAGGCTTAAAGAAAAGCACATCGAGCTGCAAAAGCTTGACAAGCTCATCTATGAGAAGATACCCTCCGGCTTTGCGATACGCGATAAGGCGCACCGCTATAACGAGCAGATAGACCTCACGGAGCTTTACTGCTATGAGCACATCAACCCCATTCGTGCAGAACGCAGCATAGGTACTCTCGGCGGCGGAAACCACTTCATCGAGGCGGACAAGGGCGAGGACGGCAGCATCTATATCGTTATCCACTCCGGCTCGCGTCACCTCGGCGTTGAGACTGCAAAATACTATCAGGAGGAGGCTTACAAGCACCTCAACGGCAGCTCAAAAAAGGACATCGACGCACTTATAGAGCGCATGAAGGCGGAGGGACGCGACAAGCAGATACAGTCCGAGATAACCAGACTCAAAAACACCAAGTTCACGGACGTTCCAAAGCATCTTGCGTACTGCGAGGGCGAGCTTTTCACGCAGTATATCCACGATATGAAGATAGTTCAGCAGTTTGCGATGCTCAACCGTCAGGCGATGATGGACGAGATAATCAAGGGTATGCATCTCCACGTCGAGGAGCAGTTCACTACTATCCACAACTACATCGACACCGACAATATGATACTCCGGAAGGGCGCTGTTTCCGCGCAGGCAGGGGAGAAGCTTCTCATACCGATAAATATGCGTGACGGCAGCCTTATCTGCACAGGCAAAGGCAACCCGGACTGGAACTTTTCCGCACCTCACGGCGCAGGACGTCTCATGTCGCGTTCGGCGGCTAAGCAGAGCTTCACAGTGTCGGAGTTCAGGAAGCAGATGAACGGTATCTACACCACATCGGTCAACGCTCAGACGCTTGACGAGTGTCCCATGGCGTACAAGTCCATTGAGGACATCGTGGACAATATCGGCGATACGGTCGAGATAAACGAGATCATCAAGCCTGTCTACAATTTCAAGGCAGGTGAGGAGTAATGGAGGTCCGCATTGCGGAAAAGGGCTCTGCGCTCTTGAACGAGCTTATCATCTACGCTGAAAACTGCTCTTGGCGGGCAGGAAAAGAGCTTGCGCGGCTCATGCGTGAGGACAAATTCCGGGACTGGGAACGTGTTTTTGCCGTCCGCGTGAACGGACGTATCGCAGGCTTCTGCACACTTGCGGCAAAGGACGCAATACCGCCGGAGCTTCCCTATACGCCGTTCATCGGCTTTGTATTTGTAGATGAGAACTTCCGCGGTAAGAGGCTGTCGGAGCAGCTTATAAGAAAGGCAGTCGGCTATGCTCGCGAGACCGGTTTTGATAAGGTCTATCTGGTGAGCGGAGAGGTAGGACTGTACGAAAAATACGGCTTCACGAAAATGGGTGATCTTGAAACGATATACGGCGAAACGGAACAGCTTTTTGAGTTCAGTTTCCATTGAAACGGAGGTAAAAATGGAAAAATTCGTATCCTATGACAAAATGAGCAAGAAGGAGCAGAAAAAGCTCAACTCTGTACAGCGCCGGGACTGGAACGGTCTTAATCCCGTCACCCGTGTTGCTCAGGAAAAAAAGAAAGCGTACAAGCGCAATCCCAAGCACCGTAATTCACTTTTCGCAGAATGACGAACAGCCCTCAAACGAGGTCTGTTTCAGTCTGTCGAAAAAGTCAAATTAAACGTGTACAGCAACACGGGCGCTCGGGAAACGCCCCTACAATTCAGCTATATACCATCGTTTCGCGTAGGGGCGAGTTCCGCTCGCCCGCAATTTCATTATTATATTTAGGTTTTTTGACACTCTGGAACAGCCCTCATACGAGGGCAGTTTATCGTGAAAAATGCAGCTGCAAAGGAGAGGCGTCCGGAACACGGAGCAGCCGGCAAATACAGGCGATATTTCTATTGACAGGCGTATAGCGATAGTGATATAATACAATAAAAGAGATCCGCTGTGTGCTCGGCTTCGCTGGTGCAGCTTACAAGCTGCCGCGTCCATTTTTATGAGCAGCTTTTGAAGCCGGGGACGTTCTGAGGCAAAACGCTTTGCCTCCGGGCAGGGATATGACGATTTTTCAGGATAAACAATGGCTTTGATCAGGATAATATGGTCAACGGCAGTACATTCCGCTATGCGATCATGAATGCCGCTGATCGGGTAAAGAATGCAGGAGAATTATGAGATTATTTGCAGCTATTCAATTAGATGACAACATTTTAAACGCCCTCACAGACGCGCAGAAAGCTCTGCGTAAGGGCGGTTACAGCGGACGCTTCACTAATATAAGCAGCCTGCATCTGACGCTCGCTTTCATCGGCGAGTACGATGCTCC
This sequence comes from Ruminococcus flavefaciens, assembly GCA_902777125.1. Lineage (GTDB taxonomy): Bacteria > Bacillota > Clostridia > Oscillospirales > Ruminococcaceae > Ruminococcus. Next base: position 8,321 of record CACYSQ010000028.1, read on the forward strand.
CGACCGCGTAATGGACGCTATGGAACGTATTGATTTTACTTCGTTCCCTGTCAGATTGAGCGGATATATCGGCAGCTTCGGCAGTCTCCTGTGGGCTGGAACAGAGCACACTGCGGAGCTCGAAAGGCTTGCGAGGAAGCTGCGCCATGAACTTGCTGAGGAACAGATACCGTTTGACAGGAAGAAGTTCAACCCACATATAACGCTTGTGCGCGATTCGCAGATCGGCAGCGGAAATCCGTTCCGCTTTACTGACGTTCATCTGGAACAGGCAGAGATGACAGTGCGCGGAATTTCGCTTATGCGGACCGATTTCGGCAAGCACGGTGCGGTCTATACGGAGGTAGGATATATCGGCTGCACGGACGATATGTCCGGCTGAGCCTTATGACATGAGAGATCGCGGAGGTGAGACAGATGAACAAATCGGGAGTATTCAAGGGGGTCACATCAATAGCATTGTCGGCGGCGCTGATCGTTGCTGCGCCGATTCCTGCGGAGAATGCTGAAACGGCGTCTGACGTTTTCTTTGAGGATTTCAGCGGGGTTAGCCTTGATACGGACAAATGGCTCATTGCCGAGAAAAACTGGGGCGGAACGGTCGATGTGAACGGCGCTGCCGAGGATTATAACGGCGGAGTTATACGCGATAACGTTTCGCTCCGTGACGGGGCTCTTGTACTCACGGGACTCGGCAATAACTACGAAGGTGAGCTCCGTGGGATAAACCGCGACAGGAGCCGCCGGGAGGACGGTAAGCGCTGCGGCGGAGCTATTGCTACGAAAGACTATTTCGGCTCGGGCAGCTATGAGATACGCGCAAAAATCGCTCCCGAACTGGGCTGCTGTTCGGCTATGTGGACGTTTGAGTACGAGGAGAATTACTCAGGCGGCGTTCTTGAGATCATCAATCACGAGATAGACATTGAGTTCCCGGGACGTAACGAGAATAACGATTTTTCGCTTAGTCACGCGCTTTGTACGACATGGCTCACCGAGAATGACTACAAGACAAGGTCGGTCGGCTGCGGAGATCAGGCGGACGGTGAGTTCCACACCTACCGCTTTGACTGGCACACCGGCAGCGACACCGAAACTCCGCGTGTCGAATACTACTTCGACGGTGAACTGACCTATACCGCGACCGAGTTTATCCCCACGAACGAAAGCCGTTTCTGGCTTGGACTGTGGTTCCCGAAGGGCTGGGCGGGAACGCCGGATTTCGCGCAGACCGAGTTCCTTATCGACTATGTCAGGATCACGCCGTTCCACGAAAGCGGCGATACTCCGCAGCATGAGACCTACTCTGACATCGGCTGGAGTGAAAAGGCTGAGCTGCCAAAGGGCTGGCTTCTGTGGCACAGCTACAGCGACTACCGGTCGCTCGACAGCAAGCTGTATCTGAGGACGCCTGACGGAGTGACGGAAACTATCAGCGGCGATTTTGTCCACGCGATGAACGGCAGCTTCGGGACTTCTCCTGAAACGATATCTTTTATGGCTATCGACAAGGCTGCTGACGAGTGGGACATTTACCTCCGCAGCAGCAGCAAAACCGTAAATCTCACGCAGAACAGCGGCTTCCGCAATGAAGACCCGAAGTTTTCTCCCGACGGTAAAACTATCGTTTTCAAACGCGGTCACTGGGACAGCAGCGCTGACGATTTTGTCTACGACCTCGCACTTCTCGATGTGGAAACGCGGGAGGTCACAATGCTGACCGGCACTCCTGCGGAGGAGGCTATGCCGTGCTTTTCTGCGGACGGTAAGTATGTTTACTACACAAGCTATTCGGACGGTACAGGCTCGATCTGCCGTCTTGATACGGCTTCGCGCAGCACTGAAACGATCTACAGCGAGGACGGCGTGACTGCCTATTATCCTGTCGTTTTCCGCGATGAATTGTACTTCACAAAGTGGAACTCTCCGGACAATCGTTGCGATCAGATAATGCGCTGCGACGGTGAAAATGTGACCGCTATGCCTTTCAGTTCGGCAGATCATGACTGCTCCGATCCGTGTCCGCTTGGCGGCAGTAAAATGGTGTTCAGCAGCACGATGAACGGTGACTACGACCTGTACTGTTACGACGGCAGGAATGTCTCGCCTCTGACTGAGCTGAACTCCGGCAAGAACGAGCTTGGAGCGAGTTTTTTTCCGTATACCGTCAAGGGAGATGTGAATGCGGACGGAGAACTGACTGTGGCGGACATGGTGCTGCTGCAAAGGTGGCTTCTTGCGAGACCGGATACGGAATTGAAGGACTGGCAGTCTGCCGATTTGTGCAGAGACAGCAGACTTGACGTATTTGACCTTGTTCTGCTGAAAAAGGAACTGTTCAAAAACTGAATGTCCTTTTTGTGCAAAACTGCCTTTGATTTTTTCTTTCAAAGGTGTTATAATATTGAAACAAAAGTCAATAGAAAATACATAATATTTTGGCATTTGTTTATATAATTGCTAATGATAGCTGTGCAGTTATTGCACAGCCGCTTTTTTATATCACAGGCTCATTTTTGACGGCAGACTGAAAAAAACTGGCGCCGCATGGACTGCGGAGCCAGTTGATCGTCTTATTTGAATTGCCGCAGGGACTTCTGCGCTGTATCAGCGGAACAGTTCCGGCAGCTATTTACGACTCTGATGAAGCTTCGGAGGGGGCTTCCTCGATATACTTGATAGGCGGATTTTCCTTATCGAAAGCGTCCTTGAGCTCATTCATAGCGCTGTCTGTAGCGTTGTCGTCGGTGATGTGAACGAGAACGTCTCCCTTGACATCAGCGATCGCGTTTAAAAGAGCCTCTATTTCGAGAGTGTTGCCCTCGAAACTATACTTTGCACCGGAAACGGTAACATAGACGTCCTTCTGCGCGGACTTGTCAGCCTCGGTAGCTGAGCCCTTGCCATTGGATTTGCTATCACCGCTGCCGTCGCCTTTTCCTTTTCCGAGCCAGCCGAAATGGAAGCTGAGAAGGAGGGCAAGAAGTGCGAGAAGAATGAGAATGATTATCGCAATGAGACAGCCGCCTCTCTTCTTGACAACGACTTTTTCCTTCGGAGGTGGAGGTGCGGGACGTTTTCCGTTAGTGGGTTTTTTTGAATTTGCCATAGTAACTCTTCCTTTCATTTTGAAGTATCAATATAAGTACAATAGAAGCTTCTGTAGTCAGTTCTTACCCTGTCTACCGCTGCCTTGACTTTTTTGACGTGTTTATAGAGTGAATTTTTGCTGTCATAGACGAGGGCGCAAAGGATTACATCGTCCTGTTTCAGACCGGCTTTTTCGAGAGCTGAAACGATGAGTGTGTAGACCTCATTCTCGGAGTTAATAGCCGCCTTGCCGAGTTCCTCGTCGTAGTTGCTTATGTAAAGCATACCGTCGGTATCATATCTAATGTTCAGCGTTACGAGCATACCCTGTTCATAGCCGAGAAGAGCCTTCTGGTTTTCTGCCGCATTCTTGTTGATATTCTCTGCCATTTCCCATGCGCTTGCAACCTCGGAATCAGCCTCTGCGCGGATAGCATCGACCTCACTGCTTGCCTCTATGAGCTGCTGCTGGGCAGCCTTGACCTTCTGATCGGCGTCAGCCTTGACCTGGTCGCTGGTGTCCTTGACGTTCATCATGACCCAGAAAAGCATTATCATGATGACGTCGAGCAGAGCGGTAAGCTCGATGACGATACCCTTGCTCTTATGGAAGCCGCCCATTACTTGTCATCTCCGCGGTTGAGAGCCTTGAGGATCTCTGCGACAGAATCCTTGTCGTTGATGATGATCTCGGAGACTGTTTCGGCTTCGGTGGAGCTGTTTTCGCTTGTCTTGACCTCGTTCACGGGGACAAGCACCTCGACCGGTTCAGCCTCGCGGACGGTGTTCACGGGCGGGGCAGTAGATATGCGGTCGGGAGCGTTATTTCTGTCGAGATACAGTGCAACGGTCTTTTCGTTGTCCTCGATCTTTGCCGATATGACACCGTCGAGGAACTTGAAGACGATAGCGAAGATAAGTCCCCAGAAGGTAGAGGTTAGCGCACCGTAGAAATTGCCTGTGACATCGGTATCGTCAGCAACAAGACCGAGAAGCGACACGACAGTGCCGAGGATACCGAGAAGCGGGAATATACCTGTAAGGTTAACGAATATCGAATAGAGCTTTCCTGTCTGGTTTCTCATCGTCACGAGATCGGTCTCACGGATAACGGAAATATCATTTTCAGCCTCACGCCTTGAAGCGCCGCCGTCCGGGACATAGACAGTCAGGTGAGTTTTATTGTAGAGCCTGTCCGCGGATTCACGGAGCTTGTAGTACATGATACCAGTGAGAATCGCAACGATGAAGATAATGAGATCATATCCCCAGAAGTTCATAAAAATAACTGAAAATAAATCTTTCATCAGAACTCCTCCTCATATAACATAATAACATATTTATTCCGGGATTGCAATAGTTTTTTTAAGATTTGTTCAAATTTTCATAATGATTTTTATGGCAGAGTGGTGCGCCTGATAATAAAGAAACTCACAGCAGATCGTGCTGTGAGCCTGACATTTGGGAAAAAAGAAAGCGAGCCTGCGAGCGTCCCCGTGTAAGGGAGCACAGGCTCTGTGCTGGTGGACTTGAAGGGGATCGAACCCTCGACCTCTGCGTTGCGAACGCAGCGCTCTCCCAACTGAGCTACAAGCCCGAAAATATTGTATATTCTGTATAATTATGACTGCCGTAAGCGATGTACAGCTTCCGCCTTGCAAGAACTGAGCGAGCTTGCGAGCGGCTTCGCGGAAGCGCCCGGCAGCTCAAAACTGTAGCTCCCGTTACGATAAAACTTCCGTGAGCGAAAGCAGACATTGCCTTTTTTACAAGTGCCCCCCGTGGAAGGGAGCACAGGCTCTGTGCTGGTGCCGGTGACCGGGGTCGAACCGGTACGGTGTTGCCACCATCGGATTTTGAGTCCGACACGTCTGCCAATTCCATCACACCGGCATTTGACTTACACATTATACCACACCGCAGATGTATTGTCAAGACCTTTTTTCAGAACTTTGCGGCAAGACAAAGGACGGCGTAAAGCCGTCCCTGCCGGTTCATTATTTCTGATAATCATTGCTTGTATAGTGGATAGTTCCGTTCGCGCTCGAAGACTTTCCGACCGCCATAACGCTGAGGGTGTTGTCAATGGTGTAGTTGCCGTCTGCCCATGTAGTGATATATGAGATATAGTAGTCGGCGTCCTTATCCTGTTCGAGATTGCGGACACGGTCGCCGTAAACCTTGTCGATGAGCTTGTTTGTTGCCTCATAGTAGTTTACGGCAGTCTTTGCATTGGGATTGTTCCAGGTCTTGTAGTTGACGTACCATTCCACCAGCTCCTGGTTCTCGTTGAATGTGACGAACGCGGTATAACTGTCCTTGCCGAGCTTGACAGGTACCTTGACACCGTAGATTTTTGAAGCCTTTTCCTTTTCGCTTGCAAGTCCGGAGAAACCGTCGCCGAAGTTGTAGAGCGCAAAATCGGGAACGATATCGCTTATCTCCGAAGCGGTTATGATGCCGTCCTTGTTCCGGTCGAAGCTGAGCTCATCGAGCGAGCTCACGGTAAGCTCACCGGATTCTCCGATCTCCTCGTCCGGACGAACCTCGACTGTTTTTTTACCGCCGCCGCTGCTTCCGCAGCCGACAGCCGTAACGAGCAGCATTGCGGCTGCAAAGCCTGATATGATTTTTTTCATTTAAGTAAACCTCCCCTTAAACATAAAGCCTGAGCTTATGATTTTATTATATATCTTTTGGCAAAAAAGTCAATATTTGCGGTTGAATTAGCTGTAAAAACATCGAAACTGTCAAAAGACGGAGGCGCTTATTGTAGACATTGAATAAATAAAAAAACAGCCTGAACCGGTCATCATGGTTCAGGCTTAGGAGGTCCGCAGGAAGTGTCAGCTAATCACTTTATTGCTGCGAATGCGCCGTCAAGTGCGGCTATAAGGTCATCGATATGCTCTGTGCCGATTGACAGACGGATAGTGTTGGGCTTGATGCCCTGCTCAGCAAGCTCCGCCTCTGTGAGCTGCGAATGAGTTGTGGAGGCAGGGTGGATAACGAGCGACTTAACGTCTGCAACGTTGGCAAGGAGAGAGAATATCGCAAGATTGTCGATAAACTTCTTTGCATCGTCCTCTGAGCCCTTAACATCAAAGGTAAAGATGCTGCCGCCGCCATTGGGGAAATACTTCTTGTATACCTCATGGCTCGGCTCGGAGCTGAGGGACGGGTGATGAACTGCCTCTACCTGCGGATGAGCAGCTAAGTATTCAACTATCTTCTTCGCGTTTTCTGTATGGCGTTCAACGCGGAGAGAGAGAGTTTCGAGTCCCTGAAGGAAGATGAATGCGTGGAAGGGCGAAAGTGTAGCGCCGGTATCGCGGAGGAGTATCGCACGGATATATGTCACGAAAGCTGCCGGTCCAACAGCCGCAGTGAAGCTTACGCCGTGATAGCTCGGGTTGGGCTCTGATACCCACGGATAGCGCTTGGAGGCTGCCCAGTCGAAGTTTCCGCTGTCCACGATGACACCGCCGATAGCTGTACCGTGACCGCCGATGAACTTGGTAGCGGAGTGTACAACGATGTCAGCGCCGTACTCGATAGGACGAACGAGATAAGGGGTAGCAAAGGTATTGTCAACAACGAGCGGAATGCCGTGAGCGTGAGCTATTTTGGCAATCTTTTCGATGTCGATAGCGTTGGAATTTGGGTTGCCGAGGGTCTCGATGTAGAGAGCCTTGGTGTTCTCGTCGATAGCAGCCTCGAAGCTGCCCTCGACGTCCGGATCAGCGAATTTAGTGGATATTCCGTAAAGCGGAAGTGTATGTGCGAGGAGATTGTAGGTGCCGCCGTAAATGGTCTTGGAAGCTACGATGTTCTCGCCAGCCTTTGCGAGTGCCTGAATGGTGTAGGTTATCGCTGCTGCACCGGAAGCTGTAGCGAGAGCTGCGATACCGCCCTCAAGGGCAGCGATGCGCTTCTCGAAAACGTCCTGAGTGGAGTTTGTGAGTCTGCCGTAGATATTGCCGGCGTCCCTGAGACCGAAGCGGTCAGCAGCGTGCTGTGAGTCGTGGAAAACGTAGGAAGTGGTCGCGTATATCGGAACTGCCCTTGCGTCTGTTGCGGGGTCAGCCTGCTCCTGTCCAACGTGGAGCTGAAGTGTCTCGAAATGTAATTTATTGTTAGCCATTGTAAATTCCTCCTGAATTATCATTTATTGATTTTTATTTATAGGTAAATACGGTTTGGTTCTGGTTTCATCAAAGACATCGTGCGGAGAGACACATTCGGTCGGTGCCTCGGATTATTGAGCGGAGCTGAATTATCGTTTTCATTCTCTGCATCTCCTTTTTGTTTGGTATGCCTATATTATACATCGGATTTATATATTTGTCCAATCCATAATATTGATAGTCGGCTATAGGCTGAGACTATAACTCCCGGCAGCCCTATTATATGTAATGTCCACCTAATCTGCGCTTTATAGGTTGAACCGCTTGTGATTGTATATTATAATATAGATGATATTAACATTTTATTTACAATAATGATAAAACAATTGGAGAAATTTCAGAAGGAGTGATACTATGCACGGATTTATCAGGTCCGGGCTTTCAGTGCTGATAGGCATGGCACTGATCGTCAATTCAACAGGGGTAAGCTTTTTCCCTTCGGACGCTGCTGACGATACCAGCGGCATCGTCTTTTACGTTTCGCCGGACGGCGACGACAGTGGCAGCGGTTCGATAACCTCGCCATTCCGTACTCTTGAGGCTGCCCGTGATGCAGTCAGAAAGTACAACGGCAATATGACCGGCGACATCACGGTCTACCTCCGCGGAGGCGATTACCGCATAACAGAGCCGGTAGTGTTCGATACGAAGGACTCCGCGACCAACGGCTTCCACATCAACTATGTGGCTTATGAGGGCGAAACTCCCGTTATCAACGGCGCCGCTAAGGTAACAGGCTGGGAGAAGCACAACGACAAGCTCTGGAAGGCTCCTCTCGACCGCGACTACAAGCTCCGCAACCTCTACGTCAACGACCGCCGTGCCAATATGGGAAGCGTAAGAGTAAACTCAAAGGGCGGCTACGGTCAGTACCATATAGAAAAGGGACAGGCTGACTGGGCTTGGGATTCCGGCACAAAAAGCGACGGTATCGCCTATGATGCGAACTCCGTTCCGCGTATAACCTCCAATTTCGATGACCTCGAGATAATCAACGGCACCACATGGAACGAGAATATCGTCTGCACCCGCGATGCCAAGTACGAAAACGGCTCGCTCATACTCCTCTTGCAGCAGCCATACGGTGCTATCGCACAGACTCCCGGCTGGGGCGCAGGCTTCTCCGTTGAAGCCTCGCATACCATTTATAACGCCTACTCGTTCGTGGACGATCCCGGCGAATTCTTCTTCGACAAGACCGAAAAGGTACTGTACTACTACCCCCGCGAGGGCGAGGATATGACCAAGGCGGACGTTGAAGCTCCTGTTGCAGACCAGCTCATCGTTATCGAGGGCAAGTCCACCACCGACCGCGTTACGGGTCTGAGCTTCTCCGGTATAACCTTTGCCAATACCGACTATCAGCTCACGGACGTTGCCGGCTCTCACGGCAAGACTACCTGTCAGGCTGCACAGACCTACACTGCCTTTGCTGATTCAAACTGGCACAAGTACAAGTATGAAATGGCGGATACGCTTCCGGCTGCCGTTCACATAATGAACAGCGACGCTATCAGCCTTACAGGAAACGTTGTCAAGCACACCGGTGCTGACGGCATCTCAATGACCAATGACGTTATCAATTCAAACGTTACCGGAAACTACATCACGGATATCACATCGAGCGGTATCACGGTGGGTCACCCGCAGCACATCTATATCGGCGATGCAGCGTGGGACAATCACGAAAAGTTCCCCAAGGGCGTTGAGGGTATATGCAAGAATGACGTTATATCGCAGAATATGCTCTACGATATCAGCGTTGTACACGGCTTCGGCGGCTGTGCAGCTATCACTGCTTACTACGCTGACACTGTGAAGATCCTCAGCAACACTATCGAAAAGACTGCCTACAACGGTATCCACCTCGGCTGGGGCTGGTGCAACTTCAAGGACAGTGAGACCTGCCGTGACAACATGATATGCTACAACCGCGTTATCAACAGTCTCAACCGTCTCCACGACAGCGGCGGTATCTACACTATCGGTCAGATGCCCGGAACTGTCATAAACGAGAACTACATTCAGGGCATTCCGGCAGCAGCTCAGTGGCAGCCTACCTACGGTCTCCACAATGACGAGGGTACTGCCTACATTGAGGAGAACGACAACGTCCTCGAGATAAGCCCGGACGTTACCTACACTATCAACTGCGAGGAATACGGTGACAAGCACCACCTCACGATAAAGCGCACCTATGCGACAGTCAAGCGCATGGGCAAGAACCCTCCCTACAGCGATATCGACGACCCGATAGTCGTTTCGGACAATGTATGGCCGTTCGCACAGTACAAGATATGCCTGAATTCGGGCGTTTCCGGCGAATACAGCGGACTTGTCCCCACATGGCTCCAGTCCGAGGCAGACCAGGTATTCCCGGCAAGCTGCCATACCACCGGAGGAAGCGTTCTCCCTATCCGCAAGGCAGGCAGCGGCAATACCGTTTGGATAGCTCCCGATGATACATCTTCCTTCAAGGCGGGCAGCTCCATGACAAGGGCGACCGGTACCTCCGAGACTATCAAGACTCCGAAGGAGGAGGGCGAGTACCGTATCTACGTCCTCGACAGAAACGGCAAGGTGCTCAGCAAGTCCAAGCATCTCCTCCGCATAAGCGGTACAGGCTCGTCCAACGTTATTGAGGCTGAGGCTTATGATTTCCAGTCCGGTATACAGACCGAGGATTGCAGCGAGGGCGGCAGCGATGTTGCCTACATCGAGGCCGGCGACTACATCGGCTTCAAGGGCATCGACTTCGGCACTGGCACAAGCAAGATAGACTTCCGCATCGGCTCCAACGGCGCTGAGGCTTCGCTTGAGGTAAGACTCGGTGCTCCGGACGGCACTCTCATCGGCACACTGAACGTTGCCGGAACAGGCGGCTGGCAGAAATGGGGCACTCAGTCCTGCAATATCACTGAAACTTCCGGCAAGCAGGACGTTTACTTCATCTTCAAGGGCGGCGAGGGCTACCTCTACAACCTCAACTGGTGGAGTCCGGACGTTCCCGGCAGCAGCGATGATGACATTATCTACGGCGACCTCACAGGCGACGGCGTACTGAACGTCTATGACCTCATGCTCATGAGGAGGGCTGCACAGACCGGCGAGGCAAGCGACCCGGAGGTCGCAGACCTTGACGGTGACGGCGTTATCGGTGCAAAGGACGTTCAGCTCATGAACGATTTCCTGCTCGGCAGAGCAAAGAACTTCCCTGTAAATGCAATAGGTGAATAAACGGCGGCAGCCGCACGGGAGAGCTCCTGTGCGGCTGCTTTTTTGTCTCAGCAAAAAATGTGTAGACAAAAGCCTGACGGCGTGATATAATACTAATATATCATTGTTACGAAAGGGGAGACAGGATTGACACTCTATTATGAGGTGATGTTCGGTTTATCTCTTGCACTCACGATGTTCTATGCGCTTTTCTGGCACAAGCACTTTGACGCGCATTTTACGCTGATATTCAGCTTTATACCTGTCACGAACCTCGGCTATATGCTCGTTGCACAGTCCGTTTCGCTCGAAGAAGCGCTCGCTGCAAACAAGTTCATATATATCGGAGGATGTTACCTTGTACTGCTGTTCATGCTGAGTATCCTGAGCCTCTGCCACATCAGGGTGAGCAAGCTCATGAAGCTGCTCTTCTTCTCGATAAGTACGGCGATATATGTGTGTATCCTCACGGACGGTCACCACTCGTTCTACTATAAGACCATAGGCTTCGAGCGTGTCAACGGAGCAGGTACGCTCACCAAGGAATACGGCTTGGGGCACACGCTTTTCTACGCGATGCTGATACTCTACTTCATAATCAGCATTTCTGCGATAAACTACAGCTTTTTCAGGAAAAAGGACGTTTCCAACAGGATAATCTATCTGCTGCTGCTTCCGGCTATGATATCCTTTATAAGCTATTTCGGCGGAAAGATATCGCCCGAAGCAATGGACCTCCTGCCGCTGACCTACGTTCTCGCACAGGTGGTCTACCTCATAATCATCGACCGCGTATGTATCTACGATGTCACCAATACCTGCGGAGATTCGCTGATACAGAACGGCGATACCGGACTGCTTTCCTTCGATTTCAATTCCTACTTCCTCGGCTGCAACGAGACCGCAAGGAAGTTCATTCCCGCAGTCGCAGAGCTCAGCATCGACAAGCCGGTATCGGACGTCCCTGCGCTGAAGGACAACATCTGCAAGTGGCTGGAGGACTATAAGAGCGACAATACCTACGATAAGGCGACCTACGAGGTAGACGGAAGGATACTCAATGTCGATATCGGCTACCTCTACGACGGACGCCGCCGCAGAGGCTATCAGCTCCTTATAACGGACGATACTCAGAATCAGGAGTATATCTCGCTTATCAACCGCTACAATGACGATCTGCGTGAGGAGGTCATGAAGAAGACCGCACATATCGAGGAGATGCACAACAAGCTCATTCTCGGCATGGCGACCATGGTCGAGAGCCGCGATAATTCGACAGGAGGTCATATCCGGCGTACAAGCGAGGTCATACGCATACTGGTCGATGCGATACGCGCACTCGATACCTACGACCTCTCCGATAAGTTCTGCAATGACCTTATCAAGGCTGCACCTATGCACGATCTCGGAAAGATAGCGGTCGATGACGCGATACTCCGCAAGCCCGGAAGGTTCACCGATGAGGAGTATGCGGTCATGAAGACCCATGCCGCAGAGGGTGCAAGGATAGTCCACTCTATTCTCGAGGGTACGGACGATGAGGAGTTCCACATCATCGCGGAAAACGTAGCGCACTACCACCATGAACGCTGGGACGGCTCCGGCTACCCGGTCGGTCTGGTAGGGGAGGAGATACCGCTTGAAGCCCGTATCATGGCAATAGCGGACGTTTACGATGCGCTTGTCAGCAAGAGAGTCTACAAGGACAGTATGTCGTTCGGTCAGGCTGACGAGATAATCATGGAGGGCATGGGCAAGCACTTCGACAAGAGCCTTGAAGCCTGCTACGTCAGCGCAAGACCCAAGCTCGAAATGTACTACAGTTCACTCGGACAGTAAATAATCGCCCCATAACCGCGGCGTTCACAGGAAAGTATTACGAGGACTTGCCGGGGGACCCTTTCTGAGGAAGGATCCCCGCTCACGGCAGCGTTCCTCTCTGTCAGCTCTGCTGACATCTTCCCGCACTGCGGTCAGGAGGCGATTTTCAGCTTAATTCGCACATTTTATCGTAAAAGCCGGGTATCATCGAGGTCGCGAGTATCTGCATGACGGCCGCGGTGTCGATGAGGGCGTGACCTATCATTATCGGGATAGGGTCACGCTTTCTGTAATAGTACGAGCAGAGTATCAGCGTCAGCGGCAGGAACGATATGAAGCGGTAGATCATGTACCTTGCGTCAGGAAGCGCAGGAATGAAGCTGTGCTGGAGGGCGAAGAAAAATGCCGGGACGATAACGGCAAAGCGCCTGTTCTTTATCGAGTTCACGCCGCAGCCGAGGTACAGTCCCTCCTCCGCGAGAGCAGTAGTGACTGGGAGCAGGGGGATATTGACAATGGCAAGCCATTTCGGTATCGGTGCGATCATCATCGGTGGTGTGTAGGGGAATTTCCGGTAGCAAACAATTCCCGCGAGGAACATTCTGCCCATGCCGATGAGGAGAATAATCAGCGAGACCTTCACAGCTTCGCGCACCGTGGTTTTGCCGGGCTGATAGTTTATCATGCTGCGGTAGGAAGTACCGTTCCTCCGTGCATAGAGCACGATCAGGAGAACCGTGAACACGTTTACGATAGTTGCCGCGACTGACCACCAATTGCTGATGCTGTCGGGAGCCTTGCCGGTCAGTGCCGAGCCTGTGACGAATATGAGCAGAAATATCACCGAGCGCATCGGGAGAAGAAGTGCTGCATTTTTATTTTCCATATAGTCTCCTTATTCAACAGAAACGCCATAGCATTCCGCGGAACGCTATGGCATTTTTTTTATTCCAGTTTGATATAGTCCTTGGAAACATAGCCGGTAACGTTTTGGTACCTGATTATGTACCAGTTGCCGTCCTCACCGATAATGACGACCTTTTCGCCCTTGTCAGCGCCGCCGATTATCTCTGACTCCATGCTCGGAGACTTTCTGATGTTCAGGGCAGTTTCCTTGGTATTGACAATGCCGAAGCGTGTAGTAGCCGCCTCGGGACCCTTGGATACGACAAGAATGATCTTGGTGCCTTTTTCTGCCTGAGTGCCGGAGGGTATGCTCTGCGAGATTATCCTGTCCTTCTGGACGGAGCTGCTGTTCAGGTATTCCAGCTCAACGTTGAAGCCGAGAGCTATGAGCTTTTCGGAGGCTTCCTTGTTATCCATGTTCTTGACGCTGGGGACCTCGGCTTTTTCCACGGGCTTGCTGCCCTTTGATATAGTGAGGGTGATCTCGGTATCGAGCGGCACCTTCTCATGAGCCTTGATGTTCTGGCTGATAACGTCGTCAGGTGCAACACTGTCGCTGTAGCTCTCGGTGAATTTTACCCGGAAGCCCATTTCCTCGAGCTTGACCTTGGCAACGCGCAGATTTGTTCCGACAACGTCCGGAGTTTCGACGAGCTTTTCGTAGGAAGCAGTGGCGGGTTCCTTCTCGGTCGCACGCTGAGTGGACTTCTGAGTGGGAGCCTCCGTAACAGCGGCGTTGGCAGGGCTTTTGCTGTCAGATGAGGAGCTGCTGCCCTTGCCCTTGAAAAACAGGAAGAAGACGGCTATGCCGATCGCTGCGAGCAGAAGTATGACAGAAGTAATGATTATTATGCGCTTGCTGCGGTTCTCTGAGCTGTAAGCCTCGTAGATCGTATCACCGTCGTATGAGGTGCCGCTGTACATATTCTTTACCGGACCGCCGTAGGGATTGACCAGCGGAACGTCCGGGCTCTTGGGAGGGTTCGGCTGAGAGGCATTCGGTCCCGGGTATCCGGGATATGGCTGAGCGCTGTTAAGTACACTGTTCCCGGCAGAATAGGGATTGCTGTTCTGCTGCGGAGGAGCCTGCGGCTTATTGTACCCGGGATAGACCTGTGAGGACTGGTATGGCTGCGGAGAGCCGCCGTCGTATTTTCTTGGTTCGCCGTATGGCGGTATACCGGGCTGGACCTGTCCGAAGCCGCTGTTCCTTGGTGAGCCGTTGGGGTTCTGGCTTGGTGAGCCGTAGAAATCCTGATTTCTGAATCCATTGTTCTGAGGTTTGTCTGGCATGATCTTTCTGCCGGAGCTGCCGGCAGATCCACCTCCTTGAAGCTGTTATTCTATGGTGATATCCTTTTTGAATTTGACCTCATCGTTGTAGACCCAGCTTATAGTGGTCGTTCCTGTTGAAAGCACCGTGAAAGTGCCGTCATCGTTGAATCTTATGACGTCCGGATTGCTTGAGAAGCGCTTAACGTCCTTATGGAACGGACCGACAGGTCTTACGCGGACGGTCACGGTCTTTGTGACGCTGCTGTCTGCATTGCGGATAATGATGATGTAGTCCTTTTCCGTTCCGCAAACTTTTGAGGCGTCGATCTTGGTCTCATAGGCATTGCCGTTGTTAGTGGAGGTCACCTCGAGACCGGCAGGATAATCGACGAAGATATCCTCATAATTGCCCGGGAGAACAGAGTAGTTCACGGTAGCTGAGGCGTGGAGCTCACTGACCTCATATTCATATGAGAAAAGCTCAGTGATATTGTCCTTGCTGACCTTGTCAGGGCAGTCAACACTGTTTATGGTGATATCCTCATAAACGTTGATGTCAACGACGTCGGAATCGAGCACGATAGAGGATATCTTGCTCTGATTGCGGGCTTCCGTGACCTCTGCCGCCATTGAGGACTGCTCCGGGGAGCTTGTTTTGTCCTTGTCGTCTTTTTTCAGGAGCTTGAAGCAGAAGAATATCGCGGCACCAATGACGATCAGCGATAATATCGCAATTATCACCGGCATAGAGTCGAAGTTTCGCTGAGGGAACGGGGCAGGCTGCGGCGGTTTTGATGTGGAAGGCATTGCCGGCTCCCGGGAGACAGCTGCCGGAGCAGCCGGTGTGACGGGCGCAGCGGGGACGGCAGGTGCCGGTGTTGTCGGAGCGCCCTTTTCGAGAGCGTCAAGCTCACGGAGCATATCGTCTATGGTGGCATATCTCTCATTGGTGCTGTAGGCGCAGGCACGGAGGATTATCCTTGAAAAGCCTGCTGAGGCGCGTTTGGGAGGGGGGAGGGCTTCGCCGTTCATACGCTTGTCAACGGCAGCCTTCATGGGCATTCTGTCCTCAAACGGCATATAGAGGTCGTTCATCAGCTGGTAGAGACAGATGCCGAAGGAGTAGATATCGGCCTGACGGGTATAGCCGGCGCCTGAACGCGCATTGAATACTTCAGGTGCGAGGTATCCCTTGGTACCGGCGATATCCTTGGAAATATCGGTCTGCTTGGAGATATTGAAATCGCCGAGCTTGTATACGCCCTTGCTGTCGATGAAGAAGTTGCCCGGCTTGAGATCGCGGTGGATTATGCCGAGATCGTGGGCAGCCTTTATGCCTCTGCCGATATCGCAGGCAAGGCGGAGAATATTTTTTTCATTGAGCGTATACTGGCGTTTTTTGAGGAGGTCGCTGAGGCAGTCGAGGTACTCCATTCGGATCAGGAAATAATAGCCTTCGAGCTTGCCGTTTACAATGAGCTGACGGATATCCTCGTCCTCATAGGAGACGATATTCGGGCAGCTTCTCAGGGAGTACATTATCGTGGATTCGTTCACGGCGAGGGCACGGTGCTCCTCTATGTAGCGTTTTTTGCCGGCTTCATCGAGCTTTTGTGACGGATCCGGGACTATCGGCTCGATCTTCAGCGCTGAGACGTCCGTTCTGCTCATTCGCTGTGCCGTCACCTTATAAACCGCGCTGTAAGCGCCTGTACCGATCCTCTCCTGAATGAACCAGTTCTCCCATAGAGGCTGCTTTATCTGTTTGAGGATCGTATCTATCAATTGGCTGTTTTTCACTATATCAACTCCGATTCGTATGTGCCGAAAGCCTTCATCTGAGCGGTAAAGCTGTCGCAAAGGAGGCAGATAAGCTCATTATTGGTGAGCTTATCGCAGGTCTCGCCTCTTGAAAGGCATGGGGTAAGACCGTTTTTGTGAACATCGAGAGACATGAAGCGAATGAGCCTTTCGGCGGTTTTTCCGTCACTTCCGGAGCGTTCGCCCACATCATTGTAGACTGCGTTCATCATGTCCTGCAATCTCCGGGGTTCTTTTATGCACATCTCGACCGCATTGCAGACTGGGGTGAAGCCGGAGAGCTTTTCGGAGAAGCCCTTTTCGCGGAGGAAGTCGGCGATATCCGGCTGGAGACCGTTCCCGCATTTCCTTTTTGCGTGTTCCGCGGCTATTGCGGCAAGCCTGCCCGGGGACATCGGCATGGCGGCGAGGCGGAGGTTCTTTTCCGGACTGAACCTCGTGATGATACTGCGGACATTTGTGCAGAGAACGGCGATAACTACGGTATCCGGGAAGAGCTTGCAGAGCTTGTTTATCAGACCGGCAGCAGCTTCGGTGTGATCGTCCGAAAAGCCGGGAGGTATTTCCGTCAGCAGTACGCGGGGATCTTCGCTTCTGACGGTATCAATGATATCCTCCGGACTGCCGGAACAGTGAATGACCGATGCTCCGAGAGCTTCCGCTTTGATGCCGGCTGCCATAAGAAGTGCAGATGAACCGCCTATGAGCAGCGTTGGTGCAGTATTTTCCATAACCGACCCCCATTCTATCTATAATCAAACATATTATAACACATTTTTTCAAAAATAGCAATAATTTTTTATAATGGGATAATATCTTTTTTGGCGGAACAAATGCGGTCTGAGCTTCGGGGAAGGAGCTGCGTTCCGGGGAGGTCTCCGTGCGCTGACCGGCAGTACAAAGTGCAAAAAGGACGCGGCAGCACCGCGCCCTTGATGTTATTTTTTGATCATCGAGTTCTCGAATTCCTCAACGGATATCGGCTTTGAGAAATAGTACCCCTGGAAAAGCTTGCAGCTCATTTCCGAGAGCATATTGAACTGTTCCGCTGTCTCGACGCCCTCTGTGAGTGAGGAGATGCCGAGGTCCTCGGAGAGCTTGAGGATATTCTGGATTATCGTCCGGGCCTTGTTCTCGTCGCTCGATTTGCTCAGAAACTTCATGTCGATCTTGAGGACGTCAACGGGCATATCCTTGAGCATATTCAGCGATGAATAGCCGCTTCCGAAATCGTCCATCTCCACGATGAAGCCGCTGCTCCGGAGGTCTCTCAGGATATTCATTTTCTCATCGGCGTTGGTCATCATGACGGTCTCGGTTATCTCGATGCGGAGCCTTGAAGGCTCAATGCCGTACTCCTTGACGAGCCGCCTTATTTCCGCGGTGACGTCGATGAAGTAGAAGTCCTTCGGCGAGATGTTGACGGATATGAACATATCGCAGCCCTGTTTCTTCCAGCGGGAAAGTATCTCGCAGGCACAGCGCCACATATACTTATCGACCTCGACGATCATGCCGTTCTTCTCGAAAACCGGTATGAACTTGGCAGGGGAGAGGAAGCCGTCAGTCGGGTGTATCCACCTTGCGAGAGCCTCTGCACCGACGACCTTGCCGTTCGCATCGACTATGGGCTGGAGGAACGGACGGAGGTGTCTTTCGGCGAGTGCCTCATGGAGCTGTGCGGAGATATGCTGATCCCATAGCACCTGACTGCGGATAGTATCATCGTAAATCGCGATATGTGTCTGATATTCGTCTCTTATGAGCGAGAGCGCAAGGTGAGCGCGGTCGAACATAACGGAAACATCAGTATCGGCTTGGGTTATGCGGTAAACTCCGAGGTGGAGCAGAACGTGGTACTCAACGGAGCCGTCGTTAACAACGAACCGTGAAAGTTCGTCCTCGAGCTTTGCCTTGTTGAATTCATTGACCGGCACGAGGACTCCGAAGGTATCGCCTCCGAGACGTCCGAAAAGGCTGTTGTGCGTGAAAGCACTGCGGAGCCACTCGGCAACGCATTTCAGTGCGAAATCGCCGAAATCGGTGCTGAAAATGTCGTTCACGATCTTGAAGTTCTTGATATCCACGAATACTGCGTAACGCGGTATATTCGGGGAATTGCCTATGCGGCCGTTTATGCGGCTGTAGAGGTACTCGCGGGTATAGAGCCCGGTGAGCTTGTCGTGGGTCGCGTTGTAGATCTCCTGCCGGAGCTGTATCTGCTCGGCGGTATTATCGCGTATGCTGAGGAAAGAGCCTGCTGATCTGCCGCGTTCGTCGGTGACGAGGAGCTTTTCCATAGCATAGTGGTGTTCATCGTCGCCGCTTTCGATTATTTTCTGCGAAGTCCAGCCGTTCTCCTCGAGGGGGAGGTCGCTGCCGAAAATACGGCGGAGGTTAGTGGTAGCCTGCACGAATTCATCGTCGTGAATAGCGGAAAGCTCGATGCCGGGACGGTTAGCCCATATGCAGCGTCCGCTGAGGTCGAAGAAGAACAGGGCTTCCGGCATTTTTGAGGCTATATTCGCGAGCATACGGTCGAGCAGACGCATCGGACGGTAATGCAGTGCGAAATAGAAGCAAAGCAGTCCGAATACCGCTATACCTATCATTGAGAGGTCGAGGGGAGTGCGTGAGAATATGTAGAAGGACTGCCATATACCGCCTATGAGATAGGATATGAAAATCACGGAATAGCGTTCAGAGTATATACGCGGTGCGCGTAGGGTCCTCATGAAGAAGAAAATGAGTATTGCGAAGAACATACCGTAGCATACGATACGGTGGTAATACTGTCCTGCGTATGGAATGAGCCTGTAGTAAGGGTCACCGCTTACAGTTATCTTCTCGGTCGCGAATGCGTGGCCGAAGAACGGATTGAGGAGGAACTGGAGGATATCCGTTCCGAGGAAGAAATACACCGCGGCCTTGACCTTTTTGCTTGGTCTGCGTATATTGCAGTATTCAAACGTGAACAGCAGCATGGAGAACAGGAAGAAGTCCATGCCTGTGAAGTAGATGTAGCACCCGATCGTCGAGAGGAGCTTCTCCCGCGAGACAATGAGAATGAGGTTTCCGGTCACTGGGAGACATATTGCGGCGAGCAGACGCGATACTGACCTGCCTATGGTCTTGTGCGATCTCCTTGCAAGGACGGTACAGACCACTAATGACAGTATCAGTGATATAAAGATAAAAGATATACGTTCTCTCATAAATATCACCCGATCCTGTTTGAGATAATGGGCTGAAAAGCCATATACCGTTAAAACAGGCAACATAACGAAGCTGGATATATACAGCCTGTAATAGTAATTCCCTTCAATTATAGTGCAGCGATACGTCGCCTATCAATATCCATAAGTATTATAGCATGAGTATGACTAAATGTCAACAGTTTGAACAGATGATTGGTCGGGCAAATTGTAAACTTTTTGTGCCGGGTTATTTATATGTGCAATAATACTGACAGTTGATTTTATATGTCAACGTCCATTGTCACGTTTATGCACCAGTCGGGATATGCCTCCTGTACCTCACGGCGTATCTCCGCGAGAACAGCCTTGCGGTCGGGCAGTCCGAAGTCGAGTATCACATCAAAGCTTATCTGCTTCTGTTCAGTATCGGCGTAGAAGCCGTGTATCTGGAGAACACCGTCACGGCGGCGTACCATGTCCGTAATCTTGTCGCGGATATCAGTGTGACTGCTGTCAACGGAGTATATTCCTATACCCGCAAGGATAATGCCGTGCTCAATGTAGACCCTCTCGGCAATGCGGCGTTCGAGCCGGTCTATTTCCGTTGCGGTCATGTCCGAGGGTATCTCGATGTGTACCGAGCCGATGAGCTTGTCGGGACCGTAGCTGTGCAGTACAAGGTCGTATGCGCCCGAAACCTTCTCGTCCTGACAGATAGTAGCCTTGACTGCATCAACGACCTCGCGGTCTATGCGCTTCCCAAGCAGCTCGTCTACCGTGTCGAGAAGAATCTCTATTCCTGCCCGGATTATGAAAGCGGAGATTATCACTCCGACAAAGGCTTCAAGATTTGTGCCGGTAAAAAGGAATATCAGTGCGCTTGCCAATACAGATGCCGAAAGCACTGCATCAAAAAGTGCGTCCGAGCCCGACGCTATTAGCGAGCCGGAATTAGCCTTCCTTCCCATTGCGGAAACGTACCTTCCCAGCAGAAACTTCACTACTATCGCAGATGCAACTATCACAAGCGAAATGATCGAATAATCCGGTTCGGTCGGGGAAAATATCTTCTTTATCGACTCGATACCCGCTGCGATACCGGCATACAGGATTATGCCTGCCACGACCATCGAACCGAGATATTCTGCCCTTCCGTGACCGAGAGGGTGCTCCTTGTCCGGCTGCTTTCCCGCAAGCTTCGTGCCTACTATTGTCACTACAGAGGATAAGACATCGCTGAGATTGTTGAGTGAATCGAGTATTACGGCAATAGAGCCGGAGATAAGTCCGACTGCCGCCTTGAATGCCGCAAGAAGTACGTTCGTGATTATGCCGATAATGCTCGTTCTGACGATAATTCTGTCCCTGTTCAAATTATCCGCCTCCGTGTTGCAGCTGCCGTTCAGCAGTGCGTATTTGTATTATTATATTATATCATAGGAAAAATGTTATTTCAATTGCCTATGATTAGCATTGGATAACGTATATGGCGGTATACGGTACCGATGGACAATAGTTAACATATTTTTTTATCTGTAAGGTATTGATTTCCGGAAAGATTTGTGATATAATATCATAGTGATTTACGCAGTGGTATCGAAGTGGTCATAACGGACATGACTCGAAACATAGTCGTTTCTGAGCTTTCCGCACTTTGATTTATCCCTGTTCTGCGTGGTTTCGGCGGTGTTCGCAGTTGTGTTTGCAATTGGCTTTCTCGCAGTTTTCTCGCAGTTTTATAGTTAACCTTGAGGGACGTGGGTTCGAATCCCACCCACTGCGCCATATTGGCATAACAAAATTGATGACATGCCCAAAAAAGCCCGAAATATCGGGCTTTTTTGCTACCCAAATATCGAAAAATTTACTTCGATTTTCATAGATGACATTGGGGTATTTTAGGCCTCTGGCTGGATTTGAACTCTCAAAAGTGCGAATCCAATTCCCTCAAAAGGTCGAAATACAGGCAAATCTCGATTTTGTCAGCCCAAAATAGTATACAAAGTTTCGGACTCGGTTTTAGTGGTTTTCACGAAATGTGAAAACGCTGGAATCGAGTCCTTTTTTTATTTTCCTCCAAAAACAAATGATAGAAGGTCTACCAGTGATTTGTGAGCCTTTTTCGACGGCATCGGTGACAGTTCGGGAAGCTGCACCACCGAGAGCGATTGAAGCCGCTGTGAACGATTTGTGAGCCTGTAAATGAAGCATTTCACTCGGATGTACGATTTTGTTTTTTTCTGAGGCACTCCAATATTATCATGAAGGCTTTTTGATGCTCTTCCGATAAGCCAAGAACA
>CACYSQ010000029.1 GCA_902777125.1 Ruminococcus flavefaciens
TTCAAGGAGGCCGCTGAAGACGTGATCGTCATACTCGACTGTGATCTTCATGGTCTTCTTCTGTGGTGCAGGAGTAGTTCCGGGACGATAGCCGTCGTCGTAGATACCGCCCTGCACGTTTGGTATTCCGGAAATAGCGCAGACGTCCCGGACTGCCGCGCCCTTGTAGAATGCCTTGCGTATCTCGTAGTGGCAATGCGAGCCGGTAGAATGTCCGGTGCTGCCCTCGATGCCGATAACGTCGGTGCAGGCAACGAGGTCGCCGGACTTGACTCTCAGCTCGGACATATGCCCGTAGTAATAGAACAGCCCGTCCGCACCGCGAATGCAGACGTACTGTCCGAAGCCCTGGGAGTGGTCGTTCGGGTTCTCCCAACCTGCATAGTGTACTGTACCTGAAACGGTCGCGTGGATCTCCTTGCTGTCGATGCCGACGAGGTCGAGACCGTCGTGCGACGGGTTGGAGGGCGGACGGAAGCCCTGTGATACCTTGAATTTGCCGCAGAATGGTGAGTTCATGATTATTCCTCCTTATCATTATTGACATTTTTGAGCCGCTTCAGGATCTTCGCGACCCACGTCGCCTGAGAGTTGATCTCGGCGTAATTTTCAAGAATGCTGATGGTCTCCATGAGCACGATGTAGACGAAAACCGCGATTGCCGTTATCGTGCCTGTGATGCCTGCGAGCTGCTTTGCCGAGTAGTATCTTCCGAGCTCACGAATGCCTATTTCAAGCCCGCAGGCGGTCGCCATGACGATGAGCTCGCCTATTTTGTTGAGACCGCCCTTCCGCATTTTCGTTGAGTTGAGGTCGTTTTTGATGTAGCCTTTGATGAGCCCGGTCGCGAAGTCCGCAAGCGCCAGTCCGAGCACAACGGTCAGCATGATGATATACTGCATTTTGCCCTCCTTTACTGCGATACTCCAAGCTCTACAACATCCCGTCCACAGGCCTGCGTTTCTTCACAGTATACGGCCCTGCGGGAAGACCGGATATGTTCTACTTCTCAGCTACGAACACTAGCTACGAACACTTTAGCGAAAGACGGAACGATCAAGATCTTCAACTACGGCAACTGCAAGCGGGATTTCACCTATGTGGACGATATCGTCGAGGGCGTATACCGCGTCATGCAGGGAGCGCCTGAGAAGCAGAACGGCGAGGACGGACTTCCGCTTCCGCCCTATGCTGTGTACAACATCGGCGGCGGTACTCCCGAGAACCTGCTTGACTACATCAGCACTTTGCAGGAGGAGCTGGCGAGGGCAAAGGTTCTGCCGGAAGATTATGATTTCGAGGGACACAGAGAGCTTGTAGGAATGCAGCCCGGCGATGTGCCTGTGACCTACGCTGACAGCAAGGCTCTTGAAGACGATTACGGCTTCCGTCCTACAATCGGTATCCGCGAGGGACTAAGAAAGTTCGCTCAGTGGTACGCTGAATATTATAAATGATAGTTGATCCTCGGAGAGAAGCGAGAGTAATCACGCCTCTTCGGGGATTTTGTTTTCAGCGGAGTCTTAGCGATCAAACGCAACGGTTCAGAGCGCGGGATTAGTTGACACTATGCCCGAAAAATGGTATAATTAGACAGGGACTGATCTTGTTATACGTTATCAGGATCGTACAGACTTAACAGAAAAAGGAGGACAGCCTATGACTATCATTGATTATTTGTCAGAGAATTTTGTACTGCTGGTGCTGCTGGCTGGTATGCGGATACTTCTTTGCTCGGATACCCATTTGGAAAAAAGAATGGTTTCCCGATTTGCCCTGACAAACGGAATGATCCTTTTGTATTCTATATTCTACTATATGGAAACGTACCTCGGAAATCAGGAAGAATACACAATACTGCGGCCAATACTCAGCGCAACGTGTTACAGCCTTATCGCGTTCATACTTGTAAACGTTATAATGATAGTTTATCCAATGCAGAAGGCGTATTTATTCTTTCCGGCGGTACTTAATGCGGCGCTGTGCTTTATCTCGATACCGACTGGAATTGTGTTCTCCATTTCAAAGGAAAACCATTTTGCCCGCGGTCCGCTCGGCTATCTGACTTACTTTATAGTTGCTCTGTACATAGTTTATCTGATATGCAATCTGTTCAAGAGCAATATTGTCCGGAAAGAGGAGCTTGCAACGATACTGATCATGACGGTTACGATGGCTGTTTGCTTCCTGTTCCCTTTAATAACAGACCGCTCGGTTCAATGGCTGAGCATCACAATAGCTCTGGATCTGATGATATACTACATTTTCCTGTTACAGCAGTATACGAAGCGCGATCCTCTGACAGGTCTGCTTAATCGTCAGAGCGCACATTCGTATTCGATAAAGTACGGAATCGCCGTGACCGCAGTCGTTGCAATGGATATGAACGGCTTGAAGGAACTCAATGACAAGAACGGTCATGCTGCGGGCGATAAGGCGTTGAAGGAGCTTGGAGGCTGCTTCTTCAGATCGCTCAAACGCGGTCAGCGCGCTTATCGTATCGGCGGCGATGAATTCCTTATTCTTTGTATCGGGAATGATGAAAAAGAAGTGCAGGCACTGGTCGAACGTATCCGTCAGGAGGTTGCGAAAACGTTGTATACCTGTTCAATTGGTTATTCTATGCGATCTGAGGGCAGTACGGTAGAGACAATGTATAAGCTGGCGGATAAGGCACTTTATGAAGAAAAGGCGCAGTTTTATATCAAGTCCGGAAAGGACAGGCGCAAGCGGCAGATCTCATAACGAACTCAAAAGGAGGAGGTCATGGAATACATCAGAGTTACAAAGGAAAACATCGAAAGCGAGCACATCTGCTGTGCCATTTCCAACAACAAGGATATACAGGTCGCGTCCAAGAAGGCGTGGCTCTCGGAGCGCTTTGACGACGGTCTTGTGTTCCTGAAAAGTACCGAGCGCGGCAAGTGCTTCATCGAGTATATCCCTGCCGAAAATGCGTGGAATCCGCTCATTGCCGAGGGCTATATGTACATCGACTGCCTGTGGGTATCGGGCTCGTTAAAGGGACACGGCTACTCAAACGACCTGCTGAACGCCTGTATCGAGGACAGCAAATCCAAGGGCAAAAAGGGACTTTGTATCCTGTCGTCCGCAAAGAAGAAGCCTTTCCTCGCAGACCCGAAGTTCCTGAAGTACAAGGGATTTTCTGTCTGTGACGAGGCTGATAACGGCGTACAGCTCTGGTATCTGCCGTTCGCCGACGATACAGAGCCGCCGAGGTTCAGGGACTGCGCCAAGCACCCGCACATCGACGAGACAGGCTACGTCCTCTACTACACGAGCCAGTGTCCGTTCAATGCGAAGTATGTTCCCATACTGGAGCAGACCGCAAAGGAACTCGGCGTGCCATTCAAGGCTATCCACATCGAAACTAAGGAAGCCGCGCAGAATGCTCCGACTCCAATAACCACCTATGCGCTGTTTTACAACGGCGAATACCTGACCAACGAGCAGATGAACGACAAGAAATTCATCAAGCTCATATCCAAATAAACGAAAAATCGGGAACAGTTAAACTGTTCCCGAAATTTTTACAGCCACTTCTTCTTTTTGAAAAAAATGAGACTTACGATTACAATTACAACGCTGACCGCGATAACGGCGGGATAAGCCCACTTGTATTCGAGCTCGGGCATATACCTGAAGTTCATACCGTACCAGCCTGCGATGAGCGTCAGCGGCATGAATATCGAAGTGATTATCGTCAGCAGAGCCATTGTGCGGTTCTGCTTTATGTCGAGCTGGGACTGATAGAGGTCGCGTATTTGAATGGAATACTCACGGAGCGAAGCCGTCAGGTCGTGCAGGCGCGAGACGCGCTGTGTGAACAGGTGGAAATAGCGCGTGTTGTCCTCGTTGAAGAAGTCGTTCTCGTTTTCTTCAAGCTCCTGTCCGAGGTCGAGAAGCTGCTCATAGTGAATACGCAAATCACGGAGGTCGCTCCTGATACGGCTTACCCTCTGCGACGGGTCTTTTTCCTCGCCGTCAAGGATATTCGACTCTATCTGGTCAAGCTCCTTGTCCACACGTTCAAGGACGATGCGGTCGCGCTCCACTATCTGCTCGAGAAAGTCGTAAATGAAGCGTTCGAGGCTCGGCATAGTCCAGCGCTTGGAGCTGATAATATTGCTGATAGTCTTGTTCACGAAGCCGCTGTCGTCGATGAAAACTATGCCTTTTTCGTCGAGAGCAAAGGCAAAATTTGTGTTAGGCAGAGAGATGTTGTCCCTGTCGGGAATAGAGAAAGTTCCCGTCAGCGAATCATAGTTGATCTCGGCTTTGGTGGAATGGATAGCGGAGAGGTCGATGTCCATTTCGATGCCCATATCGAACTTGTCCCTGTTATCCAGCCACTCGGCGGACGTCAGCACCGCAACGAACTGACCGCTTTTGCCTTTGAAGTCCAGCTTTTCTGTTTTTTCAAGCTTGTTTTTTATATAGTAATACATAGCCTTGCTCCCGTTATCGAAGATACTTCATTATACCACTATTTCACCGCTTTTGCAACAATTATTGCGGAGATTTGCAAAAAAAATCCCCCTTCCGTCGGTACGGCAGAAGGGGATTTTACATAAAAATCAGTTATCAGGGGATTTCTCCTTGATTTGTTCTACAATAGATATTATAATGCAGAACCGGAGAACGGTCAACGGTATATTTGGGAAAGTATTGTCGAAAACGTCGTATAACGTCGGAAGATGTTACTCCTCGGTAAGCAGACCGCTGAAAACGTGATCGCCGTACTCGACCGTGACCTTCACGGTCTTTTTTTCGGGAACGGTAGGCTTTCCGGGACGATAGCCGTCGTCGTAGATACCGCCCTGCACGTTGGGAATGCCGGACACATTACATACGTTGATTACCTCAGCGCCCTTGTAGAATGCCTTGCGTATCTCATAGTGGCAATGCGAGCCGGTAGAATGTCCGGTGCTGCCCTCGATACCGATAACGTCGGTGCAGGCAACGAGATCGCCGGACTTGACTCTCAGCTCGGACATATGCCCGTAGTAGTAGAAAAGCCCGTCAGCGCCGCGAATGCAGACGTACTGTCCGAAGCCCTGCGAGTGGTCGCTCGGGTTCTCCCAGCCGGCATAGTGTACTGTACCGGAGACGGTCGCGTGGATCTCCTTGCTGTCGATGCCGACGAGGTCGAGACCGTCGTGCGACGGGTTGGAGGGCGGACGAAAGCCCTGTGATACCTTGAATTTGCCGCAGAATGGTGAGTTCATGATTATTCCTCCTTGTCGTTTACATTTTTGAGCCGCTTCAGGATCTTCGCGACCCACGTCGCCTGAGAGTTGATCTCGGCGTAATTTTCAAGAATGCTGATGATCTCCATGAGCACGATATAGATGAAAACCGCGATCGCCGTTATCGTACCGGTGATGCCTGCGAGCTGCGTTGCGGAGTAATAATTGCCAAGGTATCGGATACCTATTTCAAGCCCGCAGGCGGTCGCCATGACGATGAGCTCGACAAGCTTGTTAAGACCGCCTTTCCGCATTTTCGTGCTGTTAAGGTCGTTTTTGATGTAGCCTTTGATGAGCCCGGTCGCGAAGTCCGCAAGCGCCAGTCCGAGCACAACGGTCAGCATGATGATGTACTGCATTTTTACACCTCCTTATAATAGGGCAGTTCTGGGCGGCTTTTTAACGGAAAACCATTGAATACCGCAAAAATTTTCCCCGGAGCTGCGGGAGAGCATTGGACGTCCGGATATGATAAAAATATATACATGGATAAGTGAATGTGGTATAATTAGTGTACGAATTTTGAGGCCTGATAAAATTGCCGGAACGTGTCACATTTCCGGATAATTTACGATAGTATAGAGTGAAAAGCCTGAAACGGATCCAACAGGAGTATAAAAATGACAGGACATGAACTAAAAAATCTGATCGGTTCATCTCCGGACGAATGGCAGGTAACGCTCTACGATGAGTACAAGAACTATGTCTACACGATCGTATACAACAGACTGCGGAATATAGCCTCTGCCGAGGACATCGAGGAGTGCGTCAGTGATGCTTTCGCGGACATCTTCCTCGACACAGACCGCTTTCTTGCTATGGACGACCTCCGCGGAATAGTCGGACTTATCGCCAAGCGCAAGGCTATAGACTGCTACAGGAAGCTCTCGGAGAGGCACGGTGAACGCGGTGCTCTCGAAGGGCTGACCGACGGTTCGGATATGGAAAAGGCTTCCGAAAAGCGTGAGCTTGCAGGGAAGGTCATGCAGTGCATAACCTCGCTCGGACGCCCTGATTCCTCGATCATAATTATGAAATACTATTACGGCATGAGGTCGTCCCTGATAGGCGAAAAGCTCGGAATGAAGCCGGCGGCGGTACGCAAGAGAAGCGAACGTGCGCTTGCACGGCTCAGGGAGCTTCTTGCTGCTGAGGGGATAGACGGAAAGGACTGGTGAGCATGGATAACAAGGATATTTTTGACCTGCTCGATAATGCGGAGGACAGCGTTCTCGATGAGCTCGACGGGCTTTGCGAGCCTTTGGATAAGGCAGCGGACAAGCGTATCCTCGCACTTGCTCAGAGAAAGAGCATTCGCAGCAATATCGGCACAAACGACGACTATTCCGATAAAGTGGAGGGAGTTGAGCGTGTTATGAAAAGACCTTGGAAAAGCACTTTTGCAACAGTCGCAGCAGCCGTTCTCATATGCGGAGGAACAGTCGGAGGCTTTGCCGTTCTCAGGACGCGGAACAAGCCTGCGGATACGGTTCCCGAGTCTGAAACGTCAGTTTCACGGACGACTGAAAACAGAATGGATATAACGGAGGAGGCTTTTGTAACGACGGTCTCTCCGGAGGACAATGCCGTTGTAACGGGAAAGGCACAGCCTTTGACGACCGCTGATACTGCGGAAAACGGAACGGACACACCTGCC
The DNA here is from genome assembly GCA_902777125.1 of Ruminococcus flavefaciens. GTDB lineage: Bacteria > Bacillota > Clostridia > Oscillospirales > Ruminococcaceae > Ruminococcus. The sequence goes on from CACYSQ010000029.1 coordinate 6,928, forward strand.
GTGACTACCGCTGACGGCGGAACAGATGAGCCTGCGATTATAACAGCGGCAGTCGTTACTACTGCCGGGAAAACTACAACGGAAGCGGCGGCGACCGATAAGGTCACAACTACAGCGAAAACGACAACTCAGAAGCCAAAGACTACCGGTACTGTTACCGATATTACGACAAAAACAGGTGAGACGGAAATCCACAGGCTCGAAAGCGGTGCTTACCTTGTCGATATCAAGGCGGGACAGGTCTATGAGTGGTTCGACCGTTCAAGTATGTTTTCTGAAAAGCCGGAAGTGATAAAGCTATCAGCCTTTGACGACAGGTATTTCACCTATGAGGACGGCTGTATCTGCATGAATAATACGTCCGCGCATACCAAGGAAAAGCTTCTTGATGAATGGGCAACTCTGACGCATGGTGCACATTTCGCAGACCTCAATTCGGACGGCTATCCGGAGCTCTGTTTGTCAGTCACCGGCGGCAGCGGCGTGTGCGTTGACTATGCTGCTGCGTATGATATTCACAATGATAAGATGTATAAGCTTGTGGACTGGATGAAGATGGATTATATGTTCGGCTGCAAGGACGGCGCTATCTGTCTGCTGAGGTGTGAATATCCGCAGAATTGGGCGGAAGGCGATACTTTAGTGCCGGTCATAGACAGTGAGCACGGACTTATTTGCAGGGAGCAGAACGGCGTTTCCGCTTATGAGCAGGAAAGGAAAGCAGAGTATGATGCCCTGATAGGAAAAGCGGTAAGCAGCAAGCCTTACAGCGATGTTATAAAGAACACAGTATCCGATGATATACTGATAAACCACTTGGACAGCATAATGAATCCGTGGCAGTCTCATGTGGAAACGCCCATGTCGATGAATTCACGTTACAAGATAGAGCTTATCCGGAAAATTGATGACAACAGAATGTATACTATTCATAAGCCTGAATCCGGCGGCTTGTTCTACTCCTTCTATGTATACGGAGGTTTGGATTGTACTGCATACATCACCAAAGCCCAGTTCTACACCAATTACAGCAGGATCAAGGCAGGCTCCTCCATAAATGAGGTCATAGCAATTGAGCCTGCAACACAGGCTTATGTCGACAGGAACAAAAGGTTTGCTGAGATAAAAAATGAGGAGCCGCCGATCAGGTTCACACAGCATATTATCCTGACAGACGGACTGCTTAAACTGACATATATCAGAAGCGGAGATACCTATAAGGTCGAACGGATGGATTACTTCGATGATTATATGGAGACCGTTGTTTATGACGAGGAGTTTACATGTGTTTATGATTACAGTATCCTGCCGCAGGATTATCCTGAATAACTTTAAAGGGGCGATGCTTTCATCGCCCCTTTTTAGTGTAGGGAACGGTTCAATATCGTTATTACAAAACATCGGGCAGATAATATCCGCCTCTGCAATATGTGAAATGTCCACCAAAAATGCTGACTTTCTGCACTTTTTTGGTTGACACGGCACATAGAGCAGTGCTATAATATAATAAATATAGAACCTTATTCAGAAAAAGGTAATAAGGAGGGAATTGCTCATGCAAAAAATAAAAAAGGCACTTGCCGCTGTATGCGTTTCGGCAATGCTTCTGACACCGGCTCAGTTCATGCCCGGTAAAACCGTCCTCAGCGACTATACCGCTTCCGCTGCGGAGGTTATCTCCGATCCCGACCTCATCATGCGCTACACCACGCAGGCTGGTACTCACAGTACGGACAACGCCTTCGATAACGACGAGTCCTTCTACAAGGCGCTGCCCCTCGGAAACGGCCGTATCGGCGCTATGGTCTACGGTAACTGTCCGACCGAGTGGATAGACCTCAACGAGTGTACGGTATGGAGTGCAGGTCCCGGCTCGAACGACCGCGAGGGTGCGGCTGGCTACCTCAAGGAGGTACAGCAGCTCCTTTCAGCCGGAAAGTACAAGGAGGCAAACAATATCATCGGCTCGAAGATGATCGGCGGCGGTCAGGCGAAGTATCAGAAGGTCGGTATGCTGAAAATCGCAACGGGGCACGAGAATGTCTCGGATTATTCCCGTCAGCTCGATCTGAATACCGGCGTTTCCACAACGGAGTATACCTCCGGCGGAAAGCGCTATATCCGCGAAAGCTTCGTCAGCTACCCCGATCAGGTCATGGTCACTAGGGTATCCTGCAAGGACTCCGGCTCGGTATCGTTCTCCCTCGGATATGACGGCCTGCTCAACGGAAACGTTTCCACGGACGGCGACACTATCATTGCCACAGGTCACGGCGATGACGACTGCTGGACAAGGGGAGCGGTCTACTACTGCGCGAGGACGAAGGTCATTCCCGACGGCGGAAGTATCGGTGCCACTACGGACAGGATAAACGTTGAGGGGGCGGATTCCGTCACTATCGTGACCGCGATAAGGACCAATTTCATCGACTCACAGACCTGCAACGGCGATGAAAAGGGCGACAGTGCAAAGGACCTGAAAAAGGTCGAGGGTATGAGCTACGATGACCTCTACAAGCGCCATGCCGAGGATTTCAGCGAGATAATGCACCGCGTGGACATCGACCTCGGCGGAGACAGCTCCGTCACCAATGCAAAGACGGTCGAGACACGCATCTCGGAATTCGGCAAGACCAATGACCCGAAAATGGTAAAGCTGCTGTACCAGTACGGCAGATACCTCATGGTGAGCGGCTCCCGCGGCGGTCAGGCGATGAATTTGCAGGGCATATGGAACAAATACTCCGCACCTGCATGGGGAAGCAAGTCCACCACCAACATCAACTACGAAATGAACTACTGGCCTGCGCTGACCACCAACCTCTCCGAGTGCTTCGAGCCCTTTGTTGAAAAGGCGAAGGCTCTCACGGTAAACGGCAGCAAGACCGCAAAGGTACAGTACGGCATAGACAAGGGCTGGGTACTCCATCACAACACCGATATATGGAACAGAACGGGTCCTATCGACGGACAGTGGGGTCTATGGCCTACCGGCGGCGCATGGATATGCAATATGCTCTATGACGCCTACCAGTTCAATCAGGACGGGAGCTATCTCGCGGAGGTCTACCCCGTTATCAAGGGCAGCACCGAGTTCCTGAACGAGCTGATGATACCGCAGGAGATAAACGGTCAGACCTACATGGTCATAAGCCCGAGTGCTTCCCCGGAGCTTGGACTTCCCGGATATGCATGGGACGAAAACGTCTACTGCTCATACAGCGTTACTATGGATAACGCTATCTGCCGTGAGCTGTTTCAGGATACGGTGTGGGCTGCGGAAAAGCTCGGCGTGGACGCGGACTTCCGTTCGGACGTCGAGAAGAACCTCTCAATGATACGTCCTCCGCAGACCGGAAAGTACGGTCAGCTCACGGAGTGGGCTTACGACTGGGACAATCCCAATGAGACACACAGACATATCTCGCATATATACGGTCTTTTCCCCGGAAACGAGTACAGTCCCGCGACCAATAAGGAGATATCCGCTGCTGCTGCGACTGCCCTCGAGCACCGCGGCGATGCCGGAACAGGCTGGTCCGAGGCTTGGAAGCTCAACTGCTGGGCAAGGCTCGAGGACGGCGAACACGCTTACAACCTCGTCAAGCTCCTCATCTCGCCGGTCAACGGCACTGAGAGCGGCAGGCTCTACGCGAACCTATGGGACGCGCACCCGCCTTTCCAGATAGACGGCAACTTCGGCTTCACATCGGGCGTTACTGAGATGCTCCTCCAGAGTCAGAACAACGAGATATCGCTGCTTCCGGCGCTTCCCTCCGCATGGGCTGACGGTCACGCCAACGGTCTCTGTGCAAGAGGCAATTTTGAGGTGAGCGAGATGTCCTGGGAGGACGGCAGGCTCACAGGTGCGGCTATCCTTTCAAAGTCCGGCGGCGTTTGCACGGTGCGCTGCGGCAATAAGCGCGTGTGCTTCGAGACAGAAAAGGGCAAGACCTACCACCTTGACGGTCGGCTGAAGGTCGCTGAGAAGGTCCAGCTCATAGGCAATATCGCGGTGAACGGCAAGGTCTCCGCTTCAAACGGCGAAGCCGCAGGCGCTGCTGACGGCTCGGCAGCGACCGCATGGGAGGCTGCAAAGGGCGCTAAGAGCTACTGGCTGACCGTTGACCTCGGCGAAAAGACCAATATCAGCAAGTGGGCGGTACGCTTCGGCGGCGGCAATTCCAACGCGAGAGACATGAAGCTCCAATACAGCTCCGACGGCGAAAGCTGGAAGGATATAGACCTTGTTTCCGGCAACACAAAGACTACGTTCTGCCGCAATATACCGGTGACTGCGGCGCGGTATTTCCGCTTGCAGCTCCTCACTCCCACCCAGGACAACGAGGGCGGCACAAAGGTCTGCGAGTTCGAGCTGTACGGTGCCTCTGACGTTCAGTTCAGCGGTATATCGCCTTATTCGGCACCTATCGAGGCTGAGGACAGTGACATCATGCTCGGCGGCATAAAGATAGAGAACAACAACGGCTACAGCGACATCGGCTACATTCAGAACGGCAGCGTTTTCGCGGTCTGCGACCTCGACTTCTACCTCGGTGCGGCTTCTTTCAGCATAAAGGCTTCGAGTGCGGGCGAGGGCGGTACTGCGGAGCTCCATCTCGGAAGCGCATCGGGTCCCGTTATCGGAGAATGCGCGATAACTCCCACGGACGACTGGGCTGAATACAAGGAATTCGGCTGCAAACTCGGCAGATGTATGGGCTTGCAGGACATATACATCGTCTGCAAGGGCGAGGACGGCTACCTTTTCAACGTGGACAGCTTCAGCTTCAAGCCGCTTTACGGCGACGTCAATGATGACGGCGAGTTCAGTGTCGCGGACGTTGTGAAGCTACAGCGGTGGGTGTCCGGAAAGCCCGGTATCACCCTTGAAAACTGGGCGGCAGGCGATATCACGGACGACAGCAGTCTTACCGTTTTCGACCTTATCCTCCTGAGAAGGGCACTTTTCAGGCGCAGATAAAACTGTAGGGGACGGCGTCCGAGGTGTTCCTTGCTTGCGGACGCCCGAAGAGCGCCCCTACAAAAAAAGACGGACGCATAAGACAGATTACCCATATAGAAGTTTTGCCCCGAAGCGTTTCAAAGCGCTTCGGGGCATCGTATTATTGTTCCTGTTCAGATAAATCAGAATTTTTATTATAAGAATACCTTTCCTTCACTCCAAGCCTTGCCGACTTTCTCGCCAAGTTTATAATAGCTGTTACTGAAGGATTCGTAGAAGATCATTCCGATTTTCCCTGTGTCGATCTTACCGTCTTCGTCCAATACGGTTTCATCTGCCGCCATATTTACTACTCTCGCAAGCACGGCTGTGAAATTGCCTTTTTCAATAAATTCGATAAGCTCACACTCTATGACCACAGGACTGCCAACGATGATCGGTGCATCTACAAACTTGCTTTTTACCGCTTTCAGACCTGTTCTTTCAAACTTGTCTGGAACTCTGTATCCTGATACTGTACCGAGATAGTCGATTTCTTTCATTATAGCTTCATTGGCAAGAGTAAGAGTAAAAGCCTTTCTCTTTTCGATGTTTTCATGAGTCTTTTTCGGCTTGCCGATACAGCATATCAGATCTCCGGCATTCGTCCTCGTCACTTCGTGAAGATTCATCACATTAACTGTATCGTCGTCGTTGTATGTTGCTGCCATCAATACAGGCGATGCATATCCGTAAGAAAATGCTTTTGCTCCTAAGTCTTTCCTTGTGTATTCCTCCGTTTTTTGTTGCTCATCAAATTCCGGTTTATGTTAGTGACATTATAGCACAACATCGCTGCATTGTAAATAGAAAAGCCATAGTACTTCTGACGATATATCGGAAATACTATGGCTTAATACTTCTATGTGAGCACCGTACCTAACGGTCGCCTTTTTCTGCATTCTGATCTCTGTTTTCTGAGCTCTGAGAATGGCATTTTCCCTGCATGGCACAGCCGGTGCAGCCGTGGGAGCAGCCGCCCTTTCCGGAGCGTTTGTCCATTATGATGCTGTAAACTGCAAGTCCCACAACGAGCAGGACTATCAGAAAAACTATCACCGTTCCCATATCATTTACCCGACTTCTTCTTTTCACTGTAGGGCTTCCGTGCGAGCATATATACGAACATCGCAAGAACTGCGCCAGCCGCGATAAGTCCGAATATGTGGACATTTCCCGTGAAAAGGCAGCCGAGCTGGTATATCACGAGCGATACCGCATAGGCAAAGCCGCACTGATAGCCGAGCGCAAAAAGCGTCCAGCGGCGGTCGTTCATCTCACGTCTGATAGCGCCCATTGCCGCAAAGCACGGCGCACACAGGAGGTTGAACGCGAGGAAGGAATAGCCGGAAAGCTTGGAAAGTCCGTCGAAATCGAGGACGCCGAACACTCCTACGATCTCCTCCTTAGCGAGAAGTCCCATGATCGTTGCAACAGCCGCAGCAGGTTCGCCAAAGCCGAGAGGCGTGAATATCCATTTCAGACCCTTGCCGATCTGACCGATAATGGAGTCCTCAAGTCCGAGGTCGGCATTGAAGCCGAAGCTGCCGTCCGTCCAGCCGAATTTCGAGCCAGCCCATACAGCCACGCTTGCAATGAGGATAACGGTACCGGCTTTTTTGACGAAGGACCAGCCGCGTTCCCACATTGAACGGAGAACGTTCGTGACGGTCGGGATATGGTAGGGCGGAAGCTCCATAACGAAAGGCGAAGCCTCGCCCACAAAGCGCTTGGTCTTCTTCAGCATGATGCCGGAGGAGATTATCGCTGCCATTCCGAGGAAATACGCGCTTGGTCCGACCCACCATGCGCCGCCGAAAAGAGATACCGCTATCATCGAGATGACAGGCAGCTTTGCGCCGCAGGGAATGAAGGTCGTTGTGATAATGGTCATGCGCCGGTCGCGGAGGTTCTCGATAGTGCGCGAAGCCATGATGCCCGGAACGCCGCAGCCTGTGCCGATGAGTATGGGTATGAAGGACTTTCCGGAGAGCCCGAATTTGCGGAACAGTCTGTCCATGATGAATGCCACTCGCGACATATAGCCGCAGGCTTCAAGGATAGCGAGGAAGATGAACAGCATGAGCATCTGCGGCAGGAAGCCGAGAACAGCGCCTACACCGCTGATGATGCCGTCCACGATGAGACTTTTCAGCCATTCCGCACAGCCGATATTGTCCAGTCCCTTTTTCGCATAGCCGGGAATGCTGTTGATGTAGCCCTTGTAGTCGGACTTGTCGGGAGCTGTGAACTCGCCGCCCTCATCGAGAGCCTTTCCGAGAGCGCTGTCGATGTTGTAGACGCTGTCCCCGGAGTAGAAATTGTCCCGGTACTTGTCGTATGTCTCCTCAAACTCCGCAAAATCGCGGGAATCAAAGGCTTCCTCCAGCTCAGATGCACCGTGAACGGAGCCGTCCCTGCGAGCCTGACCGATGACCAGTCCCACATCGTGAGTAAAGACGAAATCGTCAGTCCATTCGTCAAGGTCAGCGTTGTAGTCGTTCTCGCCGGACTCCGAAACGAAGAAGCCGTCACCGAAAAGCCGGTCGTTCACCCAGTTGGTCATGTTTGTTCCGACCGTGGAGATCGAGACGTAGTAGACGAGGAACATGATGAGGGCGAACACGGGAAGTCCAAGCCAGCGGCTCGTTACGACCTTGTCGATCTTGTCGGAGGCGGTGAGCTTGCCCTCATTGCCGCGTTTGTAGCTGCCCTTGATAATGCTTGTTATGTAGTTATAGCGTTCGTTCGTGATAATGGACTCCGCATCGTCGTCGAGGTCCTTCTCGACGCGGGCGATGTCCTTGTTGATGTGTTCGAGGACAGCCTCGGAGAGCCCGAGCTGCTTCTGCACCTTTTCATCACGCTCGAACAGCTTTATCGAGTACCAGCGCTGCTGCTCGTCCGGCATATCGTGAACAGCCGCCTCCTCGATGTGAGCGAGGGCGTGTTCGACAGGACCGGAGAATGAATGCTGCGGCAGCGTGGAAATACCAGCCTTTGCCGCCTCGATAGCGACCTCGGCAGCCTCGTTGATACCGGTGCCTTTGAGGGCGGATATCTCGATAATACGGCAGCCAAGCGCCTTTGAGAGCTTTTCGATGTCTATCTCGTCGCCCTTTTTGTTGACGACGTCCATCATATTTATGGCTATCACCACGGGAATGCCGAGCTCGGTGAGCTGAGTGGTGAGGTAGAGGTTTCTTTCGAGGTTCGTACCGTCAACGATGTTGAGTATCGCATCGGGACGTTCACCGATGAGGTAATTACGGGCGACTACCTCCTCGAGAGTGTAAGGGGAAAGCGAATAAATGCCGGGGAGGTCGGTAATGACGATGCCCTCATGCTTTTTGAGGTCGCCCTCCTTCTTCTCCACGGTAACGCCCGGCCAGTTGCCTACGAACTGGTTTGAGCCGGTAAGGGCGTTGAAAAGTGTGGTCTTGCCGCAGTTCGGATTGCCTGCGAGCGCGATCTTTATGCTCATTCTGATGATTACCTGCTTTCTGTGCGGCTTTGTTGTATCCTGCGAATACCGCAGCTGAACTGTGCGAAGTTTCTTACGCTTCTATCTCTATCATGGCAGCGTCCGCCTTGCGGATAGAGAGCTCGTACCCCCGGAGGGTTATCTCCATAGGGTCACCGAGAGGCGCGACCTTTCGGAGCGTTACCTGAACGCCCTTTGTAACGCCCATGTCCATGATGCGCCGCCTGACAGCGCCCTCGCCGCCGACCTTCTTAACGACGGCAGTTCCGCCTATTTTCAACTCATTCAGAGTCATATTTATCCTCCTTGATATCAGGTTAGTATTCGTTAACATTTAATATTGTACAACATTTCCGCCCCTAAGTCAACAGCTTTCGCCTGCCAAATGGTTAGCTCATGCAAACCAAATGGAGCATTTTTGCCTAGAGCTAAGAGCTAAGAAATCAGAGAGCAAAAAGTGGTGTAGTGGCACACACTGTGCGCCCGCGAATAACGAATAATCTACCGGGACCGATATGCAGGGGAAGGCGTCCTCGGCGTTCCATGGTTATTGATAATGTGCCGCAAGGGAAGGAACGGCGAGGCGCCGTTCCCTACATAACGTTTCAATATCGTTATTACAAAACACGGGCGGATAATATCCGCCTCTACGATGAGCCCCATAAACGCAGGAAGCTCCCCATTTACGGGGAGCTTCTCTATAGGTGTGTGCGGGCTATCCCGCTATGACTGTTACGCTGGTTATGCCGTTGAAATGGTATGGATACGACGAAGTATCAATGGAAGCAAAACGGATCAATAAACTTGTGCCTTCCTTCACATTATAGCCTTCGGTATAGCTCATAGGCAGCTCAAAGCTGATATACTCCCTGCCGTATGCCAGCTTCAGCAAGTAATCATTTGTCGTAATGAGAAGAGAATCCCTTCTCACTTCCGTAACCTCGGCTCCTACAACTTGTTCTTCCTTCGTGAATTCGAGCTTATCTCCGTTGATAGCGATACTGCCCATTGTTCCGTTACTTTCGAATGGAACTGCACTGTCATGCGGCTCCTCAAAAACTACTATATTATCAATAGTATAGAAATAGCTGCACCAGTAATCATACTCTCCTCCGCCGGAAAGATCATAGGTCTTGTTATTATAAGCGTCATAGACCGTTATACGAAGTCCTGTAATGCCGTTCTCTGTTACCCTCCGCGTCATGCAGAAGTCAGCATGGTTATCATTGTTCATATTGAGGATGTAGCAGTTCAGAACATCGTCAAACAGCGTAGTCTCGATACCGTTCTTTTCAGCTCTCAGTGTTTCGTCCGAAAAACAGTACTCGAATATCGTATTCTCGATGTCCTTGATCTTCACTCTGCTTTTATAGTTCTCCGAGTATATATATTCTCCTTCTTTGAATAGTATTTTATCAAAAAGAAGGTAGCATTTTTCCTGATCACTGAACTCATGTACATAAGAAGAACCATACAGATCAGTTGTAAGGTTGTTAAATCTTGTCACCGGTGAATTATCGCTGTATTTTTTCTCAAATACCCAGTATTCTCCGTCGATGCAGATGCAGTCTTCCACAAAGCTTATCTCTTTCCGTGTACCGTCGTTCATCTCAAATATCCACTTTGCAGGCTTTGAATTGTATTTCTCAAGCGTCTCCAGCATCTCCTGGACATTTTCTTTCTCGTATAGCAGCTTGAATTCCTTCATTGCCGTCAGTGCGGTATTTATCTGTCCGCGGTCAAGTTCGATAACGTAGTTCTCTCCCTCAGAATAGTAGTTGTATGAAGCCTTAGCGACATTTTCAGGCGCAATGGCGTTGATCTTATCCTTGAAAGCATTCAGCTTATTGACCGTGCTGATAAAATCGGAAATGCTTCCCGTGCGGATATCAATGCTCTCCTCCGGGGAGTAGTTCTCGCCCGAACCGCCCTTGTTTCCGCGGTAAAGGTTCATATAGTATACCTTGTCGGTACCCGGCTCTGAGCCGACGAGGAGAGTGTAGCCCTCCGGCATATAGTATTTGAGGACGTAGATACTGCCGCCGATATCCTGACATACATAGTCCTTTAGATCCGCGAGGGTAAGCGCCTCGCCCTTCTTTGCAAGCTCGGTGAGCTCGTTCATTCTGAGCACCCTTGTACCCTTATGCTCAAAGGGCTGCTTCTCCTTTTTGACGGTTGTGAGAACGGCATTCGTTACGGCTTTTGTCTCTGTAGCGTCAGCCGTACCGGTCAGGGTAACGGAAGTATCAGCGGAGGTCCCGGAAGCCTCAGTATCGGTAAGTCTGTTCGTGCTGTAGGAGGTCCCGTCCGAAGCAGAGGCAGCGCTCGGAGCTTCCGGACTGCTTCTGCTGCTTTTCCGCATGATAAGTCCGCCAGCCACGCAAAGTCCCGCAATGAGCAGGACCGCGGCTGCGGTCGAAGCGAACCTTCTCCAGCCCGGCTTCTGGTATGGGTCGGCACCGGAGACAGTGACCTCCGGCTCATATTCAAACTCGACCTCGTCCGCGAGTCCTTTCTTGACCCTCCTGAGCAGCTTTTCCTCAGCGGAAGCATCAAGCGGCGGACAAAGCTGAGCGAGCTTTTCGGCAAGCTCATCGTCTATATTTTCGAGCCTGTCAAGTTCAGTCCGTTTCATAAGTCATTCCTCCTTATCCCTCTTGCTTCAAGCAGCTCTCCGAGACGTCCAAGGGCTCTTTCGGCGTGTTTCTGGACGTTCCGGGAAGACATACCTACCCTTTTCGCGATATCTCCGGCACTCATGCAGTAGTAGTATTTCAGCAGGAGTATCTCGGAATCCGGCTTGCCGAGCGCTTCAACAGCGCCGAGTATCTGCCGCTGGATATCCCTTCTCTCCGCATTGAGCAGGATATTTTCCCCGGAATCCATATCATCGGTGAGAGCTGTCCGCTTTGAATTGCCAGCGGAAAGCCGTTTGTAGTAATTGATAGCACGGCGCTTTGCGAGAGTACCCAGCGCCGCTTTAAGGTCGCCGGAAAAGAATTCCGAGCTCCCGATATCTCTTGCGGCTTCGATGAAGATATCGCTGACGCATTCTTCGATATCCTCGGAGGTGCCGCAGCTTCGCAGCCTGCTGAACACAATAGTGTAAACGTAATTGCCGTATTCGCTTATGAGAGCGGCTGCTGTCTCCGGCGGAGACTTCCCCTCAAGCGCGGCGTTTTCTTTATTTATCATAACCTTCTCCTGTTCAGGGTGAGAGCGCTCATTTTCCCTTCTATAATATACTATCAACGCCGGGAAGTCAAATGCGACAGGTCTCCGGAAAAATTTTCCGAAAAAAACGGACGCGGTATGCGTCCGTTTAGTTGTTAGGTATTAGTTGTTAGTGCCTAGTTCGCAGGGAGTTGAGAGTTGAAAGTTAATGTATCGCTGACGCGATATTATTTTGATCCGTCTGCGTCAGCAGAGACATTCATTCTCAGCTCTGCATATAGCATTTTCTGCAAATCATAGATTTGCGAAACTGCATAAATTCTCAATTAATGGAACGCCGTCCCCTGCATTGTTAAAATGGTGCTTGCTTTTCGGCTGAAAGTGTGGTACAATAATAGGGAAGTAAACGTCATCTTCGGAAGGAGGATTTGAGATGAGGGCTGATGTAATACTCATGAAATGTCCCGAAACAAAGCGTACCTACGGTGTCAGGATAGAGGAGTGCAGAGGGGATTGGCTCAGAACGTGGGCTTTCCCTATGGACGAGAAAAGAGCCGTGCGCGAGGGCTACAACAAGACCAAGATCACCGGGGATTTTTCAGCCTCCGAGGACTTCAACGGCTGTCCCTACTGCGGCTCGAAGGACTTCGTTTTCTGCGGACGCTGCGGAAAGCTCTCCTGCTGGAACAAGGAGGAGCGTATAACCTGCGGCTGGTGCGGAATTACCGGAGATATCACCACAACTACCGAAAAGATCAACGTCAAAAGCGGCGGAGACGTATAAAAGGGGCGATCTGATATCGCCCCTTTTTAGTTGAGAGTTGAGAGTTGAAAGCGGAGAGTTAATGTATCGCCGGCGTATTAAAAATAACCGGAACGCTCCTTCTGATCCGTCCGCGTCAGCGGACACAACAATTCTCAGCTCTGCATATAGCATTTTCTGCAAATCATAGATTTGCGAAACTGCATAAATTCTGAATTCTGAATTCATTCACGCTGAATCGTAGTCTATGCCGTATTTTTCGGCTACTCCACGGGCTATCGGTTCGCTCGGTATGAGGTACTGTCCGCCGTACTTATGGCATTTCACAAGCAGCATCGCAGCCTCACGGTCACCGCGGGCGGCAGCCTTTGCGAACCATTCCGCCGCCTTGGAGTGGTTCTTTTCTGTGCCGGAACCGTTCATGTACATATACCCGAGAGCCTTTATCGCCTGAAAATTGCCCTGCTGTGCGGAAAGCTCGTACATACGCTTCGCAAGGGCACAGTCCTTGGTCGTGCCCTGACCGTGCTCGCAGCACCAGCCGAGGGAATACTGTGCATCGGGGTCAGCCTGTGCCGCGGATTTCCTGTACCACATCGCAGCCTCAGTGAAGTTCCGCTCGACGCCCCAGCCGTTGAATTTGCATTCGGCGTAGTTGTACTGTCCGCGCGGAAGTCCGCCGGCAGCGGCTTTTTTCCAGAGCTCTGCGGCATGACGCCTGTTTTCGGGAACTCCCGTGCCCCTGAAATAGCACAGCGCAAGGTTGTTGACCGCATCGAGGTCGCCGGCGTTTGCAGCCTTTTTGTAGAGCTCGGCAGCTCTTTCCGGGTCGGCAGCTATACCGGTACCGTTTGCACAGCAGCAGGCAAGATTGAACAGCGCAGGAGCATAATTCTGATCGGCAGCCCTCTTGTACCACATGACTGCACGTTCACGGTCAGAAGCGGTTCCGGTGCCGTTGTAGTAGGCGTTGCCGAGTGCGAACTGTGCGCCGGCACTGCCGTTTTCAGCCTCGCGGAGAAGCTTTTCGAGAACGCTCTCCTCCTCCATTGAGATGCCGTACCTTGCGGCATATTTCTCTGCACGTTCGTGGTCAGCGGGAAGGTTTTTTCCGCCCACGCGGAAGCACATGACAAGAGCCTTCTGCGACTCAAAATCGCCCTGCTCGGCAGCTTCCTTGTACCAGCGGGCAGCCTTTGAGAGGTCAGCCTGAGTGCCGATGCCGGAGTGCCAGCAGGCGGCAAGCTTCTTCTGAGAGCTGCAATCTCCGCGTTCAGCCGAGCGCGTGTACCATTCGACAGCGCGTTTGTAGTCTTGTTTCACGCCGCGTCCGTAGTAGAAGCATTCGCCGAGATTGAAGCAGGCATCGTTGTCGCCGTTCTCAGCCTTTCTGAAAAGGTTCTCGATGACAGAGCCGGAGGAAGATGCCTCCGCGGTATCGCCGCTGCTGATATCGACCTGCCAGCCTATCGCGTAGGCAAGGCTCACTGCGACCATTTCAGCCTTTTCACGGTTGAGGTATTCGCCTATGGACCTGACGGCGCTTTTTATGACCTCATCGGCAGTTTTTCTGCCGGAGGATACAGCCGCGTCCTCGCGGAGGTAGACCTTGCCGATGTCCTCACTCAGCGCAACGTAGAAAGCCTTATTCTCCTTCGAGAGCTTCGGGGAAAGGTCGCTGAGAGCCGCACAGAAACGTCTCCTGTCCGCTATGACTTCCTTTCCGAACATATCCGTGACCTGCTTTGCCGCCTCGGCAGCAGTTTTTATGTTCTGATCCATGCTGAGTTCACCTCCAGATGCTCCTGATGATATCCTTTAACTCTGTTTCCATATTTCTGAAAGTCCTAAGCTGTCCGGCAAGCTCCCTTGCCCTTCCAAGACGCTGTTCCTGAGTTTTCCCCGAAAAATAGCCCTCACTGGTGATATAGTCGATGAGGTACCTTGCGGCAAGCTCACCGGTCGTCCAGAGAATGCCGTAATAGAGACTGTCAGCCTCCGCGCTGCTGAGCAGACCGTCAAGTCCCTCCGCAAAGCCCTCTGCTGCGGCATTTATCCTCTCCGCGTCAGGTGTTCCGAGAGAGCGGACGAGGTCGCCGAAATCGACGGCAGGGTAGCCCTCCATGACCGTATCGAGGTCGATAACGGTGCATTTTTCGCCGGTTATGACGTTCCCGAGCTTTGCGTCACCGTGTATCACGCGCTTGGGCAGGGGAGCAAAGACCTCGCTGAGCGTTTCCCCGAGGCGGAAAAGTTCACCGCAAAGCTCCGGTACCTCATCGCAGTCAAGTGTCCCGAGCCGTGAAATATAGCGGTCAAAGTCGTGGTAGCCGTCAACAGTGCGGACCGTCCTTATCCCTGAGACACGCCTTATGAAGCTGCCGAATGCGAGACCGGCAAGGTGTTCGTCGGGACTGCCCTCCTGTCTGACAAAGCGGTACATACGCCAGACCTCGCCGCCGTATTCCGCGAAATTGCGTCCTTTGCAGGTCAGGTACTCCGGAATGCCGATACGTTCGTCCGTCCCCGGGAAAGCCCTCTGTACGGCGGAGATGTTGTCCATGACAGCCGTCGGATCGCGGAAAACGTTCCTGTTCAGTGATTGCAGGATATATTCGCCTTCGTAGGCATTTACGCGGAGGGTCGTGTTGATGTGGCCGCTGCCGACCGGGACGATCTCCGCAGTGCCGTCAATGCCGAAAAGCGGCGGTATCTCATAAAAGTCCACTTTCAAGGTCCTCTTTTTTCTTCAGCATACTATCGAAGCAGAGATGGTCTCCGAAAGCGTCGATGATATGGTAATCCTGCGGTATATAGCCTTTTTTCAGGTAGATCTGCTTTGCCGGGAGCGATGAATCGAGGACGGCTTCATCGTATTCAGCGAAAACCTTTTCCTCGGCAAAACGCAGAAGCTTTCCGCCGAAGCCCTTGCCCTGATATCCGGGAAGTACAAACAGTCTGCCGATATCATTGCCGTCTACGGTAACGGTTCCGGCAGGTACGTCCTCGTCCGTGAGCAGCAGCCAGACCTTTCCGGCTCTAATGTCGCTGATGATCTTCTCATCGCTGTGGTGTTCGAGGAAGAACCGCACCGCACCGGCAGGGTAATAATGCGGATATATGGCGTTTATCGTGGTGCGGACTATATTTCTGACTGCCTCTGCCATAGATGTATCAGCCTTTATGATATCCATGTCGCACCTCCGGAACGGAATTAGTAATAGTGAATAATTTCGGTGTCCGCCGACGCGGACGGAATTGAATTGCTGTAGGGGCGCATTCCGTGCGCCCGGGGGTTAACGGACACGCTGCCGGGAATAAATACAAACGGCACGGGCGAACGATGTTCGTCCCTGCTTAGGAACGCCGAGGGCGGCGTTCCCTACAGTTTGCTGCCGGTATATTCGTAACCTGCGGCAGCGTGGAAAACAGGCGTATGCCTGTTCAGTTCTTGAGGCTCTGCATCGGTGCAGGGATACGTCCGCCGCGGTCGATGAACTTCGCAGGGGACTTCTCCCGGATAGGCATAACGGGACCGCTTCCCAGAAGTCCGCCGAATTCGAGGGTCTCGCCTTCTTTTTTGCCGATAGCAGGGATAAGACGCACCGCAGTGGTCTTGGAGTTGACCATGCCGATAGCTGCCTCGTCCGCGATGATAGCGGAAATGGTCTCGGGAGTGATATCGCCGGGAACTACTATCATATCAAGTCCGACTGAGCAGACCGCGGTCATTGCTTCGAGCTTTTCGAGGCTGAGAACACCGGCAGTTGCCGCGTCTATCATGCCTGCGTCCTCGGAAACGGGGATAAATGCGCCGGAAAGTCCTCCGACTGTTGAGGAAGCCATGACTCCGCCCTTCTTTACGGCATCGTTGAGCATTGCAAGACAGGCGGTAGTGCCGTGGGTACCGCACATTTCAAGTCCCATTTCCTCGAGGATATGGGCAACGCTGTCTCCGACCGCAGGTGTGGGTGCGAGAGAGAGGTCAACTATGCCGAAGGGAACTCCCAGAAGCTCGGAGGCTCTTGCTCCGACGAGCTGTCCCATACGGGTTATCTTGAATGCGGTCTTTTTGATGACGTCTGCTATCTCGTCAATGGTGGCATCAGGGTACTTTGTGAGGGCTGCACGGACAACTCCGGGTCCGGATACGCCGACGTGTATCTCACAGTCAGGCTCGCCTACGCCGTGGAAAGCACCTGCCATGAAGGGGTTATCCTCGACGGCATTGCAGAACACCACGAGCTTTGCGGGACCTATGCAGTCGCGGTCGGCAGTTCTCTCGGCGGACTGCTTAACTATCTGACCCATGATCTTTACGGCGTCCATATTGATGCCGGACTTGGTCGAACCGATATTGACTGATGAGCAGAGGTTCTGGGTAACGTCAAGAGCCTCCGGGATAGACCTGATAAGCGCCATATCACCGGCACTGAAGCCCTTGTGGACGAGTGCTGAATAGCCTCCGATGAAGTTTACTCCGCAGGTATCGGCAGCTCTCTGGAGAGCCTTTGCGAACTTGACGGGATCGCCGTCCGGACAGGCTGCACAGAGCATTGCGACAGGCGTAACGGAAATTCTCTTGTTGACTATCGGGATACCGTATTCGGTCTCGATCTGCTGACCTACGGCAACGAGATTGCCTGCCCTTGAAACTATCTTGTTGTAGACCTTTTCACAGGCTTTGTCGATATCGGTGTCGATACAGTCGAGGAGGGAGATACCCATTGTGATAGTACGGATATCGAGGTATTCGTCCTGTATCATTCTAATAGTTTCGAGTATATTATAAGCGTTGAGCATTTTATTTTACCCTTTCATTATTTTATGAATTGAGAATTGATAATTGAGAATTGAGAATTGAGAATTAATGTATCGCCTGTCGGCGATAATATTTAAATCAGTCTGCGTCAGAAGACACAATAATTCTCCATTTTGAATTCTCAATTTCTTCACTGTTCAGACTGTGTGCATGGAGTTGAAGATGTCCTCGTGCATGGTGTGGATAGAGAGACCGAGCTCCTTTCCGAGGGAGTCCATGCGTTCAACGAGCTTTGCGAAATCCGCATTTATAGCGGTTATATCCACAAGCATTATCATTGCGAACATATCCTGGAGAACGCTCTGTGTCACCTCGATAACGTTGACGTTGTACTCAGCGCAGATACCGCTGACCTTGTGAAGGATACCGACCGTGTCCTTGCCTATAACAGTTACGACTGCTCTCATAAAAAATACCTCCGTTTTCCGCGCCGTACCGGGACGGTGCATAAGTATGACAATATTATAACATACTTTTTCCGAAATAGCAAGCAGAAATTAGCAGGGGAGGATATTATCCGTCTGCACCCGGAAATGCTGTCTGCTGCTCACTGATTACTGCAAATGTATTGACATTTGCAGCAAAAAGATGTATAATATGAACATACACAGGAGGCGATCAGCTATGACCGAATACCTAAAAAATTATATGAAATACGTTCAGGAAAGGCTCGATAAGTGCTCCGACTGCGCCGGGCTCGACGAGATAATGGCTGAACATAAGGACAAGATCGCGTTCATGCAGCACGAAAGGATAGTCCACTTCCTTGTAACGATGATGTTCGCACTGATACTCTCGATATTCATGGGCATCGTGATCTTTACCGAAAATCCGGCAATGCTGCTGCTTGTGACCATAATTATCGTGCTTCTCGGCTTCTACATAAAGCACTACTACTTCCTCGAAAATACCGTCCAGAAGATGTACCGCGTATACGACGATATCCTCAGAAAACGCCGTAATATAGCCGAAGGGAGTGTGAGCAACGACCATGACTAAAAAGGAAAGGGCTGTCCTTGCGGAAGCTGCCCTCGAAAAGCTCTACCCCGATGCGGTCTGCACCCTCGACTACGAAAAGCCCTACGAACTGCTGTTTGCGACAAGGCTTGCGGCTCAGTGTACCGATGCGAGGGTCAACATCGTGACGCAGACGCTTTTCAAGAAATATCCAACCCTCGAAAGCTTCGCGGAGGCTGACCTCACGGAGCTCGAGCAGGACGTCCGTCCCTGCGGATTTTACCGTACAAAGGCGAAAAGTCTCAGGGAAACGGCACAGCGCCTCATCAGTGACTTCGGAGGCGAGGTGCCCGGCACTATGGAGGAGCTCCTCAGCCTGCCGGGAGTCGGCAGAAAGACCGCGAACCTCATTCTCGGCGACGTTTTCGGCAAGCCTGCCGTCGTCACCGACACACACTGCATAAGAATTTCCGGCAGGCTCGGACTTACCTCCGAGACCGAACCGGCAAAGGTCGAGCGTGACCTGCGGAAGCTCCTTGCCCCGGCAAAGTCAAACCTTTTCTGCCACAGAATTGTGTTTTTCGGCAGGGACATCTGCCGTGCAAGAAGCCCGAAATGCGGAGAATGTCCGCTTTCCGAAATTTGCAGGCACCACAAAGATGAACAAAAACGGAGGTAACAGATATGTTGTTCGATTTCAAACTGAGCACCCCCGAGGAGGGACTTGTTGACATTACAAACGAGGTGACAGAGGCTATCATGGAGAGCGGAGTTCTTGAGGGACTCTGCGTGATATTCTGTCCCCACACCACAGCCGCGATAACTATAAACGAGAACGCTGACCCCGACGTAAAGGCCGATTTTGTGCTTGGAATGGACAGATCCTTCCCCGAGCTGAGCGCTTTCCGGCACGCTGAGGGCAATTCCGATGCCCACATAAAATCCTCGACTATCGGTGCGAGCGAGACCATTATCATCGCCGGCGGAAAACCCCTTCTCGGCACATGGCAGAACATCTACTTCTGCGAATTTGACGGTCCGCGCACAAGAAAATTCTATGTCAAGATAATGGGAGGCTGATGTCATGGACGACAAGATCGAAAAGCTCCGCGGTATCGTTGAGCGGTCGCACAATATTGTGTTTTTCGGAGGTGCAGGCGTTTCCACAGAAAGCGGTATCCCCGATTTCAGAAGCGTTGACGGTCTCTACAATCAGCAGTGGAAATACCCGCCCGAGACCATTCTCAGCCACACCTTCTTCATGAAGAAAACGGATGAATTCTACCGCTTTTACCGTGCGAAAATGATCTGCACATCGGCAAAGCCGAATGCCGCACACCTGAAGCTTGCCGAGCTTGAGGAAAAGGGTAAGCTCTCCGCGATAGTCACCCAGAATATCGACGGTCTCCATCAGGCTGCCGGCAGCAAAAGGGTCTACGAGCTGCACGGGAGCGTTCTGCGGAACAACTGCATGAAGTGCCGGAAATTCTACGGATTAGAGGCAATTACCGGCTCTGAGGGCATACCCAGATGCGAGTGCGGCGGCATTATAAAGCCGGATGTTGTTCTGTATGAGGAGGGGCTCGACGATGCGGTAGTTTCCGGAGCTGTCAGTGCGATATCCAATGCGGATACGCTGATAATCGGCGGTACTTCGCTGAATGTCTACCCTGCGGCGGGACTTGTCCGCTATTTCCGGGGCGATAACCTTGTGATAATCAACATGGCGCCGACGCAGATGGACAGCAACGCCGACCTCGTCATTGACAGCAAAATAGGCGAGGTATTCTCGCAGATATAAACTGAAAAGGACGCCGTAACCGTGATACTCATATGGAAGTATTATGAGAACTAACTGGGGAAAACCTTTCTGAGGAAAGGTTCTTCCCCAGACCCCTTTCCAAAGACTTTATTATGGTTTT
>CACYSQ010000030.1 GCA_902777125.1 Ruminococcus flavefaciens
TCACGGCGGCGGTCCCCTCTGTCAGCTTCGCTGACATCTCCCCGCACTGCGGGGAGTCACCCCGAACCCCTTTCCAAAGACTTTATTATGGTTTTTTCCGTGACGGTACACGGTTCTTGAAAGAAAAACAAAGCGCTGCCTTTTTCGGGTAGCGCTAATTTTGTACCGCCACGAAAAAAACTAAAGTAAGGCTTTGAATAGAGTTTGAAAGTACCTTCATCAAAAATGCTCACCTCAATAATCCTGAGATACTTCCAAATAATCAACTCAGTTAAAGGCTGCACTTTTTCAGCAAAGCAAAATGCCCTCATTGCTGAGAGCATTCGCTATAAAATTATATTTTGGAGGGATAATGTCTTATTGCAGCGAGGTTATGATACCAAGCTTGAACTTCTGAATTTTCAGAGCGTCCTTATTGGTGATATCGTTGCTGAAATCAACGTCCGCGTTCTTTTCGCCGACAGGTGTGAGCTTATACTTATCGGGATTTGTGATGCACTGCATGATGAAAACTGCATCTGCCATATTTACCTGATCATCGCAGTTTGCATCGCCGAGGAGTGATACCTGAACATCAGAGGGAGGAGTTGTAGTAGTTGTTGTGGAGGTGGTAGTATCTGTAGTAGTTGTAGTTGTAGATGTAGTAGTCGTCGTAGTGGTTGTGGTAGTTGTTGTAGTTGTTGTGGTGGTGGTAGTAGTTGTTACTATTTCCTCAGCAGGTCCGTTTATCTTTGTGCCCTTAACCGCAACGATAGCTTCATCAATGTAGAAGTTATCGGTTGTCCCTTCCTCTGTCTCAACGTAGAGGATATATCCAGAGCCCTCGGGAAGGGTGAAGTTCTGATTTGCGAGCTGAACGTACTTGTCGGTTCCGGTTTTAGCGGAAGCGATGTGGTCGTACTTAGTAGTACCGGAGGCGTCCTTATACTCGAGTGAGAGCATCATTTCCGTATTCTCACCGGCAGTTGCAGCTATAACGCTGAAGCTGTAGGTCTCGCCGCCCTTGAAGGTGAGGGAATCGAGCGACTTCTGAACGCCCTGCCAAGCCTTTTCACGGTTCTGAACGAGAAGTGCTTCACCGCCGGCATAAGGGATACGGCCGCTGAGTGCAATTTCAGAACCGCCGCGGGATTCCCAGTCATCTGTACCGGTCTCGAATGTGTCGTGGTAGTAGTAGCCGTTCTCATCGGGAGTGATGGGGTCTCTCTGAACAGGACCGTCGGTATAGGGCGGAAGCTCCTTGCCGTCGCTCTTGAGGGTAACGATGAATGTGGAAACGCTCTTTGAGGGAAGCTGTGCATTGAAGCCGGAACCGCTTGCGCTCATATTCTTAGTAGGAGCGTGGTTCTCGCTTCCTGATGTTCTGTAGCGGTCAACGTTAGTGATAGATCTGCCGGTTATATCGAATACCTGGTTGATCTCGTTATCGCCCTTGTTGATAGCAACGATCTCGATCTGAGTATCGCTGTGCTTGTAAGCAGAAATGAAGATGTTGCTCTCAGGTGACTCTGTACAGTCGATACGGTAGTCGCCGGGACGAATGTACTTAGAATACTGACCGAAAATATATCCGCGCTTTGAAACGCTGTGTGTTGACTCATAGATGATACTGTAATTACGACGGAGAGGCCATACAACGTAAGCCTGCATACCGCCGACAACGAGTGCATCGTGGATATTTACAGCCTGCTCAAGGTTATCAGGCCACTTATTAGCATCAACTTTGCTGTCCGGAACATAGACCTCAGTCATCCAGAGCTTCTTGCCGCAGCTTTCGAGCTCCGGGAAGTCCATCTTGTTTCTGGGAGTGCCATAGAAGTGAGTTCCGAAGAGATCGCAGTTTTCATAAGCCTTTGCGTTATTAAGGATCTTTTTGTAGTAGTCCTTACCGTTGCCCCATGCGCCGTACTGGAATGATTCAGGCGACATAAGCCTTGTGCTTGTGATCCTGTCGCCATAGTTAGCGATGAAGTCAGTAGTCTCGTCCGGAGTCCAGGCTGTCCACTCCTTAGCGTAATCAGGCTCATTCTGAACTGAAACGGAATAGAGGTCAACGCCGTTATCCTTCATATATTTACCGAAGTTGTTAAGGTGATCCGCATAAGCGGCGTAGTTGCTCTTGGGAAGATGGAGCTTACCGCCGTAAGCGCTGCCGTTTTCAGCGAGGTTCGACGGCGGCTCCCAAGGTGATGCGAATACCGTGATGCCGTGCTTGGTAGCGTACTGAGCAGTCGGAAGAGCTTTGTTCCACTGATTTTTATCGGGGTTTACAAAGATACGAAGAATGGAGCAGCCGAGCTGTCCGTCACCGTTTCCGAAAGCGATCTCCCGGTCAGCAGCAGTAAGGTCGCCGTACCACTCGGGGTGATTGATACCACCGAAGCCGTCAATGGACTGATACAGCTTATTAGTATTGATAGTACAGGTACCTGCGGCAGCAGCCTCCTGAGTGGTTGCAGGTGCAAACGATGACGAAGAGATTATCATCGTTCCGGCAACCGTCCCGGCTAAAGCCGCTTTGAGTTTGCCAAGGATCTTCATTTTTAATATCCTCCTTAAAATAGATTTTTTGAAAACTATGTAAGTTTATTTACTTATTAATGATATTCTAACACAATTCTTTTTGTCTTTCAACCCACATTATGCAGTTATGGTGGATAATGCAAACAATCCACTGACATATTATACTGAATTTATAAAAAAAGCAGAGCACAAAATGTCGCGTTCTGCTTTTTCGTATTGATATTATAGTTCAGTCTATCTTCCGGCTTACGATATCCTCACCGTTGTGGGTAAGAATAATCTGTCCGCTGATGAACTCCGCACGGCTGCGGTCGATGTACTCCATAACGTCAATGGGAGTATTGAGCGTAATGTGTATCTCCGCGGTCTCCTGACGCATCGAGGTATCTCCGGTGAAGCCGCCTGCTCCGAGAGCCTGCTTTCCGCTGACGGTAAGGCTTACACCTGCCTGTGTGACGGAGATATTGCTCTTGCCCTCCAGAGCGGCAAAGGCAGCGCAGCGTTCGCCCTTGATATTCACGAAGCAGCTCGCCTCGCGCACATTGATACTGGTCTTCTCGCCGTCAAGAGTACCGATACCCACAAGCTCGATTCCAGACATGAATATCTTCGCCGAGGTCTTGAATATAGTGATATCGTTGTTTCTTCCGATAGAACCTATCGCCGTGCCTCTTGCGGCAGTCATCTCCATGCCGATATCACAGTCGTGGATAACGAGCTCGTTGTCGGAATAGAGCGAGCCGATGCCGACGATAACATCACCTTGCAGGTTCAGACGGTACTGTCCGGCGTTTATCCTGATGATACCGCCGTTTCCGGAGCCTATCGCGATACCGGTCTGTCCCTTTGAATTTATGGTTATTCTGCCGGACTGCTCAAATACGAGCTCACCGTGAAGAAGTCCGATGCCGTTTCCAATGCCGTAGTACTCATTGGAATCGAGGTCTATTTCGAGCTTGCCCTCGCCCGCGATCGTGAGCTTCGAGGATTCCGGAACGCGTATACCGCCAAGGTCGAGCTTGTTATCGCCTCTGAGGACGATTGTTACGTTGTTGTCCTCACCGATGTCGATGCAGGGTCTGTTCTTGATACTTGTGAGCCAAGCATTCTCGAGCGTGATCTTGCCTGAGAAGTCCTTCTTTGTCTCAATGTGCATCTGCGTGTCAACGGTAGGATCGCCCTCGACGATAACATCGCCGTTTCCGTTGGCACCGATGACGATACGCTTCATCTTCGACTGCATGAGCCTTTCGAGCACGATGCGTTCAGCACAGTCAGCGAGGTAGACCTGCTGACCGATACCGTCCTCACGTTCCTGATGATAGCGCTTTATCATCTGCTTGATAGCCTCGGGGATAGAGTCGATTATCTCCGGGGCAGGTCTTGCCGTGTAGTAGCCCTGAACGAGGTCTGCGCCGAGCATTATCACGGTGTGCAGCTCCTCGGCAGTTTCAACGCCCTCAGCAAGCGCAAGTATATCGTTATCGTGGCAGAACTGGATTATCTCCCTTACAAAATGGCGCTTTTTCGGACTGTTCTGAATTCCGCTTAGCAGTGAACGGTCGATCTTGACGAAATTCGGCATATACCTGAGAAGGTTGCCGGCGTTTGAGTAGCCGGAGCCGTAATCGTCGATAGCCATTTTTATGCCCATGTTCCTGTAGCGTTCCTTGAGCTTCTCGAGGCTCTCGTCATCGACCTCGGACTGCTCTGTCATCTCGACTACGGCAGTATCGGCGTGTTTCAGCAGGAGCCTTGTAACGTTCCTGAAGTCCTCAACATTGAGCTTGGCCTCGGGAATGCTGTTGATGAAGACGAATTTTCCGAGAAAATCTTCCTTGCGGAGGTCAATGATACCGAGCACGTTCATGAAGGTACCACGTTCGATATCGGAGAGACGGTTCACAAGTCCGGCATATTTCAGAATGTGCATGGGCGTAAGCTTCATGGAACTCTTGGGTCTCATGAGAGCTTCGTAGGAATATATCTCGCCGTCGGTAGTATTGACTATCGGCTGGAAGTAATAATCGAACAGGTTCTCGTCTATGATATGCTCAGTCTCAGCCAGCTCGGCACGTTCCTCCTCGGTAAGGGCAGAGAGCCTGTGGTCAAGGAGACTGCCATTGTTCTTGGAGTGGAGAATCAGCTCTGAAATAACATCAACGTCCTGAATGATAAGCTGATCTGTCTCACTTTTATGCTCAAGGCGGTACTTTTCCATGAGTTCAGCACGTTTTTCTTCTGTCGTGAGCGATATTACATCGTTCAAAAGGTCATGCAGCCATAAATAATCCATGCTGTCCTGAGCCATAGGACCGATCCCCTCCTTTACATTTTTGTATACTCATTCATATAAATTATACCACATTCACCTGCCGTTTGCAAGTATTTTTCGAACAAAAGCGTCCAATGCAAAAAAAAAAAAAAAATTAACAAAAATCGCAGGACGGGGTCACCGTCCTGCGTTAGCGTTATTTTTACAGCACATCTATGATACCGAGCTTGAACTGCTGGATACGGAGAGCGTCCTTATTGGTAACGCCCTCTGTGCCGTCAACATCGGCGTTTTTCTCGCCCTTTCCGGTGAGACTGTACTTGTCTGGATTGCCGATAGTCTGCATGATGAACACTGCGTCCGCCATATTGACCTCGCCGTCACAATTCGCATCACCTCTGAGGATATCGTCTTCCCCTGCCGTAACGAGCGGGAGCGGTTCCTGTTCAAGGGTGCGGATAATGATGTAGTTGATGTTGATAGCCTTGTCATCCGAGGTGAGAGTGAACTGAACTCCGCCGCCTGTTGAGGTAAGCTCAAATGTGGTGGGAGTTTTGCCGTCGGTCGCACAGCCGCTCTTGATGAGTTCCCGGGAATTCGTATCGTAAGCGGTATAGATCGAAGGCTTAGTGGAGCAGCCCCACGGATCACTGAAACACATTTCAACTTCGTATTTTCCGTCCGGGAGCTGAAATCCGTAGTCAAGCCGCCTGTCAATATCGTTTTCGTACTGGTTCTTTGTATAGCGGTAGGTAGCCGTTTTGTCCCGACCGTCAGCGGTGTGGTACTCATCGCACCATGTGTTTGCTGTGTAGAGACCGCCGCTCTTGGAGCTGCCGTTGTACTGGTCGTTGGGATCGTCGATAAGTCCCCATGTCATACCGGTAACAGGGTCGATGCCGTAGAGCTGCTCGGTAACGCTGTTGTAGAAGCCGAGCATATCTCTGCCGGAGGTGGTCGAGGTATCGTGGTCGCCGCAGTCAACGAAATAGGCAATGCTGCTGTCATATTCGTAGTTTGTCCTCTGTGCCGTCATGTAGATAAAATCGCATACCTTTGCGGACTCCTCACCGTTAATTCCGGAGAAGCCGATAGTTACTACATCGTATTCCTCGCCGTCAGCGGTGATGTGCTCAACATAATTTTCCATTACCTCGGAAGGAAGAAGTATCTGTACATCGTAGACGTCCGGAGCATCATTGCTGACATAGAGTTCATGCTGATAGATAATAGCATCGCCGGCAGTTATGCGGATAGTCTTTTCGTTGTCAGACTTGCGGAACTTCACTGTGAGGATATTGTAATCGGCGTCCTTGTCAACAGCCATGCGGTACTTGAAATAGCCGCCTTTTTCCGCGTAACGGTAGGTGCTGTCATCGGTAACGCCCTGAGTATTCTTCTCCTCCATAGCGTGGAGGTCGTCGTTCTCGTACTGACCGTAACCCGGCTGAACCGTATCAACAACTGTCTTTTTCGAGCGCGGAGGCTTGTCAACTGCCGTTCCGCTCGCCTGGAAATTCCAGTATATGCCGTATCTCTGCTGATACTGCTTGTAGTGAGGCGTGAACGTGAGGTCGTGGTCAGTGCCTTTGAGCGTGAATTTCAGCGAGGAGCCGTCCTTCACGAGATAGTCGTCGATATCGTACATGAATGTTCCGACTGACAGCTTATTATCGGATATACGGATATTTTCGGAGGGAGTGATCTTCTCCTTCGGAGTGGTCACCCACATACCTGTCGAACCTGTCGCCATATTCTCCTTGCCGAGCTCTGCACTGAGCACCACGGGACCGTATTTGAAGCCGTAAACGGTGTTTTTGTCCGGAAGCGCGTAAGCCTTTACAGCCTCCGGGATAGTGAGCTCTATCTGGTCGCCGTTCTGAAAATCGCCTGTTACCTGAGCATAGCCGTCAACGGTCTTGTAGCTGTACTTCTGACCGTTCACCTTGACGGTCATATTGCCGGCTTTCCAGTCGGGAATGCGGAAACGGAACTCAACAGAGGCACTGCCGCCTATGGTGAAAGTGGTGGTCTCACCCTCGGGGATAGTGCTTTCCTGCGTTATTTTCAGGTCCTTGTCAGCCCAGTTGAGTATGGAGCTCTGATACATATTGACGTAGAGCTTGTCATCGTCGTGCATATAAATGGTGTCGCCGAGCTTGGTGAAGTTTTCCATGCCGCTTCCGGTGCAGCACCAGAACTTGTCCCAGCGCGTACCGTAGACCTTGAAATAGCCGGTCGCCATAGGCTGGAAGTAGGTGGTCATGCCTGTCTCGGGGTTCTGCGAGGACAGTATGGAGTTGTAGTAGGTGTTCTCGTAGAAGTCCATGTACTTGACATCGCCGGTTATCTTGAAAAGCTCACGGCTGAGCTTCAGCATATTGTAGGAGTTGCAGGTCTCGCAGTTGCAGTTCGTGCGCTCTGCATCGAGAACATCGTCCATGCCGAAGTGCTCCCACTCGCTGTTTCCGCCAGTGATGTAAGTATGGTGGGTAACGACCATGTCCCAGAAGGCCTCAGCGTATTGCAGATAGCGGGAGGCATCTATCTTCTCACCGTTAACCGTCTTGCCGTCGAGGGCGATATAGCGCTTGAGGGCACCGAGGAACTTCGGGATAGTTGTATTGGCGTGTTTGCCGTTGAGGACGTTTGCGCCTCCGGTAAGAACAGCCTCGTGCAGCCTTGTCTCGTCAAAAACGTGGGCAGCGGCAGCGTGTTCGTCCTTGCCGGTGATGAGGTAGAGGTCGTACAGACAGTCGTTCATTCCGCCGTACTCAATGGACAGAACAGTATTGCGCGTCTGCTCGCTCCAGCCCTTTGTCCTGTTGTAGACCCAGTCTCCGAGCCCGGAGGCAAGCTCCTTTGCGGGAGCATAGCCCGTCGAATTGTAGACATCGACGATACCCGCAATGAGCTTGTGCATCGTGTACCACGGTACCCATGCATCGTCGAAGATGTTAGCCTTGCCGACCTCAACTCGGTCGAACTGGCGCTCGACATTGCCGTCCGAGGGCTTGGGAGCAGCCCATATGAAGCCCGGCTTGCCCTTCGAGTTCTTCTGGCATATCCTCATTTCGTCAACGAGTGTTTTCATTCTCGCTTCGAGAGCACTCCTTGCCTCACTGTCGAGGGACGGGTTCTGATAAGCCTGTGCGAGGGCGGTGAGGTAGTGACCCACGCAGTGACCGGCGATGTTGGTGTTTTCCCAGCCGCCGTAACGAGTTGCGCCGTTTGTGCTGAGCCCTGCGTTGTCACGGAAGCCTGCAAGAAGCTTGTTGGTATCGAACGCGAGGAGGTAGTCCATCTCCTTTTCAAAGGCATTGACGCTGTAGCTGTCTGTCATAGTGATGTCTGAGAGCTCGAAGTCCTGGATCGTGGTGGAAGCAGCGTACGAACCGAACCGCGGTTCACTTACAGGTGCCAAGCCTGCAAGGATAGCCGCAGAGAGAGAAAGGGAGGTCAGACGCTTAAAAAGTACATTTCGCATAGAGGGGCAAAACTCCTTTCAGTAAATATGTGTTGATTATATACCATTTGAATAATATAATCAACCCATAAACCGCACAAAAAGTGGATATTATGAATATTACTTAGGAGCTATCGGGTGCCTGATTACCGTTTTCAGCTTGTCGGGTTCGACCTTTCTTGCATCGCTGAGGTATATCTCGTGGTGCAGACGCTTGTCCGAGATATCGAGCACATACCCCTGCTTTTCCATGTATTCGTGCATGAGTGCGACCGTTTCCGGCTCGCTGTCGAAGGAGCCGATGTGCATACACTGTACGCACAGTCCCTCGTCGTAGGTCAGGAACTCCACCGCAGAGAAGTCTGACTTCTTCTTGCGCGAAGCCTCCTCAACAGCCCAGTTGAAGTCCCCTCTTGTGACGAAATCCGGAAGGCGTATCACCGATATCCAGCGGAAATCCTCCTTGTGAGCGTAGTCGATGCTGTCCTTGTCCTCCTGCCACCAGAAGCCCTCCAGCGGCGGCACGACAAAGTCGAAGTAGCCCTCTATCTGACGGCTCCCCTTTTTGCTCATCTTTATGGTGTAGCCTATGCCGTAAAGCAGCTCTATCGAACGCTTGTATGCGCCGTTTTCCTCATTCGGGTCGCCCTTTCCGCGGACGGCGATATAGTTCATCCGCGGTACTTCAACTATCCCCGGCTTGTCCTTCGGGACATAGAATTCCTTGTATTCCTTCTTGTAATCAAAAGCCACAGTGCTTCCTCCTTATCGGTCCGGTATGTGTATGAATGCCTAAAAGAGAAAGGCTGCATAATCTGACGGTTACACAGCCTTTTCCTCAAAGATGCAAAGCCTCTTTATCAGCACCGTCCATTTCCGCAGACGGTACTGCATCTGCTCAGTAATTCTCCGCGTTTATCTCGAAATAGGACTGCGGGTGAGCACATACAGGACATACCTCGGGAGCCTTCTCCCCTACCACGATATGTCCGCAGTTGCGGCATTCCCACACCTTTACGGAGCTCTTGCTGAATACCTCCTGCATCTCAATATTCTTCAGAAGCGCACGGTAGCGTTCTTCGTGATGCTTCTCGATAGCAGCAACGCCTCTGAACTTAGCTGCAAGCTCCGGAAAGCCCTCAGCTTCGGCAGTTTTTGCGAATTCCTCGTACATATCGGTCCACTCGAAATTCTCTCCGTCGGCAGCAGCTTCAAGATTTTCAGCGGTAGAGCCTATACCGTTGAGCTCCTTGAACCACAGCTTTGCGTGTTCCTTTTCATTGTCGGCAGTTTTCAGGAACAGGGCAGCTATCTGCTCAAAGCCCTCCTTTTTCGCCTTTGAAGCAAAGTAGGTGTACTTGTTTCTCGCCTCAGATTCGCCTGCGAATGCAGCTTTAAGGTTCTTTTCGGTCTGAGTTCCTGAATATGGATTTGTGTTGTTTGCCATGATTTTACCTCCTTCGGGATATTTCTGTATTGATATTTTAACATAATAACTGCCGTATGTCAAGCCGCGAACGCATTTAATTGACATCGGACTTTTTTACTGTTATAATTTATTTAAGACGTACTCTGTCCGTTCAGGCTTCAGCGGAAGGAGCCGTCCGTATGCGGGAAAAGCCGTTTTCTCACGCATATTACCGTTCCGGGCTTCCGGGACTGACAAAGAGTGCACAAAAAGTCGGGACAAAACCCTCCCGATGTGATAAAATCAACTTGAACAGAATGAGGTGACTGTTATGAAAGACTGGATCGAAGGATTTCAGGCTTCCATTGACTATATCGAGCAAAACCTGCCGAATGAGCTGAATATCGGGGATATCGCAAGATATGCCGCACTTTCCCCGTTCTATTATCAGCGAATCTTCGGTGCTTTGTGCGGTATGACCGTCGGAGAATACATTCGTGCCCGCCGCATGACACTGGCAGCGCAGGAGCTTGCCTGCTCGGACCGCAAGGTCATCGACATTGGCGCAAAGTACGGCTACGATTCCCCTGACAGCTTCGCAAAGGCTTTCCAGCGCTTTCACGGCATCACCCCGGCACAGGCAAGAGAATCAGGTGCAAATCTGCGGTCATTTGCACCTCTGCACATCAAGATCACATTGGAGGGCGGAAATATGCTGGATTATAAGATAGTTGAAAAGGCACCGTTTACGGTAGTAGGCATCAAAAAGCGGTTCAACGCCGAGACGAGCTACAAGGAGATACCGGGATTCTGGGGCGAGTGGGCAGCGGACATGAAGGGCTTGAAGGGAATGTTCGGCATTTGCACCGATATGGACGGCAAAACCTTCGACTACTGGATAGCAGACCTTTATATGCCGTGGGAGGATATCCCGCAGGGCTGCTGCACCTATCAGGTACCCGGCGGACTCTGGGCAATATTCACTTGCAGGGGACCTCTGCCTGACAGTATGCAGAAGGTCAATACACAGATATGGTCGGAATGGCTGCCGTCTTTGCAGGGCTACACATTGGCAGGAAATTACTCGCTGGAGTTCTATCTGCCGCCGGCAAAGGATCCTGCCGATACGGTCAGCTATATCTGCATTCCGCTGAAAAAAGCGTGAGGGGGGGTACAGCTATGGTTCAGCATAACGGATTCAGCCTGTTGCAGCCAGCCGGAAAATTCCCTGAATACCGCAGGCTCCCGGATCATGTGATGCACGATCTCGGTCTGGAGGCATTTTGTCAGGCACTTTCGGACGACGTCCGGGAACGCCGCATTATCACAAATATTCTCTCGCAGATAACGGACGATGCAGATGTCGCCGCATACCGCCGGCAGGTCTTTGCGGATATCCTCCGGCTCCCCGACCTGAGAAAGACCATGATGCAGCTTTTCGATAAGATACAGTTCATGAAGGATTTCTCCTCCATGCACAAGACCTCCGATGAGGAGCTCGGACTGTGGCATCTCTTTCACCGTCTCGATGATCTGGACGGCTACATCAGGACGGTCGAAGCCATGCGGGACTGCCTTTCCGATGAGAGGATAGCTTCCGAGGGTCTGATATCGCTGAGAGATCATATTACCGGGCTTTATGAGGACGCCTGCTTTGCCGAGATGAAAAAGGACATCGCCGCGATGAAAATAAAGGCGTCTGATGTTCAGAGCGTGACCCTCGGCATCAACGTCAATGAGCGCTTTGAAGCCGTCAGCATGGGACTGGTCTCCGTCAACAGGAAGCCTTTCAAAAAATCGGGCATCGTCAGCAATTTCGCCGATGCTATCGCCTCGAAGGACAGGCTCCGCGATACCCCGGACTGGGAAGGCGATATGCACTATCAGCTCATCGACAGCGAGGATAAGCGCGGCGTCCTCGACTACATGAAGAACGAGGCAGGTCTGCTCGCAGTGCAGTCCTCCTTTGCGACAAATGCAAGAGAAAAGTCCACCATCGTGAACGCCATGACTGACGGCGCAGTGTCCGGCTCGACTTTCTATCTTGATACGGTCGTGAACAAGATGCTCAGCACCCTTGTGAAGAAGCTGCGGGACACTCTCACAAAGTACGCAAATACGGCGATAGTGAGTGTTTCGGGATTGGTTCCGGAGTTCATCTATTACATCAGATGTGCGGAATTCATCAGCGGTCTCATGGAAAAGGGCTGCGTGTTCTGCGAGGCACAGCCGGAAACCGAGGGCGGGACTTCCATGCAGGCAAGGGGCTTCTACAATCTCAGGCTCGCAATGAGCACGGAGGACGTCAGCGGGATAGTGCCCAACGACCTCACCTTCGACAAGGAGCATACCGTCTATATCCTCACAGGTGCGAACCGCGGCGGAAAAACTACCATAACGCAGGCTGTCGGTCAGCTTTTCGTGCTGGCTCAGGGAGGTCTTTTCGTTCCGGCGGAGAGCTTCCGCTACGTTCCCTGCGACTGCATCTACACCCACTTCCCTGCGGACGAGGACAAGACTATGGACCTCGGAAGACTTGGCGAGGAGTGCGTCCGTTTCAGGGAGATATTCTCACAGTCCACAGAAAAAAGCCTCCTGCTGCTGAACGAGACCTTCTCCACGACCTCGTTCGAGGAGGGCTACTATATCGCAAGGGATTCCGTAAAAGCGCTCCTGACCAAACCGGTGCGGACGATATACAATACCCATATGCACAAGCTGGGAGAGGACGCCGCGGAGCTCACCCGTGAGAGTACAGGTGCAGGTGCGGCCTCGCTCATCATGCGTACTGAGGACGGCAAGCGTTCATTCAAGGTGGCGCTCGCACAGCCGGAGGGTTCGTCCTACGCAAGGGATATCGCCGAAAAGTACGGCGTTACCTACGATATGCTCGTCGGCGGTGAACAAATATGACAGTGATCGTTATAATATCCGCGTCTGCCCTGCTGATACTTTTATGTATCTATCGCTTTGTGCTCCAATATCCTGAATTGCGGGCAGAGCCGAAAACCGGAAAATGGTACAGGATAACAGGCAGTGATATGCTGTGTTCAGACGGCAGCCGCTACAGAGCTTTTTTCCGCAAAGGCTCCGAAAACAAGGTCATCATCTATTTTGCAGGCGGCGGTGTCAGCATCAGTGCCGCGACCGCAAAGGAGGAACTTTTCGTCAGGAGGCTACCTCCTTTTGACGCAGTAGCCAACAAATTCATGAACAACGGCGGTATTGCATCTCCTGTCGCTGCAAACCCGTTCAAGGACTGGACTGTGATAGTCCTCTCCTATGCAACAGGCGATTTCCACTCAGGCACCAACGATCTCGAATACACTGACAAGGACGGCAATAAAAAAATACTCCGTCATCACGGCTATACCAACTATTCCGCCGTGATGCGAAAGAGCATGGAGCTTGGCTGTATCAGCGGCACCGAAGCCGTCCTCGTGACCGGATTCAGTGCAGGTGCAGGTGCGGCTGCGCTGCTTGCAAACGATGTTTTCACGAACTATTTCCCGAATGCAAAGAGCCGGACGGTACTGGTCGATTCAATGCTCCTGCTCCTTGATGACTGGCACAGCATTTCGGCTGATGTCTGGAAGAGTCCGCCTGAGATATCAGACAGGCTCACGACCGATAATCTTGTGCTCGACAGTCTTACCGCTCTCCGCGAGGACTTCGGTGATGAGGTGACGATACTTTTTGCCTGCTCCGTCCGTGACATTGAGCTTGCAAGGGCACAGAACCTCTATGATAACGGCACGCCGGAGGTCAACGAAGCAGCAGGCGACCGCTTTCAGCAGATTTTGAAGGAAAATATCCCTCATTTCAAGGAAATAGGCGCATATCTTTACATCTGGGGCGACACAGGATGGTATGACGTTCCCGGTGAACTGACTATGCACACCATTATCTCAACGTCCGATGTGTTCACCGATAATGAGATGCCCGGCATCTCTGCCGCGGAGTGGACATACGATGCTGTGAACGGCGTAACGAGAGACCTCGGACTTGAACTTGCAGATAAGGTGTATAAAAAGGAATAAATTGAAAAAAATGCCCGCATACTGTGTATTCAGCCGGCAGATGATCTGTGCCGCATCGAATACATAGCAGGTGGGCATTATTTTATTCATGGTGTCAAGCGGACCTTCACAGCCTTCCGGCTCTGCTTGTCGCTTATCTCTTTACGGAGTTGCGTTCCAGCGCTGATCGCCGTCCGTCTTCTGGATAGCATCAGCAAGAACATCTATCTGCATGGAATATCCCTCCGCTTTATCGTAAACAGCCTTGGTTATCTCTGCCTTCGCGATAAGCGGATCGGTCGTTTTATCAGAACGTAGCAGTCCCTTGTAATAAAAGCACTGTTCTGCTGCATTGAACGTCCAGTTTTCATGCCATTTCTGACTCAGACGCAGCGTGAGAGTCGGGGCACCGGAGATAGTGCTGTACACCAAAGCGGTTGCATTTTCCTGTACCTCACTGTTTAGCGAGACCGTGCTGTAATCCGATACGCCGTCGATAACGCAGATATTGCCTTCGCCGTCATACCACATCGGCACAAAGCGCACACGCAGATACTCGTCGTTATTATTTCTCGTATCTGTAATACTGTTCTTTCCGTTTTTGAAAAAGACCGTTTTGTCGGCTGAATAGCCGGTGATCTCATTGCCGGAGTTCGTTACCGGTTCCCATGTATAGGAATTATCCTGAGTGGCGGCAGGATCCTGACCGTTTTCTCCGATCTGGACATTATCATTTGCCGGCTTGAACTTGTTCTCGCGCACATCGCTCTTATACAGCATGGCGAAAACAATAAGAGGAGCAATGAACAATACCGCAGCGATACCGCTGACGCCTGCCAGACGCTTCTTATTCAGTTTTCTCATTCAAAGCTCCTCCTTTCTCATGTAGTGCTTCGGCTGATCTTATTCTCTGCATATGCCTGTGAACTGAGATATGCGTACTCAGTCTCGGTATTCGTAAAGCTTACAGCAGCGGCGTTTGCCTTATCGGTGTCCGTATCCGTTATCCTGAACAAGACGTAGGGGTCGTTTCCGTCCATCGCAGCCGTCCCCTGTGCTTCCGCCTTTGAGCTGTCGGTACCCTTATAGACATTTGAGCCCGACCAGAAATCATAGTCCGTTTTGGACCAGCTTGTTATCTCCGTGACCTTGTACAGACCCTTCTGCAAGACCTTTACGGTCCTGCTGCCCCTGCGTACAGCCGGCACGAATGTGTAGGATTCCGCTTCGGCGCCTTCATACGGGGTATACGAAGCTGTTACCGTGTTTGCTGACCTATTGTAGCTGTACTTGTCCGTAGACGGCAGATCGCCCGCAAGGGTATAGTCACCGTTGGCATTCAGCGTCACATAGAAGGTACTTGCCGGATTATGGGTATCAGTTTCGACAAAATAATCAACTCTGAAAATGAATTTCTGCTCATCATCGGTGCTGTGGATATATGAGTCAAGGAGACTCAGTTTTTCGATGCTGAAGTAGTATTCACATGATGAAGTTGTATTCGGTACGCTGATAGTATACGTCACATGGAGAGTATTGCCGATCTGCTCCTCGGATATAGTGAGGAGCTCACTGTTTTCACAATCAATGATGCCAAGCTGGCTGACTGTGAATATCACATCTTCTTCAAGCACCGCATACCCGTCTTTAGGACGGCTCTCCGTCAGATAATAGCGTTTATTATCCTTGAGCGGAGGAAGTGTATTGTCGATCTTCGGGATAATACCGGCGTTATCTGTCATGAGGCTTTCATAGCCTGCCATAGGATCGAAGGCTTTCTGCATAACGCCCAGTATGCTGGCGTCCTTGAAGAGCCTGAACTCAACGCCCTCAAGCGGAGCTCTTGTTGAACCGTCGATCTTCTTTACATTGAAAGTAAACGGCTTATTGTAGATATCTATCTTTGCAATCATTACGCTCTCTGTCGTTGAATACTCAGCCCAGTTCCTTCCGTCAGCCTTATTATTTACGTCGACATCATCAGGAGCGTCCACTGTATCGTTCACGTTGTTCCATGAATCAATACTATAATTTCCGTCATAGCCCGTGATCGTGAAGCTCACCGGCTCTTTCATGCCGACGAAGCCTCTCGGCGATACTATTTCCCTGACAGTTATCTCGTCGCCCGATTGCAAACCGTAAAGTACGGTAACATTTCCGCTTCCGTCCGATTCATAGGTCTTCGTAACGGAATTGACGGTTATCTCGAATTTGCCTCCGGAAAGCGGTATTTCGGCAGAATCAGGGTCAGCGGAGGTGTTCCACTGGTAGAGGTTTATCTCAAGTCCGCCCTTGCGCTTGTTGTGGATAGTGTCGATACGGACGTTAGCATTTCCGGTCTCACCTGTTGCGACCTCATCGCCGACAGCATAGCCTACGGTAAAATCGTCCGTCACTGTGTCGCCGTCATTGTCTGTAACGCTGAACCCACTCAGCATCTCACCGTTCCCAAGCTTTGTCAGTGAGGTGTACGAAGTGACCTTTCCTATTTTATCGTCAGCGTTAGCCTTTTGTACAACAGCTCCCTCCAGCTTGACCTCATAGATATGGTAATCTGAAAGTGAATATCCGGGCTGGAGGCTTTCAAAGAAATACTTTGCCCTTGTTTCGGGAGATTCAAGCTCAATGACCGTTCCGGGGAGCGGCACTGTGCTGTCGCCGAGGAATACCGCAACATATATTTTATCATGAGAGCTTGTGAAATCAGCATCGCTCCACACCTTATCGGCTTCAAGACCGATACCGCGGCGGTTGCTGACATCCATAAATGCGTCTGAGCCGCCGACTATCATACCAGCACTTTCATCCGCACTCAATGTCTGGTAGGAATTCTGTTCTTCAGAGCCGTTTACCAATGCTGATCTGCATTTATATTTTATCAGATCATATCCAACGGGTATCTCGTAGTCTCTTTCCTCGACCAAAAACTTTGTTCCCACTATAAGACCGGGCACCTTTACCGTATATCCGGCAGGTACGTCGTCGATAGCACCAAAGCGTGAGGTGTATATTGTGATGTTCTGCTTCTGTTCCTGTGAAAGAGTTGAAGCATCTGTCACATAGACCGGAGTTTCATCTGTACCGATGTTATACCTTTCGTACCAGCCCTCACCGGGATTTGAAGTATCAGGCTCCCATACAACAAAGTAGCCTTCCGGATCGGTAAGATAATACCTGTGCAGATCAGCGGGCTCCCATTTTTTGGAGGCTTCATCATAGAATGACAAGCGATACTTGAATCGTGTATTATCTACCGTTGAGAGACCTGTTGTTGCCTTCGGATCATATCTGAGCAGGTTCCCCTCATTTTGCGCATCTGTTTTGCTGTCATCATAGTTCTCATTGTACAGATTCTTTTTAATATTCAGCGTTCTTACCATTCCGGTTTGCAGCTTATTATCAAAGGCGATAGTCGGCTGCATACTAACCTGAGCGGCAGCAGTTTTCAGATCCTTGATATTTCCGAAAACTTCAATAGTTTGCAAATGAACAGTACCGTTATTGGCTGTAGGATTGTTCAGATCGTAAATATCCGAATTCACAGCACACTCAACGACATAATAGTACATCGCGTTATCCGGGAAATTGATCTCAATATTTCTTCCCGGCACCAGGAAGAACACATTATCATACGGTTTTCCGCCGCTTGGAGGCACATAGGTGCTTGCATAACGAACAGTCTGTGTAGAATTCTGATATTTGACAGATATCTTTCCGCTTTCATCTTTATCCGACAAAGGAATCCAACGCTCGTCGGATTCCTGCACCTTATAAAAGATCTGGAAGGGATATTCAACAAGGCTGAGATCCATATCGTCTCCATCACCTACGCCGGAAAGAGTCTTCGCAAAAAGAACGTTTCCGGGAGTTACAGCAGAAAGGTTGAAGCGCATATGGAGGTTTGATGCACCGGCACCGCGCTCCATATAGTAGACCTTCATTGTGTGGGTGGTATAGTCCTTGAAAACATAGCCCTGGTTATCTGCTTTAGGCTCATCGTTATATTCAAATATTTCTTTTGCATAAGCTTCTGCCTCTGCTTCAGTGTGTCCCTTAGCTTTATAGTGATCCTTGAAGATCTGACGCAGAGTAGTTTTGTTACCGTTGACATCAACTTTGCCTGTACGAAAATTAACCTTGCCGTACTCAGCGGAATGGATACCGCCGAGGTCGAGCACAAGCTCGTTGTCAACATAGAGCCAGAAGTCATCGTCACCGGTAAACTCGAAGATAACATCGTTTCCCCATGCGTCAAGACCGCTTGGCGTCTGAACGAATGTTGCCTCCATTTCCATACCGAGGTAATAGTCGGCCTCCTTCTTTTCTGTTCCGTTTTCATTACGGTAAACGGTGTAAAGCTTCTCATATTTACGGGGATTCTTATCATCAAGGATTCCTATATTCCAGTTATTATGAACAGACAATACGTCATAAAGGTTCTGAGGGTTTTCTTTAGAAAATGAATTCGGCTTGATATAATTATAGGGTAAAAACTGTCCGTGCTTACGCGTAGGCAGATTTGATTCCATAGTACCAAGTTCTCTGTATACCGTGAAATCATATATCGGCTCATTATATTTAACGACTGTTTCACCGCCCTCCTCAACTTCATATGACGAAACGGTTGTGAGCTTTCCGTCCTTGTCAACATAGAGCGGGTTATGGTTTTTATCCGTCTGCTGTACGAGTCCACTTCCGTCTGGAACTAATGTTGCAAAGTTCTGACAGCTGTCATACTCAAAGTAACCGGTAGACTTGTGAATACTCTCAACAAAGATGTGGTTTGTCAGAT
The DNA here is from genome assembly GCA_902777125.1 of Ruminococcus flavefaciens. Classification (GTDB taxonomy): domain Bacteria; phylum Bacillota; class Clostridia; order Oscillospirales; family Ruminococcaceae; genus Ruminococcus. The sequence goes on from CACYSQ010000030.1 coordinate 18,484, forward strand.
CTGCATCGTTAAAAGCGTTTCCGAAATCCGTGCCTACCATAGAAACCAGCTCTGCATCTTCCGGGAAAGAAACTTCCTTATCATTGGAGTCATAATACTTGCCGTTTCTTTTTACATAGTATGCTCCGTCATAATAATACACAGTACTCTTTTTTACATCGGGGTGACCGTTTGCGTTCAGGCTGTCCGAGAGCAGGCCTTTTTGATTATCACTATAGCCAAAATAAGTCTTTGTTATACTGCTTCCGGCAGCATTTTTATCGCCGTCATTAGGGGTAAAATCGATCATACGCATTGTTATGCCGTATTCCGTATTATCGACTGTCTCGACCTCATGGAGCCTGGCAATATCAGAACCGCTTGTGCTCGTATCATCAAAGGTAGCAAAATAGAAAGTATCAGCCTTTGCAAATGACACGGTCTTAACAGTACCGTTTTCCTTATCGGCGGCAAGCGCGACATACTGCTTTATACCGTTATCCCATGCGATAATATTTGAATAATACTCGCCATAAGTGACCTTGTTAGTTTGAGGATCAACTTTATACTCACGTCCCTGCATGAGTATACCTATCTTATCATCGGACAACGTCTGATTGCCGGTACGCTGCGGAGCTATATACTTATCGGAGAACGTGTTTCTCAGATCATAGTAGCCGTTCTCGTTGCCGTCGTCGTCGTAATACACAGAGAACTCCCACAGGAGGGTGTTCATGGTATCATCGAGCCACATTATCTTGTCGCCGTAGGCGTAGACCTGACACAGCGTGCCGTTATGGTCAACAGCATAGTAGATGTACTTTTTGTTCACATCGTCCCAAACACGGGTGTAGACGATGACCTGTGCTCCGTCTTTAGCTATTTCGCCGTCCGAAACGCTTATCATTTTCGCGGTGCAGGTCAGTTTGTCAGAACCCGGAACGGTAGATTCCAGAACAAAATAGAGGTTCGTCGCTTCTGTGGAGGCTTCAAAGGAATAGGAAGTGCTGTCAAAATGGATATAATAGTCTCCGGCTTTCAGTCTGACAGACTTATCGGTATTCGGCAGCACCTTAAAGGCTGTCGCCTGTTCAGAGTCACTGGTCATGGACAATGTGCCCGCATCGTCGCATTTCAGATATGTGCCTTCATCAGACCTGAGGTAATAATTATCCTCGCTTTTGTTCACGAAGGTCCACTTGGTGATATCACTGCTTTCGGTAACATAGAGAACGCGCTCGTTGTGAGCTTCGTCGAGGACGGGCAGCTGATAAAGCTTTGTGCCGGGAGCGGAATCGCCTGCTGCGAGCCCGTATCCGTAAGAGCTGCCGCTGGTGTGCTCCATTAAGCCGTAGGATTTGCCGTCGAGATTACAGTAATCATTCGGTAAACCGAAAGACGAAGCATAATAGAATACGAGTCGGTAATTCATCAGGAGTTCATTTGGATTCGGTATGGTATCAAAAAAACGAACGCCGGAGCCGCTGTTAGACCATTGTAGATAATATTTTGTGTTTCCGTCTTTTAAATGAAATGCATCAGCAGGAGCGACGTCAATTGTGGTTCCGCTGTTTGTGTCTGTATAGGAATCCGCATCGTTGTCTATCGTAAACTTCGTTGCACTTGCTTTGTCTACAAGTTCTACTCCTTTTTTATCGTTTTTTTCGTTTTTTCGTTTGACATACTTTCTTCCACCTGTTGTGTCCGTGGAAAGGTAATAGTTATTTCCCTCTTTCTCAAGATACCACTTTAATTTGCTGCTGTTTGCTGCAACGTCGGAAAAAGAATTATACGTCGCAACTTTAAAGGAATTACGGCTATTGGTAGTATCAATCTCGTTAGTTACATATATTCTTTTTAATGTGTCAGTTTTTTTGGTTTTATATTCCACATAGATATAAAAGCCATCCTCCGCATCATCACTCTCCAAATCGGCCATTTTCTTTGCCATTACAGGGGTGATAGTCGAATCCTTGTGTGCAGGTGCATCCACTATCTCATAAACAGAAAAACCAGTAGCATAGAAGACGACCTTGCCGTCCTCAGCGGTAAAATCGAAGATCTGCTCTCTTGTACCGTCGTCATGGATATGCCATAGAGCAATGCTCTCGGTTATCACAGGGTCAACGATCTCGACCTTTATCGGGTTATCCTCTCCCGGCTGGTATTCTTTCCAGCCGTCAGTGATAGTGATATCATAAGCCGCGATACCTTCGTGCTCATCGGAAACGTCAACAGCAGTAGCCTCAGCGTCCTCGGGCATAAGGCCCTCAAGCGTGACCGTTTTCTCATCGCTTTCCTCATCGGGATAGAGCTCTATCGTCTGATGCGTCAGATCAGAGTCCTCCTGTTCAGGGACCGAGTCCACCGCATAAACTGACGTTATATTTGACATTGTCAATACTGCCGCAGCAAAGATACTGACAATTCTTTTGGTTATCCTATCAAACACTACGCCGTCTTCCTTTCATTTGTATCAGGCAGTCCGCTATCCGTTGAACGGACTGTCGCTGTCCATTGCATCCGCAGCCGTAAAGCCGTCGGGACAGCTTGAAACAGGTACTCCCTCTGCTTCAAGGGTGATATTATATGGCTGATCGAACACACCGAGGTAGTCCTTTTTATAGATCGGAATATCTATATGGTCGAAAAGCTCATCTGTAGCCGTATCGGGGCTTACAGCAGCCATTGTGTCATTGGGACCGGTACCCTCGCTGTTTTCGCCGGTATAGTAGAAGTAAAACTCGAGCTTATCGTTATCAGCGGACTTATTTTCCTGCTCAAACTTAAAGCTCTTGCTGACGCAGGAGGCTATTTTCCATTCCGATACAGCTTGGTCTGTATCTTTTAAAGTCAAAAGCTGCTCATCATTTTCAAGCCGGATATGCTCTGCGATTGACTGCAAACGTCTTATCCTATTATCATCAGTCAGGTATTTTTCCCTGTAAGCCGTTGTTTTGTCAGCCTTTTCGGCATCGCTGAGCTCTGAGAGCTCTATCGTCATTTTAAGTCTTATATACAGATCGACCTGACCGTTATTATAGCCGGAAGGATCCTTATCAATCTTCATTCCAGGCTCAGAAGCCTTAGCCATGAACTGTCCCGAGCTGTCCCATGAAGGCTCCCGGATAGTTACAGAGCCGCTTTTTGCATTCAGACGGTTCGTAACGGAATCCTTGCTGTGAAAATATGAGAATATCCCGGAAACAAGCAGGACATACACGATGAAAAACGCAGCCAGAGCCGTGATAAGCTGACGTTTTCTGCCGTTCAGTATCTTATTCGCAAAGGTGTGCATTTTTTTGCGGATAGCCTCCAAAGGGCTCCCTCCTTTCACCGGGAATAGTCAAGCGCTGTCAGTTCCGGCGTTTTCCTTGTCCCTGCCTCTGTAGAGCCTGCCGAGAATGAGCAGGAACGCGATTGAAGCGGCAAGAGTTATCCTGCCTGACAGAGCATGGAAAAAGCCGAGCAGCCTTCCGATATAAGGCAAAGCGAAAACCGTTTTGCCGATGTAGTTATCTTTTGTAACAGCATCGGGATCCTCCGTATTATTCTCATCACCCTTTGTGGTGATGCCCTCCGGCGTGATCCGCACCGCTCTGTGTGTGACAAACATATCATCGTCCGCCTTGAACGATATCACATCTCCGACCTCAACGCTGTCATATTTGCTGTATGTGCTGACAAAGCACACGCAGCCAACAGGCAGGAGTTCCCCCATTGAGCCGGATCTCACATGATAAAGCCTTATACCGCAAAGGTAGATGATGACCAGTATCACACCGATCGTTATTACTGCTGTTGAAAGAATTTCATATGTAATATCAAGAATTTTCCTTAATCTTGCCATGATACCGTAAACAACAAAAACGCACCCAATTCCCCCATAAGAATCAAGTGCGGCTGCCGGACAGAACTGCATTGTCTCTGTCCTTATATTATCTCTGTTATATATTTATGCCGGTAAAATCTGTCATAATCTGAAATACAGAGTATCATGGGGGACAAACTCTGTTATTCTATTACTCCGATAAGAATGCCTCTTGCATCGGTAAATTCATAAGTGCAGGTCGAAAGCAGAAGGAGATGAAGGTCATCTTTTTCCTTTAATCCATCGGCTGTCTGACCTGATGTATGCACTGCCTCCGAAAAGATATAGTCAATGTAATCTTCTCTCTCGGCAGTGCTGACAAATACCGCATGATAAGCAGGTGCGGTATCCGGAACATTCATGTAGGCAAAAAAACGGACAGTATGCTCTCCGTCCTTCAGTGTGAGGACACCCTCTGAATGGAGCTGCAAATACTGCTGATCCTTGAAAAGCGCAATATCAGCAAACATTCGCTGTCCTTTCATGTTGTGTCCGTAAACAATGGAATTGAAGCCGCTGAAATCGCCTTCACAGCGATAATCAAGAAACGGACAGCCTAACTCGTTATTGTACCTTCCGTCAAAGCCGTTGTGCAGGTAGAAATCATTGTCCTCCGCCTGACAGACCGGGAAATCAATATGGGTGCCGTCAATTGTGATCCAGCCGACCACAGCATCATTGACCTCTTCGGCAGGCTCCAGCGGATCGGATACAGTAACGGTACCGTTTTTTTCGGGCTTCACGCTCTCAAAAAGTGCAAGCTGCTCATCGTGAGCTTCGTCAACAGCCTTCTCCGGAAGGACTGAGTCGTGGTAATACCTGTAGCCGCAGTAGGCTCCCGCACAGATAATAAGCAGCAGAAAAGCAAATGCAGCCTTACGCTTCATTTGTATCTTCCTTCTTTTCCTCACGCTTTTTGAAGAATATGAGAAGCAGCATACCGCCAGCCAACGCCGCAAAAACTGCTACCGCATATATCCAGAATGTATCGCCTGCTGCGAACAGACCGGTTTTCGGCGGATCATAATCCTCATCGACAGCGGCACAGAAGATCCACTTGAACTCGATCTCGCCCTTAACATAGCCGGAATCATTCGGTCCGACCAGAACGTGCTCACCATCACGGTCAATAAGCCTGTGGCCGTTATCCACATTGGTAAGTACATCGAGATCGTTCCATATGACCGAGCATTTCAGAGTATGGCTGTCTCCCGGCTCATAGAGCCCGCAGTCGTAGACCTCTTTCGTAAGGTCGAAATTGCCGTTGCCCGTGACCGTTCCCTTGTAAAACTCCTGACCGTCGAGCCAGAAGGTACATTCACAGCCCTTTTCGAGGTCGATATCGCCGTTCTTGAAAAGCGGCTCAACGTAAAAATAGATGTGATATGCCTTGTCGTCACGGAGATTCATGAGCTGTACGTCTTTGGTATAAGCTACGCCGTGCTGCATATCCTCTACACGGAAAAAGTATTCGCCTGTATCGGAGCTCACGGCGTTACCATCGGAGTCCATGGCGGTCAGCTTCTCCGGAAGTCCCTTTACCGCACCGTCGGGCAAAGCGACCTCCGCAAAAGCCGTGAGGCAGTTGCTTGAAAGGAGCAGGAGACAGCTCGATAACGTGGCCAGTATTCTTTTCACGCGCATCTCGCTGTCTCCCTTCCTATAGATTCAAGGTGTTATGTCAGTGCTTATGTCCAGCTTACAACAGTGCCGTTATAAGCAGCTGCTGCGCCCCAGCCAGCACCATTTACAGCTGTTACGTAGCTTGCGGCCGTCTTAGCCTCATTAGGAGAAGCCTGAATGCTGTCGAGAACTACTGTCAGATCATAAACGAGATCCTTGTAAGCTTCCTGAGTTACATCGCTGTTCAGTGTTACGCTGTCAACGAGCTTTTCAGATGTTGCACCGGGAGCAAGGAGCTTGTTATAGAAGAAGTATCCGACATCATTAATGCCGTTTACCTTATCGCTTGTAGCAGCCTTGTATGTCCAATTAGTGTTCCAGCCTGTGGCGAGCTTGATGTCGATAATAACATCGTCAAGCGCGTTAGCAGTATCATCACCTACATAAGTCAGACGAATAATAGCAGCATCGGAAGCACCGGCAGTTGTTGCAGTACCGTCAGACTTCACCCATGTAATATTGAATGCAGGTGTTGCACTATTGACATCGTCGAGCGCACCGTCAGCCAGCGTTACAACACCGGCATCGGTCTCTGTGATAGCGTCAGCAGCAAGATTAGCAATGTAAACAGTGCCGGGCTCCTGCTCAAGTTGATAGAACTTGTCGTTAGCTACATCATAGTAGTAGCCTGAATACTTTACGCCGTCAGAGGTGTTGCGCTTAAAGATGTACAGTCCGCTGCCATACTGCTGAGCATAGGTCTTAGTTGGGTCTGCAACAGTCTTTGTAACGGCAGGATCAAACTGACCTGCGCCGGAATAATCAGGATTTGTAGAATCGCCCGAGCGAACATTCCAGGCGTCAGAAGGCGAAACTGCCTGACCGCCTGCGACAACGAGCGTACCGCCAGCCTGAAGCAGTGTTACCTCGTTTGCGTTATTTGTCGCATTACCGCCGGCAGCTGATCCGGCTGTACTGCTTGCAGATGTTTTCAGCTCTACCCAGGTTGACTTATCTGCCGCTGCAAGAGCAGCATCATCGGCAGGAACAGTAACACCGTCACCCTTGACCGTCAGAGTTGCGTCGTGGAGAAGACCAACGCGTACAAATGCGTCTACATTGCCGGTATTGACGGCAGAAACGTCCTTGTTGATCTCCTGACCGGGAGTCCAGTCCTCAGGCGGTGTAAAATCTTCGGCGATAGAAACGCCGTAGCTTGCGCTTGCACTCAAGCGGTTGGTAACCTCGTCCTTGCTTGTGAACCATGCAAAGGTAGAGCCGGCAACCGTAACAGCAGCAACGCCTAATGCTGCGATAAGGACCTTATTTTCCTTTTTGCTTTTTTTCTCAGTTTTCATGATTATCCTCCGTTCTGTCATTTGACTCTTCAAGCCCGGAATCAGGTTCTTGCTGGCTGTCCTCTGTCTCTTCCTGAACGTCTTTCTGCAAGCCGGAATCCTTATCCGGTATCTCATTAACATTCTCCGAGCTTTCATGACCGTCATCATTTTTTTCCTGAACGGACTGATTTTCAGTTTTTTTATTTTCATCGCGCAGTGAAAAATAATAGATCATCAGCTTGAAAAATACTATGATAAGTATAATAAGCGGGAAGATGAAATACCATCTCAGCTGCACAAATCTTACGATGAATCCGAGTTTAGGCACATGGAATTTGACCTTGCCTATGACACGCGATTCATCAATGAGGAAAGAATCCTCCGAATTGTTGGCATCGCCCTTTGTCCTGAAACAGGTAACGCCTGTTCCCTTATAGTTTTCTAATCTCTGTGTTACCCTATGGGTAAGATAAGCATCACTGTCACTTGAAACGTTGAAAGTGATGATATCGCCTTCCTTGATAGAACCGGCACCTGAGACCTTGACGAAGACCATATCGCCGCTTGAAAACTCAGGCTCCATGGAATTTGTGAGCACGGTGTAATGCCGGTAGCCGAACAGGGATTTATTCGGACTTTTATCTGCAGCAAAAAGAATTGCCGCTATGATAATAAAAATAGAAAGCAGGTAAATAAAGATCTTCCGCATTATTGAAAAAACGCGTAATCCAATACTGCTCTTTTCGCTGACAATCTCATTACTGCCATTCTTCACCTTCGGGCAACGCTCCTTTCGCAGACCGAATTAACTGCAAATCTTGCAGCAAGTCACTGCAAACGGCATGAAGTAAAAACATATTACCGTTCAAGGTACATTAGTCAATTTTTACAAATTATGCCTATATTAATAATAGATACCCCTATCTGGTTTTATTATAACTCCGGTCATTTCTTTTGTCAATCAAAACCGGCAGGAAAAATATGTTTTATTATTTTTTTTGTTGATTTTGTATAATTGTAGAGGATCATTTTGTAAAATATATCGTCAGCCGTTTTCCGCCTCTCACCTTTTTGGAGCAATATCAGTACGGATAATTCATATAATTGATGAATACCGATACACTATTTACAACACATTTAAAAAATGATATAATGGAACTAACAAAATATCCGGAGGCGCAAAATGAAAGCAGTTATCGCAATGGATTCATTCAAGGGCAGCATTTCTTCGGTCGAAGCCGGAAATGCCGCAGCAGATGGGATACGCCGTGTTTTTCCCGATGCTGATACAATAATAAAGCCAGTTGCCGACGGCGGAGAAGGTACGGTCGAAGCCCTCATCAGCGGACTGAACGGACGCTCATGCGAGGCGGAGGTCTCCGATCCTCTTGGCAGAAAAATAACCGCAAAATACGGCATTCTGCCCGATAATACCGCAGTTATCGAAATGGCTGCGGCTTCGGGACTGACTCTGCTTTCCCCCAGTGAACGCGATCCGATGTCCGCGACCACTTACGGAACGGGAGAGCTGACCCTCTCCGCGATACGGAATGGCTGCCGCAATTTCATGATCGGTATAGGCGGAAGCGCAACGAATGACGGCGGTATCGGCTGTTTGCAGGCTCTCGGCTTCGGTATGCTCGATGAAAAAGGTCAGCAGGTCGTATCAGGCGCAAGAGGTCTGTCGCGGCTTGCGGAAATAACAGACGCAAATGCCGTCCCCGAACTCAGGGAGTGCAGCTTCAAGGTCGCCTGCGACGTCACAAATCCGCTTTGCGGCGAAAACGGGTGCAGCGCTGTATTTGCCCCGCAAAAAGGCGCAAAAGCAGAGCAGATACCTGTAATGGACGGCTATCTCCGCGATTTCGCAGAGCTGACAAAAAGCTATGCTCCGGCAGCATCACCTGATACTCCCGGAACAGGTGCGGCGGGTGGTCTCGGATTTGCGCTGATGTACTATCTCAACGCCGCATTTGAACCCGGAGTTGACCTGATAATGCGCGAAACAGGGCTTGAAGCTGCGATCGCGGACGCGGATATCGTCATCACGGGCGAGGGCTGTCTCGACGGTCAGACCGCTATGGGAAAGGCTCCAGCCGGCATTGCAAGAATAGCGAAGAAATACGGGAAGCCTGTTATCGCGTTCAGCGGAGCTGTCAAAAGCGGAGAGTGTCTTTGCGGGCAGAACGGTATAGACGCATATTTCCCTATTTTAAGGGAAATCTCCACACTCGAGCAGGCTATGGACAAGGCTAATGCGTACCGTAATCTCGCCGACACGGCGGAACAGGTCTTCAGGACCATAAAACTATTTTCAAAGTGAGGTAACAGCTATGAAATCATACAGAATAACAGCGGAGGAAGCCAAGAAAAGGCTTATCACCGGCAATCAGAAGTACATCGAGTCCGACGGGCTCACAAGCAGTGTCTCACCTGATACGCTTCTGAGGTTCAGCCGGAGCGGTCAGCAGCCATACGCGATAATCATTACCTGCTCGGATTCAAGGGTAGTCCCGGAGCTGATATTCTCGGCAGGCATCGGCGACCTTTTCGTTATCAGAGTTGCCGGCAACGTTATCGACTCCCACCAGCTCGGCAGCATAGAATACGCCGCAGAGCACCTCGGTACGGGACTTATCGTGGTTCTCGGACACGATCACTGCGGTGCCGTTGACGCCGCTATGAACCATGAGCCTGACGGATATATAAAGTACATCACGGACGAGATAGTGAAGGCGATCGGCGATGAAAAGGACGAGGTCAAAGCCTGCTGCCTGAACGTAAAGCACAGCTGCGATATTATCAAGCACAGCCTGCAAATTCAGAAGGACGAGGAGGAGTACGGACTGAAGGTGCTCGGAGCCATCTATCACCTCGAAAGCGGTGAGGTCGAATTCCTTTGATATGGCAAGCGGCTTGTTCAGATACCGTGAGCCTTCAGGATCTTTTCAAATTCCCGTAAATATTCCGGATATTTGGCGCTGATCTTTCTGAAATACCTATAGCAGAAAGTGCGGTGGGCTCTCAGGAAATCAAAGTACATATCAACAGGCGGTTCGTGGCCGAGACGGTCGCTTCTCAGCACATCTACCGCTATGAGAGCCTTTTTCGATTTTGTAACTTTCAGATTGATCTTCTCTCTGCAATCCTGCCAGCCCGTCATTAATAATCTTTCCCTGAGCGTGGCAAGCGCACTGTTATCGTCCGAACTGATACGCTGCTTCTCAAAGATCGAGTCTATGAACCGTCTGTCATAGACAGTACGTCCGGAAGGTGCAGAGCAGGGCGTGAAAGCTAATGTCATCAGTCTCGTAACTGTCAATGTTACCAGTTCTCTGGGCGGGATATACTTTGTATATGTCCCGCCCTTGTAATTGAACGATACTTTCCTCAGCTCAAAGCAGTACAGCGAGAATATCCTGTCCTCGGGACAGAAATCCTCAAAGATTATCTCCCGCAGATCATATGCGTTTATTGCATTCCTGCCGATACGCACATGACCCTTGATCCTTATCTTGTCCCATTCCTCATCAACTGTCCATGCCGGAAGAAAATCTGCAACAGGCGTTATGACGCAGCTGTCATCGCTGTCATCATAGTCGGTCTCGGCCGGTCCGTTGTACTTCCTATTCTTATCAGGAAAATAATTGGCGACTGTTACATATTCCGGAAAAGCATAATTCTGCTTGCTCTCTTCATTTTCGGGAAGCACTACAATACCCGGGCGAACTCTGTAACCGCGTGTTTCACGTTTATCGCAAACTGCATTCCGGTAAAAGCGTACCTTCCCGCACTCTGAAAGATCAATGCTGAACCCCCACAAAGACGCGCAGCAGAAAGTTATCGAAGCCGCTTTGAATTTTATCGGAATGTCCTGTTTACAGTATGTACTGTTCACATGGAGAACGGTCAGGTCAGATTTATCGGGATAGGTACACACAACCTGATTGTTTTCGATCAAAGGTGTTCCGGAAAAGACGTCCGCGTTATTGATGCCCGGAGTGAGCGCTTCTACAGCGAAGTCCTCAAGTCCGCTGCGACAGAAAGCCTGATATCCCATGTTGCAGAGGCTTTCCGGGAACTCGATGTATCTCAGAGCTTTGCAGAACATGAAGCATCTTTCTCCGATGTTCTTCAGTGTCCGCGGCAGCAGTACCTTTTCCAGTGCTTTGCATTCATAAAAAGTATAGGCTGATAATGAAGTGATACCGTCTTCAAATACAGCCTTTTTCACATTGCAGCCTTTGAAAACGCCTTCACCGAGCCTGCGTATCTTTTCGTGGATATAGACCGTAGTGCAGGAGCTTTTTTCAAAAGTATGTCCGCGTATCTCATCAACAGGCATTCCGTCAATTGAGTACGGTATAAGAAGCTGTTTCAGCTTTTTCCCGTGATATCCGGTTATCTTTACGCTGTGACGCTTCTTGCGGAAGGAATAGCCTTCCTCAACAGCCTCCTTTGAGGTCAGAGCAATGTGCGGCACTGTATTCGGAACAGCCTTGAAAAGCTTCGGGAAATATATCTGCGGCTCCTTGAAAAATAAAGGCTTCTGTCTCACATTATCACCCCGGTATTATAAAATGAACTGCCTTCCGAAGAAGGCAGCATTATCCAGATCAAGCCCGCTGACGGAGTTGAACCGCCGTACACCAAGTCGGACAGACCGGTGCTCTTGCCGTTGAGTTATACGGGCTGTCGGGCGGCAAGCCGCATCTGCTGAGGACAGCTGTTTTTGTTAAACTACCGATATTCTGAGTATATCACAGTGAATTCAGAATGTCAAGGTACACTTGAACGTCCTCATGCTGAACGTGTCTGCTGTTGATCCGGGAGTTGTCCTAAAATTTATATACCTTGAGGTCAACAAAAATCTTTCAGAGACTATTAAACCTGCCGGCTTCCATATCCCACTCATTACAAGTAAACTATGCGTCTGCGATCACGTTCCTGCACTTTATGTTACTTTCATATGGACTGCAATTTTGTGAATTACAAATTTGTAATTCTGAGCACATTTCGCGATCAATGTGGTATTATACAATTACACCAAGGACATCAAGTCTGAAAAAAAATGAAATGAGGTAATGATTATGAAAAAAATTATATCCTGTCTTGCAATGCTCACATTATTTGCTTCCATGGTTTCATGCGGAAGTTCAGAAAGCAGCTCTACAACTGAAAAAGCAATCTCTTCCGAAGTAACTACAGCTGCATCAACTACATCAGAAGCTGATAAGGAAACAACAACTGCTGCAAATAAAAAACCTGAAATCAGCAGCACAGCAGAATCTTCAAAGCTCGGAAAATCTCTCTTCGGAGGCTCTGTCACGGCTGATACAGCAGTAAAAAAGACAGCTGATGCAAATTCTGAAACGCTGCTGACAATCCCCGACGGAACGCAGATCGGCGTATTTGAAAGCGGTGCTGACGGTTGGTTTATGACAGATTTCAAGGAAACAGTCGGCTACATTCCTGCAAAAAATGTCAAAGAAATCACTCCTTATGATCCGGAACTCGGCGGCGATAACGTACTTGGCGGCTCTGTAACCAAAGATGTCGATATGATGAGCGGTACACATTCCTATGCAGAGGCTCTTGTAACGATCCCGAATGGCACACAGGTCAATTATTATGTACTCGCCTCTGATTCAAACTGGTGTGTCGTAAGCTATCAGGGTAAGGCAGGCTATGTGGAAAGCAAATATATCAAAGCTATAGAGGACTATAATATGGCGGACGGTTCTTCGGCAGGGCAGCATTCAGGTGATGATTTCCTCGGTACATGGAGTGCTGGCAGAATTTATGTCACCATTGAAAAGAGCGGAGAAGGTTACGAAGCAGCGGTCAAATGGTCGAGCAGTGCAGCAGAATCGACAAATTGGACGTACAGCTGCGAATTCAACGGAGAATACCTCGATTCTACAAACGGCCGCTGCGTGAATTCGATTTATGAAGAGAACGGAAATGTATCTGAAACAGTACGTTATACAAACGGCTGTGCACATTTCCGACTCAATGGCAATGGTACTCTGATATGGGAGGATTTAAGGGATAATACCGTTGGCGGCGATACTGAATTAATGAAGATCTCCTGATATGAATTCAGCTCCATGTGTGCGGCACATGGAGCTTTATGTTTTACAGTTATTCAGAAAAGATCCAGCATACTGTCGAGATAGATCTCTTCCCGGACAGTTAGCTGGTATTCCGGCTTTGTGAGGTAATAAAGCAGAAATTCGAGATTGACAGCACTTCCGAGTCCCCTGCCCTCTATTTTGAAATTTGAAAACCCGAGCGGCAGATATGTGTTGATGATGTCATCTGTACTGATAAATCCGGGATTTTTCATTGCCTTTGAAAAACGGTATCCGTCTTTGGCATCAGGTGCGGTACATATGTGCTCGGGACAGTTTTCACCGAGATTTTTCCGGCTTACATTTTCATAGCATACTTTTCTGTCTTTACAATAAAACGAGCAGCATTCATTGCACAGAAACTCGACTTTATCTTTCTGAATCTGCGAGAGCGTATCAAGTTTATCGTACAGCTTATTCAGTCTGAAATCCGGAACAACATATTTAAAATCGCACCGCTCCGTTTCCTTTAAAAACTGCCCGAAATCAGTCTGGACCTTTGTGGTCGATGAAACGAAATAAAGGCCGGGATAATTATTCTTAATATGTTCAAGCAGAAGCTCCGAGTGGATTATTACGCCGTTCTGTACACCTTTGCTTCCGGCGAAAAGCTCGCACAGGGCATTGCATTTTCTGTCGGTGAGATGTTCTGGTTTTAAAAGTGAATTGCTGAAAGTGAGCCTTGAATAAATACCGTATTCATTCATAAGAGCAAGTACATCTTCAGCTTCACATTCGCCGAAACCTGCTCGTCCGCCGCCCCAGATACAATCAGCCGGAGCACCATAGACGGATGCTATTTCACACCAGTCGTAGAAATATTCCCGGTGTTCACGGTACAACGGCAGAAACACACTGTACAGGTCATAGAACTCAAACAGCCCTGGAAGATGAAAATATGCCTTATTGCGTGTCACGTTTTCCATATGTGATAATACCATTCCCTTTAATTCAGACTAATAAATAGCATATATTTACTGCACTTCCGCCCTTTTAACAGGTTTTATACTTGCATTTATAGTTTATGAACACGAGTTTACTCAGCCGTATCAGTTCATATAAAGCTACGCTTTCTCAGGCTGATATTGAATGCAGGCGTAATAACATCGTCTCCGTCATTTAAGGGAGTTTTGTGTGCAGAGCAAGCCTCTGTCAGCTCCCTGAGACCTGCTTTCTGAAATATAACGCCGCATATTCCGCCGCCTGCCCATAAGCCGCTGTTAGCAGCATTTACTACAGCATCGACTTTCTGGTCTGCACAGGAAGCATTCAATAACTCTATTTTACTCATAATAACCGACCTTTCTTACAACACTTCAACGCCGTGAAACAGGAAGTGCATCTTATCTATTCGCTTGTCAGTATGCCAGTGTCCAAGATACCATGCTTCATATTCAATCTTGTCCTCGATGGTATCAAGCCATTCTTCTGTGCTGTTATCGACTCTGGACTGATCTATCCCTGAAAGGAAGCATTCTGTTGGTATATACTTTGCAGGACAGGTATGCGAGAATACAACGTCTATTTTGTTTTCTGAGAGTTGTTTTTCCACATATTCCTTTATTCTTGGTGAAGGCTGCTCATCCGGCCACCATCTGTAGCCGTTTCTCAGTCGGTAATACTTATCAACGCTGTAAGCTCCGCCGATTACTATGCATTTCTTTCCTTCAATATCAAAGATCTCGCCGTCTATAGGAAATAATAGGTTTGGGAAATCTTCTTCGTACATAACACGACCGCCATTCCATTCTTTTTCCTTGTATGAAGCTATATTCTGAGGACGGTTCTCATGATTTCCGTGAATGCAGAAGAATGTGGATTCGAGTTTGCTCATTGCTGTTTTGAGTCCAATATCGTTCAGAGTGCCTGTATAGTTTACTCCGACATCGCCAAGAATAACGATAATATCATCTTTTGATGGCCTATATCTTACGAATAATTCATATATCGAATCGAGGTCACCGTGTATATCTCCTGTTATATATACCATTCTTTTCACCTTCCTTAATTGTTTTCTCTGTATTTTTTACTATGATATCACAAGCTTTACTGCTTGTCAAGGCGTTTTTCATTCATCATAAGACTCAAATAAGCCAGTCATGTATATTTATTCAACATAATTCTCAACATCGTCGAGAATTACTCCTTTTTTACAATACTGGTATAAGCGTCTATGTCGTAATATCTGATTTTGACATTGGTACCAACCTTGAGCTTATTTAAGGTACTGGGGAAAAGCTTCGTCTTCACTGTATTCCTTCCTCGGTTCTGTTATACGTTCCTGCATTCGTATTGATTCATAAGAGAATTCAATTGAAAAGATTAAGGCTGCCTAGGAAGCCTTAGTTATCATAAAAAAATCAGCAGCCTGAAACCGAACTTCAGCTGCTGAGGGGAAAGTTTTTATTGCAGTTACGAATTTTTACATTTGATAATGTAATTGCCCATGCAGCAACTCATATCTTTAACACTAAACATACAGTTTAAACACTTAGTCCTGCACGGATTTTATTAATAACGGAAACCATTAACTCTAAACCCGAACATTCTAAGACGATAATCTTAAAAAAACTGCAAACGGAACGAAGCTTAAATATCCACCTCCATTTCAACGGTATTATTCACATAATCAAGCGCGGTCTGTGCCTTTGCAAGTGTCTCAGAAAGCGCATCATAATCATTCTGTGCAAGCTCAATATCATAATTGGCGTAAGTGTATTCAATAACACTTTTAAGTCCAACGGCTCTTTCGCGCTGTATTGGAAGCGCATTTTTCATACCCGATAACGTCGAGCATCTTTTGGTAAGCTGAGGAATGTAAACAAGCATTTCGTCGATCGTAATGTTGAATTCCGGTATCACTGTTGTGCAGTTGAACACATTTAGAATGTGCTTTAATCTGCGTATCTTCCCTTCAATCTCAGCCATCTGAGTCTTTGTCTCAGTGTAGTCGTACTTAGGGCGAACCATTTCGAGATCCTCTCCCTGTGCTGCAACGAAGGTCTTGCAGTTGTACTCGCGGGTGTTAAGTGTGGCAAGCTCGTCTTTAAGCTGACGGAGCAGCTTGGCTGCCTGTGCGGATGTCATTTTCATAGTGTTTTCCTCCTTTTAGTATGCTGATCGAGTTTTTCTTTTCGTCTGTACCCATTATATCATAGGCAATGTTCAATTGTTTTTTTTTCGTCAGCACAGCAACAACTGTGCATTTTCTTTTTTAATGATACAGCATTCAAGGTTGAATGTCAATATCATTTCCATTAATCATAATATCACTTCTGATGTCCAAAATTTAAGGCAAGTTTACCGAATGGGCAGTAAAACAGGAGAGTTCAAAGGAGGATCCATATGAACTACTATGATTACATAAATATCATCAAAGGTACTCCGGAGACGCAGGGCTTAGAGTACGATAAAGCTGTAATGTGGCTTCATCCGGAAAAACTTCCGCTGGGCGTTGTTTCACTCAACGGTTGTTCCGATAAGATTATAAGGATACCTAAAACGGCTGTCAACAGTTACGGTAAGGAAGTTGCCGTAATTGGAATAGGATGTGACGCTTTTCAGGGAAACACAACTGTTACCGATGTTATACTACACCCCGGTATCAGAATGGTTGGCGGCAGCACATTTAAAGGTTGTACCGCCCTCGAAAGGATATACTTTCCACGGCAGATAAAACGAATAAGCAAGTATATGTTTTCCGGATGTTCCTCCCTGACTGACGTTTACTATGAGGGCAGCTATGAAGAATGGAAAAAGCTTGAAAAGCCAACTGAAAAGCGCGTAAAAGTATTCGGTAAGCTTGTCCCGGGAACGCCGGTTCAGGTTGTCATTTCGGACAAGATCGTCCGTACAGCAGGAATCGAATCGCTTTGTCTTGCGACTATTCACTTTAACTGCGATTATCCAAAGCAGGTATGACCTTCAATATTAAGGAGGTACAATATGAATTACAACGAATACAGAAAAATCATTAAGAACACTCCTGATACAGAGGGACTTGAATACGGACTTGCTGTCGTAATGCTGCAACCTGACCGGCTCCCTCTCCGTGTCGTTTCATCAAATTACTGCACAAATAAGATCATCAGAGTTCCCAGCCGCACTGTCAATTCCTACAGTAAAAAAGTTCCGGTAATAAGAATAGGTGCCAACGCTTTCAAGGACAATAAAACTGTTACTGATATAATACTCGGTTCTGATATTTGCAGCATAGGAGCAGGTGCATTTGCAGGCTGTACCGCCCTTGAAAGAATAACGATACCCAAAGGCGTAAAGCGTATCAGCGAGGGTACTTTTGCAGGCTGCACTGCGCTTACCGATGTTTATTATGAGGGGACGCTTGACGAATGGAAAGCCATTGATATTGTCAGCGAGAAACGTGAACTTGATCTTGGAAGTCTTGCCGCCGGTTCTCCTGTACAGCAAGTTACTGAGGAACGGCTTACCCGCATTTCCGGGAACGAAGTGCTGTATAGGGCAGCTATACATTGCAGGTGTTACATTTCAAAATAAACCTCATATATACAAAAACAGCCCTCAAATGAGGGCTCAGACAGTCAAAAAAGTCTTATTTCATATGGTGCGCCTTTGGGATCAGCTCAAGGGAGAACCTCCCTTCAAAATCCCGTTTTCAGCGTTTTTTCACTTTTTGATAAACTAACCCGGATACAGAAGTATCCGGGCTTTTTTCATTCTCCGCTTTCACCCTCGGAATATCCGAGATCGAAAGACGGCTGTTCAGCGGCACGGCTGAACTGTGTCTCATACAGCTGAGTATATACGCCGCCTCTGCCCGCAAGTTCACTGTGAGTTCCGCGTTCGGCAATCTCACCGTTGCACACTACAAGTATTTCGTCTGCGGCAAGGATCGTTGAAAGGCGATGTGCAATAAGTATGCTCGTTCTGGTAGCAATAAGCGGTTCGATAGCGTCCTGTATCTTCTGTTCGGAAATGGAATCCAGTGCGGATGTGGCTTCGTCGAATATCATAAGTGCAGGATCTTTAAGAAGTATCCGGGCTATGGATATCCTCTGCTTTTCACCGCCTGAAAGCTTCAGACCGCGGTTTCCAACTACAGTGTCCAGACCTGCTTCCTGCGCGGAAATGAAGTCATAGATATTGGCGCGTTTGCAGGCTTCTATCAGTTCTTCCTCAGTTGCATCGGGCTTTGCATACAGCAGATTATCACGGACTGTGCCGTTGAAAAGATATGTCTCCTGACTTACGATACCGATATTTCTGCGGATAAATTCAAGGTCAAGCTTGCGGACATCAGAGCCGTCGAACAGCACCTCGCCGTCAATTACATCGTAAAGACGCGGGATAAGGTTTATGAGCGTACTCTTTCCTGATCCCGAAGGACCTACGATAGCTATGCACTTCCCCTTTTCAAGTCTGAAGCTGACGTCCTTGAGTATTTCCCTTTCAGGTGAATAATGAAATCGTACATGACGGAATTCCACCTCGCCCTCAGCGTGGTCGGGAACTATGGCATCAGGCGCATTCTCGATCTCAACAGGCATATCGTAATACTCGAAAATACGTGAAAACAGCGCCATTGAACGTATCCAGTCTACCTGTATGTTCAGAAGCTGATTGACCGGACCGTACATCTTTCCGAGAAGCGCGACAAGAACCGTTATCTTTCCGACGGTAATGGAAGAATCGTACTTCATCATTATGATTCCGCCCACAAGATAGATGAGCATCGGGCCTATATTGGTGAATGTATTCAGTGCCATTCTGAACCAGCGTCCTGCCATACTCTCCCTGATATTCAGACGTATCATATCGTGGTTGACCTTTTCATAGCGGTTGAACTCACGCTTCTCCATGCCGAAAAGCTTGACAAGGAGCTGTCCGCTGACAGACATAGTCTCGTTGAGTATACCGTTTATCTCATCATTGCACGCCTGCGACTCTTTTGTTATAGTCCAGCGTGCCTTGCCAGCGCTGCGCGTGGGTATGGTAAAAAGCGGAACTATCATTACTCCCACAAGTGCAAGTATCCAGCTTTCGCGGAACATTATGACCAGTGCGACCGCAAGGGTTATCGAGTTTGAGATTATACTCGTCAGTGTTCCTGTTATGACCTGCTGTACTCCTGATATATCACTGGTCATTCGTGTGATGATATCTCCCTGATTGTTCGTTGTAAAGAACCTCTGTGACATCTTCTGGAGATGCAGATACATAGCATTTCGCATATCGTATGTGATGTGCTGGGCTATCCATGTATTGAGATAGCTTTCAAGTATGCCTATGAGATTTGCAAGCAGTGTAACTCCAAAGGACAAAAGAATAAACAGCACAAGCTTGTTCATATTCCGACCTATAAGGCCCTCGTCCACGATACGTCCTGTCAGTACCGACGGCATGAGCGTGAGTATCGCAGATGCAAGAATAGAGATAAGCACGATGGTCATCTGCTTCCAGTATGGCTTCAGATAGGAGAAAATGCGCCTCAGCAGTGCTTTCGTGACCTTTGGCCTGTTTTTCTTTTCTTCGTCCGATAAAAATCCCGGACCTAATCTGCCTCCAGGCGGCGGCATAAGCATTCGCTTCCCTTCTATTGTGTTTTCTCAGTCATTCAAAGCTGTCCAGTACATTATATCACTTAATCGGGAAGAAAGCAATATATTGACGATTTTGTGTTCAAATAAAAATCAACAGCCCTCAGATGAGGGCTGTCCGTCATTCTTCAAAAAGTGGATTACGGTGCTTAGGATTGCGCTTGTAGGCTTTCTTTTTGTCCGGAGCAACACGGGTGACGAGATTGACGCCGTTCCAGTCCCGGCGCTTTGCGGAGTTGAGCTTTTTCTGCTCCTTCTTGCTCATTTTGTCATAGGATACGAATTGTTCCATTATTCTTCACCTGCCTTGTCTATCGGAAGGGGCGTTGCGAGCACATAATAGATCAGTATAACGGCTATCCAGAATGAGCCTGAGAGAGCCTTCGGCGTCATATTTGCGATGAGGTTTGCAGGACTCGTTATGAATACAGTACCTGTCAACAGAAGCAAAAGTACCGAAAATGCACGCATTATATACATTGCAGGCTTTCCAAGATATTTTCCGGAGAGCTGGGCTATTGAAGCACCGCTATTTCTCTCGGAGATCATACCGCTCATATAGTCGTGAACGGCGCCCCCGAGAATTGAACCCAAAACTATCCACAGGAAAACTACCGGTCCGAAGCAGGCACCCATAAGAGCACCGAAAATAGGTCCTGTTCCGGCAATATTCAGAAGCTGTATTAGCACAGCCTTCCACTTTTTTATTGGCATATAATCCACGCCGTCGTTGAGTTCGACAGCGGGGGTTTTTCTGTCATCCGGTGCGAATATCTTTTCGGTCAGCCGTCCATAGACGGCGAATCCGAAAAATAGAATCACAAGAGCAAGTATAAATGATACCACTTTGATCACCTAAATAAAAAATAATGTTCAGCTATAACCTAAAGTGCCTCCAAGGAGCGATCCCCGGAGGCGCTTATTGCGAATATCAGTCCTTGATATGCTGGCAGAGATCGAAAGCAAAGCCGCTTGGAGAGATAAGCATAGCCGATTTGTTCGTTGTTGTCTGAACGGTATGATCGCCTCTTGGGTTTTTGAATCCCCTGTCAAGCAGCAGCTGGTAAGCTTCATCGAAATTGTCTACGTTCATACGGATAAGTGTAAGGTCACGGTCACCCTGGAGATTCTCGACCTGAGCAATATCAACGTAGAAGCCGTTTGCGTCTTTCATGCGTACATTTGTGAGATCACCTGTACCGAGGTCTGCACCGAGAGTGTGGCGCTTCTCGAAGCCAAGCTCCTCAAAAAGCTTAATGGCAGCCTCTGCGTTCTTTGTAACTATGAGGGGGTTAAAAGTAGTGATATTCATAGTAAATCCTCCTGATATTTACTTTTTGATGTGTTCGATAAGGCTTATCATGAAACCTGAGGGTGAGATCATTGTAGCTGCTTTAACGCTCTTTGTATTGATCGTACCATCGCCTCTGTTGTTCTTGAAGCCGTGCTTGATAAGAATTTCATACGCTTCATCGAAGTTATCCACATTCATTCTTATAAGTGTAATATCCTGCGGAAGGCCATCCCACTGGGCAATATCAACGTGGAATCCGTTTTCATCCTTCATGCGAGTACTTGTTACGTCAGTAGTTTCCAGAGCTGTAGTAGGAGTATGTGTCTTTTTGAAGCCGAGCTCCTCAAAGAGCTTGATAGCTTCATCAGCCTTTGCTGATGTGATAAGCGGATCAAATGTTGTAATTTTCATAACAATACTCTCCTTTTTGACATATCAGTCATTTTTTATATGCTGTATGAGATTGACAGCAAAACCAGTAGATGAGATCATCATCGCTGATTTTGCCGACTTACTGGGGATAGAGCGGTCACCGTAGATATTCTTGAATCCGTGTTCTATGAGCATATCGTAGGCTTTTTCGAAATCGTCAGTATTCATTCGTATGGAAACTATATCGTGCGGAATATCAGCATCTACCTGAGAAATATCGAGATAGAATCCGTTTGCGTCTTTCATCCTGATAGCGGTTACATCATAATCACCGATACCATCCTGTTTATGCCGCCTCTCGAAGCCGAGCTCCTCAAAGAGCTTTATGAGCGGTTCTGCGTTCTTGGTAACGATCTGAGGATTGAATGTTGTAATTTTCATAATGTCATTTCTCCTTTAATTTACTTTTTGATATGCTGTGCAAGGCTTATCGCATAACCGGAAGGCGATACCATTAGAGTTGCTTTTGATGATCCGGTGTCTGTGATCCTGTCACCCTGTGAATTCTTGAACCCGTGAGCTGTAAGGAATTCATATGCTTCGTCAAAATCTCTTACGTTCATTCTGATAGCTGTCATATCCTGCGGCATCTGCTCTACCTGAGCAACGTCAACTCTGAAGCCGTCCGGGTGTTTCATATCAAAACTTGTTATGTCTTTATCATTTATGTTGGTCTTAGTGTGTCTGTACTCAAATCCAAGGGCTTCAAAGAGCTCTGTTATTGCCTTTGCATCCTTTGATAAGATGAGTGGGTTAAATGCTGTGACCTTCATAATAATTCCTCCTGAATTCTACTATTTTATATGCTTAACAAGTGCAACAGAAAAACCAGAAGGCGATACCATAGTTGCTTCTATCGCTGACTTTGTATCGAGGGTATTGTCGCCTCTTGTATTTTTAAATCCGTGCTTGATGAAAATATCGTACGCTTCTTCAAAATTGTCAACATTCATACGGATAAGCATCCGATCATTGGGAATGTTACCAATGTTAGCAACGTCGATATGAAAGCCGCTCTCGTTTTTCATACGTGTGGTCTGAACCTCTCCGATTTCAACCTTTGTGACAGGATCGTGTGTAATTTCAAATCCAAGCTCCTCAAAAAGCTTGACAACATCACCGGTCTTAGGCGATAAGATCAAGGGGTCAAAAGTAGTGATTTTCATAATAATTCCTCCTTTATTTTACTGCATTGTGCAGTAATAAGCGTTTAATATATAAGAGTATCCAGCTTTGAAATCAGACCGGCAATTTTCTGAATAGTATCATTTATCAGGTGCCGTTCAATCTCAGATATTGAGCTTTTCTTTCGTAATTTTCTTATTTTACGGATATAGCATAGCAGCGAGGCTTTCTCTATGACCTCATTGATCCTGGTTTCATCTTCTGTCCTAAGGTAGTATTTCAGGAAGAAACTGAAAAACTGCTTTGCGGTATGATATGAGAATCCCATAAACTCTTCCACAACAGAAGGCTTTTCCTCTCCGAGCACTACATAGAAATAATACAGATCACTTATCTCTGCAATTGGATGACCGACAGCAACTCTGTCCATATCTATAAGTAACGGCTCACCGTTTTGCATGAATACATTTCCGGTATGGAAGTCACCGTGAACAAGGGTATCTGTATTTGAGATTTCTTTGATAAGTTCAACACATTTGGCTGCAAGCGCATCGTCCTCATAAGCTATACCTGTTCTGACATAGTTGAGATACCTTTCAGAAACGTCTGAAAAGCCGTCCTCCTCTGTGACTTTGATACTGTGGATAGTATGGGCAAGCTCAGCCATCATTTTTGCGTAAGCTTCGACCTGTCCTGGAGCTTTAGCAATGCAGCCGGACAATGTATCAGACTCCACAAGTTCATACATTGCACCATACCGATTGCCGACAGATACGATGCCGAAAGATATAGCTGTTGGTATGCCAAGAATGAACGCCTTGCGGCTCTGAGCGATCTCCTGTTCAACATCGCGGTAGGTGTTATTCTGATTGAATACCTTAATTACCAGTTCGTCATCATAGCGGTAAACATCGCCCTTGGCACCGTGTCCGAGAAGCCTGCAGCCATCGACCGATACTTCACGATACTTTTTGTACCTTGACTTTTCTGAATCAAAGGTACCCGGCCAGATAGAATTGATGTGCTTGATGAGCTCCTTGAAGGCTCCGGTCTTGTTCAGCGAAAGTTCAACAGCCTCAGCGATATTTTTGTAGTACCACTGGTGCATTGCAGGATCTTTCTGATGGAGCATATTCCACATTGCCTCGCCCTGCTCGGAGTAAACTCTTGCAAGTGAACGTATATTTGCAAGCTTGTCTGCAAGCCATAGCATTTTCACGCCAATGTCTGTACTGTTTTTCAGTACTATCAGCGATTCCTCCTTACGGCGCTGCCATGAAGCAGATTTGTCCTCGTCCGGATAAGGATTCTCCGACTCTGAATCGACCAGAGCAGCGACTCTTTTTCCGAATCTTTTTTCAATTTCTGTGAGAGTACCGTCGGTGTCTTCTACAATGTCGTGCAGGATACCTGCTGTGATTATTTCTGTATCCTCAGTCATAGTGGAGAGTATCTGTGCGACTTCCATCGGGTGCAGGATATAGGGTATGCCATTGAATTTGCGAACTATACCCTGATGCATGACAGTTGCGTAAATAATGGCTTCTTCAAGCAAATTCATCATAATAAATTATCCTTTTCCGTAACAAGCTGTGTTGAATACATATAATTATCTGTTGATTTGTACATTGTTATATATAAAATAACTATATAGCAATTATATCATTTTTTTACATATTAGTCAATGAACATTCTGTAAAGTTTTTTATCGAACTGGAAAACTAACGGTAATTTTTACTAAGCGTAAATCATTTCAGGCGCTTTTACAATTTATTTACAATTTACCGTGTGCAATCTGCTTGACAAAACATATAAAAAATGCTACCATTAGGTATAATAAAATATCAAAACACACTAAACAACTAAACTTTTAAGGAGAACTCCAATGAAAGAATTGATTATAGTAGCTCTGACAGAAAACTTGTCTGAAGTGATAGCGTTTGTTGACGAACAGCTTGAAGCTGCTGACTGTCCCATATGAAAAAAGCCATTGATCTTTTTGTCGGCGAAGCACCGCAGTTCGACGATCTCACTATGCTCGGCGTAAAACTGATCTGACCAGTAAAGGAGGAAATATGATACTATACATCAACTGCTGTGTACGAAACAAATCAAGGACCGATCGGGTAGCGAGAACTCTGCTTGCCGGAATGGGAGAATATACTGAGCTTTTTCTTCCCGATGAAGATATTAGACCTCTTACTGAAGAGGCTGTCGAAAAGAGGACAGCCCTGCTTGCTGAGGGAAAGCTTGATGATCCAATGTTAAGATACGCAAAACAGTTTGCTGAAGCGGATAAGATCGTGATCGCAGCACCGTTCTGGGACGGCTCATTCCCGTCGCTGCTGAAAGTTTATATCGAAAACATATACGCAGTGGGGATTGTATCAGCCTACGGTGCTGACGGGATACCGATCGGACTGTGCAAAGCAGACGAGCTCATATATGTTACAACAGCGGGAGGTCCGTATATCCCTGATTTCAGCTATAGTTACATCAAAACTCTTGCTGAGAACTGCTTCGGGATCCCAAATACAAGACTTATAAAAGCTGAAATGCTCGACATCGAAGGAATGAACTCAGAAAAGATACTATCAGATCTGATAGAAACTATTACTGGAACGGAGGTATAGTGTTATGGCTGAAAACGTAATCAGACTTTCCGGCAGGATCGATACCAGCAACGCTGCAGAATGGGAGAAGACAATAACGGAACAGCTGAGCGGTGAAACTGAAAACTCATTTGACGCAGACGAACTTGAATACATTTCAAGTGCCGGTCTGAGAGTTCTCATTAAGGTCAGAAAAAAGGCTGGCAGTGAGATAAAGATATTCAATGTATCTTCGGATGTATATGATATATTCGATATGACCGGATTTACAGAACTCTTTAAAGTCGAAAAGAAAATGCGCGAGATCTCCGTTGAAGGCTGTGAGGTGATCGGTAAAGGCTTCTACGGAACTGTTTACCGAATTGATCCGGAAACGATTGTAAAGGTATATAATACACCTGACAGCATACCGATAATAGAAAAAGAGCAGCGCTTTGCAAAGTGCGCTTTTGTCAAAGGAGTACCGACAGCTATCTCTTATGATATAGTCAGAGTCGGCGATAATTACGGCTCGGTATTTGAACTGCTCAATGCTGATTCCTTTAACGATCATCTTATAAATGAGCCGGAAAAATTCGACGAGCTCCTGCATAAGTACATTGACTTTCTGAAAGTGGTACACAGTGCAGAAATGGATGCAGGGACTATACCGATGGCAAGGGACATCTTCATCGGCTACCTTGATGTTATAGACTCTTACCTTACATCAGAACAGTCTGTGAGACTGAAAGAATTATTGTCAGCACTACCTGACGATCTGCATATGGTTCACGGAGACTTCCAGATGAAAAATGTAATGCTTGTTGGTGATGAACCAATGCTGATAGATATGGAAACTATTTCAACGGGACAGCCTATATTTGACCTTCAGGCACTCTATGTCACATATATTTCCTTCAGCGAGGATTGTCCGGATAATCTCAGCAGTTTTCTTGGCATTTCCGATGATCTGGGCGAGCCGATATGGAACAGTATCTTAGAAAAATACTTTGATACTGCTGACAAGGCTGAGCTGTCTGCTATAAACGATAAGATCAGGCTGATGTCTGCAATACGTTTCCTTTATCTGCTCGCCGTAACTGACCTGAAAAACGGCGACCTTGGTGAAAGACGGATAAAGCGCACTCAGGATCATATTTCTGAGCTCCTTAAAAAAGTCAATGGATTTGAAATATAATAAAAACTGCCTCGGAACTATTCCGGGGCAGTTTAAGTTTTTAGTTCAGTTTTTAGTATACCGACAGCGACCTACCACAGCTTGCCGTCATCAGTACAGGATATGTCAGTTCAATGATAGTATCGTTTGTCATATCAGATGCGCTGCACGTCAGAGTATATGATATGCCGCTGTTATTCAATGTTCCGATACTAATAGCCGCTTAAAGTTATTCCCTGTTGTCCTTCAGACTCTCGATCATATCTATATTATCAACTCTGCGTCTGAGTATCAGCAGTGAGCCGAAGTAGCAAATGCAGGTGACAGCAATTGTGAAAAGAACCGTTTTCAGCGTAAGCTCCACTGGCAGTATCAATTCAAGAACTTCTACAAGGAGAACTGAAAAGAGCTTCATTATTCCAACACCGCCGAGTATTCCAAGAACTATGCCAGGTATAAGGAGTATGTGATTTCCTCTCAGCACCATGGTGTCGATATACTTACGCTTATAACCGAGAACTTTCAGCATTGAGATATTTGCAGCCTGTTCGTTTATCATCATATTTATAGCGACATAGATCGAAGCGATACATATGACAACGCCGAGGAGAATTATTGTTATCCTGTTGGTCGTGGATTCGTCATAAACAATATCCATCTGCTTCTTAAAAGACTTGTCTGTCAGTATAAGTGAAACCTCACCATTTTCAAAACTAATACTCTCGTCAGACAGTATGCAGTCATAATAATCAGCATCTATACCTGTCACCTTCGAGGCATTCTCTCTTGTACTTATAACGTAGATCTCATAATCATTCTTTATAATTCCACTTATCTTTATCGTCTTTTCTTCGAGAGTAGCACTATTTTTCAGTTTTATCTCATCACCCTTGTCCACGTCGAACATAACTGCTGCGAGATTGCTTATATACCAGCCTTCGCTGAGGTCAGCAGTTTTGTTGGTGGATTTTTCAGTGAGATTGAGCCGTTTGCAATCCTTGTCGGCACCGATAACGTTCACGATGCTTCCGCTTTCAGACTCAAAACTCGAATTGATAAGGACATCGGTATTATCGCTGTATACTCCCTCTCTAAAGTCGCTGAGGTAGTACCTGTACTTGTAGCTGCCTATCTTTGGCTGAGGATCATCGGCAAGAGACTTCATCGAATCGGAATATACCATTCCGAAGCAAATAATAGCGCTGCCGAGGAATATTCCGAGAAAAATAACGAAGCTTCTTCCGGGATTGCCTATGACTGAACGAAGCGCAAAACGAGTTCTCACCTTCATTTGGGATTTGGTGAAGATCTTTTTTGACGCAGATTTTGTACCTACCGAACCGCTCAGGAGCGACACAGTATTGTTTTTGAGTATCTTACGTGTAACGAGCATAGCAGCAATAAAATAAATAACAGTCGGGATAATTATGCCGGCGATCATTATTGCGGCCGGTACTTTAAAGACGGGCTTGATAGGCTCGAAACTCGCTGTTGCGAATTCACCGAACCAGTCTGCAATAAACAGCGAGACTAAGCTCATAAGAACACCGCCTATAAGTCCTGGAATTACCGCCATAATACTGTAATGAAGCATTATTGTGCGAGGTTTGTAGCCGAGGGCAGAGAGTGTTCCGATAATTTTCTGTTCCTTTATTATTTTGCGGCTTATGATGATGCAGATAAGAACTACCGCGATTATTGGCAGAGTAATAAGCAGCAGCCAGGCCATAATGATATATGTGTCTGCTTCCTGATAGACATAATTGATGCGGCCGTTGGCGTCAGAGGAAAGGTAGCTGAGTGTAGTATAAATGCTGTTTATTTCCTTACGCAGCTCATTCTCCCTGGACGAATCATTGTAGATGACCTTATACATCACATTAGGCTCTTCAAAACTGCTGTTAAAAGTCTTTTCATCTAGAACTGCAAGGAAAAAGTCTTCGACATTCTTGTAGGTGTCGGTGTCGTTCTCGACCATAAAGAGGTAGTCAGGGCGCAGAAAAAAGCCTGTTACCGTGCGTTCCTTTTGACCGGCAAATATCCTGTCGCCGACTTCGATGCTGTGTTCCTCAGCGTAGCCGAGAGAGATCATGACCTCGTTCTCATTTGTCGGACGGCTGCCAGCTGTCAGTTCACAAAGGTCTATCTGTTTATTCTCTTTGAAAATACGCGAATGCTTGCTGTCAGGTTCTTCAAAGTTCACGCTGTATTCCTTTTCAAAGACCGCATCGTATTTCGATGCAAGGCTCTTTAAGGCTTCATCGGGAATAACCATTTCAGTCTCAAACTGAGCATCCTGACGGCTGTTGCGTCTGGCAAAGTCATCTGCATACTTTTTAACGCTTGTTCCCGAAGTGTAGAACAGGAAGAACATCAGCAGCGTTACCATTGTCAAAACAGAAGCAGAAACGTAAAACGACAGATATGATCGTATGCTTCGCGGATATCGTTTGTTAAGTTTCATAGCGCACCTCCGTTCTACAAGTTCAGCTTCTCGGCGGGACACTTATTATCATTGTCTACCTTTGAGGCAACATTGCCATCCTTGAATCTTATAATGCAGTCAGCCATATCAGCGATAGCTTCGTTATGAGTAATGATGATTATAGTAGTACCATAAATCTGGTTCATCTTCTCTACGAATTTCAGCACCGCATAGGAAGATTTCGTGTCAAGTGCACCTGTTAGCTCATCACAAAGCAGAAGCTTGGGATTCTTTATCATAGCTCGTCCGATAGCGACTCTCTGCTGCTGACCGCCGGAAAGCTCTTTCGGGAAGCGCTTGCGGTACTGTTCTATCTCAAGGGCTTTCAGTACCTCGTCGATGTCAAGTGGCTTGGGAGAGATCTCAGATACGACCTGTATATTCTCCTCAACGTTGAGGTCGGGGATGAGGTTGTAGAACTGGAAGATGAACCCCACGTCCTCAAGACGGTACTGTAACAGTTCCTTCTTGCTTGCGGAGGCTATGTTTTTACCGTCAACTATGAGGTCGCCTGAGTCAAGACTGTCAAGTCCGCCGATCATATTGAGCAGAGTGGATTTACCTGAGCCGGAAGGTCCGAGGATAACATAGATCTTGCCCTTGTCGAGCGTTAGGTCAACTCCTGCAAGAGCGAAAACTGCTGCTTCACCTGTTCCGTACTGTTTTTTTGCGTTTTTTATTTCGATAAACATGCTTACCTCCATCTGGCATCTATTAAAAATAATCAGTGTAAACTCTGATAGAAACTCTTTCTGCGCTGAGTTTTCTTATTGTACAGATATAGCAGGCAAATTATTCATTTCTGGCATATTCAGCGCAACTATCAGCATTCACATAAACAATTGCTTGTTTACGCGAATTTATGTTTGATTTAACTATATAAAATTATATCATTCATTTACATAATAGTCAATGAACAATCTGTAAATTTTTGTGATCATGACAATCTGCAAAGTATTCTACAGGTGGTTTACATTCCAAAGGATAGAGGATACTTTCATGAAGCATCAGCTTTGTCTCTTGGACTTCATATGACGGCAATAAGCTGTTTAAAAATATGACTAATTATCAAAAAGTACTTGAATTATGTTTATTATTTTGGTACAATAGAATAAATCATACAGCAAATGCACCGTTAATCAGCATCGATCATTCGTAAAATTTAGCTTATATCTCAGACTAAAGAAATATTAACGCACTTTGAGAAGTATGTAACAATATAACAATAACAGCTTTTCAAAGTGCGTTTTTTATTATTCAGGACAGCAATAAAGGAGGAAAAATGAAAGGTTTTTGTGAACGAAAATTCGGCTCTATGTTTATATCAGGTACATTTACAAAGGCGGTCATGTACATCATGCTCCTTTGTGACAGTATCATTGCGGGTTACTTTATAGGAGAGACCGGAGTTGCTGCGATAAATGCAATCACGCCGGTGACAGGTATCGTCACATTTTTCGGAGACCTTGTATCCACAGGTGTGGGCATAGTTTTCACAAGAGAGATCGGAGCTATGCGAAAAAAAAGAGCCGATGAGATCTACGGACAGGGGCTTATCATCAGTATTTCCATAGGTCTTATCTCAGCGATCACGATTTTTCTGATACAGGATATCTATTTCAGCATAGGCGGTATAAAGGGAGAAATACTCGACCAGGCACTCAGATACTATCGCTTTGCCCCGATAAATGCTTTTCTTACGATAGTAATTTTCTACCTTGAACAGATGGTATACAGTGATGGCGACGAGCTTTGCAATAATATCTGCTATGTGTTCCAGATCGGTGGAAACATCGTATGCTCTGTAATACTGACAAAATTCATGGGAATGACGGGTATCATTCTTGGCTCTGTAATAGGCAACGGACTCGGCATTCTTGCCTGCTGCTGGCATTATTTCAGAAAAGGAAACACACTACGTTTCGTATGGCACCTCTCTTTCAGGGATTTCCTGCTGACATCTCGTTACAGTATCGTAGATTCTTCCGTCTACCTCTGCTGGGCACTAATGGATTACGTTATGATCGGATTTGTATCAAGCCATTACAGCGAGACAGGCCTTGTCACACTTGCAGTGGTTGTCAGCCTGATAGAATTCAGCGTTGTACTTGACGGTGTCGGGATGGCAATGCAGCCTTTGATTGGCACATATTACGGAGAAAAGAATCATGTGCTGATAAAGAGGGTAATGAAATCCGCATTGAAAGCAGCCATTCTCGAAGGTGCAGCCGCAACGGTACTAATCTGCATTTTTTCAAGACAGTTCTGCGGACTGTTCGGTATAAGCGGCGGCGCAGCTCTTGCGCCTTCCATGACTGCGATACGTATCGTTTCACTTGGGTTCACACTATGCAGTGTTGTATCGCTCACAACCTCATACTATATGCTTATCGACCGCATTCGTATGGCAACGTGTATTGCAATACTTCAAAACGGACTGCTATATATTGTTTTGCCGATAATAGGTTCCTTACTTTTCGGGATAAACGGAATGTGGGCAGGTTTTATCGTTGCTTCGCTGATGACGCTGATCTCTGCGTACTTATTTGTATATCTGCGGTTCGGAAGGGATAACTTCCCATATCTGCTTAAAGATATAGATTCGGAGAT
>CACYSQ010000031.1 GCA_902777125.1 Ruminococcus flavefaciens
GGGGTTCGGGGTGACTCCCCGCAGTGCGGGGAGATGTCAGCGAAGCTGACAGAGGGGACCGCCGCCGTGAGCGGGAACCTTTCCTCAGAAAGGTTTCCCCTGATAAGTTCTTGTAACACTTCCGTATGAGCAACGCAGTTAAAAACTGCACCGCTTATCTTACGACGTTTGGCTGGAGCTGTTTGCAGATCTCCTTATCGGCGTACATGAGAGCATCGGCACGTTCAAAAACGTCCTGCACGCGCATATCCTTTTCGGCGTCAAAGTCGGATATACCCGAGGCGAGCAGTGCCACGCCGTTGTATTTCTGCTCTTCGAGAACTCTGCCGAGCTGTTCCATAAGCTCATGGCGCTGTTCGTAGTCGTGCCCCTTGAGTATGACTGCGAACTCGTCGCCGCCGATGCGGAAAACGGGGCTGTGCTTGAAGGTGGTACAGATTATCGTGCAGGCGCTTCGTATGAAATCGTCGCCCGCCTTGTGACCCTTTGTATCGTTGACCTGTTTCAGACCGTTTACATCGCATACGACTATCGCGAAAGGCGACTGGTTAAAGTTCTTGATCTGTTCGTCGAGGTCAGTCTCAGCCTGAACGTAAGCGCGTTTGTTCTTGACGCAGGTGAGAGCGTCCTTGTTCGCCATATCCATTGCGTTCTGATAGGCTATCTCCATACGCTTTGCGGCGTCAACATTTGCAACGGCGATGATGATATGCTCGGAGTCCTCCTTCGGGCGAACGGCGTACAGTGAAACGTACTGCGGTCTGCCGTCGAGCATGAGACGGTAGTTGAGGAAGGTCTTTCCGAACGAGTCGAGGCTGTTGAGGAGGTTTTCCTTTTTCATGGAAAGCGACATCATCGGAAGATCCTCTGGGTAGATATCGCGCTGCATATTGACCTGAGTCTCCTTGAAGAAGTCCTTGCCCTTGGTACCGACCTTGAGCTTGGAGTACTTGTCGCTTGCGCTGTACTCGGAGTATTCGTTGGTGATGATATTTACATGGTAGATGACCTCGTATCTCTGTGCGAGAGCCATTGAGATATCGCTGAAGGTCTGGCTTTCGGCGCGGATAAGCTGCTCCTTGCGAACCTGTTCATCGGTATTGAACACACCGATAACGATGTGGTGGTTGTCATTTTTCGGCTGTACAACGAGCATATTCATATGCTGCTGCCTGTCGCCGAGAAGCTGACGGTAGGTGAGCGTCACAGAGCCGGTCTTGCTGAGATCTTTCAGGAGCTTATCCTTAGCGAGCTGTTTCAGGGTACGCTTGACATCATCGGGGTGGATATAGGCCTTGACATCGCGGTCGGCATCGGCGAAAAAGTCCTTGCCCTGCTTGGTAGTGCCGAGCTTAGCGTACTCCTCGCTGGCACTGTAGAGGGTATATTCGTTGGTATCGGTATTGATATAGTAGATGACCTCATAGCGGCTTGCGAGAGAGCCTGCGATATGGGAGTAGGTCTCTCCGGCGGCTTCTTTTTTCTTCTGAGCGTCAATATTTCTCACGCCTATGACGATGTGCTCGGTGTCGTTATTCTGTATAAAGGCGAGGAGGTTGACGTATATCGGCTGACCGTCAATGACCTGACGGTAGGTGATCGAGACCGTACCGTTAGCGTGGAGGTTGTCTATGAGAGTATCGCGGTCGAGTTCTTTCAGCACATACTCGCAGTCATCGGGGTGCATAACCTGCTGAACATCGTGCTTTGCCTGCTCGAAGAAGTTATCTCCCTTCATACCGAAGCCCTGATTGGAATACTTGTCGCCGGCACTGTAGCAGATGTACTGTCCGGTAGCGATGTCGATATGGTAGATTATCTCGAAAAGGCTCGCGAGGGACTGTGCTATCTCAGCGTAGGCAAGGTTTTTCTGTTCGTTTGCGAGCTGTCTGCGCTTTTCGGCGTCGATATCACGGACACCGATTATGATGCTGCTGTCATCGCCGCGAATGGTTTTGAGGAAGAAATACTTCGGCTCACCGTTTATGACGAGCCTGTATGTCAGGGAGAAGGAACGTCCTACCTCAAGCGCATTCATGACGTTCTCGCGCTTGAAGGCATTGAGGAAAAACTCCTGATCGTCCTTATAAACGAGCTCGCGGCAGTTATGCGGAACGTCCTCATAGAAGTTGCTTCCGCTTGAGACCATGACGAGCTCCTTGTCCGAGCCGCTGGGGGCATATTCAACATAGCTGTCATCATCTGAGTCTATGACGTAAAGACTGCTGTAGTCATTTGCAAGAGCAAGCGCAAGGCTTGCGAAAGACAGAGATTTGTTTTTATTCTCGCTCATAGGGACAACTCCTTATAAACAGAAGGTTAGTTAGGTCGGTATTGTAATATAAAAAACAAAATTCTATATATAATATTATAACACATTATCCTTGACTTTTCAAGTACTAATGTATGAAAATTCATAAAAAATGTTCCTGAACCTATGAAAAAAGCTGTAGTAAGGGCGGCTTTGGACATTAATTTAATAAAAGTTCATTATTTATTTACAAATAATTAACCGTATTTGCTTTAACTAAATTGCAGAATACCTTATAATGTACTTGTACCCGCATTATTCAACAAAAAGGGGAGGTATTATCATGAAAAACGTTCTATCTTTACTGGCAGCCTGCACAACGGCGATAGCCTGCATACCATTTACGGCTTCCGCGGACAATGCGGACGGCAAAAAGCTTCCGTTTGAGCTTACTGCGCCGGAAAACGTGTCGATCATTTACCTTGACGGCGACGATTCGCTCAACACCTTTGAGATACACTATTCTCAGAACAACTCTATGAGCGAATGGTCAACGAGAAAAGCAGAGCCGGAGACCTACGGGACTGTTGTTGCCGAGCTGAACGAAATGGGCTACGATGACCTGTGGATAGAGACTCAGATCGACTGGTCCATCGACAGTCAGGACGACTGGAAGTGCAATGAATACTGGATAACTGACGGTTATGACGAGAACTTCGTCCAGCACCTCGGAGAATGGGCTTACACTTCACAGAGCTATTCCCCTGAGACCTCGATGAGCGAGTGGCTGTTCCGGTATATGGGCAATGCCGACGACCCGGAGGATTCCAGGTGGTACGGCAGACATCAGGACAGCGACGATTATAACGGCTGGAAGGACGTTCTCAGGGAGGATCAGTACGAGCTCGTTGATACCGGCGATGAAAAGAATGCGAAGATAGATCTTGAAGGTCATACTATTTATACAAGGGTGCGCTGGCTTGTGACCTGCCGTCCTCTTGAGGGCGAGGACATAAAAGTGACCTCGGACTGGTCAGAGGTCGCATCTGTCGGCAAGGACGCTGAGACATTCGAGCCGCTGAAAAAAGGCGATATAGCACCGCCTGTGATAAGTGACCTGAGATATATGGAGCAGGATTTCAACGGTTTCCCGGTAATTTCCATAAAGCTTGACGTAATTCCCGAGCTTGCAAAGCAGATCTCTCAGGTAAAAGGTACAAAAGGCGATGTAAGGCTCTGTGTGGAGGCTAGAGTTCAGGGCACTGAAAACTGGATCGAGCTCCAGGGCGATTCTTGGATAAAATCCGGCGAACTGACCTACGCCCTTCAGAATATTGCTGAGGCTGAGAAAAAGGTTGAAAAGGACACTCCTATTGAACTGCGGGCAAGGTACTTGTGTATGCAGGAGGATCAGGAGGACTTCTACTCCGACTATTCCAATGTGCTGACCTTCGGTTCACTCGACATGGAGGTCACTACCGCGGAGGTCGTTGATACAGTCAGCGCGATAGATACAACCACCGCTGCTGTGACTACGACCGAAAAGAAAAAGTGCGGAGTCTGCGGCTTCTGTCCGCGTCCTCTCGGCATCTGCCTGTTCATACTCATAGCGATAATACTCGTCATCATCGGCGGTATAATTGCGGCTGTCCTTATCATGAAAAGGAAAAACAAGGACGAGGCTGCTCCTGCGGAAAAGCCTTCCGCACCGGATAATGCTCAGCCGGAAGCTGCCGAAAAGCCGGAGGTCTCCGCTGACGAGCCCGAAAAACCGGAAGCTGCGGACGATGATGAGAAAAATGCTTGACAAACCGGAAAATATCGTGTATAATATTAGCATATATTAAAAGCTGGGAAGAAAAGGAGTACCCGTGAATGCCGATTTTCAGAGAGCTGCCGTCCGGTGCAAGGCAGTATGAGGTGCGCGGGGAAGTAGTTTCGGAGCTCTACGGGCGAAATAGCAGTAGTCCGCGGCGTGACCTCACGTTACAGGGGAAGAGGTTGTCAGACCTCGCAGAGTGCGGATATTTATCCGAATTCAGGTGGTAACACGGACTTTAGTTCGCCCTGAGCCTTAAACGGCTCGGGGCGTTTTCTGTTTTTCGGAGGTGTTGATGTGGAGAACGAAATACTTGAAGCAGGCAGGAACGATTCTATCCAGTCAGAGAGTATAGCATTGAAATGTGCAAGGCTGTTCTTTGGGGTTCTGATACTTCTTATGATCGTTGGCTTGATTATTGCGAATTTGTTTTCGGACAGGCTTCAGTACAGCAAGGACAGAAAGGCTGCGAAAAAGGCGTATGATACCTATTACGATGAGGTGAACAGCTTTATCGAAAATGAAAGGAAAAATTTCCGGAACAAAAGCGGCGATGATCCTGATTTAGGAGATAAGCTCGCTGATGCCTTCACATTGGGGCTGTGGTCGTATGCTGACCCGAGAAGCTACGACGACGAGAATGAGTATGTGATAAAGCAGATATATCTGAGATATTTTGAGCTGCTTGCCACAAAGCCTGCGGAGGTCATTGGAGTCGGACTTGTCAAGGAAAAGAGCTATGACGAGATAATTGATGACCTCATCGAAAACGAAAAGGATAATCGGTGGAGCAATGCCAATGACAATATTCTCGAAGACATTTCCGCCATTATCACACTTTCCGCCCTTCCGGTGCTTATCACGGCTGTCGTTGTGATAAGGAGGGCTTCAAAGAAACAGAAAAAAGAATATCTTAATGTCGCGGACGGAAATGTCTTTTTCAGCGATTGGGCTTCGATACGGTTGTCCGATGTTATCCGTGCGGAGACAGGCTTCCCCAAAAAGGTGACGATAGTCACGGCAGCGGGCAGCTACAAGCGGAGATTTATCCGCAATAACCGCGAAATAGCACAGTTTATCAACGAGCGCTGCAACAATGCCGCTCAATAATACAGTAAGGAGAAATACCAATGGCAAAAGAACTTGCAAAAGCTTATGACCCCAAGGACTTTGAGGACCGTATCTATCAGGCGTGGAACGACAAGGGCTGCTTCCGCGCAGAGGTCGATCCCAAGAAAACGCCCTATACTATCGTTATTCCCCCTCCGAACATAACAGGACAGCTCCACATGGGTCACGCCCTTGACGAGACACTTCAGGATATCCTTATCCGCTGGAAGAGAATGAGCGGCTACAGCGCACTGTGGCTTCCGGGTACCGACCACGCTGCCATCGCAACCGAGGCTAAGATAGTTGAGGCTATGCGTAAGGAAGGCGTCACCAAGGAGGACCTCGGACGCGAGGGCTTCATGAAGCGTGCATGGGAGTGGAAGAAACAGTACGGCGGACGTATCGTTGAGCAGCTCAAAAAGCTCGGCTCGTCCTGCGACTGGTCACGCGAGCGCTTCACTATGGACGAGGGCTGCTCAAAGGCAGTCAAGGAGGTTTTCGTAAAGTATTATGAAAAAGGCCTTATCTACCGCGGTGAGCGTATCATCAACTGGTGTCCGAAATGTAAGACCTCACTCTCTGACGCCGAGGTAACATATGAGGATCAGGCAGGTCATTTCTGGCATCTCCGCTACAAGATAAAGGACGCTGACGGCTATCTCGAGCTTGCAACTACCCGTCCGGAGACACTTCTCGGTGATACTGCCGTTGCCGTAAACCCGGCTGACGAGCGCTACAAGGACTTGGTAGGCAAGACAGTTATCCTCCCGCTCGTACACCGCGAGATACCCATTGTTGCCGATGATTACGTTGAAATGGACTTCGGAACAGGCGTTGTTAAGATAACACCTGCCCACGACCCGAACGACTTCGAGGTAGGTCTCCGTCATAACCTCCCCGTTATCAACGTTATGAACGACGACGCCACTATCGTTGACGACTACCCTGCATACGCCGGAATGGACAGATATGAGGCTCGCAAGAAGATCGTCGAGGACCTCGAGGCTGAGGGCGCACTCGTCAAGATCGAGGAATACAGCCATAATGTAGGTACCTGCTACCGCTGCGGCACAACCGTTGAGCCGAAGGTATCAACACAGTGGTTCGTTAAGATGAAGCCCCTTGCCGAGCCTGCTATCAAGGCTGTTAAGGACGGCGACACCAAGTTCGTTCCCGAGCGTTTCGACAAGATATACTTCCACTGGCTCGAAAATATCCGCGACTGGTGCATTTCCCGCCAGATATGGTGGGGACATCAGATACCGGCGTTCTACTGCGACGAATGCGGCGAAATGGTCGTAACCAAGGAGGAAAGCGCGGTTTGTCCCAAGTGCGGAAAGCCCATGCGTCAGGACCCCGATACCCTCGATACATGGTTCAGCTCTGCGCTCTGGCCTTTCTCGACCCTCGGCTGGCCTGAGAAAACTGCCGACCTCGACTACTTCTACCCCACAAATACTCTCGTTACAGGCTACGACATCATCTTCTTCTGGGTAATCAGAATGATGTTCAGCGGTCTGGAGAATATGGGCAAGGTACCGTTCGACACAGTCCTCATTCACGGACTTGTCCGCGATGCTCAGGGACGCAAAATGTCCAAGTCCCTCGGCAACGGCATCGACCCGCTTGAAGTAATCAACGAGTACGGCGCTGATGCTCTCAGATTTATGCTCGCTACCGGTAACTCCCCCGGAAACGATATGCGCTACATCGACGACAAGGTCAAGGCAGCGCGTAACTTCGCAAACAAGCTCTGGAACGCCTCACGCTTCATCATGATGAACCTCCCCGAGGACTTCGAGTTCAAGGGACTTCCCTCCGAGCTGGAGCTCGAGGACAAGTGGCTCGTCAACAAGTTCAACCGTCTTGCAAAGGAGGTCGGCGAGAACCTCGACCGCTATGAGCTGGGCGTTGCATCACAGAAGATATACGATTTCATATGGGACGTTTACTGCGACTGGTACATCGAGCTCACAAAGCCGAGAATACAGGCAGGCGGCGAGACAAAGGCAAAGGCTCAGGCAGTGCTCGTATGGGCAATGCAGGGTATGCTGAAGCTCCTCCACCCGTTCATGCCGTTCATCACCGAGGAGATATGGCAGGTTCTCAATAACGAGAAGTCCATGATAATCCTCGAGACCTATCCCACCTTCGACAGCTCTATCGACTACTCCGCAGAGGAGAAGGACTTCGAGAAGATAATCTCCGCTATCAAGGCAGTCCGCAACGTCCGCACAGAGATGAACGTTCCGCCCTCGGTAAAGGCGAAGCTCCTCATCGAGACCGCTGACAAGGCGCTATTCGAGAGCTGCGGTCTGTTCTTCGAGAAGCTTGCTTCCGCATCGTCAGTCGAGGCAGGCGAGAGCCTTTCCCACGACAACTGCGCTAATGCGGTAACTGATGCGGCGCGCATCTTCATTCCTATGGACGAGCTCGTTGACAAGGAGAAGGAGATAGCACGTCTCGAAAAGGAACGCGCAAAGGTTCAGAAGGACATCGACTTCCTCAGCGGAAAGCTCAATAATCAGGGCTTTGTTGCAAAGGCTCCCGCACAGCTCATCGAGGCTGAAAAGGCAAAACTTGCAAAGGCTCAGGAGAAAATGGCTAAGATCGAGCAGTCAATGGCTGCGTTCAAATAAGAATCGAGAAGAAGCAGGGGGCGATGCCAACATCGCCCCACGCCGTTTGTATCAATCCGGAATGCGCCGCATTGAACATATACAGAAAATGAGAAATACGATATTTTCCTATGTCTCGGAGCAGTACGGCACTGAGCCGGAATACCTCTGGGCAAAAACTCCCGATGCCGCTGTCATACGGCATAAAGGCAATAACAGGTGGTATGGCATCATTATGAACATACCGCGGAAAACGCTGGGACTTCCCGGTGACGGACGCATCGACATACTGAATGTGAAGTGTACTCCGGCTGTCCGGGAGGTGCTTCTCGGCGAGGGGAGAGCTTTTCCGGCTTATCACATGAACAAGCAGCACTGGATAAGCCTGCCGCTGGACGGTTCGCTTGAAGAAAGCGTGATATTCAGCCTCATAGACGAGAGCTATGAGCTGACTAAATGATGTCCGGGACAATAACATAATAAATAAAGAAAAGGACTGCTCGGGCAGTCCTTTTTTCAAGACCATATTTCATTCATTTTACAGGGACTATTTTTGATATGTCCGCGACAGCGTACACCACAACTATCAACTCTCAACTATGCACTTTCAACTTTAATTACGCATTAAAGGGGCTGTTCAGGTATTCGCTGGCAAGGTAGAGCGAGCCGCATATCACGGCAACACCGCCGTTTTCAGCCGCGAGAGCCTTCGCCTTATCAGCACATTCCGCAAGCGTACCGGTCTCCGCGGAGGTGTAGAACGAGGCGATGTCTGCTAAGGTCTCAGCCGGAACGCTGTTCGGTGCAAAGCCCTCGACCGCGAAAAATCCGTCCGAATGCGCCGCGATAGTCTTCACGCATTCGCGGTAGTCCTTTGAATCGACCATGCCCATGACCGTGTATATCTTTTTCCCGCGGGTACTGAGGTACATGAGCATCAGTGCGAGCATACTTACCCCGGCAGGATTATGTCCGCCGTCCACGATAACGGGCGGTTCACCCTCGATGTACTGCTGACGAGCCCTGACCTGAGTGGTCTCGATCGCTTCCATTATAGCTCTGTCGCTGACGTAGAAGCCCTTTTCCCGGAGGTACAGACAGGCTGTTATCGCGGTCTGGGCGTTCGGACGCTGGTGAATGCCTATCATGGCAGGGGAGAGCTTCACGCCCCGGTAATAGAATGCCGCGTACAGTCCTCCGTCGCCGTAGGGACGGCAGGGTTCAAGCGGAACGAGTTCAGCGCCGGCTTTCTCCGCAGTCTCTTTGATGATAGCTTTCACGCTTTCGGGATTGTCGTCCGAAACTATGCAGGCTGAACCGGGCTTGATTATGCCTGCCTTCTGTGAGGCTATCTCCTCGACCGTTTCACCGAGTATAGCGGTATGGTCGAGGGAAACCGAGGTTATGACCGAAACGAGCGGCGGAGGTATCACGTTGGTGGAGTCGAGCAGTCCGCCGATGCCGGTCTCTAGGACGACGATGTCGCAGGCTTCCTTCTCGAACCACAGCATAGCTATCGCCATAGTTATCTCGAACTGCGAGTAAGGACGGTCACCGACTGCCGCCCTGACTCTTTCAGCCATTCCGCAGAGCTCGTCATCGCTTATCTCCTGACCGTTTATGCGTATGCGGTCGTTGTAGTGGAGGACATAGGGCGAGGTGAACTGTCCGGTACTGAATCCGGAGAGTATCAGTGCATTGGAGATGTATTCGAGGGTCGAGCCCTTGCCGTTCGTACCGGCGATATGCACGAATTTCAGCCTTTTATGGGGCGAACCGATACGCTCCATGAGCTCCTCTGCACGGGAGAGATCGGTTATCTTTCCGCCGGATTTGGTGTAGCTGTTTATGAATGACATTGCCTCTGAAATGTTCATATCAAAACCTCACAAAATACACGGGCGGATATTCTCCGCCCTGTAGTTTTAGTATACTCCAGCCTGAGATTCAGCCTTTGCGACTGCGTCTTCGAGGCTCATGCCGGTGAACTCCTGCGCTGAGAAGATGCGTCCGGATTTCTTATCGCTTATGAAAGCGCCGACGAGGACTCCCGGGAGAGCGCTCTCAGGCGAATTCGGAGCCTTCGGACCGCCAAGCTCAGTCCTGCACCAGCCGGGATCGGTAAGGCTGAGTGTAACGTCGGTACCTTCGTATTTCAGACCGAGATCCCTTGTGACCTTGTTGAGGGCAGCCTTTGCGCCGGAATAGCCAGCCTGTTCGGGTTCGAGGTCGATGCCGCTCGTTGTATTGACGATGCGTCCGAAGCCGCGTTCCTTCATGCCGGGGAGGAAGTGATAGCATATCATCATAGGTGCGGTAGTGTTGACCTTGAAGCTGATATCGTAGTCCGAAGCCGGAGTTGTGAGGAAGTCGGTGCGGTAGGCTATCTGCAAGCCTGCATTGTTGAGGATAATGTCTATCTGAGTACCTCTGCTGTCTATCTCGCTGCACATTTTCTCAACCTGTGCGATGTCTGAAAGCTCGGCTTCAACTGTGTAGGCGTCAACGCCGAGAGCCTTGACCTCAGCCTCGACCTTGCGGCAGTGTTCCGCGTTCCTGCTGTGGAGAACGAGGTTCACGCCCTGTTTTGCCATAAAAATCGCCGCTAAGTAGCCGATACCGCGGCTTGCGCCCGTAATAAGCGCCCATCTGCCCTTTAAATCTGTCATGTTTTCACGCTCCTTTTTAGAAATATAGTATAGCTGATCCCGCACAATGCTTTGCCGGAAAGTCAGCTCAATACTCGTAGTCGATGCAGGCACGGCCGGTCTTGACGGTGCCGATAAATCTGCCGAATTCGAGGTGTGCAGGGTGGACCTGATAAGCGTTGAGGTCAGCAATGGTCTCGAAATCGCAGAGCAGGGAAATGGTGTAGTTGCTCTCGGGAGCTTCCTTTGAGTTGATGACTACCTCGCCCTTTTTGAGCTCGCTGACGTTGTCGATGACGTTGTCGAAGCGCTTTTTAGCCTCGAGAGCGTTTTCGTATTCGGTCCTGCCGTCAGCCTCTTTGAGCTTGAACATTACGATGTGTTTTATCATGTGTATTCTCCTTTGCAACGGTATTTCATGTGAGTACATTATAGCACGGCAGAAGCCTTTTGTCAAATGCTTTTATTCTTTAAGAGCCGGACCTATCAGAAAAAAACAAGCTCTTGTTTATAAAAACTGAGCACAAGCCTATTGACAAATTGTGAATTATGTGCAATAATAGTATCAGTTATATGAGAGGGCTTGTGGTGAACAAGCAATTATCAACAGGAGGGTAATAACAATGCTAAAAAGGCTTATAAGCGGCGCAGTTGCGGCTGTTGTCGGAATCTCCGGCATGGTCTTCACTGCACCTGATGCGAACGTCAGCGTTACCGCAGCGAGCGAGCTCAATTATGCGGAAGCGCTCGACAAATCGCTGTATTTCTACGAGGTCCAGCAGGCTGGTCCTCTGCCGGAATGGAACAGAGTTGAGTGGAAGACCGATTCCACCATGCAGGACGAGGTGCTCGGCGGCTGGTACGATGCCGGCGACCATGTAAAATTCAACCTGCCTATGGCTTACTCGGCTTCCATGCTCGCATGGGGACTCTATCAGTACCCCGGCGGACTTGAAAAGTCCGGTCTTATGAATACCTACGTCAACAACCTCGAATTCGTCCTTGACTACTTCGCTGCCTGCGATAAGGGCACGAGCGTTGTATATCAGGTCGGAAACGGTACTGCTGACCACACATGGTGGGGACCCGTAAGTCTCCTCGAATACGCTATGGAGGAGAGCGGTACCTCCGTTTCAAAGGCGAGAGAGGCACTCAGCGCCTCCAAGGGCTGTTCCGCAGTATTCGGCGAAATGGCAGCGGCTCTCGCATCGGGTTACGCCGCACTCGACGGACGCATCGACGAGACAAAGCGTGCGGATTACCTCAAACACGCAAAGAATATCTACGAACTCGCAAAGGCTGACCCTAACGACGACGTATACAACGACAGCGATGCTTCCAATTTCTACCGTTCGCGCCATTACTACGACCAGCTTTTCTATGCGGCAAACTGGCTGTATATAGCCAGCGGCGACAGCGATTACCTCGCGGACGCAAAGTCGTTCATACCTCACCTCGACAAGCAGCTCGGCGATGCTGAATCCATTGCCTACGGCTGGTGCCACTGCTGGGACGACAATGTTCAGGGCGCTATGCTCCTCTACGCGATAAATACCGGCGAGAAGCAGTACATCGACCATGTAAGAAAGCACCTCAAGCGCTGGCTTGACGGCACGGAGGAACCGTGGATCATCGAAGGCGGTCTCCGCTGGCTCACCGACTGGGGCAGCCTCAGATACGCCAATACAGCCGCTTTCCTCGCGGAGGTCGCAAGCGATACTATCTTCAAGGGCGAGGACAACTCGGCTTACAGCGAATTTGCCGAGCAGCAGTTAAACTACGCCCTCGGAGACAATCCCGATAATTTCAGCTACCTCATCGGCTACGGCGACAATTATCCGCAGCAGCCTCACCACAGAACTGCTCACGGTTC
The DNA here is from genome assembly GCA_902777125.1 of Ruminococcus flavefaciens. Taxonomy (GTDB): domain Bacteria; phylum Bacillota; class Clostridia; order Oscillospirales; family Ruminococcaceae; genus Ruminococcus. Next base: position 12,320 of record CACYSQ010000031.1, read on the forward strand.
ATGGAAGAACGACGAGAGAACTCCTGTCAATACAAGACATATCCTCTACGGCGGACTCGTCGGAGGTCCTGACAGAAAAGGCGGATATGTTGATGAAAGAGGCAAGTACGTTTACGTTGAGGTCGCAACCGACTACAACGCCGGATTTACCGCAATGCTCTGCAAGATGGTGGACAAGTACGGCGGAACTCCCGATCCGAACTTCCCGCCCAAGGAGAAGCACGATTCACCTGAGTTCTATGTTGAGACACTCGCAAAGGAATCCTCTGGTTCAGGCATAACCCTGAGCTTCAAGATAACCAACCACTCCGCATGGCCGGCAAGGGTAGAGGACAACATCTCCTTCCGCTACTATATGGACCTCAGCGAGGTCAAGGCTGCCGGAAAGAACCCGGAGGACGTTGTTATCCGCTGTGACCGCGATCAGTCAGCAATGTACACAGGCGTATCGCCTGCTGTTATCTCCAAGCCCAAGCAGTACGACGGCGATATCTACTACATCGAGGTAACTCTCCCGGACGGCAGAGCAGTTATGCCTATATCGGAGGGCAGACAGCAGTGCGAGATACTTCTTGCAATCGGTATGCCGGATTACGGCTCAGGCTGGGACGCTTCCAACGACTTCTCGAACAAGGAGGTCCTCGGTGCAAAGGCAGAGACAGGTGCTGACGGCACTATCAAGGGCGTTATGTCACCCTATGTTCCGGTTTACCTCAACGGCAAGCTCTACTACGGCTATGAGCCGGACGGCACATATGAGGACGGTCTCGGCGGAGGCGGCGGAGATATCGTTTCCAAGACCACTACAACAACTACTACGACCTCCACTACAACAACTACCACTGTCACAACATCGACCACTCCGCCCACTTTAGAGGACGATATCCTGTGGGGCGATGCCAACTGCGATGACGAGATGAATATGGCGGACGCTGTATTCATAATGCAGTGCATATCCAATCCGGATAAGTATAAGCTTGACGATAAGGGCGAAAAGAAAGCTGACGTTGACGGCAGCCATGACATCACAAATATGGACGCGCTTTGCATACAGAAACGCAAGCTCGGACTTATCCAGCAGTTCCCGGTCGAGGCTAAGCTCAATCCACCCGCATAAATACAAAGGACGGCTTTATGAGCCGTCCTTTTTTATCCGGGAAACCTGTTTTTTGCGGGCACCGGAATGCCGCCCTCGGCGTTCCTCGGTGTTTGGGAAATAAATGACCGGGACGCATTAGGTCCCGGTCTGTTTTATATGTTGAACCTGAACAGAACGATATCGCCGTCCTGCATAACGTACTCCTTGCCCTCGAGACGGACGAGTCCCTTTTCCTTAGCGGCAGCCATAGTACCGCACTCCATGAGGTCGCTGAACGAAATGACCTCGGCACGGATAAAGCCTTTCTCGAAGTCGGTATGTATCTTGCCGGCAGCCTGCGGCGCCTTTGTACCCTTTGTGATAGTCCACGCACGGACCTCCTGCTTGCCTGCGGTGAGGAAGGAGATAAGTCCGAGGAGAGCATAGCCCTCCTTGATGATGCGGTTGAGACCTGATATCTCAAGACCGAGCTCTGCGAGGAACATCTTCTTGTCCTCCTCGTCCATTTCGGCAATCTCAGCTTCAGTCTGAGCGCAGATCGGGAGAACTGCTGAGTGCTCCTCAGCGGCGAAATCGCTTACCTTGCGGAAGTTCTCGTTGTTCTCAACGCCGCCGGAGAAATCAGCCTCGCTGAGGTTGGCAGCGTAGATGACCGGTTTTGCGGAGAGCAGGGGAGTGGACTTGATGAGTTCGCGTTCCTCATCGGTGTAGTCGAAGCCTCTTGCGGACTTGCCCTCCTCGAGGTGAGCCTTGAGCCTTTCGAGGAAGTCTATCTCAGCGAGGTACTTCTTGTCGCCCTTTGCGGCTTTTTTGGCACGGTCGATGCGTCTGTCGATCATTTCGATATCGGAGAAAATGAGTTCGAGGTTTATGGTCTCGATATCGCGGAGAGGATTGATGCTGCCGTCAACGTGGACGATATTGTCGTCCTCGAAGCAGCGGACAACGTGAACGATAGCGTCCACCTCGCGGATATCCGCAAGGAACTTGTTGCCAAGACCTTCGCCCTTAGAAGCGCCCTTTACGAGACCGGCGATGTCCACGAATTCGAGGGTAGCGGGAGTGAACTTGTCCGGCTCGTACATTTCGGCGAGCTTATCGAGCCTTTCATCGGGAACTGAAACGATACCGACATTTTTTTCGATAGTGCAGAACGGATAATTCGCGGATTCTGCACCGGCGTTCGTGAGTGCGTTAAAGAGAGTGCTTTTGCCGACATTCGGCAGACCTACCATACCAAGCTTCATTGATATTTACCTTTCCTTCTTATGATTTACTGTATTGATGTAGGGGACAGCGTCCTCGACGTCCCGGATAATTTTTGACCATGCCTTGCAGCACTGTCAGCCGTGCAAGCCAATAGATCAGTGATTGATCTTCTGATTGTTCACAAGGGAAGTGACCGTCGAATTCTGTATCTGGAGGTCACCGCTGCCTGTACCGATATCCTTTGGATTACCGGCAAGCACCTTTATGGTGACGGCGGAGTCTATGACCGCAACGTTACCGGTTCCGGCAGCGTCACCGATACCGGTCACCTCATTGCCCTCGGAGTCGATGCTTATCTCGGCATTGCGTATTTTTGTATTCACGCTGCCCTTGATAGCGCCGATGCAGGTGTGATTTGCAGAGCGCATCTTCATCTTTATCTTGCCCTTTTTGATGAGGATACTGCCCTCGCCGTCCTCCATGACGCCGATGCCGACAGCCTGTGCGCCTGTACATGACATCTCGATGTCAGCGGCAGAGGTAATAGTGGAGATGCCTTTGCAGCTTCCGATGCCTGTAACCTTGATACCGGAGATAGCGACATCCAGAACAGCCTTATCGGAGATATCTATGAGGGAATCGCCGTTGAAGCTTCCGACAGCGAGACCGTTGTGAGCATAGAGGAAGAGCTTGATCTTTCCTGAGCGGAGGTTTATCTCGGACTCGCCCTCGTTGAAGCCGCCGCCGATGCAGAGGGAGTCAACGCTGTTGGAGATGATCTCGAGAGTACCCTCCATATCGACCGTGATATCACCGTAGCTGTGGTCGTAATCGTTGCCGATGCCGATGCCCTCGGTAGCGTAGCAGTCGATAGTGAGACTGCCCTTGCCGCAGAGCTCGAACTGTGAGCCGATAGGCACATAGATACCGGAATAGCCGAGCTTGTTGTTCTTGGAAACATTGAGCCTGAGCCTTGCGTACTCACCGACAGAGATAGTCGGCTTGCTGTTGCCGCTTATCATGTTGACGTTTTTGAGCGTGAGGTCACAGCTGTGGTTATCCATAATGGAAATATTCATCTTGACCGGCTTGTCCGGGTCGCCGACGATAGTGAGCTTGCTCTGATAAACGTGGATATCGGTGTATTTTTCGAGCGCGAGCTTTAGGAGGTCGAGCTCGGCGTCGTTCTGGGCAGCGTATATCTTCTTCATGCCGTTCGGACGGGTCTCGAGGTTGGTCTTGATGATCTCGTCCTTGACGTCGGAAGCGATGCTGTTGAGGAAGAGCGGCTTCGGCTTGGAGGTGTAATAGCCCTGTATCAGGTCAACTCCGAGACGGATAACGGTCTTCATCTCCTGTAACGTCTCAACGCCCTCGGCGAGAGCCTGCAACTGATTTTCGTGGCAGAACTCGATAACAGAGGCAACGAGCTGCTGTTTTTTGAGGTCGTTGTGGATATCGCTGATGAGCGAGCGGTCAATCTTGATGTAGTCCGGCGCATAATTGAGGAGGTTCGAGCTGTTGGAGTAGCCGGTACCGTAATCGTCGATAGCGAGGTGAGAATGTGCAAAACCGCAGCGCCTCTGGAGGAGCTCGATGCCTTCGGGGGTAGCGTCGCTTTCCTCGACTATCTCTATGACAGCCTTTTCGAGGAGCTCACCGTAGTTGAGGTAGAGCTCGTTGAAGTCCTCATCGGTCAGGAGGGAGTTGGGCAGGCAGTTTATAAAGAGCTTGCGGTTCTCGAGAACCTGCTGATTGTCGCTGAGAAGCTTCAATGTATTGAAGAATGTGAGCTTTTCTATTGAGTAGAGGTCGTTCTGACTGTCAGCAATCTTCAGGATCTGCGAGGGCGACATCTTGATATCGCCGGTGGTACGCATCAAAGCCTCGTAGCCGACGATCTCGCCTGTGTGGGTCTCGACGATAGGCTGGAGGTGATAGGTCAGGAGGTTTTCTTGAATGATACGCGAGAAGAGCTGAGCATTGCGGTAAGCGTCCTTGTCGCGGTTATAGTTTTCCTCCGAGAACCAGTTTATGACGCCGCGGCGGCCGTTTTTGGCTTCATACAGGGCAAATTCGGAGTAATTCACAAGCATATTGAAGTCCGCAGCCTCGTCCGGATATGAGGAGCAGCCGATAGAAAGACTGAGACGGCTCTTATCGGAGATGTCGATGATCTCGCCGAAGTCGTCGGTGAGGGTACAGCCCTGAACAGCCTCGTCCATGCTGTTGAGGATATTGTAGACGCTCATTTTGTCGATATCGCGGAAGAAAGCGCATATCTCATAGTTGGACTTCGAGCCGATGATAAGGGTATCGTTCGCAAAGCTCTTGAGGACCTCGGAAACGGAGGTTATGCAGTTATTGGTGTTATCGACGGTCAGGTACGAACCGAGCTTGTCGATGCCATTGATGTATATAGTGGCAAGACAGCCGTGCTGAGTATCCGGGATAAGTTTTTTTATGGTCTGAGAGAACGAGGGAAAGGAGGGCAGGCGTGTTACGGGATCATATTCCACGAAACTCTTCTGCTCACCTGATGAAGCGATCTGGCGCGTGAAATCCTGTACGAAACCGAGCCATTCGTCGCTGCTCTCATAGATGTTCATTTTTATGTATTTAGTGATATTACCGTCTGTGAAGCGGTAGATGTGCTTCTGACCCTCGATAGGGTTCTTGGAGATCTTTTCGAGGAGGTTGAAGAATTCAAATTCGTTGAGTTTTTCGCTTGCACAGCCGAGCATACGGCAGGCAGCTGCATCGAGGTAGGCTGATTTGTCCTTGGCGATATAGGTGAATGCGCCTATATTTCCGACGAATTGCTGGAATACCTGCCAGTCGTGGCTCAGCTCAGGCGGTTTTTTGGAGAAATTAAAAATGCTCATAGCGCCCCCTTTGTTACAGCGCGGTGGAGATCACCGGCAGCGTTTCTGCATATCATGGCTTGCAGAGAGCCATTCTAAACGGTCCCGTACCAATGGAATGTGCTGCATTGGCAAGGGCAATTTGTCACTTTATATTATACTCCATTTTGCTTCAAATGTCAATCCTTAACTTGGAACTAAGAAAGGCGGACTTTAGTCCGCCTTTACTGTTATTCTGCCTCGCCGAGGGTCAGCTCTGTGGTCTTGGTCTCGCCGCTTCGTGAGAATTTTACCTCAACGGTATCGCCGGCGCTGTACTGGTTCTTTTCCGAGATGAGCTCAGCCGTGGTAGTGACCTCCTTTCCGCCGAATTCAACGATGATATCGCCCGAGAGCAGTCCCGCTTTTTCAGCGGCGCTGTTCTCATTGACCGAGGTAACATACACACCTACAGGTATGCGGTACATCTCAGCTGTCTGCTGGTCAACGTCCTGACAGCTTATACCGAGCTGCGGCTTGCCGGTAACATGACCGCAGTCGATGAGGTCGCGGACTATCTTTGCGGCTTCGTTGGAGGGGATAGCGAAGCCGATGTTGTCGATGGAAGCGCCCGAATAAGACGAGGACATCTTCGAGGAATTGATGCCGATGACCTGACCGTACTTATTGATGAGCGGACCGCCGGAATTGCCGGCATTGATAGCGGCATCGGTCTGGAGAAGGGTCATGCTCTGACTGCTTATCTTGACCTCTCTGTCCTTGCCGGAAACGACGCCGGTCGTAACGGAATTTTTCAGCTCGAAGCCGAGAGGGTTTCCGATAGCAACGACCGATTCACCGAGGCGGAGGTCATCACTGTCACCGAATTCGGCAGCGGTAAGACCGTCAGCCTTTATTTTCAGAACGGCGAGGTCAAAATCGGTATCATAGCCTATCACCTCAGCGTCATATTCCGTATCATCGCTGAGGATAACGGTTATTTTATCGGAAAGACCGCTGTTATACTCGCTGTCGTAGATAACGTGGGCGTTAGTAACGATGTAGCCTTCCTCTGAGATGATAACGCCGGTGCCCGTACCGGTAGCGGTCCGTGAGGAAGACCTGCCGCTGTTCATTCCGAAGTCGAACATACCGGAGTAGCCCTGTGAAGTCACCGTGAACTCGGACTTGATACCGACAACGGAGGGGAGGACCTTATCGACGATATCCTCAGTGGAGAGGGCAGTTCCGGTTGAATTTTCGGTTTTGCTTCCGAGGAGGCTCATGCTGTCGGCGGTGACGCCTGATGTGCGGTCAACGTACTCGGTGATTATCTTGGTGGTATGGGTATTGCTCTCTGCCGCCCTGTAGATCGCAACTGAACCGAAGGAGACCATTGACATTGCCATGATACCTGCCGCTATTTTTGCAGCAGCACGCTTTTTGGAGGGCTTTTTAACGCAGGGATCTGCACTGAAAACATTATTCTCGCTGTAGCTTCCGTTATTGTATTCGTTATAATTCATCATAAAATTCACGTTCCTTTCAGATCGCTGAGGTGTTCCTCAGGCTATGGTCTTATTATATACGGTGAATGTGAAATGAATTTGCAGTGTGTGTAGAATTTTCGGTAATATTCTGTGTCAGATATTTCACATTCATGACAGCCTTGTGAAACGGGCTTTTACTTTTCTGACATAAACCGGCATAGCATAAAAAATCCCGGAAGCTTATAACGGTGGTACTTGTATAGCAGTATTTATCAGAACTATTGAGGCAAACCCATTTGATGAAAGTGCTTTCAAACTCTATCCGGAGCCTTATCTTTAGTTTTTTCCTGACGGTACAAAATTAGCGCTACCCGAAAAAGGTAGCGCTTTGCTTTTCTTTCAAGAACCGTGTACCGTCACGAAAAAACCATAATAAAGTCTTTGGAAAGGGGTCTGGGGTGACTCCCCGCAGTGCGGGGAGATGTCAGCGAAGCTGACAGAGGGGACCGCCGCCGTGAGTACTGCCATATAAGCATCACAGTTATGCTCCGCGGCTTTTCTTTATCCAAGCGATTTCAGCTTCTTCTGGAGCTCGATCATATGGTTACGGCAGGCAGTTATCTCGCCGGTATACTTATTGAACCACTCAACGTCGCTTTCCTCCGGGGTCTCCTGCAAAAGAACCGCCTGAACGAGGGCAGACTGCGATCTTGAACGCTTACGCTCGATCTCCTCGATCGTCTGCATACAAACCTTTATCTCTTTTTTGAGCTTCCTCTTTTCACTCCATGCACTCATTTCTATTCCACCTCAATTACCTTTCTTGTTTATTTCACTGACGATAGCCGCTGCCTCATCGTAACCCTTATCGAGGTCATCGAGGATATCGTCGATAGCATTTTTCACATCGGGAAGTCTCTCCGACATCTGTTCCGGATACTTGATAAGGCAGGTATTCAGCTCATTTATGGTCTTCTGCTTATCCTCAAAGCCGTCGATAAGGAAGGCATAGGAGGAGGCACTGCTCATATAGCCGATTATCATGGAATACCGCGTATCATAGCCGCCCTCAGTATTAAGGTAGCCCTCTATCTCGCCGGAAACGTGCCTGAGCTCAGTCCGGTACTGTGACCGGTAGGTCTTCTGCACACGCTCTTTTTCGTCGATGTAGAGACCGATGAACACAAGCAGAGCTATGAGAGTGATGATGAACATGATTATAGCAGTCCACATTCTCTTTTTCATTAGCTTTTCCTGATTCAAGCATCATCACCTCTTTCCGCGTCCGATGCGGTACGATTATCTCTGTCGTCATCACCGGGAGCTTCCTCTTCCGGGAGCTCATCTTCTGTCCCGGGAACGTTTTCCTCCTCCGGGAGCTCATCTTCCGTCCCGGGAACGCTTTCTTCCTCCGGGAACTCATCTTCTGTCTCGGGAACGTTTTCCTCCTCCGGAGCATCGGGAGCTTCCGGTCCATCGTCATGGGGAGCTTCTGCCGCTTCCTTCATACGGAGCAGCTCCTCCTCCGAGAGATTTTCCTGAGCGAGACGTTCCTTTTCCTTCTCTATAGCCTCACGGAGAAGCGCCTCGTGCTCCTCCTCTGCGGCTTCCTTCTTTTTTCTGACAGCGTCACGGGTTATCCGCGAGATCGTCCTGACCTCATAGAGTGCCGCTGCGAGCATGGGTATCATCACGAGTATGAGCAGGAGTTTTTTCCTGTCGGCAAACGAGCCTATCCAGCGGTAAAATCTCGCTTTTCCGGTATATCTGCCGTAAATCTGGTCTGACCGGACAGCCTTTCTGTCAGCGGTGCTGTTTGCATCGCCCTTTGTGACGAACGTGCCGTCGGGTCTGACCTCGATTATCCTGTGCGTGACGAGCTTTCCGTAAACGTCCGGTTCCTCCGAGCGGAAGGTTATCACGTCGCCGACTTCAAGCTCGTCCGCGGGGGTATCCTTAATGTAGATATAGTCGCCGACCTGGAGGGAGGGCTCCATGCTGCCGGTGACGACCTTCAGCATACTTCTGCCGAAAACGCTGACCGGTCTGCCCTTTGAGGAGCAGATCATGATGTATACCACAAATCCGACAAGCACCGCAGTAACTATGGCTATCGCGGCATTTCCCGCAAAGCGCAGCCTTTTCCGCAGGGTGCTGACGTTATCCTCCTGAATATTTTCTTCGCTGTTCAAAAGCAACCACCGATCTATTCGTTATACTTTCGCTTTTTCTGTGCCCACCAGCGGCGTATGAGCTCTGCACGGGTAACGTGATATGCCTTGTAGAGCTGTGCCATCTGCTGTGCTATAGCCTTCTGCTCTTCCGGAGTCCTTACCGGAGGCTTATATACAGGCTTCGGACGGTTCTTGTCCTCGCGCTTTCTCTTGCGTTTGAACTTTATATCATCACGCCACCGTCTGAAACGGTAATGGAAGGTCTGTCCGTACTTCCTGTAGTAGAATTCCATTTCGTTGTGCTTTTTCTTTTCCTCTGCTTTCAGGCGTTTCTTCTCGGCGATCTCGGCGCGTCTCTGCTTGAAATCAGGACGGTCGGTATTCTCGGGAATGAAGCCGAAAACCATAGCGAGGATATAGCGTACCAGCCGGACGAAGGCGTAAACAGGGTTTCTGGAGTATTCGCGGCGGATCGTCTCGAAGGGCTTGTTCTCGAAGTACTGGCGTTCGGCCTTGAGACGGTCGGCGCGTTCCTTTTCGGCACGTTCCTTCTCGCGCTTCTGCTGCTCGATCTTCATGCGGGCAGCGACCTCGCGCGGATCTTCGAATTCGTTCTTGTTCTCCTCGCTGTTTTCTTCGAGCTCAGCCTTGACCTGCTCGACCTCGTCATCGGTCATATGGTCGTAAACGCTCTGCTTCTCGCGTTCTTCACGAACGGCAGCCTTATTTTCGAGCCTTTCGACATCGACGCCCTCGGCATCACCGAGCTCTGTACGGACGAGCTTTTTCTCCTCATCGAGACGGGCTCTCTCGGCAGCCTCACGCTCTTCCTGCTCACGTTTCAGGCGGGCAGCCTCCTCACGCTTGCGGAGATCCTCAAGCCGCGCAAGGCGTTCTGCCTCCTGACGTTCGCGTTCGCGCTCGGCAGCCTCCTGCTCGGCTTTTTTCCTTGCGAGCATTTCCTGGAGCTGACGCTCCTCCTCCTCGCGCTGTAATCTGATACGTTCGAGCTCCTCCTGCCGGGCAGCCTCGATGCGTTCCTGTTCGAGGCGGCGCTGTTCCTCCTCCTCTTTGGCTCTGAGCTGTTCCTGACGTTCGAGTTCGAGCTTTCTGACGTACTCGCGTTCGCGGTCGATGATGTTGTTGAGCTCCTCGTAGATACCGGTGAGGTCGTCCGGGAGCTTTCTTACGAATTGCAGCTCACCGCCGCCTGTGACGTAGCCGGCAGTGGCCTCAGCCTCGATATTGTAATCGGCTGCGAGCTCCCTGTCGAAGCGCTTGACGATCTTTGGCGCGACGGTTTTACGCTTCTGAGTTTTCAGCTCCTTGAGCTTATCCTCGTTTGAGCTGTTATACGACCGGAACAGGAGGAAATTGAGTATCATGACCTTGTAGAAGTCGTCGATATATTCCTCTCCGGGCTTAACAGCGGTATTTTCAACATTTATCTCATAGCCCGCCTTGTCGTAGCTCTCGATGTACTGCCAGAGAGTGAGACAGGCTTTGAGGTCAACATTTTTCATGATCGCGTTGGTACGCATTACAGGAGGTCTGATATAGGAGGTCCCGAGAGCCTGACAGAGCTCCGAGCCCTTATAGCCCTCGATGATCTTTTTGAGCTTTTCCACACGCTGCCATATCGTAAAGCCGCCGGCATCGTAGGTATCGAGGCTGTCGGTAGTCTCGACTTTGAGCTGAATCCTGTACTTTCCGCCGTTTCCGTCGTCAATGGAGGTATCGTAGCCGAGAGCCATTACCTTCTCGTCCTTTGTGACCTCCGCGAGCTTTTCATAGCGGCGGTTTATGAATATGTAAAGACGGTCGATGAGCGTGTTGATGAACTTGTTCTCATAGGTCATCAGGCTCTCTTCCTTGTAGACGTTGAGTATCTTGGAGGGCGTGATCTTGCCGGTCCTCTTGTCGATGCTCTGAATGAGGTCGGTGTGCTGTGCGAGGTGCTTGACCGATTCGACGGTTATCTTCCTCGACAGCGCTATGGGGACTACCTCCTCGACGTCCTCGATGGTCTTTCTCGGGGCGCGGAGGAAGTTATCGAGGTGGACAAGACCGTTCTCGATAGCCTCTACCCACGAAACATCTATGACCTTCTGCATGATCTTGCGGTTCATGGCGAAGGTATTGCGGCTTGAGCGAATGAGCTGATCGAGCTCGATGAAAAGTTTGTCATCGCTGAAAACTTCGACGAAATCCTTGAATTCGCCGTACCATTTATCATATAAGTTTTCGCTCATTCGCATTCACCTGCCGTTCCTGAACGGATCAGAAGAGCTTCTGGAGTCTTTCGAGGTAAGCTATTGATTCGTTCATCTTATTTTTGCCGAAGGATTTGTTCATATATACGCAAAGCTCACGGAGCTCTTCACGGAGCATTGCAAGGTTAAGTGATTCAAACTTTCTGAATATCTTGGTAGCAAGAACGTAGTCGATACCGTCGAGCTCCTCGCCGCCGCAGGCAACGTATACCGGCACGAACAGGTTCATCTGCTTGAGGATACGGTTACCGAAGGCAACACGCAGCTTCTCGATGACCCAGAGGTCAAGCTGCTGGATCTTCTTGAGGTTTTCCTGCGATATCGGGTACTTGTCGAAGGCATCGCGGAAGAGCTGATCGAGGTGATCGAAGCCGAGGTTGATAGGCGGAGTATCCGGAGCCTCGAAAGCAACGCCCTTTGTATCGAGGTTGATAGGCTGAGCACGGTCGTACACCTTATCGGAGATAGCGTAGGTGGAATCGTCGTTGTTCGCAGTACCGATGTACCAGATATTCTGCGGAATGAAGATCTTGCCCTTGTCGAGCTTGACAGGGTCAGTGCTCCATGCGTTCGGCACGATATCGAGAGCCCATTCGTCCGCATTGGGCATTTCGAGAATGGAGAGCATCTCAGCGAAGTAATATTCGACACGGGCGATATTCATCTCATCGAGAAGGATAAAGTTGATATCGTTGTTGTAGCTCGAGGAGTAGATACGCTTGAGTACCTCGGTCTCGTTGAAGTTCTTCGTAAATTCGTTGAAGTAACCGAAAAGCTCGGTACGGTCACGCCATGAAGGCTGTACCGAAGCGATAGTGGTATCTACCTGTAAGAACTTGCCGAAGGAGTAGGGGAGTGAGGTCTTACCGGTACCGGAGATACCCTGTAGGATAATGAGCTTGGTGGAAGCCATACCTGCTATGAACAGGCGGACCGTCTTGGGCTCATAGTAGAGGTGCATACGCGAGCAGGCGAAATTGCGGTATCTGTCGCAGAGCTCCTCAAGAGTGATCGTATTGTCGTACTCAGGCGGAGTGTAGGTCTTGTAGAAGGTATCGACCTCGATGAGCTTGGAGAAGCGGTAGTCCGTGGTCTGAACGACGCCGTCCTCGACAGTGCCGGCAGCCGGGAGCTCTCCGCCTCCGGGAGCCTCGCCGCCGGGAAGGAGATTTCCGCCCTGATAAGCGAGAGAGGTGCCTCCGGGAAGACCCATCTGCGAGACCTTCATAGCCATGATCTCGTCCTTTTCCTTAGCCATTTTCATGACCTGACGCTGCAATGCGGCGATCTCCTCAAGGAGGTCCTCATTGCTGACTATCGAATGCCTGAAACGGATATATTTTCTTATCGCAAGGAATATTATCACTGCTATCAGGACATAGATCAGCACAACTATTACAATAGACAGCACAGTCAGCACCCAGCCGAGCGCCCCCATGCTTCTGGTATGAGTCTTGATTATATCTATGTAGTTTGGAATGTTGAATATCTGCGCGAAGCCGTCCCGCAGCCCGCGCCATATCTCGGTGTAGCCCTTGAGCATTTCCGAGATAAATTCAAAAAAGAATTTTAAAAATGCGTTCATGATAAGCTCCGATCATTTAGTCGCTATCCTTATTTTTCCTCGTTATTCTGTTCAGCGGCGATCTCAGTTACAGCTTCTTTGAGCTCATCGCCGGCGGTCTCAGCCTTTTCTTCGACTGCTTCCCTGGCCATATCTGCGGCAGCCTTGGCTCTTTCCTCAGCCTCAGCAACGGCAGCATCGGTTCTTTCCCCGGCTGATGCGCTGACTTCTTCGGCAGCTTCCTCAGCCTTTTCTGTAACGGTCTCCTTTGCCTCAGCAGCCTTTTCGGTCACGGTTTCCTTTGCCTCAGCGGCAGCCTCAGCTTCCTTTTTCTTCTGCTCAGCGAGGTATTCCTCGATAGCACGGCGCTTGATCTCCTCCTCATCAAGCTGCTCGGGAGCATCGTCCTTCTTTATCTCAACGAGGGTAGCGATGAACTTGTAGAGCTCGAACAGGAAGAATATCGCCATAGGTATGATTATGCACATGAAGAAGCCCTTTTTCGTTCTGAGGAAGTCAAGAGCCTTTCCGCAGCCTGCGAGCTTCTTTCCCGACCATTTACCGATAATATCGTTCGGTGAAGCGGGAGTATCGTCGTCGATGCCGTTGTTATTGTCGCCTCGGGTGGTGAAGCTTTCGAGCTGACACTGATCGTTGAGGTTGACCTTGACGATCCTATGGGTATTCTTGACTCTTTTGCCGTCGATGTGCGTCCAGTAGGTGATAACGTCGCCCTCCTTGAGGTCATTGACATCGTCTATTTCCTTGACTATGATAAGGTCGCCCTTTTTGAAGGTAGGACTCATTGAATTGGATTCAACGGTCATCGGCATAAAGCCCATGATGTTGGAAACACCGTTGTTTCTTTCTGCTGAGAATACTATCACTGTTACGAGAAGTGCCAACAGGAGGAACACCCATGCCAGAATGTTTACTATGATCTTTACCGCTTTTTTCATTTCCTTATTACTCCTTATATCATGTTGATTCTGTTATCTTGAAATCCATACCGAGCTTGATAGTTCCGCCTATAATGTCGTCGATGCAGTCAGGGTCGTTGCCCTCAAGCCATATTACAATAGTATACTTGTCCTTGTCGTTGGGCTTGAAGCCTTCCTTGAAGGTCTGCATGACCTTCGTAGATGAAGCGAACTCCTCATCGCAGTCGCTTTCCTTGCCTCCGCCGCTGGATTTCGTCTTTCCGTAGACCTTCTTTTCACCGTTGGTGTAAACTGCCACGCGCACCGCCTCGTCAACGTGCTTGGAAACGCTCTCGATAACGAGCTCACCCTCATACGAAATGGTATCGTCACCTGAATTGATAAGGTAGAAGGTGTAGGCGATGTAGTTCTCACCGTTGTGGCTGCCGTTTATCTTGTCGATATTCGGCGGAAGGTCCTCGCCGCTGATATTGGTCATATCATAGACAATATCCGCATTGAGAACGGCATTGGTCTTGCTGTATTCAGGGGTCTCCGAAAGGGTGAGGCCCTGATTTATCATGTCGTATTTGTTTACCCTTACCGTAAAGCTTCCGAACTGGTCGTAGAAGTAGGATATCGCGTAAGCTACGGCAACGATAGCTATGAGCAGCACCACAAGGAGGCTCAGCACTCTCATTAAAACAACATACCGTTTGACCTCCTTGGCGGTTCGTCTTAATTCAAGAACGTCTCTCAGCCGGGCTTCGCCGTCGCGGGTGTCGGGGAGGGCGTTTTCGGGAGTCTGATTTTCAGCAGCTTCCGGAGCGTTCTTCTTTTTCTTTTTACCGATCAAATCGCATTCTCCGTTCTGAAAATATCGTAATGCAGACAAATCGTCCGCGTTCAGTCGTTATCATTTCTGCGGCATATCCGCTTTTCCGTATCGTAATTTCCGGCGAGAGAGCCTGCACAGTAAGCGCATTCAAACGCATAGAACATTTCCGCCTGTTTGCTGTTGACGACACCGTCCGCGACAGGCTCACAGCCGAGGTCGCTTACGAAGCCGATGATCGACTTTACGGCATTGTCTGCGCGTTCATCCTTGCCTATGTGGTTGGCGACTTCGGGGCTCAGCATAACGTAATCGACCGGGAAATCGGCAAGCCTCATCATCGGGCAGACCTCACCGCCGAAGTCCTCGAGCAGGAAATGAAAGCCTCTGTTTCGCAGTTTTTCGATAGCCGAGGCAGCAGCCCCGTCCTTTTCGGCGAGGAGCTTCTCCGAGAGCTGGAAGCATATCCTGTGCGTAGGGACATCAAATTTCTCGCATTGCTCAATGAGCTTCATTTCGGCACGTTTTTCCTTCAGGAACCATACAGGCATATAGACCGACAGCCACCCGAAAGACATCTCCTTTTCGATGAAACGTGCGCACGCTTCAAGAGCCTGCGTGAATTCGAGGGAGAAAAGGCTCAGGCATTGGGGCGACATCTCCGCTACCTCACGGTAGGTATCCGGCAGAAGAACGCCGAATTTCTCGGAATTGAGCCTTGTCTGGGTCTGGTAGAAAGCAGCTGTGCCGCTTGAAATTTCCTTGACAGCGCGGTAATAGAGCTCAACAGCGCGAACTCCTCCGGAATTATCGCTTATTTCCGCCTTCAATGCAGCCACCTCCCCAAAGGTTATAATTTATCAATATAATTATATCACACCATTCCGGAAATGTCAACGGAAAAAGACTTTATCCTGATAAAGTGTGTCAAAAACAGACGCTTTTGTATACTATAATAGTATAAAGGGAAGATTATGAACGAGATATGAATAAGATTTGTACAAACCCAGACAAATATATACGCCGTGTATAACGCAAAAAATAATCTACAGGTTCAATAAGCAATTTTAGCAAAACGAAATGTCGCGTTTTGGTGGTTTCCACGATTTTTTGTAAAAATGGAAGTATTTTCTGAAAGTATATTGACAAACCTGTCGAAACAGTGTATAATCTAAATATAAACAGAACGTAATATTTCAGACAACAAAATCCGAGCCACGGCGGCTCAGAAAACAAGCCGAAATCTTTAATGAAGGGGTAATGATTTATGAAAACTAACAAGAAAAAGAGCTCAACCGCGAGAAAGTTATTGCCTGCTGTCGCTATGCTGGCTGTTTCGGCTGTTTCTCTCTCCTCCGCTACATATGCTTGGTTTACCATGAATAGAGAGGTAAGCGTAACCAATATGACTGTGAAGGCACAGTCTGAAGGAGGCTTGCTCATTTCCGAGACCGCAGGTCACACAGCAGATGATCAGTGGGATGATGTAGCTACTGCAAATAGTCTTCCGACCGGTGTTGTATTACTTCCTACCTCATCGTCCGATACGAAAGCATGGTATCACGCTAACAGCAAATCTGCTAATGATGAGGCCGGTGCAGCTGCAGATAAAATTGATTCGAATAACAGTGGCTATACATCTCTTTCCTTGATTACAACAGGAGCGACAACTGCCGCTAGCGCAGGCACAAGTGCAGCAAATGCAATCTATTATGTCGATGGCGATAGTACATCTGGTTATTCTGCTTCTGGCGATTCAGCGTACTATGTAAAGTATACTTACTATCTTAAGACATCTAACGAAAACGGTGTTACAGGTATGGGATTAGATGCTAACAAACAATGCTTGTCTATAAAGAATGTAACGGTTAGTGGTAATACGAACTCTGCTGTTCTTGACAAGTCACTCAGAGTAGGTGTGGCTATCGGAGGAAAGTTCTATATCTTTGCTCCTCTTTATACAGGTGCTGATGCTGCTAATACACCTGCTGACTACTATGTATTTGACGGTAGCGAGGGAGATAGTAACATTCAGATTACTCCTATCCCTGCAAATGGCGTTGCCTACACAGATGTAGCATCTTTGAATGGTGTAACAACAGATGATCCTCTTCAGGCAGATGTTTATCTGTGGTATGAAGGTGAAGATCCCAACTGCAAGTCTGAGAATATTACTGCTAACCTTGATCAGCTTGTTGTAGGTCTTAAGTTTGAACTTGCAACAAATTCTGGTGCTAAGTCTCTTCCGGCAAATAATGCAAAGGTGACAACATCTTAAATAAAGCGTTTATTTATCAACAAAAATTAACTTTTTCATTCATTCCTCCCCGCCGGGCTCTTATGCCCGGCAGTTTTCATTCTCCGGAAAAATCGGTTATAAAATTGCCGTTTTCTACTCTCCGTCAATTTGTTACAAACTGTGAAAATTCTGCGAAAACTCTTGATTTTATAGCTTTTTTATGATATAATATACTGTGAATAGATATACACTTTTTCTCCGCTCTGTAAACTCCCCGGAGGTGAGGCTAATGAAAAATCTGATACGCAGGCGCAGGCGAGCCTCCGGTGATACCGAGAACCGCGATAAGCGCCGCGCCGCCCTTCTGAAACTCGGCGCACTGCTCGTTTTCTGCGTCATAGTCATCGTTATCGGTTCAATAGCGTGGTTTGCCATGAATAAGGAAAATAGTGCGGGTGGTATGGGAGTGAAAGCAAAAGGCTTACCATATATAATTGAAACAAGGAGTGGATCAGGCTATTATTCAAATATTTATAACAGCTTGAATTCTGATGCTGCTGAATGGAAAATCAGTTCAGCTCACAACTTCGATAATCATAGCAGTGCGATAGAGGAAAATGAGGAAGAACCCGCACTTGAGCCCGGAGATCATGGAAGCCTTGAATTCCGCATTAACCCAATTAATTCAGACTCTTTGACTGTTGACTGCCTGTTTGATATCAAAGCATATTCAGCAACGGAGACTGAAGATGAACATGGCGTTACAACAACAACCTTGACGGAGATTAATGACAGTTCTTTAGTTGGCTATATTTCTGCTCACGTTATGCTTTTTACGAACTATGATCCTCAAACCGGAAAATACTCCGGACTCATAGATAATGATAACGTATCACTTGAAAGATTGCTGGAAGATCAGGTGTACAGAAAAGGTGAAAGTACATATACTACAATCTATTGGTACTGGCCAGAGCATCTGAGCGATCTGACAGATAGAGATAATACGATATACGCTCCGAGTGAGCACGAAAATGTAATTGATTATATTGCAAGAAACAGAAATGGCTTCTTTAAGGATTGCAATGATAGTGAATCGAAGGTCCGGACTGACCTTACAAACTTATATACAACATATTCAAATCAGATATATAATCACTATAATTTACGGTTTGATAATGCTGATCTTGACATAGGAAATAATATTTCTTATATTGTTTTGTCTATGCAGATAAAGTGAGAATTATACGGAATTTATGGAGGTGATGGCTATGAAAAGAATAATGGAATACTTTAAGAAGCTGTCACTTGCTGTAAAAATACAGATCGCGCTCGCATTGCTCTGTACCATGATCATTCCGGTTTATGCGTGGCTTTCTTATCAGGATAAGATTGAGGCGATGAGTAAAATTAAGGAACCGCCTTCTATTAATCTTGCTTCTGGCGGTGATGATCCTGCGCTTTTTATTAATCTTGAAAATATAGACGTTTCAAAATCAACTGAGAAATATTTTGTTTTCTCGGTTGAGCCCGGCAAATATTCAGCATATGACATTCAGCTTTCGCATACGACAAATATTCCTTTTACCTATGAACTTTATCGTATAGTAGAGGTCGAGAATGAAGGAGAAGACACGATAGAGTATACCGATCATACAAGGAATGTTGATGCAGAAACGGGACTTGAAGTTGAAACGAAGCTTTATTACAGGATTATGACGAATAAAAATGACAATGTTACTGTAAACGGAAAGCTAAACCTTGTGGATATCAATCCTGATACATCTGATACCAGAATACTTGGAAATGAGGCTGCGCTTGCTGCTAATCGCAAAAACTACAGTGCATCAGATGATGTAAACAAATATGTTAAGCCCCTTTACAGTATTGTACGAAAGATCCCTCAGCTTAATCAGAACGAAGACGGAAGCAAGGACAGAGACTATTTTGCAATCAAGCTTACCTGGCAGATAAATTCTAATCTTTCTGAGGGGGATACCGGATATTGGGATTATGCTGCCAATAACAAGGAAACAGATATAATCTATATCTCGGCAAAGCAGAATACATATACTGAGGATACTCCTTCTCCATAAATAGGATAGAAAACGAGGTGAGACTGATGAAAGCACAATTAAAGAAAATGAGTAAATATCCTGTTACGATCTGGATGCTTGTATCGGTCTTCACACTTTGTGCTGTGATGATGGGTTATTCAGCATATAATGGTACGGTTGATGTTAAGCGAGTTATTTCAACTCAGGCTTCAAGCACCTTTTCTTTTTCATCGAACTATATGGAAAGCGGAAGTCTTACATTAAAAAATCTCCGTACTACAGCAGAAGGCAATTTTATCTGTAATGTTACAGTTTGTAATTATGATCAGCTTGACCCCTCCAGCCCTGCACACGCTTTGATTACATACGATTTTAAGGCGGAATTGGTTAAATACGATTTGGAAAATAAACAATATGTATTAGTGCCGAATATTCAAATGAATGATGAGAACAACGCCAAAACTTTCTATGTTAAAAAAGTGATGGATAACAACGAAGCGATAACCACAGATACGGAACACAGCATCAATACTTCGGGTTTTACTTATACTTACCTAAGTGAAACACTGACCGGCGGAACGTCTTATAAAGACTCTTTTGATATATGCTTTGACAGTACCGAAGTTGAAAAAGCTATTCCTGAACTATTTATCAGGGTTACTGCTACGCCGACCGAGGAAAGCATTCGTATGAACAGCGGAGTTCCCCCGATGCTTTCAAGTGTTATCAGTATTTCAAAGGGCCGAACAGTTGAAACAGGCTGGCATGGTGCTCTTGATGAATCCAGCACCAGTGACTATGACGGGTATAATCTGATTGTCGAAGGTTCGGGTTCCGGAACTATCGACATTCGCTGGGATAGCAGAGAGTTCACTATTAATCCTGCATTTCTGACGAATAACAGCAGCAAACTGACTTCTGTAGCTGACGCTCCTCTTGAAGGCTGGAAGAAAGTTACTCTTACAGTGAATTCAACAGAAGAAAACAGATATGTAATCCAGTTCTATAAGCAAAAGACGAACGTTAGTTACACGGGCAACAATTTCCCGAGCAAATATATAGTTTGTGAGAATTATATTGCCACTGTGAACACGGCGACACCTTAAAGACTATCTTCTTTGGGCGCTTTGTTTGTTTTATTGAATGAAGGTGATATGAATGAATAAGAAATTTGATTATAAAAATAAAATAGTTAAGAGACTTATCAGCTTTGCATTGGCATCTGTTTTCGTTTTCAATTCATTTCCAGTTACAATTAATAACGATAAAGCAGAAAAGTCTTCTATTGTGAGTGTTTTTAATGCTCATGCCGAAACTAATCCCGATGAGCTTGCTCGATTAGTGGCTATCTATGACTCCCAGCATAATCTGAGCTTTACTTCAGACGGAACTGAGCTTTCTGAATATTCTAAGTGTTTTGAAGATCCAACATTTGCAGCAGATCACGCAAATGATGTAATAACTCTTGCGCCAACAGGCGGTGCATTCAGATTTAATGAAGATTATAACCCCATTGGTTCAGAGAATAGTCCGTTTAGAGGCACTATAAAGTTTACAACAAACAATAACGAATTTAGCATTGAAAACTACAGGCCGATTTTTAATTATGTAAGCGATTCCGTTGGCTTGATGAGACTTTCTGATTCGGAAAATATCCCCATAAATATCAATCGTTTAGGAAGTACCTCCATCGGGCCTTCGCCTCTTTTTGCAAGACATGTGAAAGGGTCCGGTGCGAACGCTCTAAATAACTGGATGATTAGATTAAATGCCAACAATGCGACCAGCTATTCCGGAGTTATATATGAGATGTCTGACGGCGCAAAGATCAACCTTACATTTACGGATGACAGTACGCACACAGAGGTACTTGACCCCAATGGCAATATTGTTGCTGGTTCAATTATAAACAGCGTCGAAAGCGGCACGAATTATGGAATCCTTTGCGGCAAAATATCTGGCAATAGTCAGCTTAAGGCGACATATACAGTAACAGATACTGAAAAAGTCACATTTATCGGAACAAGCTCTGCTTACTGCGGTGGCTTTGTAGGTGAACTCAAAAGTTCAACTTTTGAGCTTGTTTCCGGCAGCAGCAATCTGAATGTTGATTTTAAAACCGCTAAGAATGATGTTGGCTTTATCTGCGGTCATGCGGAGAGCAGCACGATCACTCTGCCCACTGGCTATTCTTTTCAGGGGACGATAGACGGAAACAATTGTGCAGGCGGTATTGCAGGATATTGCAAGAATACGGTTGTGAACTATGTATCCTCAACAGGCACAATTACACTTGATAGCTGCAATGTGAAAAACGGAACGAAAACAGGCGGCGTGTTTGGATACTATGAGTGTGACACATACGCAAATGATATTCTGCTTGACCGCACCTACAGCCTTACAAGCTGCACGATTACAGGTACAGGTTTGAGCGGCGGTATTGCCGGTGAGTATAAGCCTACATATGATCATGCTGTTACGATTGATCTGAACAAATACACGCTCGGAAGTTCAATTCAGCTTAAAACCGGAACATATGCCGGAGGACTCTTCGGAAAGTATACAGCACCCGGCAATGTTACAATCACAGACACTGATACAACAAACGCACATTTTGTACCTCCGTCAAGCTCGGTTGCTTATGGCGGCGTTATCGGAGAATATGTTAATTCCTCTTATAGCAAAACGCTTTCATTGAGCAATTTTACGGTTAATAATCTGAATTGCAGTTCATCAGACAATGTCGGCGGAATCATCAGACAGCTTACAAATTCAACTTATGTCAATGTAAGCAGTGTATCGGTGACAAATGCAACTGCCAGCAGTACAACGTGCTTCGGCGGAATCATATCCACTCTTGACAGCAGCAATGCAGGCTCATTTATTGATGTTACCGGCAATTTTACGCTTTCTCTTGATTCCGGAAAAACCTACAAGGGCGGAGCAATTGCAGGCAGCTTTAAAAAGGGCGTTGTTCGTCTTGCAGGTACGACCGATATCAGCGGTGCAAAGGCTGCTAACGGCTATGCACAGCTTGTCAATGTAAATGATGAGACCCTTGTTTATGCGAAGGGCAGTGGTTCTGATTCAAACTGGACACTGAAAAGAAATGCTGATACCACAGCATCTGATCTCGGTCAGTGGGGCGAGGTTGTCAGAATGTTTGATGTGAACGGAACACCTAAAAATGCTGAGGAGGCTGGAATTGTATCAGTAGCCAATAATAAAGTTACAGTTGCTCAAGGTGTAACGAGCATTACTGACACCGTGAGCTTTGCAAAGTGCGCCCTGAATATGCAGCTTAATGACGGAAACGATCACGGCGCTTTATGCTTTACTGATAAAACGACCTATCCCAAGAGCGTTCTCCTCGGGGCTGATCTTACTGTCAATGGTACGATCAATCTTTCCCATACTGGTCTACTGGGCTTTATGCGTGACGGAGGAAGTGATTTTTCTTCTACTGCTGAATGCTTCACAGGTTCGATCGCAAAGGCAGCCGGAGCTTCGACAGCAGAGATCAAGCTTGCCACCGGAGAATCATACGGAACTTATCCGGCGGGCAGCACCGGAACAGGCGGAAAAATATACCTTGCAAATACTAATGGACATAACGCACAGGGCTTGTTCGCATTTGCAAAGGATGCATCTGCTACAAATCTGACCGTCAGCGGCGATATCAAGGTGGAGAGAAAAGCAGGCGCAAATAATCTGTATGCAGGTGCGTTGTTCGGCGCAATGACAAACGGCGCAACTGTTTCAGGTGTAACGGTCACAACAACTCTCGATGTTACAAAAGTTGATAATGCTTTCTTCTTCATCGGCGGAGTTGCAGGTGTGTTTGACGGAAGTGAATCCTCTAGCACTCCCTATGTTCTTTCTGTCACATCAAGCTGTTCGATCACTCCAACGATCAAACTTTATGGAGCCATCGGATGCACATCCTCAACTACCACCAATGTCGGCGGTATCCTTGGTTCTCTGAAAGGCGATACTGCAACAAAGTATGGCGTTTCTGTTGCCAATTCAGATATCTCACCGATAATTCAAATTGACAGTACCGTTGCAGATGTGGATAATTCCTATCTCGGCGGTATGATTGGGCGTGTGGTTGAAAACACCACCAACGAAAGAAAAATTGATATCGACACGGTAACAATGGCAAGTGCTTCTATTGATACAAAAGCAAAATACCCCGGCGGACTGCTCGGCGCAATGTGGGACAGAACACTTGTTACGATAGACGGATTGACTATCACCGGCTCAACTGTGAATCATAAATATTCTGCCAGCGGCAGCAAGCAGAGCGGCCTTGTATTCAGAGGTTCGGGCAAGTGGGATATCAATTCGCTCAGCATAGGTTCCACTACGTTTAATTCTGCAAATAATGCTCCGGCATCATTCGGCATGATTGTCAATGAAGCATACAGCGGCAGCGATGGACTGTACATCAATTTGAAAAACAGCGGCTATTCTCTTACAAGTGTAGTTATAACAGTGATGGAAACACTGTCGAATCCTAATGATTGTTATGTTGATGAGATCGCCGCTGATACTCAAAACGATGAGAAGGCGGATATTCTTGTTGGCGGCGATGGTACAGGCATCATAAACATCAATATGAATTCCTCCGCAAGCGGTACACTCACAAAAATCGTGGATGAAGACACGCCTGCAAACGGTACTGGCACCTATCAGAACAGACTGTACGGACAGCTTGTTAATCTTGTTGCCAATCAGAACAGCAGGTATTATTATAATCTTGATGTGATGCTTGCAAAGGGAACAAAGGGCAGTACTGCACCGGGCGGCGAGAAATTCCTGCTTTGGTCTGTCACAAAGTATGCTGCAAAAAATATCAAAGGTTACTTCAAAGATAATGATAATATGATAACTGAAACTGCCATTGATCTTTCAGGCTTATCATATTATCCTATCAGCGGCGGTGCTGTCACGTTACCGACAGGCGCAATTGTTACCTTTGGCTTCAATGCGGTCAATTCTCTGGAGAATGTTTCATCAACGCCCGATAACTGGAGCAGAAACCCCGATGATGCAGATGATCCCAATACTGTAAATGCACGAAATCAGCACTATATGATGCAGACCGGATTGTTTACAACTGTATCATCCTTGTCTGCAACAAATCTTACACTGAAAGGCAGCTTCGGCTATATTGATGGTGCAGCTTCCGGTGCGCTTATAAACGGTTCTACCTCCGGCAGCGTTTCTTTAACAAACTTAAAACTGGATCAGCTCGTGCCTTCCAATTCAAACTCCTATTTGCTTATTAACTATATTGACGGTACAGGAACAGCTACACCGACACTTACTGTCAACAAGCTTCGTGCAGAAAATTATAACGCTGCAGGGGTAACTTTGCCTGTGGCTAAGTCACTGTTTGGCAAGGCGCAAGGTCAGAATATGACCATGACTTTCAGTGATATCAAGCTTGATGCAAGAGATGGGTCTACTCCCACTGACACCCATTGGAGCAATGCAGCCGCTTCCGATATGGATACAGCATATGGCACAAGCCGCTCTATTTTCAGCACTGCCATTTTCTTCACTGAATTGTTGGCTGCGAAGACCTGCAACATGGAGTACAACTATGCTGTAGAGGCTGACTGGGGTACCGGAAATCCAAGAAATGTCACTTACGGTAAGGAAGTAACTGATTCTCGGGAATATCCAAACGGTGAAAAGCGATACAATACCGTCGGCGATACTACCGGACATTTCACTAACCCCATAAGTGACAGCAATAACGAATTCGATTTTTCAAGCGGATTTCTCCCCTATGTTGCAAACTATACAGCAAAGGGTACCAACACAACATACCCGGTAGTTGAGATCAAGGTAAACTATAAGGTTTCTGGACTTAGTGAAGGCTGCGGAACTTATAATGATCCGTATATCATTTCAACACCTGCACAGTTTGAATTGATCGCCAACGTTGTAAACGGTGAGGATTCTCCTGCTTCAATCAGACTTCCCAATGTGTATAATGCTGATCATGTTTCTGTTTCATGGCATGATTCAACCAACGGAGACGGGCTTTATAATCTAAGTGGAAATAATTATAATAAAGATAGCAGCAATACAAATGGAATTAATAATAAGTGGACTAAAACTACACTCAGATATTACCTTGCGTCTGCTTATTATCTGATCAAACAGGATATCGTTTTATCTGATAGCTTCAAAGGAATAGGCATACAAGGAAATGAAGTCAACGGTAATGTTGTTTTTCATGGTGTTATTATAGGAAAGAAGAGCGATACTACTGCTCCTACGATAACTAATCCAACAGATAAACCGTTGATTTATATCAGCAACGGCTCTGTTGTTAAAAACATTGAAATCAATGTTACAGCAAATATTTCAAAATCGCAAAATGATGTAGGCGACAATGCTATATACGGTTATGGACGGAGATTAACAAATCCAACTCGCTACGAGAATGCAGTTTACTACGGTGGCGTTATCGGTGAGATAATGGGCGGCGACAATATTATTGATGATGTAACCGTTACCTACTCCGGCTCCACAACTCTCAGCGGAGTTGGCAACAATGATTATAAACACCTGATAGCCGAGGGCGGAATGGTCGGTGCGGTTGTGAACGGTGCGCTCATTTTCAGAGGCTCAAACACTGTCAGCGGAAGAACTGTTTCAGGCGGCGGTATTTATTCCAATCAATTTGTCGGCAGAGTTATCAACGGTTATGCGGTCTATGAGTCGATCTCAGGCAGAACAGGCTCGGCTCCGGATAACTATAATACGTATGTAGTTGACGAAGAAGATGAAACTAATGTAACCAAAACCTACACTTATCCTATTGACACAATTGACAGAAGCAACACAAATAAGCTTGATGTCAATTGGTCTGATTCTACAATAACCGTTCCCGATGCACAGTCTCTTTACATTCTGTCGCTGATCACACAGTCGATTGCAAGTACGGCGAATACTACTGGCGATGAGAATTATGATGCATATTCGCCTTCGTATGGATATAACAGTTATCTGACAGGTGTTGCAAGACTGGGCGATTACAGCGATGTAGGCTGTGGCGTTTCTGCTGAAAAGCCTACGGATTACAGCAGTTATGCTTACAGAGACAGCGTGAATAATTTTTACTCAGCATCATCAATAACGGATTTGCTGAATGCTCCTATTCCGTATATTATTTACAGATATACGGAAGCACACGGAACAGAAACTATTGCATCTAAAAACTACCCTGCAAGAAAGATGACTTCGGATAATACCAAATTCTGGGATATTACGCTGTCTTCTAACGGTGATTTTTCAAGCTTTGACAGTTTTCAGGCTTTCAGGGGAATAGGTTCAGTTGGACTAAACTCCAGCTTTAAACAATCAAATAATGGAGACGGAAATTATGGTGATTCAACTGTTAAAACTGCTTTTAAGGTGAGTACATTTAATGGCAATAACAATACCATTAACCTGCATATATGCCTGCCCCGTTATGAGAGAAACCAAGAAAACTATTATCACAAACAAAATATGTCATTTACACAGGTTTATTCAGGACAGCCATTAGATAATACTGTTTACGGTCAC
The DNA here is from genome assembly GCA_902777125.1 of Ruminococcus flavefaciens. Classification (GTDB taxonomy): domain Bacteria; phylum Bacillota; class Clostridia; order Oscillospirales; family Ruminococcaceae; genus Ruminococcus. Next base: position 38,610 of record CACYSQ010000031.1, read on the forward strand.
GATGGAAACCTTGAAAAAGTAATGGGGCTTGGTCTGTTTGATTGTGTACTGGTAAAAAATGTTTCTATTGACGAGTATCAATTCCAGAGTTTTACTTTACAGGGCACTATTGAGGATAAGGTATATGATACAAGTGGTTCTGTTATAACGGGTACAACTGATCAAACACAGCTTTTCTGTGTGGGCGGTGTTGTAGGAAAACGCGTATATGGAAATAATACTGATTTGTGCTTTGAAGATATTACGTTTGATGGTTTGAGTATTACTGGAGCATTCAGTTGCGGTGGTTTAATAGGTATTGATGCAATTAAAAACGCAAAAAAATTGAGAATAACAGGATGTAATTCGACTGCAAACGGTATTAGTGTTACTGGTGGCTATTATGGTAAAGAGTCAGCTAAAATACGTCATGGAATAGGAAGCTTTGTGGGAATGACATTTTGGTGCAGACCATATATAGATGGCAAGACAGCTACTTTGGATACTTCTGATATCTCTGTTTTAAATGTTTCTTCTTTCTATACAGGCGATTATATGAGTAGTGTTGGAGGATTAATAGGTTATTCAGGTTCAGGTGCTGAAATCAAAAATATTAATCTGGTTGCGGCAAACTCAAATGCAGTTATAGGCGGAGAAAAAGCATCAAATGCTGCGGGCTTTATTGGCTTTACACAAGCAATGACTTCAAGTGCAAGCGCTGCAAACAAAGCCGAACCAGAGGAGGCTGACTTAAATGATTGCGTATATATAGAAAACTGTACGATACAGAATTTGTCAATCAAGGCTAAAAATGGTGCTGCTGGATTTGTTGCAAAAAACGGAAACGATGACGTATGGCATACAAAGTATATTTATATTTCCGATTGTGCAGCTATAGGTGATGCAAATAACAAACCTGAAATAAAAGCATACGGAACAGGAACAACAACGAAAACCAACTTTGTTGGAGGTTTTGTCGGTGACCTTAGATCTTCTGCTGTAACCTGTTTGATACAGAACAGCTATATTGAAAACTACAAAATTGAGGGTTGGCATGTTGGCGGTATCATCGGAGAAACAACATACAGGTCTGCGAATTTAAGAAATCTATATGTCAAGAATTGTGAGGTGATTAGGAATAACAAGGGTAGCGGCGCAATAGGCGGTATTGTCGGTTATTCAGATCAAAACCTCAACGGCTATAATCTGAAAATTGACGGTGTTGTTTTTAAGAAAAAAACTAGTTCTGGTTATACCGAATCTCCTTCTGATGCAGGTATTATTCTTGGTGAGAGTAATGGTACAAAACAGAATAGATTCATCGGCATCGGCGCATACAACTCAGATGCTTCAAAAGTTCCTACAGCTGTTGTTAAAACAAATGGAACAAACAACGGCAACTTCTTCGTCTTCGCCGATTATCTGAATGCTTCTGCATCCGACACAGCATCAACCTCTCACGCTTCCACCTTCAATATTCTGGCAACTGCAACTGAAGATCAGCTTGTCACCGTTGACCAGCCTGTAGCACCGTTCCTCACCGTGAACCCTCGCATGACTATGGGCACGGGTGAATACTTGACAGGTGACGGTGCAAGCAATGGCAAGGCAGGAGAGATCTACAAGGATGCCAAGGCAGGAACTTCTAACCGTAAATACACTATTGGCAGTACAACTGATCCTTCGTTTAGTTCAACCGATCAAACAATATTGGCGAAATACATCAATGACAACGGCACATACAAGGATGGCGTATTTAAGATTTCGACGGCAGCTGCTGAATTTGGCCAATTGCCTTCCGGTGTACAGGATTTTACCATGCTTGTCATCAATGACGATTCAGCAAAGGCAAATGATATCACACCGTTCATCAAGTCCTATATCCGTCTGGTGACGAATGCGGCTGCAGGCACACCAAATCAGTATACATACAACCAGTATGCATACAGCTGTGGTAATAATGTTATTGACGCTTTGTACAAAGTCGTAATAAGCCCATGCTACTATAATGAGAGCACAGGAAAATTCGTTCTCGGAACAGCAGGTGCTCAGGGACTCCAGCTTGACGGCAGCACGGGAAAATACAAGATCGTTTCTAATAATGCTGATTCAGCATCAGAAAACAAGTATCAGTTCTCGCTCATTGATGTGCAGTTCAAAGATCCGACAGATGAAAGTAAAATTGCATATCATCTTTATGTACCTGTTTACACAAAGAAGATACTCAGCGCTGATTTTTATGCAGTGTCCATGAACGCAACACCATACTACCGCAGTGTCTATGCAACTAAAATCGCATCAGAGATCGCAGCAGGAAAAAATGCAACTAAACGTTCAATTCTGGTCGATAGTACAAATGAATGGACAACAACATTTATCAGATATACTTATCCCCAAAACCAGATATCATCTTCTTATAATTGGAATTTTGCTAAAAGTATAAGTATTACATTGGAGGAAGCTTTTGACGCCCTTCCAAGTGGAACAAAACTAATACTTCTTGATCCAAACGCAAATGTGGATAAATTCTATACTATGACACTTGACGGAACTTGGCAAACTGGTGAAAACAACATGATAACATTAAATCTTTCAGATTTTATTGTTGACGGTAGTGACGCCGGTGGTGCTGAACCAACGCACTTTGCTCCTCAGAATTTGTCTGATATACTGGCAGACACATCTGCATCAAATGCAAGCGGAACAGAACTATATGAGGATTACTATATTAGTTTGTATGTTCCTAAACAGGAGGGAAAAACACACGCTGTACTATTTAGTAGTGGTTCGGAGATGACACATTCAGGTGGTGAAGAAAAAGCAAATATCGAATCCAAGCTGTGGTCATATGTATTTTTAGGTGATCTTTTTGAGCATGAAATTACAAGCTTTACTCTGGACTCGATCCCAAGAGAAATAACAGCGGAGAACAACAAGCTGACAACGCGAGTTACCGCAACTGTAAAGTTGAAAGACCCCAATGCAGGTCCTTATCTTAATAATTCTGATATCATGCAGGCATTCTATATTTCGCTTACATCACATGATGCCGAGCAGAAGGTTTCAGATTCGATCTACGGTATTAATCAAAGCTATATTTCAAATGAGATCACTATAACCTATAACGATGGCACAGATCATTCAAGCACCGTTACTTCTTCTTATCTTGGACCAAACTATGTTGAATTGAAAACCGGAAGCATAAAGGATGCACTATTATCTGATGGACAGCCTGTCGTGACAATATCAGCAGTGACAGAAATGACCTTTGTGGATATTAACGCTTTCCCCTATAATCCAGAGGAAAAAGTAGATATCGGTACGCAGGTATCAATCAAATCCAACATTGCATACAGAGAAGCTGATTTGAGATACAGTACAATGAAGAAGGTTGAAGAAGACCCTGCTGGAACATTCTACTATGTTACAACGCAAAACCATGCTAACCTGAGTTTCAGTGCAGTTCCTTCTGATGATTCCGCAGACGAAATAGGTCTTAAAACTAACAACAGAAGCTTGCTTGGTATCAACGGTAAGTACAGTAAACTTCCCCCGATTATAGGAAAGTCGATCTATGACGCAAATGATATTGTTAATTATGAGAGTTCAACTGCCATTACGTACAAAATCTCTCTGTATAAGAAAGTCACTGATAATAATGGTACGAGATATCAACAAGTTAATGATATCAGCGATTACCTCGAGAACGTTTCACTGACTGATTCTGAGGTTACGCTTACAGCAGATACGACTGATCCAAAAGAGTATGTATTCACAGGACCGATCATTCATGAAGATTCTAAAGATCAGGACAAAATGTTTGAGGCGAACTTCAGCTGTAATGTAATCACAGGTGATACCGGAAATAGAGAGTATGCAAACTACAAGATCTACATGACAGCAGAATTGACTGGTTCTACGAACACATGGAAAGATTCCTATATCATTTATACTAACGCAAAGTTTGATCCTTCGGTTATTGATATAGCAAGCTAAAATCTCAAAAAAGCGGCTCTAGGAAGCTAAAAAGCCTCCGTGGAGCCGCTGCTTTTTTCGCTTTCCGGAGGTAAGCGTAAAATAAAGGTAAGCGCCAACCACCCTCAGCCCTTTACAGCATAATGAAAAAGCAGTAAAATAGTTCCGAAGCGGAAAACGCTGAAAGGAGCTGAGCACATGGCAAC
>CACYSQ010000032.1 GCA_902777125.1 Ruminococcus flavefaciens
CGGTCAGGTTTACGTTCTGAAGAAGGAAGAGGGCGGCCGTCATACTCCTTTCTTCAACAACTACAGACCTCAGTTCTATTTCAGAACAACAGACGTTACCGGTGTTGTAACTCTTCCTGCTGACAAGGAAATGTGTATGCCTGGCGATAACGTTGCTATGGACGTTGAGCTCATCACTCCTATCGCTATCGAAGAGGGACTCCGTTTCGCTATCCGTGAGGGCGGCAGAACAGTTGGTTCCGGCGTTGTTACAAAGATCAACGAATAATTGACTTTGACAATTTAACAATGTAAACAAGGCAGTCGTGTCTATGACATGGCTGCCTTTTCATTAGCCACTGATAGTTAAAATATCAACAAACTACATGATAAAGGGAAAAACAATGGAATACATCATTCAGACAGAGGGACTTTGCAAATACTACAAAAAGTTCAAAGCCCTCGACGGCGTGGATATCCACGTTCCAAAGGGTTCGATATACGGCTTTGTCGGACGGAACGGTGCCGGCAAGACCACCCTTATCCGCATTCTAAGCGGTGTGGCTTTCCCCACAAAGGGCAGCTTCGAGATAAGAGGCGTCAAAAGCACCGACCGCAAGATACACGAAGCCCGCAGCAGAATGGGCGCGGTAGTCGAGACGCCTTCTATTTACCTTGATATGACCGCAGAGCAGAATATCCGGCAGCAGTGCAGGGCCCTCGGGAAGGACTTTTCCTGCGTTGATGGCATTCTCAAGCTTGTCGGACTTTCAAATACCGGCAAAAAGCTTGCGAAGAATTTCTCCCTCGGTATGCGTCAAAGGCTTGGTATAGCCTTTTCGCTCGTCAACGACCCGGAATTCCTCATACTTGACGAGCCTATCAACGGTCTCGACCCGCAGGGTATCATCGAGGTACGAAACCTCCTCACCTCGCTCAACAAAGAGCGAGGCATGACGATACTCATTTCGAGCCATATCCTCGATGAGCTCAGCAAGCTCGCAACGCATTACGGCTTCATAGAAAAAGGTCACATTCTAAGGGAAATGAGTGCTGACGAGATCGAACACGCCTGCCGTCACATGACGCGCATCACCGTAAGTGACACCGGTATCCTCAGCGGCGTCCTCGACGCCATGAATGCCGATTACAAGGTCATTTCCGGTACTGAGGCTGAGATCTACTCCGATTTCACGGTAACTCCGCTCGTCCTTGCCCTCCACGAAAAAGGCTGCGAGGTCGGGAAGCTCAGCGAGAGCCACGAAAGCCTCGAGACCTTCTTCATCAACATGGTGGGAGGTGCAGGAATATGACAAGACTTCTTTCAGAGGGCTTCGCTAAGGTGAAAAACTCACTGAGATTCTGGGTCTGCACAGCCTCGATCGCAGCACTTTCGCTCATGGTCGTCATTATGGAAAAATTCTCAGAAGTAATGCATGAGGAAGCACCGCAGATGCTCCTCACCATGCTGAGTATGCAGCCGCTTTTTATGGCGATAGTTCCGGCAATGCTCCTCGTCCGCGATTTTACGCAGAATACGGTCCGTAACAAGATAATCTGCGGTCACACAAGAACGGGGATATACCTCGCTCACCTCATCATTTTTGACGCCGTGGCACTGTTCTACCATACCGTTTCAATGCTGGTCGGAGGCTGTGCGGGAGCGCTTCTCCTCGGCGGCGGAAGCGACATCACAAGCGAATGGTCGCTGTATTATATCGGCGTGAGCTACCTGCTGGTACTCGCCTACGCCTCGATGACCGTGTTCATCTGCATGATAGTCCGCGGTATTTCGGGCGTTATCATAGCCTATATCTTCAATAGTCTCCTTGCGATGTTCGGCGGACTTGCTATCTTCCTGGTAAAGGACGCTGATTTCATCAAACTGATGAGCTGTGTTCTGCTCGATATGCAGGCGAGCGATGTGATCGACGGAATGGCGGACTTAAAGCTGCCGGGCAGTTTCAAGATGTACGGTATGCCGATTGCTTCGCTTGCGTATATCGTGGTGCTTCCCATTATCGGCATCAGTCAATTCAAGAAGGCTGACCTCAAATGACAGAGCTAAGAGCTTAGAACTAAGAAGGACGTCCGAATGGGCGCTCTTCAGCTTGTCGAAAAAGTCAAATTAAACGTGTACAGTAACACTGGTGCTCGGAAAGCGCCCCTACAATTCAGTTATATACCATCGTTTCGTGTAGGGGCGAGTTCCGCTCGCCCGCAATTTCATGACTAATTCTTAGGTTTTTTAACACTCTGAAGGGCGTCCGAATGGACGTCCTTGTTTTATCGTAGGGGACGGCGTCCACGACGTCCCACGGTTACAAATAAATTGCCGGAACTATTCTGTAGGGGCGCACATTGTGCGCCCTTTCGGTTTGTATTTATTTCCGGCAATGTGTTCGTTGACCCGCGGGCGGATAATATCCGCACTACGGTTCATGTTACATACACAATATGGCAGTCGAGGACGGCGTCACCTGTGTTATATTTTCTGAAATGTTAACAAAAAATTGTAGACTTTCCGCTGAGTTTGTGGTATAATTACAATATAGATAAAACTTCAGGAGGCGTTTCTATGAAAATGACTTTTATCGGTGCGACCCATGAGGTCACCGGAAGCTGTACATATATCGAGGCTTGCGGAAAGCGGTTCCTCGTTGACTTCGGAATGCAGCAGGGCGAGGATATGTTCGAGAACGTTCAGGTGCCTGTTGCGCCGGGACATATCGACTTCGTGCTGCTCACCCATGCCCACATCGACCACTCTGGTATGCTGCCGCTGCTCTACGCCGGAGGCTTCACCGGAGAGATACACGCGACTGTTGCGACTTCGCACCTCTGCGATGTCATGCTTCGCGACAGTGCCCACATACAGGAATTTGAAGCCGAATGGCGGAACCGTAAGGGTCAGCGTAAGGGCGATGAAAACTACGAGCCGCTCTACACTATGGACGACGCAATGGGCGCTGTAAAGCTCTTTGTGCCGCATAATTACGACGAGCCATTCGAGGTCTGCGAGGGCATAACGGTCTCGTTCCGCGATGCCGGACACCTTCTCGGTTCATCGAGCATAATCATCACGCTCACCGAGGACGGAGTTACCCGGAAGCTCGTATTTTCGGGCGATATCGGCAATCCGCACCAACCGCTCATACGCTGTCCGCAGTACATCGACAGTGCTGATTACGTTGTTATGGAGTCCACCTACGGCAACCGCGTCCACGACCGTCCGACCGATTACGCGACTGCCCTTTCCCAACTGATACAGACGACCTTCGACCGCGGCGGAAGCGTTATCATACCGTCCTTTGCGGTCGGCAGAACGCAGGAAATGCTCTACTTTATCCGCCACATCAAGGAGGAGGGTCTCGTCAAGGGACACGACGGCTTCCCGGTCTATGTGGACAGTCCGCTCGCAAATGAAGCGACCGATATCTTCGTCAACAACCGCGAGAGCTGCTACGATGAGGAGGCTCTTTCGTTCGTCCGCCGCGGCATCAACCCCATTTCCTTCGAGGGACTTATCAGAACGGTAACGAGCGATGATTCCCGCGCTATCAACGAGGATACGCGTCCGAAGGTCATCATCTCCGCCAGCGGTATGTGCGAAGCCGGACGTATCAAGCACCACCTCAAGCATAACCTCTGGAAGCCCGAAAATACCATTCTTTTCGTGGGCTATCAGGCTGGAAATACCCTCGGCAGAAGCCTTATCGAAGGCGCAAAAAGGGTGAAGCTCTTCGGTGAGACCGTCCGCGTTGCCGCCGAGATAAAGCAGCTTCCCGGCATAAGCGGTCACGCCGATGTGAACGGTCTCCTCGACTGGGCTAAGGCTATCAAGGGCGTGAAGAAGTTCTTCATCAACCACGGCGACGATGCCTCTGCCAAGAGCTTTGTCCAGAGATTGCAGGACGAACTCGGTGCGGACGCCTATGCTCCCTACAGCGGCGCTGAATTCGATATCGGCGAGGGCGTGATAACCATTGACGCCGAGGCTAAGCCGATACCGAGAAAGGCTGCAAATACCGCGAATATGAGCGCTGCCTACAGCGACCTCATCGCAGCCTCCGACCGTCTGAGCCGCATGATAAAGCTCTCGGACGGCAGAACGAATGCGGATATGCGGAAGCTTGCCGAGGCTATCAACCGTCTCTGTGAAGATTGGAGCCTCGACTGATGAAAAATGTTCACAAAGCGGCAGTCCTCATAAGCTGGGGACTGCTTGCTGCTGCCATGATACACCTCTGCTTCAAGTGGGAAGGTATGCCGGAGATAACCGGGGTACACTTCGGCAACGAGGGCGAATTTGACGTATTTGCGAGCAAAAAGTACATCACCTACCCGTTCGTCATCGCAGGCGTGGTGCTCATACTGCTGCACCTTGCGGCTTTTGCGGCACGTCGGGTAAAGCTGGGGGTGAAGATTAACTCCGAGGGCGAGACTAAGCTCCGGGAAAGGATAATGCTGCTCATTGACGCAAACCGGCTGTTCGTGAGCGCATGGGCGGTATACTGGGTCGAGCTGGTGATATATCAGCACAAGCTCAACGGAATTCCGATAACGATCGGAATGCTGCTGCTTTTTGTGCTGTTCATAGACACCTGCCGCACGATACCGAAATTGAAGCAGAAATATCCTCTGGAAGAGTTACGAAAGTAGTGTAGGGAACGCCGGGGACGGCGTTTCTCAGTAGGGGCGCCGTCCCGGCGCCCGCAGGTTGCCGATAATGCTGCCCTGTACAAATTCAAAAGGCAGGGGCGCACATTGTGCGCCCCTACGGTTCGTTTTTTTATATTTGCATCGCATGAAAAGGACGCCCAATGGGCGTCCCTGCACTCTCAACTATAATTTCGCATTAAAAAGAGCCGCATAAGCGGCTCTTTGCGTTATTGTACGATTAATGCGGCTCTTCTCAGGCGGATAAGGTCGAAAACATCGACTTTGCCGTCATCGTTCATGTCCGCAGCGTCCGCCAGTTCGGCTGTCAGGGGCTTTCTGCCGAGCAGGTGGTTGTTCATGGTGACAATGTCCGCGATATTGACAGCGCCGTCCACGTTCAGGTCACCCTTTATCTTTTCCGGAGGAACAGCCGCCGGATAACCGAGCACGACGAAATTCACGCACATATAGGACTGTCCGTTGCTGCCGAGGGTGACCTTTTCGCCTGCCTTGACGTCCTTGCGGTACATCATGAAGCTGACCTCGTTGGAGGAGGTGAGGAGCGTCCGCATGAGGGTATAGTCGCCCAGCCAATCGGGAACGTTCTCGACGCGGGAGTCAAGTCCGACATAGAGCATCATGTCCGAACCGGCTGTGAAGGTCGCTGTATCGCCGGAGGAGTTCTTTGCATCGCAGGCTGTGAGAAGTATCTCAGCACCCGGCACCTGTATCTCAGCGATAGTGAAGTCCCTGTCGCCGAACAGTCTCGAACCGACATCGGCGTCCTGAACAATGCCCCATGAGAGTGGGTAAGCGCCCTCGCTGACCTGAACGTCCTTGAACAGCTTGCCGCTTAGCGGAATAGCGTCCTTTCCGAATGAGAAGCTGTCAACATTGAGGAGGTAGCCCTCGCCGCCTGTAAATTTCAGGTAGAGGGAGGTCGTTCCCCTTATCTGCGGTATGTTGAACTCGAAGTCCTGATAGTCCGAGAAGCCTGATGTTCCGGGGAAATTCACCTTAGCGGCAGGCTCTCCGCTGAGGCTTCCGGTGTATATCTCGATAGCCGCAGGGTTGCCGGAGGCTCTCACCTTGAAGGACTTCGCACCTGTTCCGAAGCTGATATTGCGGTAAACAGCCCAGTCGCCGTTCTCGATGTAGCCGATGTTCTGACCGCCGCCCTCGGTGTCCTCGGTCTGAATGCCCTCCTGATCCTGAAAGCTTTCCGCCTCGATAGTCTCAAAGGCACTGACGGGCTCAACGTGGACAACGTCCGTGGGGGAGAGCTTCACAACGCCCTCTGGGAAGGAATTGACCGTGAGGTCATTGATGTAGTATTCGATGTTCATGTAGCCCTGACCGCAGTAATCTCCGCTGTAATCCTCGGGATCGGAGGGATCAAGACCTCTTGCGAGCTCCCATGCGTCGTCCATGCCGTCATTATCCGCATCGGTAATGGTCTTGGTTAGCACGGGCGAAGGGTAGGAGTAGGTCACGCCGCACTTTATGCTGTACTTGTTCAGGTCTGAAACGGAGCCGTTATAGGCGGCAGTACCGGAGCATGAGCCGGTACCGGTCTTTGTCTCGTAGGCACACTGCTGGTCGATAGCGGTACGCTTATCGGGAGCAATACCGTTTCCGGCGAAGCTTACAACGTGGTCGTAGGAGGCAGCGGCACTCTCGCAGGTCGAAGCCGTGGAGACATTTTCGCCGTTGTTGTCGATAGAAAAAGGCGAAGCAGTGTAGAGATTGTCCTTGGTTATGCCGATGCCGGACTTTACAGTGATGCCGTCCCAGTTGTTGTAGGTTATGCCGTTCGTAGAGCCGTCCTTGTTGATGAGACGGTTCCCGCTGCAATATATCTTGAAATTCTCGGGCTTTGTGGTACTGTCAACGTTCACCCAGTTGTAGCCGCTGGTGGTGGAATTTCCGGCTTTGAGGGTATTGTTGACGTAGTTGAGGTGTCCGATAGTACCGTAAGCGGTCTGGTAGCCCCAGTCGTAGATGATGTTGTTGGTGAAGTCCGCAACGCCTGTTCCGGGGACTTTTCCGCGGAAATTTCGTGAAACGTTGTGGATAATGAGGTTGTGGTCGTAGGTGAGATTGCTGTTGCCCATCATTATGCCGAAGCCGTGGATACCCTTGTCGTGGCCGCCCCACGAATTAGCCGGACCGATAACGGAATACTGCACCGTATAGTTTGAATTGTAGGAGTAAAGTCCCCACTGCTCGTCGCTTGCCCAGCCCAGTGAGCAGTGATCGACTATGGAATTTGAGCCCTTTGAGCCGCCCCATGCGTCATTTCCGGAGCTTGTCGCGTTGTATGGACCCGGTCGTGAGCTGAGATAACGGCAGATGATATTGTCGCCGCCGAAAGCCATTTTGTAGTTTTTGAGCGTGATGCCGGCGCCTCCGGGAGCAGTCTGACCTGCAATGGTGACGTTTCCGGCACTTGAAACGGCGCTTTTCAGTTCGATAGTGCCGCTGACGTCGAATACGACTATGCGTCCGGACTTGCTTACGGCATCGCGGAATGAGCCCTCGCCGCTGTCGTTGAGGTTGGTAACGTGGTAGACCTCGCCGCCGCGTCCGCCGGTAGCGTATTTTCCTCCGCCGACAGCGCCGGGAAAGGCGAGGAGCCTTGCAGAGGCAGCATCGGCTGTGCTTGTATCAGTGATCTGCGGATAGACCGAGGCACAGGATAAGGCGACCGCGAGCCCTGCGAGCATAGCGGAGAGCCTTCGTTTGTACGTTTTCATTTTAATATCCCTCCAAAAGTTGTATATGAGTTTATTATACACTATATCCGGGACGATTGCAATAAAAATATTTTGTTTTATGAATGAATTTTGTACATACGACCGGTCGAGGTACGGAATATACACTCTGGTACCATATAATGCAGAATGTATAAAAGGACGGTACGGAATTGTGCATAGGGACGAAGTTTTCGCGGTACAGAGCGGAATTTCCGTAATGTACTTGAATTGGCGTGTTTCCTGTGGTATAATAATAGTATACAGGGGGGATAATATTCTGTATCGAATTACGATTTGTATTGGTAAAGGAGTGATCAGTATGAAAAAACTAAGATTGCTGACGGCTGCTGTGACTTCATCGATGCTTGCTTTTTCGACAATTCCCTTGTGTGCTAACGCAAATTATATATCCGGAGACAGTAAATATGTTGACGAATATATAAAAAACGCTGTTCCTGCTGAGAACGAGGAAATAACAGACAGGTTTTACAGCGCGATAAAAAATACCGGCTATTTCGAGAATAAGCCTCAGTTCTATATAATTGAAAACATAGGCTGGCTCATTATGGTAAGCAAAAGGAACGACTTGATATCCTTCAGGATCAACGGTCAGGATAATTATAACGAGATATCGGCAATTGTGTATCAGATATTCCCCGATTGCGATCTGACTGCATCAGAGGCTGTCAATAATAATCGTTTCAACATAAAATACAGTGACGGTACTGAGATAACAGAGGCGCAGGCTCGCGAGCTTTATGCTGCTCTCGGCGAAAAGTATGAGTTCTCGAATTTTGAATTGATAAAGGACTGGTATGAGATCAAGGATGGAACCGGTCTTACTCAGTACACCTCGAAATACTTCCTTGAGCCGATAAAGCAGTATGTAGCCGAAAATGATCTTGATTGGCGGATATCCTATACGAAAGACCCTGAGACCGGCGAGCCTTCTGAGCATGGGTATGTCCGTGTACGTCCGGCTGAGGGCGATGATCCGGCGGAGTACCTTAACATCGAGCTTTCGCTCAATGAAGCCGGCATATACGGTGATCTGGTATTCCTTGACAAATCGAACAGCACATCGAACACTATCGACCTTCTCAACGCTGTTGAGGGCGATGCAAACCTTGACGGCGAAATGAACATGGCGGACGCTGTTTTCACCATGCAGGCAGTCTCAAATCCGGACAAATACGGTATCGGCTCTGAGGAAGGCCTTTCCGTACAGGGCGCATTCAACGCAGACCTTTACGAGCCCGGAAGCGGTATAACCAACGCAGATGCGCTTGCGATACAGCGGAAAATGCTCAACATTGAATGAACACAGGGGACGCACTGAGCGTCCCCTTTTTAATTCGTAATTCGTAATGCGTAATTGCGGTGACCGCCTTTCGGCGGACGGATTTGAATATGTATAAATCACAGGTAACGATGTGTAGGGGCGCATTCCGTGCGCCCGTCCAATTACAAACGTTCACCAGTAATGTGTAGGGGCGATGTCCACATAACCCTGCCAAAAAACGAATACACTTTGTTGACAATTCCGATGCCGTATAGTATAATAAATCTGTAATATCGTCCCCGGAAGGAGAAAAGGCATGGATAAGCTCTATTCTGTGACACTGGGCAGCGCGAAATGCTCCGTTGACCTCGGTGACGGCAGTGAACGCGGCGAATACGTCGGGCAGGACTACATTCTCAGCCGCCTCGGCAGACCTCTCCGCGCTGTCAGCCTGATGTACTGCTACTACCCCTTTGACAAGGAATGGCCCGCACGAATTTCCGATGTTGCGAGCTCCGAGGGGCTGACATCTCAGTGGGACTACCCCTATGACGACTATTTTCCGTATACAGGCGGGATCGGCGGCTCACGCGAGGGCGGACCGTTCGCCCAGATGCGTGACATAAGAAAACACGGTCAGGACGTTATCCTGACGATTACTATGGATACTGCCGTTACGGACGAGCAGCTTGCCGCTGTCGGGGAGGACCTCCGCAGCTTCGGGAGAATGTTCCTCCGCATCAACCACGAGGCGACCGGGAACTGGTTCAACTTCAACAAACGCGCTTCCTATCAGGAGGTAGCGGATTTTTACTGCCGTGCTGTGCGGGTGATCCGCGAACACGCTCCGAATGTACGCCATATCCTCTGCATCGGCGGTATTGAGGACAAAAACAGTGCCGAGATCGTGAGGGAGAAGGAGTTCGCACAGGCGGTCCGCGATACCGATGTGTGGTCGGTGGACAAGTACCTTTCCCTGCACTGGGGACACCCCTTTGACGTCGCAGAAACCGGAGGCAGGACACACAAGCGAGCCTCAGTCCGGGATATATTCGAGCTCACAAGGCTGAGCTATGAGCGGTTCAGGCACCTTAACGGCGGCGTTTCCAAGCCTATGGTGATGTCCGAGCTCAACTCCGACGGCAACGTCACCGGCGCTTACGAACAGGCGGAAATGGTGAAGCTTTTCTGCGATATCATCAGGAGCGAACGCGCTGAGTGGTTCACAGGCTTCTCGTTCTACCAGTTCCGCGACCGCGGAAGGCTCGGACTTGAGATACAGGACGTCAACGACCCGCAGGTCGGTATCGAGCAGCCGGTCATGAAGGTTTTCCGCGATATCATACACGATGAATGGTTCACGCCGGAGATGAGGACCGGCAGCGAGACAAGGCTTCCGGTCAGACTGCGCTGGGGCGGTTCGGAGGACGCGGAGGGTATAGCGATACCCGTGCATTTTTCGGGCGATCCCTGCTTCTGCGAGCTGAGGTTCGCGGACGATTCCAACCTCATGATAGAGCTGAACGGACACTGGTTCTACAAATCACCGCAGGCAAGCTTCATCGACCTCATGCCTGCCTTCTACGAAAAACGCCTGACCGGCGAATGCGACCTCATGCTGAGGATATTCGCACCGCCTGCTTCCGGGGAGAACGACATCTCCACTGAGGACGGGCTTTACAATTATTATTACACACTTGAGAGGCTGCCGGAGCTTCGTCTGCGCTTTGAGCCTGTGATGCCGAGCCTTGACAAAGGAGAGCTAATATGAAAACATCAGTTGTTATAGTATGTGCCGGAAATTCCACAAGAATGGGCGGCGTGAACAAGATACTCCTGCCCCTCGGAGAGCGCCGTGTCATTGGCGTCACCATGCAGGCTTTCGAGAAGTGCGAGAGCGTCGCGGAGATAGTGATAGTTGCCCGCGAGGCTGATATCCCGGAGATAAAGGCTGAGGCGGAGGCTGCCGGGATAACAAAGCTTGCCGCCTGCACGACCGGCGGAGCTACCCGTCAGGAGAGCGTTATCAACGGAATAAAGAAGATATCGCGCGATACTGAGCTGGTCGCGGTACACGACGGAGCTCGTCCGCTTGTCAAGCCGGAGAACATCGAAAGGGTCATCAGGGACGCCTCCGTTTTTGGCGGAGCTACCCTCGGCGTACCGGTCAAGGACACGATAAAGACGGTCGAGGACGGTCTCATCACCGACACTCCGCCCCGGAAACTTCTCTATATCACGCAGACTCCGCAGATATTCAAGCGCAGCCTCTACTTCGAGGGCATTGATTTTGCGCTGGAGCACGGTCTGGACTTCACGGACGACTGCCAGCTCGTCGAGGCTATCGGCGGAAAGGTCGCAATGACTGTCGGGGACTACACCAACATCAAGATAACCACTCCGGAGGATATCCGTCTCGCGGAAGTCCTCCTCGGTATGCAGTGACAGCAGGGACGCCTTAGGCGTCCTTTTTAATTGAGAATTGAGAATGCAGAATTGAGAATTATTGTATCGCCCTGACGGCGATATCATTAAAAATCGTCCGTGTAGCGGACACATTCATTCTCAATTTGCTAAGCACTATGCACTGAGAACTAACAACTTTTTTTCAAATTCCTCTTGACAAATCCTTCAAGATGTGATATATTAAACATATGAACAAGTATTCATACGAAAGGGTGATAGTATGGAGCATGAACTTCATATCGAAAATCTCGACTGCGCCAACTGCGGCGCTAAAATAGAGGCTGCCATAAACCGTCTGGACGGCGTTGAGAAAGCCGTTCTGAATTTCCCGCTGAAGAAGCTGAAGGTCCGCGGTGAGCTGACCGATGAGCTGCTCGCCCTCATGAACGAGACCGCGAGGTCTATCGAGCCGGAGGTCGAGATAGTCCGCGGCGGCAAGCATCACCGTGAGCACCACCATGAGCATCATCATGAACACTGCCACGACCACTGCGAATGCGGTCACGACCACCACCACGAGCACGAACATGAGCATCATCATGAGCATGAACATCACCATGAGCACGAACATCACCATGAACATGGACACGAACACCATCACCACGGCGAAAAGTCCGGTATATCGAAGTTTCTGCCGCTTGCCGCCGGGATAGTCCTGTTCATTGCGGCGATAGTCTGCGGGCACATTTCTGACATTTTTCCGCTTACCATAGGCCTTTACGCGGCGGCTTACCTCGTTCTCGGCGCGGATATCCTCCTCGCAACGGTGAAGAACGTCCGCAGAGGAAATTTCTTCGATGAGAACACCCTCATGACCGTTGCGACCATCGGCGCTTTTGCGATAGGCGAGTACGCCGAGGCGGTCGGTGTCGTGCTGTTTTTCAGCATCGGCGAGATGTTCGAGGACTTCGCGGTTTCCCGCAGCCGCAAGGCTATAACCGAGGTCGCCGCCCTCAAGGTCGCGGAGGCTGACGTTCTCCGGGACGGCGATTACGTCCGCATCGACTCAGAGGAGATAGTACCCGGGGACATCATGCGCGTGAAGCCGGGCGAACGCATCGCGGCGGACGGCGTTGTCGAAGCCGGTATATCGTGGCTCGATGTGTCCGCACTGAACGGCGAGCCTGAGCCTGTAACGGTCAATCCCGGGGACAGCGTAATGTCCGGAAGCATCAATACCGGCGAAGTCCTTACAGTCCGGGCGACTGCTCCGGCGGACGAATCAATGATATCGAAAATTGCACAGGCAGTCGAGGACGCATCGTCCGCGAAGCCTAAGATAGACCGCTTCATTACGCGTTTTGCGAGGGTATACACTCCCGTCGTTATCGCGGCGGCAGTTCTCACAGCGGTCATTCCTTCCCTGATAACAGGCGAGTGGAGCAAATGGATACACTCAGCACTGACCTTCCTTGTAATAAGCTGTCCCTGTGCCCTTGTGCTGAGTGTTCCGCTTGCCTATTTTTCGGGTATCGGCGCTGCTTCAAGGCTTGGCATACTCTTTAAAGGCGGCGATTCTATCGAGGCTCTCGGCAGAGTCAGGGCTATCGCTTTTGACAAGACCGGTACGCTCACTGACGGCAGCTTTTCCGTCACTGAGGTGCGTAGTTTCGGCAGTCTCAGCGAGAGGGAGCTCCTTGCGCTTTGCGGAAGCTGTGAGCAGATATCGTCACACCCGGTCGCTGTGAGCATAGCCGAGAAATGCCATGTGGAGGGCATTGACCTCGCTATCCCCGAAAGGGCAGGCGAGACCGCCGGCAGGGGAGTTTCCGCTTCGATAGGAGGACGGGAGGTCCTCTGCGGAAATGAGCGCCTTATGAGGGAGAACGGCATTGTTCTGCCGGAGGGACTTTCGCTTTCCGGAAGCATCGTCTATATCGCAGCGGACGGCACTGCTGAGGGAGCCGTCACGGTTTCGGACACTCTCAGAAAGACCGCAGCTTCGGCAATTGCCGGACTTAACCGCAGAGGCATCGCGACAGCTATGTTCACCGGCGACAAGCAGGAGAACGCTGAGGCTGTCAGCAAACAGACCGGTATCGGCACTGTCCGCGGCGGACTTCTCCCCGAGGGCAAGCTGAAAGAACTTGAAGCTCTGCGGGAACGCTACGGCGCGGTAATGTTCGTCGGGGACGGCATCAATGACGGTCCCGTTCTTGCAGGCGCGGACGTCGGCGGAGCTATGCAGACCGGCGCTGACCTTGCACTTGAAGCGGCAGACGCTATATTCATGAACGCAGAGCCGGAGAGCGTTCTCCGGGCGAAAAAAATTGCCGACAAGGCACTGCGGATATCGTGGGAGAACATCATCTTTGCGCTTGCGGTCAAGGCAGCTGTACTGGTTCTGGGACTTCTCGGACACCCGAATATGTGGTTCGCGGTATTCGCGGATTCCGGTACGGCAATGCTGCTGGTTCTGAATTCCATACGCATACTCGATTCGAGGAAATACCTGTGATAAAGGGCGCACATTGTGCGCTCTTTTAGTTAGCACTGTGAAATCTTAGCTGAAAGTTGAGAGTGCAGAGTTGAGAGTTGTGGTGTCCGCTGACGCGGACGGATAAAAAATCGTAGGGGTGGATATTATCCGCCCCTACGAATTTTACAAGAATTTACAGAAAACTCATAAAAAGTTCACCGTTTTTTAGTCATAGCTTATCACCTCCCTTGAAGGGAGTGAACCGCCTTGCCGCTTTTGCAAGCTTCTGAAATGCTCTCCGCTGTAATTATATCATAGTAAGCGTTTTTGTCGCTTGCCGTAACTTTGCCGCTGATGTTGACAAAAAAACTCATATGTGGTAAAATTGATACATAAAGACATCATGCGAACGGGGTGGGAATATTGGAAAAGAAAAAAGCGAAAAAAACGTTTATCCCGCGGCTTATCATCGTTGCTCTCAGCATCGTTATGCTCTTTACGGGAACGCTCATCAGCTATGCGTTCAGCGTCTATCGCGTTCCGCTGCTGACGGACAGCGACCTCGAGGAACGCGGCATCACCAATGCGTCCAAGCTCATGATAGTCGCTCACCCGGACGACGATATGCTCTGGGGCGGCGCACATCTCATGGAAAAGGGCTACTTTGTCGTGGTGGTGACCAATAGATACAATGCCAAGCGGAAGCAGGAGTTCTACAAGGTGCTCGAAGCCTCCGGAAACAACGGTATAATGCTGAGTTATCCCGATAAGACCTACGGTAAAAAGGACAGCTGGGACCATAACAAGGACGGTATACGCCGCGACCTCGACAAGATAATCAACTACCAGCACTGGGACCTCATCGTCACCCACAACAAGGACGGCGAATACGGTCATATCCACCACAAAATGACCCACCGGTTCGTTACTGATATTTTCGATGAAAACCGTGAAAAGCTCGCTACAGAGCTGTATTTCTTCGGGACGTACCATGAAAAATACAAGATAGGCAGCGTTGAGGGCGCTATGCCGCGTATCACTGACGAGCAGCTCGCCTTCAAGGAGGAAATGCTCAAGCTCTACAGATCGCAGTCCAAGACGATAGAAATGTTCTGCCACATGAACCCCTTCGAGAACTGGCAGCTCTACGACGGCACAAACGGATAAGAAAAACTCCTGCAATTGCAGGAGTTTTTTGTTATTTACTAATAAATTGTCCATAAAGGCTTAACGACAAAACAGCCATCTTCGCAGAAATATAACCATTTATCTTTGCTTATGAGTTGAGCACGGGTATCCTTATTTGCAAGTGTTTTTTCATCAAACTTAACAGGTTCATTATTATCAAACATATCTTTTTGGGGTTCGTATATTCCCCAAACACATTGGAATCCATATTCGTTAATAAAGCTAAGCTTATCGCCTTCATAGTTATCAGAGCGAGATTTAACGTACCCTAATTCTATTTGCTCATCAAGATTTATGCCGATTATTCTTAGCATTGCTTCTTCATTTGATTTTCTTTCTTCATAATTATTGTTTTTCTTTGCCTCGACAATTCTTGATTTTAGATTTTGATATTTTTTACTTTTGGCGGCAATATGCAGAGTGCTCAAACATGATCTTACTCTAAAGACAACTTCTTCATCTGAATCTTTCAAATTCTCTGTGGGTTCTTCCGTTATCTCCTCCGTCGGCTCTGTAGGCTCAGTATACTCATCTGTCGGCACCTCAGTATAATCCTCGGTATAGTCCTCCGTATAATCCTCGGTATAGTCCTCGGAGGGATCCTCGATATCTTCACCGGTGGTCATCTCCATATGACCGCTTGCACGGGTAACTATCAGATTATCGCTGGACTTGTCGTTTCCGCCCTTACCGTGAAGCAGCAGGAACAGTCCCGTACCCGAGAGGGCGGCGGCGATAACAGCCGCGGCTGCGATCCTTCCGACACGCGGACGTCTTCCCCCGGACATCGAAGGCTGATATTCCTCCTGCATCTCCGACCTTGGGGGAGGGGCAGTCTGAGGACGCACCGGAGGCGCCTGACGTACTGCTTCCTGTACCGGGGCTTTCTGCGGCGGAGGTGTCTGCTGAACCGTTTCCTGTACCGGAGCTTCCTGCGGGGGAGGTGTCTGCTGTACCGTATTAAAGAGCTGTTTTCCGGCAGCCGCATTCAGTATGGGACCCGGAAGCTCCTTGTAGTTATTGATCCTTAAAGGAAATACGTATCGTTCTGACATTCTATCACCTGCCCGGGATTGTATTCCATTGAAATTGAGTATAAAGCAGATTTCCTTTTATTAGATGAACTGCTGCTTTCATCTGAACTTCCAATTACTTGTGAAACAATAATGGGTATCAAACATAAAATAATATAGATTATAATTGCCCAGAGACAACCGTGGCTCTTTTTTGGTTTATCGTACTTGTGCGATGATCTGTCAGCCTCAAGCCGTCTGATAAAGTCATCCTTGTCGTCCGTGTAGGGGTCAGGTTTGGGCGATGAGGGCTTTGAATCCGCAGCGGCAGCCGGTTTTGTGTCAGCAGGCTTTGATGAGGAGGACAGGGAGCGCTCTGCTTCCTTTGCAACTTCTACTGCTTCCGCAAGCGTTGCTGCACGTCTTTCTTCCTCTGCTCTTGCCTTGGCAGCCGCAGCTGCTTCTTGCTGTTTCATCCCCTGATGATACAGATAGACTTTATATTCACACGCGCATATGAAGCATTTGTTGTCGCCGTCGCGGTTATAGGTCTCACATTTAGGACATATCCACATTGTTATGCTCCTTGAATCATTGTTTGAGGTCTTTTGCTGTCATCTGGGACAGGTGGTTGAAGACCTTTGCAGCGGACCAGCGGTCTGCCGCGTCCTTTTTCAGCATATTCGCTATGATGTTCTTATAGCCGGAGGGAAGAGCGGGATTGAGCACTATCTCATAGTTTTTCAGGACAGCCTCATAGATATATGAAGCATCGCCCTTATACGTCGGCTTTTCGCCGCACAGCATCTCATGGAAGACTATGCCGAGCGCAAAAACGTCCACCTTTGGCGTGAGCTCGACCTTGTTTTCGGCAAGCACAAGAAAGCTCTCCGGAGCCATATATTCCGGAGTTCCCTGAACATCATCACCGAACGGCGGATTTGTTACAAGATAGCTTCCGTCGAAGTCGATTATCTTAGCGGTATACTGATAGGGGAGGGTATTCTTGAAGAGTATGTTTTCCGGCTTCATATCGGCGTGAACTATGCCCTTGGAGGCAAGTGACGAGAAGCAGGCGGTTATGACCTTCAGAAGAATGTGCTTCTGCTCGGGCGGAAGATACTTTACTGATTTGAATTCAAAGCTGCACGGAGGCACCTTGTCCGTTACAGTGTAGAAGTGGCTGTTGTGCTTGAAAAATCGGAAAGGCGCAATTATATTGCCGTTTGCCGCCTCGCATATCTTGTTGTATATCACCTGTTTTTTTGCGAACCATTCGTTGCATTCCTTGCAGCGGCGGTTCTTTATGGCAGGAGCTATATTCACGGTATCATCGGGGTAAACCGGTGAAAGGAATTCCTTTATGAAGTATTCCGTACCGTCCTTGGTGCAGAAGCCCCATTTTGAAAATCCGCTGTTCTTGGTGGTGAGCGGAGCAGTTAAGAGATATTCTCCTATCATTTCCGGCTTGAAATCCGGATCTACAGGAGCTCCCTTGGGTTTTGAAGGACCCATTTTGACCTTTATCTCACTCATGATATCACCGCCTGTAGTAATTTGCCTTGTAGCTGTTCCAGAGTGCAAGGAGGGTATCATCGTCGGCACCGGCAGAGGGGGAGATATAGTCCCTGTAAAGCTCATCGCAGCGCGGTGCGAAGTATTCCTTTGCACTGCTGAAGCTTTCAAAGCCGAAAAGTGCTGCCAGGATAGCGAAGTCATCGCCGCTGACAGGGGAAAGCGCATTGATTATGCCCTCCCGCCATTCGTCCTCGTCAGAGGCGGAAAGCATGGTCGAGAGCAGCAGATGCTCAAAGTGCATAGGCGTAAGAAGGTAGCCAAAAGCGCCGTCCGTAGCCACGATAACGGCTGTAGGCGCATTCAGCTGAACAGTTTTTGAATTGATCTGAAATGAATCACTGGCATGAATGACGTTTTTCAGCTTTGCATCACTGCGGAGGTTCGTGAATGCGTCCTCCTCAGTGAAGAATTCGTCCTCGGTCATCTGGCAAAGACCGTTCCTGTCGAGGAAATATCCGCGTGAATCTCCAGCCCAGAGGTACCTGCACATGATAGAATTGTTCGGAGTGGACTCGATAGCCGCAAGTGCAGCCGTAGTCGGCAGCTCACGGAACATATTTCCCTTTATGAGGATACCGGAGCTTTCAGAGATATTCTCCTTTACGCGTGCAAAGCCTTCGCCCATATAGCTGCGGTACTCCTCAGCGCAGTCATCTTCCGACAGGTAATTTTTCTGACAATAGAAATAGTCGGAGAGAAAGGAGGCTGTACGCGAAGCGATATAGGCTCCGGTCATGCCGTTGGCGGCAGCGTATTTCTTTGCGCCCATGCCGCCGCAGCCGTCAAAAACGGCGATATAGCCGTGGCCTGCGTTTTTGAAGCAGCAGGAATAAGCGTCCTCGCCGCCGCCCTTTATCTTGGGCTTTTCAGCGAGGAGCAGTGTAGAAAGCTCGGGCTTCATCATATGCTGTTTGCGATAACGTCGAGGATCTGTGAGTAGTCGATCTCCTTCAGACCGTTTCCAGCCTCAGAGGGGAAGTGAACAACGTTATCCCATGAGTTCGTGATATCGGTCCAAGCGGGCTTGTCCGGAGTGAAGAGGAGGAGACGCTTAGCGTTATAGTCCATATAGCCGTCGTTCTGGACGCCGCCCCACCAGCTTGTGAGCTCGCTGAAATCGGCAGCCATTCCGGAGGGGTAATTGGGCTCGGATTTACCGAAGCCGAGGGGGTGAGTTGAAGCATCAGACCATACAACGATGATATGTCTCTTCTTGATGCCCTCCTTGTTCCAGTCGGAACGGATAGCGAATGCTAGAGCTTCGAGACCGTCCTCGGGCTCGTCACCGCCGCCGGCAGCCTTTACCGAACGGATAGTGGAATTGAAGTCCTCAATCTGAGCGGGGAGGGTGAAGAAATCAGTAGTCATCATAGCCTCATCGCCGTCAGCCTTATAGTCGCGGTAAACGATCACCTTAGCACGGAGGGTATTGATCTCCTTGCCCTTTTTTCCCATTTCGTTCTTGAGGTCAGAGTAGAAATTTATAGCATTTTCCTTGACCTTATTGATGATATCGCCCATGCTTCCGGTAGCGTCGATACAGAAAACGATGTCGATATTGTATGTGAGCTTGAACTGTTCAGACATGATATATCCTCCTTATCACTTGTCGAAGCCTTTGAGGGGCTTGAAGTTTGAGTTCTGGTGAGGCGAGCCGTCTGAGCCGGCTTTTTTTACGCTGATCTTCAGACCGCTGGAAGGCTCGGCAAGAGCGTCAGCGGAGGCAGCGTCGATAGCCGTATCGGGCACGGGAGGTGCAGAATTTATAACGAGCCTTACTCCGCAGTTATCGCAGAATACGCTGTCGGGCTCGAGCTCAGCGCCGCAGTTCGGGCAAACGAGCTCGCCGAACTTCTTGGTAGCTGAGGAGTCAACGGCAGAAGCCGGGCTCGAAGCAAAGCCTGTATCGAAGCTCATATCAGCGGCTATCTTGGTGCCGCAGCCGATACAGAAGACATAGTCTGGGGGATTGAACTGTCCGCAGTTGGGACACATAATGTCATTCATCTTCATCATCCTTTATTAGATATTCGCATTGCAGCCGAAAACGTACTGCATCACATACTATAATTTTACCGCTTTTAACAAAAAAAGTCAATAGATGCCGTCCTGTTTTAGCTTTTTGCACGGTTTTGTATTATCCTTTTTGGAGAGAATGTAAAACCGGAAGCCGGATCTTTTCTTTCCGGTCATTGCTTTTCCGGGAATATCGTGTTCCTCGGAGTACCCTTTTCGGTCGGGACGAAGCTGCTTTCCCTGCCTGTGAGGAAGCTCCTGAACGCAACAAGGTCCGCGATATTGCATTCGCCGTCGCCGTTGAGGTCGCTGAACGCATTGGGACTGCCGCTGATGTAAGCCCTGCGGAGGAGGATATAGTCGAAAACATCGAATTTTCCGTCCCCGTTGATATCGCCCGTGATACCGTATTTTTCGACTGGTTCGAGCAGCCAAGCCTGAACTCCGCTGCCGTTTGCGGGAGCGTGACGTATATCCGTGCGACCGTTCGCAGTCGGGGTATCGGCACTGACAGCTCTCCTGTCACGGCTGGACTTCGTCGCGAGAATGTAGCCCTCGCTGCCGCGGTCAATGAGCTTGAAAAGCATGTTATCCGGCGAAGTGAATATTCCCACGCCGTCATCTGCGGAAGTTCCGAGCATGAGCTCATTGCCGAGCTCCGAGTAGATGCGGTAGTAGCCGTCCGTATCCCGGACGAGCCGCCAAGTGTTGTAATCAGCGGCGCCGTCAGCCCGCCAGAGCGTGACATCGGCACCGTCGGAAGCCTCGCCGCCGTTTACCGTGAGATACATTCCGGTCGCGGCATTTTTTATGCGGTAGACGCCCTCGTCAACGCTGCTTCCCTCCGCGGAGGACTGTTCCTCCGAGCGCGGATAGATGTTCCCGAAAACATCGAGGGATTCGAGCGGGTGACCGTGAAAGTCGAAAAGAGCCTGATTATCGTAGGCTGAACCGCCGGTCGCGGTCGCGGACTTATCGTAGCTGCCTGCCTCGGCAGTAGCCCAGCCCGAGCCGTACTTCTCCCAGAGCTCGCGCTGCTGTTCCCACGGTATATCGGGAACTCCGAGCCATGCGGGTTCCCAGTAGAACACGCCGATGCCCCATTTCCCGGTATCGGCGACCGCCTGAAAAACGTCCGCGAGGCATTCCGCCTGACCCTTCGGGGATATCTCATAGCGGAGGTCACAGTCAGAGGACTGCGAGGACACCGCGTTGCCGAAGGTGTCGCCGTCCTCGTCCGTGTAGGGGTAGGCAGTCTCGGCGACCATAACGTGCTTTCCGTAGGTATCGCCGATTGTTTTCAGCACATTGGTGAGATTGCTGAGCGAGCCGTGCCAGTAGGGGTAGTAGGAGGTCGCAAAAATGTCGTAATCGAGCCTGCACTCGTTCATGACCTTGGCGTACCACAGGTAGTAATCGGTGTTGGAGGGGTTCGCAAAATGGTGAGCGATGAGGATATTCCGGTTGAAATCGCGGACCGCCTTGTTTCCCGAGGCAAATAGGTCGCATATCTTGTACATATCCTTTTCGCCGCAGAAGAAGCAGTTGGTCTCGTTGCCGACCTGTACCATGCCGATATCTCCGCCGGCAGCGGTAACGGCTTCGAGTACCCACTTCGTCCACTTGTATATCTCGCCTTTCAGGGTATCATGGCCGTGGCTGCTCCAGTATTTCGGACGGGTCTGCTTTCCGGGATCAGCCCAGAAATCGGAATACTGTATATCGACAAGCAGCTTCATACCGTACTTTGCGGCGCGTCTGCCTATCTCGCCGGCAGTTTCAACATCATTGCAGCCGCCGCCGTAGGGCTTCCCGTCCGCCGAATAAGGCTCGTTCCACACGCGGACGCGGATATAGTTCACGCCGTGGTCGGCGAGGACCTTGAAGATGTCCTGCTTTCTGCCGTAGCTGTCATAGAAGACCACGCCAGCCTTTTCTATTGCGATTATCGACGATATATCCGCTCCGCGGACAGGCTCGCCGCCGTTTATGCCCGTGTCGAAGGAGGTGAACGTTACCGTCCTTTCGGAGCTGTCAGCGGTGTTTCCGCAGTATGAGGTGTTCATCGAGGCTGAGGCTATAGTGAACGCGGCAGCAAGAGCCGCAAGCTTTCGTATTTTCATGGCAGTACCCCCTTTTCCCCTGATTATACCATAAAAGCGAAGCGTTATGGTATAATCGCCCGATTGCAGGGAACAAATCTGTGATTTGCGTATCTGCAAGGGCATTTAGATAAAATATAATGTATGCTTTGCATTAATTATACCGGATATACCGTCACTTGTCAAGATTGAGAGCTGATAACTGAGAGATCAGAAATCAGAAAGTAGAGAGTAGAGAGTAGCAGGAACGCTTTCCGCCGCCCGAGCCTTACGTTGCGGCAAACATGATATGTTCTGTAGGGAATGCCGCCCGCGCCGTTTGAGTTTATTCCCGGTATCGAGTACGGTAATTCCTCGGGCTCACAGTGTGCGCCCCTACGGAATGTTTTCTGTTATCTGCACGGTAACTCCCGGGCGGCGAAACGCCGTCCCAACGCATAACCTCTCAGCTAAAAAAAGGCGTCCTCACGAGAGAGAACGCCTTTCCTATAACTGACCCCTTGTAGATTTCAGTATTCGATGCCTCGTCTTGCAGCAGCGCCGTGACGGTACGGGTGCTCAACACATTTGAACTCCGTGATGTAGTCCGCACAGCTCATGAGGCAGGCTGTCGGCTTGTGACCGGTTATGACGAGCTCGCAGGGCGGTGCGCTGAGCATACCGGAAATTATATCCATGCCGATCATGTCGTGGTCGATGCAGTCCCCGAGCTCATCGAGGACGATGAGGTCATAGCCTCCGGAGAGGACTTTGCGGAGGTTGCTGTCGTGAACGGCTTTCAGCTCCGCCTTGTCCTCATTGCTCATGAGGTAGAGGAAATCCGCCTTTCCGCCGCAGTCGAGAATGTCCGCCGCGCATTTTTTCAGGAGCTTTGTTTCACCGCTTCCTGCGTTTTTGAGGAACTGCACGAACGCGCATTTCATACCGCTTCCGACAGCTCTCAGACAGGCACCGGCAGCCGCGGAGGTCTTGCCCTTGCCGTCACCATAATAGTAATGTATCATAAGCACCTCATTGTTGTTTCTGTAGGGACGGATATTATCCGCCCGGGTAATTCGGAATTGTGGTGTCTGCTGGCGCGGACTTATTTATTCACTGATCATTTGTTGTTTTCGGGAAGCTTCTGGATTATTCCGAGCTTGAACTTCTGTATCATCATCGCATCGCTGAGGGTTATGCCTCCGCCGTCTACATCACAGTTAGCTGCGCCGAGAAGATTGATGCCTTCTACGCGCCCGATGCCGTACTTATCAGGATTTGTCACTGCCTGCATAACGAGCACTGCATCAGCCATATTCACTTCACCGTCGCAGTTTGAATCGCCGGTGAGCGAAGGTGTGAGCG
>CACYSQ010000033.1 GCA_902777125.1 Ruminococcus flavefaciens
AGCGTTATGATATAATCGCCCGATTGCAGGGAGCAAATCTTTGATTTGCGTATCTGCAAGGGCTTTTAAATAATTTATAATGAATGCCTTGCATTCATTATATCATACTAATACTGAATTTACAAGACCCCCGGGACGATTTTTTTGCAGCCATGACCTTTCGTAGGAAACGCTGCCTCGGCGTTCCATACTGCTCTTATCAATTCCCTTGCGGCTGAAAGCTTGAAAAATCGGGACAAATATGGTAAAATGAAAAAAACTTCAAAAAAATTTCGCTCAGAGTGTAACACTTTGAATGTCCGCTCCGATTGTTCTTTATGAAAGGTCGATCTTAACGATTACAACGTGAGGAGGATGTTTATGACAAGCAGGGAACTTGCAGATCTGCTGAAAGAATCGCCCGAAGCCTGTCACAAAGCACTTGTCAGGGAATACGGCAGATATGTCTATGCCATAGTTTACAATAAGCTTCGCAGCTGTGGATCGAATGAGGATATCGAGGAATGCGTCAGCGATGTCTTCGCGGATATTTTCCTGAAATGTGAGCTCGATCTCACATCGGAGAACGACATAAAGAGCCTTATCGGAACAGTTGCCAAGAGAAAGGCGATCGACAGCTTCAGGAGCCTTACCGCAAGGGCAAGCCACTTCTCAGATACCGACGAGGAGGATATGCTGGAGCTTGCAGGTGATTTCAGCGTTGATGAGCACGTTGACCGCTCAGAGCTCAGGAGGATACTCCTCGACAAGATAGATGAGCTCGGCGAGCCGGATTCGACCATACTTATCCAGAAATTCTACTACAACCGCAATTCAAAAGAGATCGCAAAGAGCGTTTCCATGACGGCAATGGCGGTCAGGACGAGATGCTCGCGGGCTATCGACAGGCTCAGGAAAAAGCTTGTTGAATGCGGCGTGACTGTGTGAGGAGGGTGCAGCTATGAAAGATAAAGAACTGTTTGATATCCTTGATAACGCGGAGAGTGATTCAATGGAAAGACTGATAGAGAAATGCCCCGAGATCTCGGACGAGCAGCTTGATAAAATACTTGAAATGAGCGAAAGGAAGTTTAATGATATGAAAAAGAATGAGAAAGCTGGAAACAGCAATATAACAATGACAGAGAACGATACCGTGAAGGGCGTTGAGCGCAGCAGAAGACCTGCATGGCGCGGTCCTGCAAGCATGGCGGCATCACTGATACTCATTGCCGGCATAGCGATCGGAAGCACTGCACTCATTAAAAATGGCAGCAAGAAGCCCGGCACAGAGCCGGATATAAATATCGGCGCTTCTGTTACTGATGAAGCCTCATCGACCGCTTCAGATGTTGCCGAGATCTCGTCAGAGTCAGCCGACACCTATTCATACCTCGACCCCGAAAGCACTGATATCACGCCGTTTGTGGGCTATTGGGGCTATGTTGTGTCCGAGACGAACAATGTTGAGGCTGACGGAAAAATGACAGGCGTTCTTCATATCAGCGAGGACGGAACAACTGCATTTTCTACCACGGACAGTATGTCGGGAGAGGCAGGAATAGTCAGGAGGGATTATGAGGAGATCGGCGGAACAAAGGTGATACGCCTTGCGTTCACAGGCGGAGTCACTGCTGAAACAACTTATTTCTATTCCGATGAATCTCTCAACGAACTTCACCTCGGAAACGGCGATTCTGCCCGGTTAAAGAGGTTGGACGCGCCTGAGATCGATCTGGCATCATTTGCCGGAGAGTGGACATATCAGGTGGCTGTGGATAATGCTTCCGTCGGTGAAAAGTCAAAGAACGCCGGATATATCATCATCGGCAAGGACGGAGAATATACATTTACCGATGAGAACGGCAATGTTTCAACAGGTCAGATCTCTGAAAGCGTCGAGCTCTGGGAAAATGAGAATGGCAGCGGCTACAGGTGCGAGATCTCCTTCTATGAGCCCGACGGAAACGGTTTGTTCAGAACAAGATTTAACGCTGTCTACGATAAAAATGAAGCTGATATGCTCACTATCGGCGAAGATGGAAAATCACGCCTCGTCCGCGGCAGGAGCATTGATACAAATGCTGACGGCAAGTCTGCTGAGACGTCCTCCGGCATCGACATCGCAAAACTTGCAGGAACATGGAACTATCAGGGCTCAGCAGGCAGATATACTGTTGACGTCAAGTCGATAGACATGGGAACAATGGTAATAAATCCCGATTCCACTTTTTCATTTACTGATACGGACGGAAATCGAACAACAGGCAATATTGTGATCGAGGAAGATACCGGCATCGGCGGCACACCGATCCGGATGCTGTGCTTCTATGAGGACGGTGCGGATAAGCACGACAGAAGCTCGGCTGGATTTGTTGCTTACTATGACGCCGAGAATACAGATGTCCTCCCGGTAGGCCATGGCTGGAAGGTACAGCTCGTCCGCAACCAGAAGCCCGTTGATCCTCAGATGAAGGCTATCGCAGGCGAGTGGAGATGGGTAGACGCAGATGAAAACGGTCAGCCCTCGGCAGGTAAAGAGGTCAAGGCATCGGTAACGCTGAGAGAGAACGGAACATTCTCCTACTACGGCAGCGACGGCGAAAGCTATGACGGAATAGTTGTCCGCAGCACTGAGACTATCGGCGGCCAGACTCATGATACCGTAAACTTCTATGCGGGCGATGAGGCAAAGTTCGAGAATCTGAAATTCGGCGGCTACTATCACGAAGGTACACCTTCATACATCAGCATCGGCAACGGCGGACTGTCCGTTCTGTACAACGTGGCTGAGGCTAACTGGTAAGAACATCAGCAAGGGGGACGCAGAAGCGTCCCCTTTTTCATTTGCGGGCAGATTGACAATCCGGTAACAAAATGCTATAATGGTATCATCAGTTCATTAACGGAGGTGCGGCAATGGCAAGGATATATCCCCTTTTCAGCTCGAGCAAGGGCAATTCCGAATTCATCGGCACTGAAAAAGGCGGTATACTCATAGACTGCGGCGTCAGCTTCAAAAGGCTGTGCGAAGCCCTCGAACGCAATGCGCTGCCGCTTTCGGCGGTGAGGGCGGTCTTCATCACGCATGAGCATTCAGACCACGTTGCGGGACTCTCGATGCTCACAAAGAAGACCTCGATGCCGGTCTACGGTCAGAAGCGCACTCTGCAAAAGCTCTGCGATACCGGTAAGATAGCTCCCGGTTCGCCTGTTATAGACATTTCCGGCATATCCATAAGCTGTGCCGACATGGAGATAGAGTGCTTCAACACGCCGCATGATGCCATTCAGAGCTGCGGCTACAGGATACATACCAGCGACGACAAATACTGTGCGGTCTGCACCGACCTCGGTCATGTCACCCCGGAGGTCGATAAGGCTCTCGAGGGCTGCCGGCTCGTCCTGCTCGAAGCCAACTACGATGAGAATATGCTGCGAACAGGCGGATATCCGCTTTATCTGAAGGAACGCATACTCTCGCCGCTCGGTCATCTCTCGAACGATATGTGTGCCGAGACCGCGGAAAGCCTCGTCCGCCGCGGAACAACTCATCTTCTCCTCGGACACCTCAGTCAGGACAACAACCGTCCGGATATCGCGGACAGAACGGTCGAGGCAGGAATGTCCGGGCTTGTCCGGGGGAAGGATTACCTCATGGGAGTAGCCCCGGTCGAAACTCAGGGAGGAGCGGTGATATTCTGATGAACATAAAGCTTATAGTTATAGGAAAGCTCAAGGAGGATTACCTCCGGAACGCCTGTGCCGAATACATCAAGCGCCTCGGACGCTACTGCACGTTCGAGCTGCACGAGCTCGACGAATGCAGGCTGAGCGATAGCCCTTCCGAGAAGGAGATAGCTGCCGCTCTCAAAAAGGAGGGCGAGCAGATAAAGCGCTATGCTTCGGGGTATATCGTGCCGATGTGCATAGAGGGCAGACAGCTCTCGAGCCCGGAGCTTGCCGAAAAGATAGCCTCCGCGGGAGTTTCCGGGAACAGCACCGTTACCTTTATAATAGGCAGCTCCTTCGGCATAGACCCGGAGATAAAGGCTATGGGAAGCCTTAAACTGTCGATGTCGAAGATGACTTTCCCGCACCAGCTCGCGAGGGTGATGCTGCTTGAGCAGATATACCGTGCCTTTCAGATAAATACCGGCGGAAAGTACCATAAATAGCAAAAAAGCCTCTCCGGCGAACCGGAGAGGCTTCGTTATTATGAATGGGAATCAAGTATTTCCTTGAGGGTTTTGTCGCCGTCTGTATTGAGCTCGCTCTCGGGATACTTGCCGATTTCTTTTGAATCCCAGCTTTCAGCGACCCATACATTCTTAACTGTGGTAGAATCAGAGAAAGTGATAACATATTCATAGCCTGTGGTATCAACATACATCTTGAAGGCTTTCGTGAAAGCAGCCTCATCGGTAACGCCGTCGCAGCCGTCAGAGCTTACAAGTGCGCCTTTTCCTGCGTTCATCCATGATGTTCCGGCAGCATCAAGGTCCATAGAAGCAGACATTGCCGCATTGCGTATATCCTTAGCCTTTTTGTTAAGAGCGGCAGCCTTATCCTCGTTAGCCTTTTCAGTCTTCTTCTCTGTGGCTTCCTCTGTGTCAGCCTCGGTCTCACCCTCAGTAGCCGCAGCTGTTGCTGCCTCTGTTGTCTTAGCCTCGCTGTCGCTTGAGCTGCTTCCGCAAGAAGCGAATGCTCCTGTTATCATCATTGCGACTGCAAGAATTGATACTAATTTTTTCATTTTAATATCCTCCTGTTGTATTATTCATTATCCCCGTACTTATTTTTAAGTTGATCCGGGTTATATGTGCAGATCTTTAGCCCCCTCGCCGTCTAAGTCAAGGACCGTCATAGTACCTTTGAGCTTCTGGGGGTCTTTTTCCTTGTAGGAGATCTCTATTACGGTGTAGTATACCGAGCCGGAATAGACCTTGACCTTCTGGTGGTACTCCTCTTCAAAATACGTTTCCGCATAGCCGATCTGAGATATCAGCAACTTTTTCGACGCTTTCGGGAATATATCTGCTTCCGGTAGAGTCCATGAAGAAATGTCCGGTGTATTCGTTCACCTTTTTGTCCCATTCACCGGAAGCCTTAGCTGCTTCAATAGCGCCTGCCGGGGCAGTGCTGGTGTAATGGACGTAGCCGTCCGGTTCATCATAGGTCGCTTTCAGGTAGCTCTCCACAAACGCCTTTTCATCGCTGCTGCTGACCTTGCTGTCGCCTCCGCTGCTGCTGCCGCTGCCGCAGCCGGCAAAACAGCCCATTGCCATAGTGCAGGCGAGTGAAAGTGCTGCAAGTCTTTTCATAATATCCATCCTTTAACAAAAAAAGCGTACTTCGCGGGAAACAATGCTCTTTGTTCCGCAAAGACAAACATATTTTACCACTTTCGACAGGGGTTGTCAATAGGCAGGACCGAAAAGACTGCCGCAGCGTTCCCGGCAGGAGGGGGAGCAGTTTTTGCCTGAACAGCAAAAGGACGCTTTACAGCGTCCTTTACGTTTACATAAACAGCATACTTACGCCGTGTTCCTTAGCGTAGCTCTCTGCTTTTTTGCGGTTGATCTGACGGAGAACGCGGACGGTCTGACGGTGACCCTTCTTGATCTCGTCCATTTTGATATCCGGGTTCTCAAATTCGGTGATATTGATAGTGTAGAGGCTCTCACAGCCGGTGAAAGCGTCCTCCTTGATGTCTTTGGTCTGCCAGCTTATGCGGAGAGAGCTGAGGTTCTGACAGCCGTAGAATGCCCAGTTTCCGATAGATTTGACCGTTGAGGGTATCGTTATCGAATCGAGGGAACGGCACCATGAGAATGCACTTTCGCCGATAGATGCAACAGCGTCCGAGATAACGACCTTTTTGAGGTTGTAGCACTCAGAGAACGCGGAATTTCCTATGCTTTCGACCGAGCCTCCGATAACTACCCTCCGCAGACGGCGGCAGGAGAAGAACGTGAGGTCGCTTATACGCTGGAGATAAGCCGGAAGAACGATGTTTTCGAGGGCATTGCAGCGTCCGAACGCACCCTTGCCGATACGCTTCAGCGATTCCGGGAAGCTTATGCTCTTGAGCTTCAGGCACTTGAGGAAAGCGTTCTCACCGATGCTTTCGAGGTTGTTGGAAAGTACGATCTCCTCGAGGGCGAAGCAGTGGCAGAACGCGAATTTATCGACGATCTTCACGCTGTCAGCCATGACGATCTTCCGGAGGGTCTCATTGCCGCGGAAGGCGTATTTTCCGATAGTAGTGATAGAATCCGGGATTTTTATAGCCTCGGTCGTGCCTATGTACTTGACGAGGGTGCCGGTTTTAGAGTTTATAGCCATATTGTTGATGTCGTCGATGACGATGTTCTCAACGTCGGCTTCGTCGATACCGCCCAGCTCCTTGAGCTCGGAAACGACCTGTTCCGCGGTTATTTTCGCGGCAGGCTTCTTTTCGGCAGGACCTTCCGCTTTTGCGGGCTCAGGCTTCTTCTCGGCAGGCTTTCCGCGCCGGCGGTTATCCTCGAGGACAATTTCCTGCGGGATATCCTCTTTTTCGGGCTTATGTTCCGTTCCGTCACTCTCAACGCAGACTACCTCCGCTTTCAGACCGGGAGCGTTCGCCTGTCTGGGCTGCTGCTTTCTGTCGGCAGGTCTTTCCTGCTTTGGAGGCTCGGGCTTTTTCTCCGGGAACTTCACCTCTTTGGGTTCGGTCTTTTTTTCGGAGCGCTTCAGCTCGTCGAGAGACGGTATCGTGGAGATGCTGTCCATTTGCGGTGCAGCAACGGCCTCCTTTATGATCGAGGCGATCTCCTCGCTTTTTTCGGTGTCGAGCGGGGAGGCGGTTTTGGGCGCATCGGGCTTTGCCTCGGGAGTTTTGTCAACATATTTCTTGGAACCGGCACGGAGGTCGGGCTTCCTGTTATCGGCAGGCTTCTGCTCGGGCTTGGGCTCAGGTTTTTTGACCTCGGCAGGCTTCTGCTCGGGCTTGGGCTCGGGCTTTTTGACCTCGGCAGGCTTATGCTCGGGCTTGGGCTCGGGCTTTTTGACCTCGGCAGGCTTCTGCTCAGGCTTGGGCTCGGGCTTTTTCACCTCGGCAGGCTTCTGCTCGGGCTTGGGCTCAGGTTTTTTCGCCTCGGCAGGCTTCTGCTCGGGCTTGGGCTCGGGCTTTTCGACCTTGGCAGGCTTCTGCTCGGGCTTGGGCTCGGGCTTTTCGACCTTGGCAGGCTTCTGCTCGGGCTTGGGCTCAGGTTTTTTCACCTCGGCAGGCTTTTTCTTTGCCGCTCTGAGGTTGAGCTTGACTATTCTTGTTGTGCTTTCAGTCTTCTCGTTTTTCCTCTTGTTCTTTTCGCAAAGAGGACAGGTCGTGTATTTGTCGGAATCATAAAAATGATTTTCCGCACACTTTACCATTTTCATTGATGTATCCTCCCAAAAGTTTTACTATGTGTAAATTTGAATTTTAAGTATACGAATTATTAACATTGTGTGAACTCAATATTATCATTATAGCATTTTATCTATAAAAAATCAATAATATTCCGTGGGAAACGGTAAAATTTGTGAAAGGCTAACAAAAAACCGAAGACGTCCGTTTCCGGAAAGGGCGATAAATCATTGAGGAGTTTCTGACAGTTTATACATATTGCACAAAGGACGGATTATACTCAGGATATAAAACCGCGTCACAAGGCTAACAAACAGCCTTGACGATGCGTAAACCGGAGCCCTTATCCGGACACTGCGGATATACGCCGATTACTATTTGACATAATCGGCTTCATATGGTATAATATAATGATACAATGGAAAAATATGCGTTTTTAAGGAGAAACAAGATAAATGGACACTGTAAAGGAACTTTACGCCTACAGGCAGATGATATTCAGCCTTGTGAAAAAGGACCTCCGCGGAAGATACAAGGGCTCGGTGCTCGGCTTCCTGTGGACTTTCATAAACCCGCTTTTCCAGCTTATAGTCTACACTATGGTATTCAAATTCATTCTCAAAACAAGCATCGAACGCTATTACCTCTACCTTTTCGTGGCGCTGATACCGTGGATATTCTTCTCCTCGGCGATAACCGTCGGGGCAGCCTCGGTGGTGGCACAGAAGGACCTCGTGAAGAAGATATACTTCCCGCGAATGGTCATACCAATTTCCTACGTCACGAGCTGCTTCGTAAATATGCTGCTGTGCTTCATAGTCGTATTCGCGGTTGTCATATTCACGGGCGTTGGGGTGAATTTCCTTGCGCTGCTGACGCTTCCGGTGATAATGGTAGTGGAGTATATCCTCGCGCTCGGAATGGCACTGCTCACCTCCGCGGTAACGGTCTATTTCAGGGACCTTGAGCATATCCTCGGCATCGTGTCTATGGCGTGGATGTATATGACGCCGATAATGTACGACAAGTCTATCGTTCCGGACAGGTTCCTGCCGATATTCAACATCAACCCTATGACCCATGTCATCGAGTGCTACAGATCAGTGCTCTACAGCAAGGAGATACCCGACCTCACATCACTGCTCTCGGCACTTTCATTGGGAGTGCTGTTCCTGCTGATAGGCTGTCTGGTATTCAACAAGCTGCAAAGGCATTTTGCGGAGGAATTATAATGGAGCGGAATGAAACTGCTATTGAAGTAAATAATATAACCAAGCACTTCAAGGTCTACCCCGACAAGGGCGCACAGCTCAAGGAACGCCTGCTTTTCCGCAAGAGAAGCAGATTTGAGATACGCGAGGTGCTGAAGGGCATCAGCTTTGATGTGAAAAAGGGCGAGGCGGTCGGTCTCATCGGTCATAACGGCTGCGGAAAGAGCACGACCCTCAAGCTCCTGACAAGGATAATGTACCCCGACAGCGGCACTATCGCCATGCACGGCAGAGTTTCCAGCCTTATCGAGCTCGGCGCAGGCTTTCACCCCGATATGAGCGGCAGAGAGAACATCTACACCAACGCCGCTATCTTCGGTCTTACGAAAAAGGAGATAGACGCCCGTCTGAACGATATCGTGGAATTTTCCGAGCTCCGGGAGTTCATCGACAACCCCGTCCGCACCTATTCCTCGGGTATGTATATGCGACTTGCCTTTTCGGTAGCGATAAACGTTGACGCGGACATACTGCTGATAGACGAGATACTTGCGGTCGGCGACACGAACTTCCAGACCAAGTGCTTCAACCGTCTGCGTGAGCTGAAAGCCTCCGGCATTACTATTATAATAGTAACGCACGACCTCTCCACGATAGAGAAGTTCTGCGACAGGGCAATATGGCTCAATGACGGTCTCATCGTCAAGGAGGGACGCTCTCCCGAGGTCGTTGACGCCTACTTCAACTTCATGAACCACAAGAGGATAGAGGCTGACATGGCAAAGCAGGAGGAAAAGGCGGCGGAGGAAGCTGCCGTTCCGGAGGAGGTACCGGAGTCCCCGGCTGAGGAGACCGAGGAAAAGCCTGCCGAGGAGGATAACGGCGGCATCGACTACTCCGCGAACCGTTTCGGTCTGAAATATATCGAGATAACAAAAGCCCGCATGATAGGCGATTCCGGCAAGGACGGACGCATCTTCAGGGCAGGCGAAAAGGTCACGATAGAAATGGACTACAAGGTCAATACGCCCCTCGATGAATACATCTTCGGCTTCGGCTTCTACACCCTCGAGGGCGAATGTCTCTACGGAAACAACACTCAGCTCGACCGCATGACCGTGAAAACGGACAAGACCTCCGGTACTGTAGCCGTTGACGTTCTCGGACTTCCGCTTCTCGCAGGAAAGTACGTTCTGAACGTGGCAGTCGTTGACAACAACGGTACGCCTATGGATTTCTACCGGAATTACTGCGATTTCGAGGTGGTCTCCGACGACAGGAGCACCGGATATTTCAGCATACCGCATAATTGGAGGATAACAAAGTGAGTATCAGCAGCGATAAGCTTACAAAGGAAGTCATTCTTGAAAAGCTCTCCGACGGAACGGAAAGGTCCCGCTTACAGACGGGTGATATAAACACAAGAATGCTCGATTCACTCGATAAAATGAACAAGACCTCTGTCAACAGGAGCTACCGGGAGATACCGGCAAACGGCTTCAAGGGCAAGGTGTCAAGGCTCGTGAAGCGCCTCATGCGCCGTCTCACCTTCTGGTACGTCGAGCCCTGCATGATGCAGCAGACGGAGTATAACTGCGCGAACAACATCTTCTCGGCTGAGACCAACAGCGAGCTGAACAGTCTCCGCAGCAGAATGAGCAACGTCGAGAAGCACGGCGAGGATATCGCTGCACTCAGCGGCAGTCTCGCACGGAGCAACGAGGCTATCGGTGAAACGAACCGCCGTCTTGACACCTGCGAGGACAAGACCGCGGAGCTTGCCGCAGCCGTGAACGCTTTGAAGCGCCGGCTTGAAGGATACGAAAAATACGCCTATATCAATTCGGGAGGTAATGATATGTTAAGCATGAGCGATGCGGCTGTGGCTGCACTGTCGTTCTCACAGTCAGGCGAGGACGCTATAATCAGATATATTTTCAAGGCTTCGTGTATTGACCCGTCTGGCATAAGCTACCTCGACCTCGGCGCGAATCATGCAGCCGAGCTCAGCAACACCTACAGCTTCTATCTCAGCGGTGCAAGGGGAGTTCTCGTTGACGCAAACCCCGTGCTC
Source organism: Ruminococcus flavefaciens (assembly GCA_902777125.1). Taxonomy (GTDB): domain Bacteria; phylum Bacillota; class Clostridia; order Oscillospirales; family Ruminococcaceae; genus Ruminococcus. The sequence continues at coordinate 10,658 of CACYSQ010000033.1, forward strand.
GCAAAGGAGCTCAGGGAGAAGCGTCCCGGCGACAAGGTCGTGAACAGGTGCATATCCGATATCCCCGGCACGAAGCTGGACTTCTATATAATGAGCGGCGACGGCCTCTCGACCGTGGACTACGAGGCTGCTCAGGGCTTCATCAAGGCAAATCCCTCGCTCAGCATCGAGAGGACGGAATCCGTTGACTCCGTTACCATTGATGAGCTCATAAGCGAATACTTCCCGGATAAGGCTCCGGAGATAATGAATATAGACATAGAGGGCATGGAACTTACCGTGCTGAAAATGATAGATTTCAGCAAGTTCCGTCCGATGGTAATAATCTGCGAAATGATAGAGTACAAGAATTGTATCTCTGTAGGCGAGAAAAATCAGGAGATACTCTCCTTCATGAAGTCGGCAGGCTATGAGGAGTACGCCTTTACCGGCATAAACTCCATATTCATCGACAGCAAAAGGGAGGGCAGAGCATGAACATAGCCTTTGACGCATACGCTATCATCGGTCCCATGAGCAGGAACAGGGGCATCGGCAACTACGCGCTCAGCCAGTTCACCGGAATGGTGGAGCGTGACCCTGAAAACAGCTATTTCTTCCTGAATACGGTCGATAAGGACTTCCGCCTCTCCGACCATATCAAGGGCGGCAGGCTCACCGAGGACTACCTCGGTACAGGCTCAGACTGTGCTCTCCTGCGCTCGGAGGACTACGCAGAAGCTCTCGGAGCTGCCATAAAGCGCTATATCGCGGAAAACAAGATCGACATATTCTACATCACCTCCCCCTTTGAGTCAAGCTTCATGCGCTACCGCAGGGAGTGGTTCGAGGGCTGCCGCGTGGTGGTGACGGTCTACGACATAATCCCCTACGTCATGAAGGAGAAGTACCTCGCGGACAAGACCACCCTCGACTGGTACATGAGGTGCATAGACGACCTGCGCTGGGCGGACGAGCTTTTCGTTATCTCCGAGAGTGTCAAGACCGACCTCGTTACGCTGCTCAGCTTCCCTCCCGAGAAGATCAAGGTCATCTGGGGAGCGGTCGATGCTATCTACCGCAGGGTAGATGTCAGCGAGGCTGAAAAGTCCGCGCTCATGGGAAAATTCGGCATAACCAAGCCCTTTGTGATGTGTACCGGCGGCGAGGACGGACGCAAGAACCTCGACGGTCTCATCAGGGCTTATGCACTTATGCCCTCCGATATCCGCAGCAGGTACCAGCTCGTCGTGGTGTGCAAGCTCTCCGAAATCGGCAGGAAGGCACTCTCCGAGGTCGCCGAAAAGGCTGGCGTAAAGAAGGACGTTGTCTTTACCGGCTTCGTAACGGACGAGGAGCTCCTGCACTTCTACAATCTCGCATCGCTCATGGCATTTCCCTCGAAGTATGAGGGCTTCGGTCTGCCGATAGTCGAGGCGTGGGCTTGCGGAACTCCCGTGCTCACCGGCAACAATTCGAGCCTCCGCGAGATAGGCGGCGACGCGGTTGTCCTCGTGGACGCCGACAGCGACCGCAGTATTGCGGACGGCATGGCGAAAATGCTCGCGGACGAAAATATGCTCGCGGAGTACGCCGCTAAGGGTGAAAAGCGCCTTGAGCTCTACCGCTGGGACAAGATAAACGATGATATAATCGCTCTGCTGAACGAAATATCGCCTCTCCCACGCACGGAAAAGTCCGGTGCGAGGGTGAAGATAGCCTTCTTCACACCTCTGCCTCCCGTAGAATCGGGCATTTCTGACTACAGCGAGGACATAATCAGCGAGTTCTGCAAATACTGCGACATCGACGTTTTCATCGACGAGGGCTATGCTCCCACATCGCAGTTTCCGGAGAATGTGGCTATATACAGCCATAAGGAGTACAAGGCGAAGGCTTCCGGCTACTATGACACCATATTCCAGATGGGCAATTCCGAGTTCCACTTCTATATGTACGACTATATCCGGAAGTACCATGGAACGGTGGTCCTCCATGACTACAACCTCCACGGCGCTTTCTACCACAGGGCAGTCACCGTGGGCAAGGGCGATTTTGCGCTGTACAGGCAGTTCGTCGAGGCGGACTTCCCCGAGAGGACGGACTATGTGAACTCTATCGCCGCAGGTACGGCAAATCCCGACCTCTACGGCATGGAGCTCAACAGCTACATCACCGGTGCTGCGGACAGGATAATCGTCCACAGCCGTGAATCAAAGAAAAAGCTCCTGCTGAGGGATATTTCCCGGAATACCGAGGTGATCGCGTCCTATGCGAAGATACTTCCGCTCACGGACAGCGCTGAGGTCAAGGCACGGAACGGCATATCGCCTGAAACGGTCGTGATATCGGCATTCGGAGGTATCCACGCCACAAAGCGCGCAATGCCGATACTCCGTGCATTCGCAAAGCTCAGGAAGGAGCACGAAAACGTTATGCTCCTGCTCGCCGGAAAGCCCTCCGCTGAGATAAAGCCCGAAATAGAGGCATTTATCGCGGAGAACGGTCTCGGGGACAGCGTTACCGTTACCGGCTATATCGACATCGAAAAATTCAAGGAATACATCGACATGACCGATATCTGTCTGAACCTCCGCTACCCTTCGAACGGCGAGACAAGCGGAAGCCTCATGCGTATCCTCGCAAAGGGCAGGTGCGTCATGGTCAACGAGATAGGCAGCTTCGCCGAAATAGACCGCGAAGCCTGCGTGATGCTGCCCTCCGTTGAGGAAATGGGCGAGGTCCGCGAGCCGGAGGAGATATACTCCGCGCTGAAAAAGCTCGTTGAACAGCCGGAGCTCCGCCGTGAAAAGGGCGCTGCTGCAAGGAAATTCGCCGAGGAGGAGCTTGATCTCAGGATAGTTGCGGAGAAGTATTACCGCTATATCCTCTCCGGCAGAAAAGAGCCTGCCGTTTCCGAAAGACTCATAGCCGCACTCCGCAGCGACACGAGGGTAAAGCCCTCAGATCTGCCGGATATCGCGGAAACTCTTGCTTACGCGAAAGGCTTTAGGTGCTGACATGAGGCTGAGGATAAAGAAGAACGACATCTTCGGGAGGCACACGGACAAGGTCTGTATGGCGGTGCTTTTCATCGCGACGCTTATAGTTCACCTGACCGTTTCCCTACAGATGAAGATGCTGCATATGTCCCAGGACGAAATGGGCGTTCTTGCAACGGCAGCCTATGCCGTGGGCGAGGACTGGAGCGCTGTTGTGTCGAAATTCGGCTACTACGGTTACGGCAGCTCAGTGCTCTATATACCGATATTTGCGGTGACTAAGGGACCCATACTCCGCTATAAGCTGATAACAACGCTCAATTCCTTCCTCATGTCGCTGATACCGGTAATAGCCTACCGGATAGCGGTGAAATACTGCAAGGCAGGGAAAAAAGCCTCATTCATAGCGGCGCTCATGGCAGGTCTTTACCCCGGCTACCTGCTTTTCAGCAAGTGGGTGTGGAACGAGACCATGATGTGCCTGCTCCCGTGGGTGACGGCGCTGCTCCTTTTCAGGCTCTACAACGAGCAGGACAAGCGGAAACGGATAATTTTCTCCGTGCTGCTTTCGTTCACGCTTGTGTACAGCTATGCCGTCCACGGCAGAGCGCTCGGACTTATCGGGGCTGCGGTGCTGATAATAGCACTCATCGCCATATTCCAGAAGAGGCTCATCGCCGAGCCGGTAAGCTTCTGCTCGTCATTTGCGGTTTTCTTCATCATCGACCACTTCGTCAAGAAGTACGTCCAGAGCAAGGTATGGCTCGCGGGAAGTGACGGCGAGCTCGGCAACACTCTCGGCGGAAACTCCGGAAAAATACACGATTATATGTCCTTCGAGGGCTTCCGCGGACTTCTCAGGATAGCTGCCGGACAGCTCTCCGCTGCCTCGGCTTCGACCTACGGACTGCTCATAATAGCCTGTGTACCGGCATTTGCGGTGATATTCGGCGGACTCGGCAAGAAAATGCGTCTCCGCAAGGACAGGCTCCCCGACGACAAGCACAACGTATGGCTTCTCATGACCGTGACGGTCGCATTTTTCGCGGCAGCCTTTGCGATAAGCATACTTTTCCTCGGAAACGAGGGCAGCCATACCGATACGCGCGGCGATTACTACATCTACACGCGCTACTACTCGAATATGCTCGGCTTCCCGATATTTGCGGCTTTCATCTACTTCGACCGCACGGACATGAGCCGTGCCATGACGGGCATCATCGCCGGAGCCTACGCGCTTTTCACGATACCGATACTCCACTATGCGGACTTCCTCAACAGCCGCAAGGACAGCTCCAATGCGACGATACTCAACCTCCTTGCATACCTCGGCGACAACCCGAGGGACTTCGTAAGGCACTTCGATTTCGACAACCTTATACTTGTGACCACGGTAGTATTCGGTGCGGCACTGATAGGACTTTCCGGAAAGCGTCAGGGTATGCTCGCCGTGCTGCTGAGCTGGGTATTCCTCGGCTCATACTACACAACTTCGCATGATGTGATACTCAAGAATTCCCGCAAGGAATTCAAATATGTCCAGCCGACGCTCAACGCCCTTGAAAAGGTTGACGGACTGGAGGACAAGTACGACGATATCTACTACTACAACGTGCATCAGGCTAAACCTTGGAGCAGCTCCGCGATGCAGTTCGCACTTCCGGAGTACGAGCTGACGGAATTTGACTTCGAGATATCGCCTGATACCGACCCTGAGCTGATATTCAGCTTCATCACCGAGAACAGCATCATCGTGAGCTCCGAGGACATCGGGCTCGAAAAGTTCAGCCCGGATATCTACCGCCTCGAATACGACTCCATAGGCTACGGCAAGGAGTTCATGTGGGTATACGGCGACGACGTCAGGGACTATATAATTGAAAACAGCGATATAAGGCTCGCAGAACAGGAGGAGCAGGAATGAACGTCAATACAGAGGAAATAATGGCTCAGATAAGGCAGGATATCCGTGATAAGGGACTGACCTCGGATATGCTCAGCTTCGACGATATCCCCTACAGCAAGCCGGAACAGGCTGAGAGCGCCGGAGATATTTCCGGTGAGGAATACAGGGCGAGAATGCTCTGGCTGAAAGCGCACTACTATATCCAGCCCTACAAGCAGCTCGCCGGCAATGCCGTTTCCGTTGTCGCAAAGAAGATAGTCCGCAAAATGGCGAAGTTCTACGTTGAACCGGTAGTTTTCGAGCAGAATGACTTCAATGCCAACATGGTGAGCGTTGCGGAATCCCTTACCGAGTCGAACAGGAAGCTCGAAAGGCGTATCGAAGCCCTTGAGAGGGAAAACGCCGAGCTCCGCGAAAAGCTCGAGACCAAAAGGAGAAAGCGCAAATGAGAGTAGTCCAGCTTCTACCGACGCTTTCGTTCGGGGACGCCGTCAGCAACGATGCCCTAGCGCTTGAAAGGGTGATCGCGGACATGGGCTATGAGACCGGCATATACGCCGATATCATCGGAAAGAGGCTGCCTGCCGGTGCTGCCCGGAAAACGCAGAAGCTAGCGGGTCTGCGTTCGGACGACGTTATCATCTACCACAAGTCCACAGGAACAGACCTTGATTACCGGCTCGACAGGTTCCGCTGCCGGAAGCTGATGATATACCACAATATCACGCCGCCGGAATACTTCTCGCCCTACAATGCCGAGGCTGCGGCGCTTACGGCTTACGGCTACGAGGGACTTGCCCACCTCCGGGAACGCGTGGAATTCTGCCTTGCGGATTCGGAATACAACAAAAGGGAGCTCATAAGGCGGCGCTTCACCTGTCCCATTGAGGTGAGACCCGTGCTGATACCCTTTGCCGACTACGACAGGCTCCCTGACGGCGATATGCTCGACCGTCTCGGGGACGGCAGGACCAATATCCTCTTTGTCGGCAGGATAGCTCCGAACAAGCGTCAGGAGGAGCTTATCCGGACATTTTACTTCTACAAGAAGGCTGACCCGACTGCCCGGCTGATACTTGCCGGCTCGGACGCAGGCTTTGAGAATTATTCCGCCCGGCTGAAAGCCTACGCGAAGGCTCTCGGTCTGGAGGACGTCATATTCACGGGGAAGATATCCTTTCCGGAGATACTTTCCTGCTACCGTACAGCGAGCGTTTTCCTGTGCATGAGCGCACACGAGGGCTTCTGCGTACCTCTTGCGGAGGCGATGCACTTCAACGTGCCGGTGATCGCGCTTGATACCAGTGCAGTTGCCGGAACTCTCGGCGGAAGCGGATTTCTCATCAGCGACAGCGATCCGCTGCTCGTCTCGGGAGTCATCGAACGTGTAATGAATGACGGCGAGCTGCGTCAGCAGCTCATAAACGGTCAGCGTGAACGCCTTGCTGACTTCTCATACGAAAGGATAAGAGAGCTGTTCGAGAAGCAGCTCCGGAAATTTATCAGCAGGGAGCTTTGATATGAGACCTATCGCATTTGTCTCCCCGTGGTACGGGGACTATATAACAGGCGGCGCCGAGGCTGAGCTCAGGGAGCTTGCCGCACATCTCCACAGTGCAGGTATGCCGGTAGAGATACTCACCACCTGCGTGAGGGATTTCAGCTCAGACTGGAGCAAGAACTACCATACTCCGGGAACTTCCATTGCCCGCAGCGGAGTTATCGTCCGCAGATTCAGGGCGAGGAAGCGTGATACTGCGGCGTTTGACAGCATCAACCAGAAGCTCATGCGGAATATCCCGCTCACTCAAGAGGAGGAAAAGAGCTTCCTGCACGAAATGGTGGGAAGTCCGGAGCTCTGCCGCTACATCAGCGAGCACCGCGGCGATTACTCGCTTTTCGTCTATATACCGTATATGTTCGGAACCACCTACTACGGCGTGAGGGTATGTCCGGAGAAGTCCGTGCTGATACCCTGCCTCCACGACGAGAGCTACGCAAGACTGACGCCTCTGCGGAGGCTTTTCCCGAGGACTGCCGGCATGATCTTCAATGCCGTCCCCGAGGCTGAGCTTGCCGAGGAGCTTTACGGACTGTCGAAGTCCGGGACGAAAACTATCGTCATGGGCATAGGCATGGACACCGATATCACGCCCTCACCGGAGGATTTCCGGCAGAAGTACAACATTTCCGAGCCCTTCATCGTCTACGCCGGCAGGAAGGATCACGGCAAGAACGTCGGAACGCTCGTCCGCTATTTCAGCGAGTACATCAGGCGGAACGACACGCCCCTCCGGCTCGTCCTGATGGGCGGCGGAGAGATATCGCTGCCGGGAGAGCTCGTCCGGAACGGCAGGATAACCGACCTCGGCTTCGTCGAGAAAAAGGACAAGTACGATGCAATGGCGGCGGCGGAAATGCTCTGCCAGCCCTCGCTGAACGAGAGCTTCTCACTTGTCATAATGGAGAGCTGGCTCTGCGGAAGACCCGTGCTCGTGCATGAGGGCTGTACCGTTACGCGGAGCTTCGTGAATGAGTGCAGCGGAGGTCTATACTTCGCGGATTACTTTGAATTCGAGGGCTGCGTTGACTACCTGCTCAGGAACAGGGAGACAGCCTCCGCAATGGGCGAAAACGGCGGAAAATACGTCAGAGAGCACTTTGACTGGGAGGTCATAGTGAAAAAATACAGAGATTATTTCGGAGAACTGACCGGAGAAAAGAGGCAATGATATGAAGCTGATAATCCAGATACCCTGCTATAACGAGGAGGAGACTCTCGAGCTCGCCTATAACGACCTTCCGCGGCATATTGACGGCGTTGACGAGATAGAGTATCTTATAATAAACGACGGAAGCAAGGACAATACCGTCAGAAGGGCGCGTGAGCTGGGCTTCCACCACATAGTCTCCTTCAAGCAGAACAAGGGCCTTGCAAAGGGCTTTATGGCGGGAATCGACGCCTGTCTGCACCTCGGCGCCGACATCATAGTCAATACCGATGCGGACAACCAGTACTGCGGCGAGGACATCGAGAAGATAGTGCGTCCGATACTTGAACGCAAAGCGGATATCGTCATCGGCGAGCGTCCTATCGACAAGACCGAGCACTTCTCATGGAAGAAGAAGAAGTTCCAGCACCTCGGAAGCTGGGTAGTCCGCGTGGCATCGGGCACGGATATCCCGGACGCACCAAGCGGCTTCCGTGCGTATTCAAGGGAGGCTGCTCTCAGGCTCAACGTCGTGAACGAGTACACCTACACCCTCGAAACTATCATACAGGCAGGCAACAGCAAGACTGCCATGACCTCAGTACCTATCCGTACTAACCCGGAGACCCGTCCCTCACGACTGTTTTCGAGTATGTGGCGCTATATGAAGCGTTCCTCGACCGTTATAACACGTTCGTTCGTCATGTACAAGCCGCTGAAATTCTTCATGACGATAGGCAGCATACTCATGCTCATAGGTGCAGCACTCGGTGTGAGATTCCTCATACTCATGGGCATGGGCGAGGGCAGCGGACATATCCAGTCCCTCATACTTACCGCGATATTCATAATGATGGGCTTCCAGACCCTGACTATCGGTCTGCTCGGCGACACTATCGCTGCGAACCGCAAGCTCCTTGAGGACGTACAGTACCGCGTCCGGAAAATGGAGTGCAAGACCTGCGAGCCTGTTGACCTGCTGAAGGAGGACGAGCTTCCGCCTCCGGCTGAGAATAAGGAGAACGTGCAATGAAGAGCCTCGGCAGCATCAGGAACAAGCGTATCCTCTACATCGCCACCAAGAACAGCGATTACCTCCGGCTCACTCAGGAGATAAGGCTCCTCCGTGAGCAGGGCAACGAGGTCGATGTTATCGCCTCGCCGTCAAAGAGTTATCCCAAGCGCCTGCTGTACGTTTACCGCAGGCTCCTCACCGTTGATATGGACCGCTACGACCTCAGCTTCACCGGCTTTGCACCGCAGCTCGTCATGCCTCTTTTCGGCTGGAAACTGAGCCGCAAGCCGGTCGTCATGGACTTCTTCATCTCCATGTACGATACCCTCTGCTTCGACCGGAAGAAGTTCCGACCGCAGAGCATTCCCGGAAAGCTCATGAAGCTCATCGACAAGCGCACTCTCAGACGCGCAGACCTTGCGATATGCGACACAAAGGCTCACGGCAGGTATTTCTGCGAGGAGTTCGGCTTTCCGCAGGAGAAGATGAGAGCGCTGTACCTCGAAGCGGATACGAGCATCTACTATCCGCGTGAAACAGCCAAAAACGAGTACTTCACCGTGCTCTACTTCGGAAGCATACTCCCGCTTCAGGGCGTGGACGTTATCCTCGATGCGATAAAGCTCCTCGAAAACGAAAAGGGACTGCGCTTCATCGTAGTCGGTCCCCTCGGAAAGAACGGAAGACGTACCGGTGAGGGCATAACCGAGTATATCGAATGGCTCACTCAGGAACAGCTTGCGGAGAAGATAGCCTCCGCCGACCTCTGTCTTGCCGGACATTTCAACGGCTCGATAATGAAGGCGAAGCGCACTATCCCCGGAAAAGCCTACATTTACCGTGCTATGGGCAAGCCGATGATACTCGGCGACAATGCGGCTACACGCGAGCTCTACAGCGAAAATGAAGAGGGCATATACTTCTGTCCTATGAGCGACCCGGAGGCTCTTGCCGAACTGATACTCAGCATCAAGGAGAAAAACAGTTGAAGAAATACATCAAGATAGCCGGAAATATCCTCATGATAGCGTCGTTTGCCTTTGTGGTGAAGAAGCTGCTCGACATGGATATCAGCCTTTCGCAGCTGAGCTCAGGCAGGGTCGCGGCGGCGGCAGGGATATGCTTTGCCGTACAGACCCTCATAATCATATGTTCATGCTTCCCGTGGCTGATGTTCACGCGGTCGCTTTCGGGCGTGAGGATACCGTTTTCAGCGGCAGTTCCGGTCTATACGCGGTCGAACCTCTACAAGTACATTCCCGGAAACGTATTCCAGTACGTCGGCAGGAACCAGCTTGCGGCGGATATGAGCATAAGCCACGTTGATGTGGCGTGCGCTACCCTGCTCGACATATTCTTCTGCGTCTTCTGGACGGGAGCCGTTTCGGCGGTGCTCCTCGGCGGAAGGATAGCTGACCTGCTCGGAAAATACGGCGGCAGGCTCCTTATCGTCATTATCGCAGGTATCGCACTGCTCGGACTTCTCGCGGCAGTCCTCCTCATAAAGTTCGGGGACAGGGTACGCGGCTACCTCTCGCGGTACTCGAAAGCCTTTGAAAAGGGCAGACGCGGACAGTTCATGAGCGGCGTGGGCTACTATTTCCTCCACAACTGCGTGTCCGCCGGAATGTACCTCGCCTGCATCGCGCTGGTAGTACCGGAGGCTTCTGCGGACGAGCTCGCCGTCCTCACGGGAGCGTTCATGTTCGCATGGATAATCGGCTTCGTAACGCCCGGTGCGCCCGGAGGCATCGGCATACGCGAGGGCGTTATGATATTCGTCAGCGGCGAGAAGTATCAGGAGAGGATAATCCTGTTCGTGCTCGCGATAAGAATAGCCTCGATACTCGCAGATATAGCGGCATTTGCGATATTCTGCGTATTCGGGAAGAAGAAAAATGCGGAGCGCAGAAATTGTTGACAATTATTTAAAAATACTTGACAAATCGCCTGAAATATGGTAAAATACAACTAACACCGAGGGCGGGGACGGAACAGCGGAGGGATATTTAGTTAATATATATTCACCCGGAACTGCTCTGCCCCAAAATCATCTTTGAAAAATGCGTATTCCGCAGGATAACTGCGTCCGGCGGAGTGTGCTTTTTGATTTTAAGGAGGGTTTTTTATGAAAAATTTATGGAAAAAGGCAGCTGCGGCAGCAATGGCACTTGTAATGACGTTCTCGCTCGCAGGCTGCGGAAGCTCAGGACACAAGCTCTCGGACGAGGCAAAGGCGGCTCAGGACGCAATTGACGTTCTGCCGGATACATATTCAGCCGACGCCGTTGAATCGCTCTCATCAGCCCAGAAGCTCTACGATGCTCTTTCCGCTGATGATAAGGAGGACGTTGACGCTGAAAAGCTCGATACGCTCAATGCTTCAAAGAAGGAGCTCGTTGACGATCCCGCGGCAGAGGTGAACGACGCTATCAAGAACCTCGACCTGAAATACGGCTCTAACAGCGAGATCAAGGCCGGTATGAGTGCTCTGAAAGACGTCACAAATAAGATCAAGGACACTTCAACTTTAGCCGATCCGCAGATAGACTATGAAGCTTTTTCTAAGAAGACACTGGCATTCGTGGCTGGTATCACAGACAATGCCAAATCCTATACTGCTGATCTCGGATATATTACCAAAGCTTTGGAATCGTACACCAGTGCGCTTTCATCTTTTAAGGCAAGCTCTGTATCAGCATATTCAAAAATGCTCGATTGTGTCGGCTACCTCGAAAAAATAAAGAACTTCAACGCATGGAACGCGATCGACAGCGCGAACGACCTTGCCGCTGATTTCAGGAGCTACTCGCTCAGTACAAGCAACATCAATGTGGTAAACTCTATAATAAGTGATTCGGATAATTTCTACAAGGAAGCCAAGCAGCTCGGTGACAAGATACTTAGCGAATCAAAGAGCTATAATTCATCAGCTGAAGACCTGAGCGCTATAGACGGAGTAACGGATCTGCTTGAAGAACGCTGGTCAGATTACAAGTAAAAATCCGGAAGCATAACGGTGGTACTTATATAGCAGTATTTATAAGAATTGTTGAGGCAAGCCCTTTTGATGAAAGTACTTTCAAACGCTATTCTAAGCCTTACTTTAGT
>CACYSQ010000034.1 GCA_902777125.1 Ruminococcus flavefaciens
TAAAGTAAGGCTTAGAATAGCGTTTGAAAGTACTTTCATCAAAAGGGCTTGCCTCAACAATTCTTATAAATACTGCTATATAAGTACCACCGTTATGGCAGCGCTGATTTTGTACCGTCACGAAAAACTAAAGCAAGGCTCAGAACAGGGTTGGAAGCACTTTCATCATAAGGGCATACTGCTGTCAGCTGCCGCTGCTTGTTCTCTTGCAAAATCCACATAAATATGGTATAATCAAATCATAAACTATTCCGGAGGTGATCGCTTGAACAGGCTGCTCGACAAGATAGCCATTCTCATGATATGTCTGGCAGGCTTCTGCCTTTCCGATGAGCCCTCAGCTCCGGTAATAGCCCTGCTCATATCCGTTTCAGCCTCATGCTCCGTTCAGCTCCTCACAGGCAGGACCGCCGCGGCAGTCCTCATTGCACTGTGCTCGGCACTCTGCGGATTTGTGCCGCTGGTATTCTGTGCTCTCCCACTCATGCTCTACGATGCGCTGTGGGAGAGAAAATGGTGGCTCACGCTCCCGGCACTGGCTGTTCTGACGAATACGAATGGGCTCCAGCCGTTACAGCTGCTCGTTGCCGCCGGAGGTACCGCTGCCGCGATAATAATATTCCTCCGCATATCAAAGCTCGAGGAGAGCGTAGGCTCACTCACCGCTCTCCGCGATGAGGTCACGGAGAAGAACCTCCGTCTCGCACAGCAGAACGTCCTCCTTGCCGAGGCTCAGGATAACGAGATACACCTCGCGACACTCCGCGAACGCAACCGCATTGCCCGTGAGATACACGATAACGTCGGTCATATGCTGACGCGCTCGCTCTTGCAGTCGGGTGCGCTTCTCATAATCAACAAGGACGAGGCTCTCCGCGAGCCGCTCACGAGCCTGCGGGACACTCTCGATACCGCTATGACGAGCATTCGCCAGAGCGTCCACGACCTCCACGACGATTCGGTCGATCTGAAAAAGCTCGCTGCGGACAGCCTTGCCGCAGTCGGCGATAAATTCACCACAAGGCTTGAATACGACGTTTCCGGAGATATTCCCGGCAGCAAGAAGATGTGCATTGCCGGTGTGGTCCGGGAGAGCATCTCCAACGCCGCAAAGCATTCCTCCGGCGACAGACTGACCGTCGTTATCCGCGAGCACCCCGGCTTCTATCAGACCATGATCGAGGACAACGGTCCCTGCTCCGGGATAAACGAGACCGGCATCGGGCTGAAAAATATGTCCGACCGTGCTCACGGCGAGGGCGGAAGGATAACATTTACGCCGTCAGAAAGCGGTTTCCGCGTATTCATGACAATTCCAAAGGAGTGACTGACCAATGAATATCGTAGTTATAGATGATGACAAGCTCGTTGCACTTTCGCTGAAAACCATACTCGAAAGCACCGGTAACATAACCGTTTCCGCGACGGGAAGCAGTGGAGCTGAGGCTTCCGCACTGTACCGCGAACACCGTCCGGACGTTCTGCTCATGGATATCCGCATGGAGGGCATGAACGGCATCGAGGCCGGCGAGGCGCTGCTGAAGGAGTTCCCGGAGGCTAAGATACTCTACCTCACGACCTTCTCGGACGACGAGTACATCATCAAGGCACTGAATATGGGCGCTAAGGGCTATATCCTCAAGCAGGATTTCGAGGGCATTGCTCCCGCACTTGAGGCTGTTGCCCGCGGACAGAGCGTTTTCGGGGAGCGCATAATCGGAAGGCTCCCTGAGCTGATGAAGCAGAAGGAGGAGTTCGACTTTGCTGCTCACGGCATCAGCGACAAGGAACGCGAGATAATGGAGCTCGTTGCGGAGGGTCTCAGCAACAAGGAGATATCCGCGAGGCTCTTCCTCGGAGAGGGTACTGTCCGCAACTACATCAGCAATCTTCTCGATAAGCTGAGCCTCCGCGACCGCACACAGCTTGCGGTCTACTACTACACCGAGATAAGAAAGTGATACATAAGGGCTGATGCCCGAGTCACGATCGCGGAACGCCAAGGCGGCGTTCCCCTACGACAGAAAAGGAGGGCTGCTATGAAAAGAGCACGGATCATCGCACTGGCGGCTTCGATTTCCGTTTCCGCCGGAACACTCAGCCTTTTCCCGACAGTCGCAGCAGACAAGGAGCCTGTGCCCGGATTGCTCGACGTCAGCAGTTTCATCATTCAGGACGAGAATTTCGTTCACCTCAGCGCCGGTACCTACCTCCGCAATGTTTCCTACCTCTTTGACGATCAGGACAAGGTACCCGCAAGTCCGGACGACCTCAAGGTCAGCGCGGACGTTCTCAAGGAGACATCAAGGGCTAACTGGACTCCCAATCAGCAGATGGAATACGGTCCGGCTTCGTGCTGCATCGACATGGGCGCTAATTACGTCATTACCGAGATCGCCTTCTTCGATACGAACGGCACTCCCACATGGACGGTTTCGGCCGGTGAGCCTTTCGGCTGGAAGGACATTGCCGAGGTCAACATGGACTACTACAACAGCTGGCGCGCCGTGAAGTTCGATTCGCCCGAGCCGACGAGGTATCTTCATTTCAGCTCGGATTACTGCGACAGCGGAGTGAGCGAGGTCGCCATATACGGCTATAAGCAGAGCGAGCTGACCGATAAGCAGCGGGCAAGGACTGCCCCCAAGGACAGACCCTACCCCACCGGGGACGGCAGCAACCAGCCTGCCGGCAGCAAAATAGGCTTCAATGCCTTCATCGACGACCCGATGACCGCTATGATGTCTGCCGGTACTATCCGCGAATACCACAACCTGAGCTGGCTGCTCGACAAGGACGGCAAGGTGAAGTTCACGCAGGGCTCGTGGGGCGATATGGACAGCTACTACAAGAGCCTCCACGACCGCGGCATCAATATCATTCCCTGTTTTCAGGGCGGAAGCACGACCATTTCCGGAGGCGAAAAGGCTAACGAGATACCCGTCCCGGCTGGTGCGGACACCACCGACCCAAAGAGCTATGCAGTTCACGCTCAGGCGATGTATCAGGTCGCGGCACGTTACGGCAGCAATGCCGATATCGACCCGGAAACGCTTAACATAACCGATGCTCAGGAGGCAAAAACAGGTCTCGGTCTGCTGACTGCACTGGAAAATTCCAACGAGCCGAACAAGAGCTGGGCAGGAAAGGCAAACTACTTCTCGCCCTTTGAGCTCGCCGCGATGTGCTCGGCTGACTACGACGGCCATGAGGGTACTATCCCGAATGCCGGCGTCCATACCGCTGACCGCAGCTTCAAGCTCGCAATGGGCGGCCTTGTGGGCTATTCCACGATGATACAGTACCTCGACCAGATGAAGCAGTGGTTCGATTACAACCGCTCTGACGGTAAATTTGCCGTTGATATCATCAACGTCCACATAGGTCCCGATTCCGACGAGATAGAGACCGGCAGGTTTAAATCCGACCTCGATGCGCTGAGGGCTTGGATAAACGAAAACGCCCCCGGAACTGAACTATGGGTCTCGGAATTTGAGGTCCCCATGAGCGACTGCGAGACCGAGGGCGTGGATAACCACGACAATGAGGAGTATCAGCTTAGATACGCGCAGAGAGTCGCAAGAACGTACCTCACCTCCCTTGCCCATGACAGGGTGGACTACATAACCAAATTCCAGCTCCGCGATGAGGGCGAGGGCGTTTACTACAACTCCGGTCTCGTCACTCAGAAGGGCAAATGGGACAAGAAGCTCGCATGGTACTACCTCTCGTGTATGTCGTATACGCTCCGCAATGCCGTCTGGGAGGACGAATACTTCGGCTCCGATGCCGAGGACGGATACTGCATCAATACCTTCCGCGATGCCGGCAATGAAAGAATACTCATCAAGTGCGCGAATACATTGTACGATAAGGCGAACGGCATCTACACCATTTCCGCTGAGGGCAGAAAATACGCCTACCTGACTATCCCGGAAACGGAAAAGCTCCACGGCTCTACCTTGATGACGGCGGTGCAGAACGACAGTCTCAGGGTAACTCTCAGTCAGACTCCCGTATTCATCACTCTCTCAGACGAGCCGCTTTCCTTCGAGGACGGCAGCTATATGCTCTGTCCCTCCTGCGTGAGCCTTTCTCAGGACGGCTCTTCCGGCATATGCGACCTAACCGCTGCCCCTGAGGACGCTGCACTCGGCCAGTATTACCGTATGTTCGATGAGCCCGACACCATGCCCTACTTCGTCTACGGCAATACCAGCACCATCACTGCCCCCAAGACCAATTCCAACAGGTCCGGGACCGGCTACGTTTTCTTCGAGCGCCCCTGCGTGTTCAACGGCTTTGCCGTTTACGATACCTACGGTGTCGGCGGAATTTCCGTCTATGACGCCAAAACGGACAAGCTCCTCTGGAGCAGCAGCCTCGACAGCTACATGAGCCGTTCGGTAACTCTCACGGACAATTCCGAACCCACCGACTGCCTGAAAATCGTCCGCGAGGGCGGTGACCTCAACGAGGTAGCCTTCTACGGCTATATCCCGAAGAAAAAAGACTGGGACGCCAATTCCGACGGCAGAGTCGATGTTTTCGACCTTATCCTCATAAGGCGTGTGATATACGGCAAGGGCGTTGAGTACAATATGTCCGACCTTGTCGGCGCAACAAGATTTGTGCTTGGAATGGACAAATAATTAACCGGAGGTTTTTTCAATATGAAGCTGATATCATGGAACGTCAACGGCTTCCGCGCCTGCCTGCAAAAGGGCTTCGGCGACTTTTTCTCAGACGCGGACGCTGATATATTCTGCTTGCAGGAGACAAAAATGCAGCCCGGTCAGGCTGATTTCGAGCCGGAAGGATACCATGTCTACTACCACAGCGCCATCAAAAAAGGGTATTCCGGGACCGCTGTGTTTACCAAAAAAGAACCGCTCTCTGTAAGCTATGGCATAAATGGTGAGCATACCGACGAGGGCAGAGTCATAACCTGCGAGTTCGAGGACTTCTATTTCGTCTGCTGCTACGTCCCGAATGCTCAGGACGGTCTGAAACGCATTGACTACCGCATGGAGTTCGAGGACGCTATGCGCGGCTACCTCAGCAGTCTCGACAAGGTCAAGCCCGTAGTCTACTGCGGCGACCTCAACGTCGCACACAACGAGATAGACCTCAAAAACGCAAGGGCTAATGTCGGGAACGCCGGCTTCTCCGATCAGGAACGCGGAAAGTTCACAGAGCTGCTTGCCGCCGGTTTTACCGATACATTCCGCAGTCTCTACCCGGATACCGCAGGGGTGTACTCATGGTGGTCGTACCGCTTCAACGCCCGCAAGAACAACGCCGGTTGGCGCATCGACTATTTCGTGGTGTCCGACCGCTTCATGGACAGGGTGAAGGATTCTCAGATACTCACCGATGTCATGGGCAGCGATCACTGCCCGGTACAGCTTATAGTGGAGTAAAGAAAGGGACGATGTTAAGCGCGATATACATACTGAAGTACTGTGGGATTTACTGGGGGAAACCTTCCTGAGGAAAGGTTCCGCCTGACAGGCGCCCGTCCTCTCTGCCCCTTCGGGACATCTCCCCACACTGCGGGGAGTCACCCCAAGCCCCTTTCCAAAGACTTTATTCTGGTTTTTTTCGCTATGGTATAAGGTCATGCAAGAAACAAAAAACCGGAAGCATTAAAGCTTCCGGATATTTTTATACCATAGCGAAAAAAACTAAAGTAAGGCTCTGAACAGAGCTCAAGAAGAACTCCTTCAAAATAATCCGCCTCAATAATTCCCGTAAAACTGCTATATATGTATCGCCGTTGACATCGTCTCTTTTTGTAGCAAACAAGATCGTGTCTGCTTTGGATTATCTTAGTTCACCGTGCTTTTCGTAGCCGGCAACGCGGACTATCTTATTGTCACCGTCCACGAAAACCACCTGCGGCTTGTGAGTTTTCGCCTCGGCAGGAGTCATGTCAGCGTACGCCATAATGATGACGAGGTCGCCCTTCTGTCCGGAACGTGCCGCTGCACCGTTGAGGCAGATGACGCCGCTTCCGCGTTCGCCTGCGATAACGTAGGTCTCGATACGGCTGCCACTGTTGACGTTCACGATGTGAACGCGCTCATACTCAAACAGTCCGGAAGCCTCCATGAGGTCCTCGTCAATAGTGACGCTGCCGACGTAGTTGAGCTCCGCCTGAGTTACGGTCGCCCTGTGTATCTTGCTTTTGAGCATTGATAGCTGCATCGGGTCACCTCCTCAGACGTCTTCGGTGAAGAAGTTGTCGATAAGTCTTGTTTTGCCGATATAGACCGCTATAGCGCAGAGTGCGGGACGGTCGAGAACGTCTATCTGCTGCATGGTGGCACAGTCAACTATCTTGACGTAATCAATTTTAGCGAGAGGCTCAGCGTTGATATGAGCCTTCATGGCACCGGTTATCTCAGCGGCGTCCTTGATACCCTCGCCGACCATAGCCTTTCCGAGGTTTATAGCCTGTGAGAGTACGAGAGCAGCCTTTCTCTCAGCGGGACTGAGGTAGGTATTGCGCGAGCTCTTTGCGAGACCGTCAGCCTCGCGGATTATGGGACAGCCTACTATTTCGATGTCCATGTTCAGGTCATCGACCATGTGGCGGATAACCGCGAGCTGCTGTGCGTCCTTCTTGCCGAAGTAAGCGCGGTCGGGCTTTACGATGTTGAAGAGCTTGGAAACTACCGTGCAAACGCCGCGGAAGTGTATCGGACGGCTAAGTCCGCAGAGCTCCTGAGTGAGAACGGTCATATCCACGAAGGACGAGAAGCCTTCATGGTACATCTCCTCCGGCTCGGGATTGAAGATGAGGTCGCCGCCGTGCTCCTCAACGACCTGAGCATCGCGTTCAAGGTCACGGGGATAGCTTTCGAGGTCCTCTGTCGGACCGAACTGCATGGGGTTTACGAAATCGGAAACGACAGTCCTGTCGTTATCGCGGTGAGAGGCCTCGATAAGGCTTGCGTGACCCTCGTGGAGATAGCCCATTGTGGGGACAAGTCCTACGGTAAGTCCCTGAGCTCTCCATTCCTTGACCTGAGTGCGTACCTCAGCGATAGTCTTGACTATTTTCATTATTCATTCTCCTCCTTGATGAGCTGTGCGATGACCTCATCGTCTATCGCGTAGGTGTGCTCGGGTGCAGGGAAAGTACCTGCCTTAGTCTCGTTTATATAATCCGTGATGCCCTGTCTCATGACATCGCCCACGTTTGCGAACTGCTTTACGAATTTTGCGATATGACCGGAGGTAAGTCCGAGCATATCCTGATATACAAGCACCTGACCGTCACAGCCCTTGCCGGCACCGATACCGATAGTGGGGATAGTGAGCTTTGAGGTGATGATGTCGGCAAGCTTTGCAGGTATGCCCTCGAGGACTACCATGCAGGCGCCTGCCTCCTGTATCTTAACAGCGTCAGCGATGAGACGTCTTGCGTTTTCGAGGCTCTTGCCCTGAACCTTGAAGCCGCCGAAAGCGTTGACCGACTGAGGTGTGAGACCGAGGTGAGCTACGACGGGGATAGAAGCCTTTACGATAGCCTTTATCTGCTCGCAGACCTCAGCACCGCCCTCCAGCTTGACAGCATTTGCATTGCCCTCCTTGATGAGTCGTCCGGCGTTTATAACAGCATCCTGAACGCTTACCTGATAGGACATGAACGGCATATCAGCCACGATGAACGCATTCTGTGCGCCTCTTGCAACAGCGGCTGTATGGTGGATCATATCCTCCATAGTTACAGGGAGGGTATTCTCATAGCCCAGCATGACCATGCCGAGGGAATCGCCTATGAGAATGGAGTTTACTCCGCATTCGTCGATTATTTTCGCAGTAGTGTAGTCATAGGCGGTGAGCATGGTTATCCTGTCGCCGGACTGCTTCTGCTTCAAGAGAGTGGAAACCGTGTTTTTCATAGCTATTACTCCTTTAAAGTTTGTTACCGTTCCTGATAAAGAAGCATGGGACAGTAAGCCTGTCCGCTTCCGGAGCTTTTACAGGCTCCACAGGATAAGATACACTTATATTGTACAGCATAAATGTGAACATTCTGTGAACAAAACGGGCTTTCGCCGATTTTTTTGAGATTAATCAGTATAAATCCATGTTTTACAGGCTCCCGTAAAGGGGACGCCTTCCCTTGCGAGGCGCTTTGTTGATTGTGGGACGCTGTCCCACACCCTGCCAGAGACGCTGCCTCTGGACTCCGCTCAAGGGAGGATCTCCCTTGAGAATCCCATTATAAATAAAACTTAATTTTTCAGGAGTTCTTCCATGCCCGAATAGTCCCTTTCCGGGTGCTTCTGACGGGCAAGCTCCACAAGCTTCAGCGACGCATAACGGTAAAGCTCCCTGTCCGTACCCTCCGGGATACATTCGAGATGCTTCTTCACGGTCGGGACATCGCACCTCTCAACGGGTCCGGTAAGTGCCTCCGCTGCACCGCGGCTGAGTATGCCGGAGAGGTTGTACTCCGCAAGCGGTCTCAGTGCCATACGCGCCTCCTCGTCCGTAAATCCGCACTCCGCAAGCAGCTCCGTGCTCTCGGCGGCAAGCGCACATACGAGGTTGCTCATGACCGCACAGGCGGCGTGATAACGGCTTTTTGCCTCGCCGGGTATCTGTCTCGTCCGCAGTCCCATACTGCCGAGAACGCCCTGCCACAGCTCAACAGCGGCGCTGTCCCCTTCGAGGCAGAACATCGCGTCCCCGAGCCTTTTGTAGGCGGTATACTTATCGCTCACCGGGAACAGAGGGTGTACCGAGCAGGCGGAAGCTCCGTATTCAGCTATGCCGGGAAAAGCCTCCGCTGCGGTCATTGCGCCGCTGCAATGACAGAGTGTCTTCCCGGAAAGGGCAGCTCCCCTGATGCTCTCGTAGACGTTCCTTATCTCGCCGTCCGGAGCTGTTATGAAGATGCTGTCGCACTTTTTTATCAGTTCAGACGTACTGCTGAAAGCTCTGCTGTCGGTAAGTCCGGCAGCCTCCTGTGCGGAGGAAAGGCTCCTGCTGTAGTAGCCTGCTATCTCGGCAAGTCCGGACTGGCGGAAGTAAAGTCCGAGCGTACAGCCGACCTTTCCTGCTCCTATAAAGCCAATTTTCATACTATCACCTCAGAATATCAATATTTATCTTCGCGGCATATCATATAGCGTATAATCCATACAACATTGCCAATACTATTATCAGCCGCCTGATGTGCGGCATAAAAAATACAGGAGAAATTGCTATGTCAGTAAAACGCGGAGAGATATACTATGCAGATCTCAGCCCTGTTGTAGGCTCAGAGCAGGGCGGTATCAGACCGGTACTTATCGTCCAGAACGACGTCGGGAACAGGCACAGTCCCACCGTTATCGCAGCCGCGATAACCAGCCAGCGCGATAAAACACGCCTCCCCACTCACATCGAGGTCAAGGCGGATAAATGCGGGCTCGCAAAGGACAGCATCGTTCTGCTTGAACAGATAAGGACGATCGACAAAAAACGTCTCAAGGACAAAATGGGCGAGCTCGACCTGCGTTCGATGAACAAGGTCAATACAGCGCTGTCCATAAGCTTCGGACTGGAGGTATAAAATGCTTGAGGAGCTTTTGAAGGCATTCATCATCGGAGGCGCATTCTGTGCTTTCGGACAGATACTCATAGACGCTACCCGTCTTACGCCGGCAAGGATACTGAGCGGCTATGTCGTTGCAGGAGTGCTGCTCTCCGCCCTCGGAGTGTACACGCCTCTCGTCGAATACGCAGGGGCAGGTGCGACTGTTCCGCTTACCGGCTTCGGACATCTCCTTGCTGAGGGAGTTCGGAGATCGGTCGCAGAGCAGGGCTTTCTCGGAGTATTCACCGGGGGAATGTCCTCGGCAGCCGGAGGCATAACCGCAGCGCTTGTATTCGGACTTGCGGCAGCGGCAGTGT
This sequence comes from Ruminococcus flavefaciens, assembly GCA_902777125.1. GTDB lineage: Bacteria > Bacillota > Clostridia > Oscillospirales > Ruminococcaceae > Ruminococcus. The sequence goes on from CACYSQ010000034.1 coordinate 9,916, forward strand.
TCCCTCAGCTTGACAGCAGCAAGGGAATGAGCTTCACGCGCTCAGGAAAAAAGTGACAGCCGTCCGGTTGCAGTGGAAGGGGACGCTCTTTGAAAAAGGGCGTCCCCACGATAGAGATATGAATGAAAAAAGGATTGATCTCAGTTAATATGTCGGCTCCGGATAAACGCGGTATATCGGTGAGCCTGAACCGCCGTAATCGCCGGAGGAGTAATTGCCGACCCAGACCTCGATCTGCGAGGTGTCATTGCTCCGGTAGCAGACGAACCATGTATTGAGATCGGGACTCTGATGCTTGGGTTCGTATTTTACAGGCAGAGAGAGCTTTCCGCCGATGCTCGTAGCCATCTGATCGCTGAGCTGCTGAGCGAAGGGTCCCTGTTCCTGGTCTATCTGGAGCCAGCGTCCGTTGGTCTTGGTACCGAAGGTCACTACAGGTATGAGGTAGTAGATATTTCCGCTCTCGTCCACCAGCTTGAGGAATTTGGACTTGTAGTTCTGCCCCGTGATAGCCTTGTATGAGGAGCCATGAGCGTAGAAGGATTTCATCGCATTAGAGCTGACGTAAGCGTTGCGCGAGCTGCTCCACCATACGATATTCTCATTTTCGTCGATTATCTGTAGGGTGTTGTTGTATATCTCCTTGGCTGTCGCGATATCCGCAGTGCGGCGGGCTTTTCTTACATATCCGAGAAGCGAGGGGACAAGTATCGCGCCGAGAACTCCGATAATAGCGATAACAACGATTATTTCAATGAGTGTAAAGCCCTTAGCGCTCTTTTTCATGACATATGCCCCCTTCTTCAATGGTATTTATTACAATTAGTATACCGCATTTGGAAAAGAATGTCAATAGACTAACTGTGAACAGACATACAAATTGTCAGACCAATGTTTGTACAAACTGCCACAGAATAACGTTCCGCTGACCGTGATGACGATACGGCAGTATCATGAGGACTTGCCGCAACGGATAATCTTCGCGTACAAAAAAATCCGGAAGCTCTTACGCTTCCGGACATTTTCATGCAATTGTGGAAAAGCTAAAGAAAAGGCTCGGAAGCACTTTCATCAAAAGGCTCCCTCAGATCCGCCTCATACAAAACCCACATTTAACGGTGTATCATATCAATATGCGGGCTTGGGATATACTCTGTACATAGGCTCGCCCTTGCCCCAGCTCTGGCTGCTCCCGTTGCCGACCCATATCTCTATCGCGCTGTTATCATCGGAGCGGTAGCATATGAACCAGCGGTTAAGCGGCTTGGCAGCGTCTTTCGGCTGATATTTTACGTCGATATGTGTGCTTGTGCTGTTCGGAGCGTAGTCCATTTCCTCATTGAGAAGATCAACGAAATCCTTGTATGCAGGATCGTTCTCAGTCCAGTTCCAGAAAGCACCGTTGCAGCCGCCGCCTCCGTTCATGACGGCAACGACTATAAGGTCGTAGTTCTCGCTTGTAACCGGGTCTGTCTTGTTCCAGTGCGGGCTCTGTACCTCGCTTGTCTGGGCATAGAATGAACCGTCGCCCTCGTCGGTCTCACTCAGAACTGACATAACGCTTTCAGCGATGAGCTTTCCGCTGTTCATATCATGTGTTCTGCGGGCTTTTCTGACATATCCTATCATCGAGGGCACGATGATGGAAAGGAGAACGCCGATAATAGCGATAACGACGATGATCTCGATAAGTGTAAAGCCTTTGAGTTTTTTGTTTTTCATAATATTCCCTCCCCCGTTAATGTCTTCGATCAAGGCATAAGAAAGCAAACCTTCCTTATCATAAGTATATTACAATCAGGCGGTATTTGTCAAGGCAATGTGAATTAGTTTTTTGATTTGCACCAAAAATTGTTACCTGTTCACAATTTGTTCTTAGTTGGGCAAGGCTTCTTATATTCAGGTGTAAAAAACAGAGCGGAAATTTCAGCGCTGATTTACTAACAGTATAATCAGGTTATGGGTATGATTGGAAGCTCTATCGGATCGTCCTTTTTGCGGGTGGTAACAGTTTTCGTCTGAGTGGTCGTATCGGGAGCCTTTGTTGTCGTCACGGTCGTGGTAACGGCTTCGGTAGCTGCTTCTGTAACTGCTTCTGTAGCGGCAGATGTTACCGGTTCCGAAACCGCTGCGGAGGTCGATGTTTCGGGGACTTCAGTTGCGGGAGCCGTTGCTGTCTCCTTGCTGTTGGACTTTGTGGTCACGGCAGGCTCGGTCGATACTTCAATTTCTGTTTCAGTGACGGAGGCTGCTTCCGTGGAGACCTCCTCGGACGCGGAAGTCGATGCGGCAGCTTTCTCTGAAGAAGCCTTGCTCCCGGAAGAACCGCCGCTCTTGCAGGCGGTCAGAAGGAGTGCCGACATTATAATAGCTGGTATTAGTCTTTTCATTTTAATCTCCTTTGGATTTGATGCTTACATTATACCACGGCCCGCTTTAAAAATCAACAGTTCATTCTCATCTGTCGGGAACGCCTTCCCCTGCACCTTGAAGTTGTTGGATTTCACCATAGCAGCTTGGATTTATCACGCCGGATTTGTCACAAAAGCCGAATACAAAATAATTTTTTCAATATTCAATGGTTTTGCATTGAAAAATGCCTCTTTTCTGCCCATTAGTGAACGGCGGTACCGTTCGGGACGAAAGGAGGTCATTTTTATTCAGGAAAAAGATAACAAAAAGCTGAGAGACGATTTCTGCTGCTACTACGCCCTTCTCGGGAACGCGGAGGAGGCTGCCGCGAAAGCCGGCTTCCCCGGAGAAAGCGCTCTGCGTGAGGGGATAGGCTGTCTGAGATCGGCAGGCTGCCGGAGAAAGATCGCTGAGCTGAGAGAGCTCATGACTTCCGGCAGCGAGGTCATAACGGGTCTGAAAAGGCTCGCATTCGGAAGCTGCAAGGACGCGGCTGTGCTCGCCTTCGCGGACGAGCTTCCCCCTCCGGAGGTCATCGGCAGGCTCGATCTGTTCAATGTCTCCGAGATAAAAAGGGTCAAGGGCGGCGGCGTTGAGGTCAAGCTCTTCGACAGGCTCAAGGCTCTCGAAAAGCTCTTCGAGCTGGAGAATACCTTCTCCGACCGCGATAAGGCTGCCGGACTTATGAACGCTCTCTTAGCCGGTGGGGAGGAGGCTGAGGAAACTGAGGATCAGTAAGCTCTCGCACAAGCAAAGGCTTGCCGTGAAATGGTGGGCGATGCCGGAATACCGCAGTCTCGATGCGGTCATCTGTGACGGTGCAGTGCGAAGCGGAAAAACGCTCTCGATGTCCCTCGGCTTCATGCTCTGGGCTTGCAGGAGCTTCAGCGGCAGCGCTTTTGCGCTGTGCGGCAAGACGATAACCTCCCTCCGCAGAAATGTCGTGACGCCTCTGCTGCCCATGCTCAAGGACTACGGCTTCACCTGCATCGAAAAGGTCAGCGCGAACTATTTCGACGTCACCATTCTCGGCAGGACCAACCGCTTCTATATCTTCGGCGGCAAGGACGAGGGATCGGCGGCTCTCATTCAGGGAATAACGCTTTCCGGCGTGTTTTTCGATGAGGTCGCGCTCATGCCGCGTTCGTTCGTTGAGCAGGCGATAGCCCGATGCTCGGTCAGCGGCTCGAAGCTCTGGTTCAACTGCAATCCCGATACTCCGGCGCACTGGTTCTACACTGAGTGGATAAAAAAGTGCAAAGAGAAACGGGCGCTCTACCTACACTTCACTATGGACGATAATCCCTCGCTCTCAACGGCACTGAAAAACCGCTACAAAAGGCTCTATTCCGGTACGTTCTATGAGCGCTTCGTCCTCGGGAGATGGACTGCATCACACGGTGCGGTCTATCCGATGTTCGACATGGAAAAGCACGTTTTCAGCGGAGAGCTCGAATGCGAGCGCTACGTCATATCCTGCGATTACGGCACGGTAAATCCTTCCTCATTTGGTCTTTGGGGGCTTCACGGCGGCGTGTGGAATCGCCTGAGTGAATACTATTATTCCTCGAAAAGAGAGGGAGCTCAGCGCACGGACGAGGAACACTATTCGGCTCTGGAGGAGCTCGCAGGCGGCAGGAAGATATCAAAGGTGATAGTCGATCCCTCCGCGGCAAGCTTCATCGAGTGTATCCGCAGACACGGGAAATTCAGGGTCGTAAAGGCGGATAACGATGTCGTAACAGGTATACGTCTCGTAAGCAGCGCACTCCGCAGCAATAAGCTGCGCTTCCATGAGAGCTGCAAGGATATCATAAGGGAATTCCAGCTATACTGCTGGAATGAGAGCTCCGGCAGCGATGCTCCCGTAAAGGAGAACGATCACGCTATGGACGATATGAGGTATTTCGTTACGGACATGGTGAATTCACAGGGCGGCGACAAGCTCGTTGCGCTGTCAGTATCAAGGTAGGGACAAGCTCTTGGTCCTGAAGGTACCGCCGTTCAGGATCCCGAAAGGAGGAAATATGAAGCTATTCAAAAAGAAAAGGCAGGCAAGCCGTTCGGCGCCGGAGATAGTCGCTGCACCGAGGATCTGGGATATGCAGCGCACTCTCCCGCCGGCAGTCGAGCCTGCCGAAAAGGAGCTTTACGACCGGCTGAGGTTCGCTGTTCCGGTCATCGACGCGGCTATCATGAAGGTGATACGTCTTACCGGAGGCTTCCGCGTGATATGCTCGGACGAGGAGCTTCAGGAGGAGCTCGACCGCTTCCTTGAAAACGTTCCCGTCGGTGTTTCGGGAAGGTCTGTCGGCTGTTTTGCCGATAACTTCCTCGACAGTATGCTAACCTACGGCAGCGCTGTCGGCGAGATAGTCAAGGACAGCGAAAATCAGCGCATTGCCGGTCTTTGGCTCGGGGACGTATCCTCGGTCAGGATCGGCACCGGAAAGGAGCCGTTCGCAAGGACCTATACCGTCTGCTCGGCGGACGGCACTTCAAAAAAGGTCTCGCACCCGGAGAATATCCTCTACGCCTCTCTCACAGGAGGAAAGTCGCTTCTCCGCGGACTTCCCGCACTCAGCAGCATTCTCCTGCGAATATACGAGTGCATCGGTCAGAACTACGACCGTGCCGGAAATGTCCGCTATGCCGTGACCTACAAGCCCCAGAGCGGTACGGACGATTTCGTTTACTCGCGTGAACGTGCCCAGCAGATCGCTAACGAATGGGCTGACGGCATGAATTCCGCAAGGTACGGTCAGGTCAAGGACTTCGTGGCTGTGGGCGACGTCGATATCAAGGTCATCGGCGCTGACAACAAGCTGTTCGACACGAATGTGCCGGTAAGACAGCTCCTCGAGCAGCTCATCGCAAAGCTCTCGATACCGCCGTTCCTGCTTGGTCTGAACTGGAGCAGCACCGAGCGTATGTCCTCTCAGCAGGCTGATATCCTCACCTCTGAGCTGGAGTATTACAGGCGGCTTCTCACTCCCGTGATATGCGGAGTTGCCGGAGCTTATCTTGCTTCGGTGGGCTCCGAGGCGAGCTGCCGCATAGAATGGGACAACATCAATCTTCAGGACGAAACTGCTCTTGCCGAGGCTCGTCTTAAAAATGCTCAGGCAAGGGAAATTGAAATGAGACTGGACGAAAAGTCCGGAAATATCTGATATTACGGAGGTTTATTATGTATAACGATATCAAACTTGAAAAGGGTCTTTACAATCTCAGCGGAAAGTCTTTCACCGCTGCTCTGGAGGAGCTTGACCCCTCCTCCGCTTACGCCGGAACTCCCCTCGAAAAGCTCGACGCCTTCGAGAGACAGCTCAAGCGCTTCAATATCCGCATCAGCGGTCAGGACTGCGACTGCGTTGAGAAGTTCTTCTCCACAACTGAGACCGCCGTGCTCTTCCCCGAGTTCGTGACACGCTCTATCAGAAAGGGCTTCAACGAGACTATCCTCGGCTCTGTATGCGCTGTCAAGACCGTTACCAATTCCGGACAGTATCTCGGCTGCGAGCTTGACGATACAGAGGAATACGACACTACCTCACAGTCCTCTGTACTCCCCGAGGCTACCGTTACAGAGAGCACAACGGCGGTTACTCTTGCCAAGTACGGCAGACTTATCAGCGCCTCCTATGAGGCTATCCGCCAGCAGAGACTTGACGTTTTCGGTGTCATGCTCAGAAGCATCGGCGTGAGACTTGCAGCAAGCGTGGTCAAGGACGCGGTAACGGTACTTGCAACCGGCGCGGAGGGTACTGAGACAGCAACCACTACCCTCGCTTACTCCGACCTTGCGGCTCTCTACGGCTGCTTCAGCGACTTCGAGATGAACACGGTCATCGCTTCTCCCGACAACGCTGCACTCATCGCGGCTATGGAACAGCTCAAGGACTGCAATGCAGACCAGAAGGGCAGACTTGTACTTCCCCTCGGTGCAGAGCTCGTGAAGTGCGCTGCCGCTGACGACGACAAGATCATCGGTATCGACCGCAGCTTCGCGCTCGAATTCATCACAAGCACTGACCTCGTCATGGAGACAGACAAGCTCATAGACCGTCAGCTCGATCAGATCACAGTATCCATCACCTGCGGCTTCAAGAAGATCACTCCTGACGCAGTAAAGGTGCTGACTATCAAGTCCGGAGAATGAGCTGTTGTATCATTAATGGGATTCTCAAGGGAGGTTCTCCCTTGAGCGGAGTCCAGAGGCAGCGTCTCTGGCAGGGTGTGGGGCAGCGCCCCACATTCCGTAAGGCGCTCCGCAAGGGGTGAATGCAGCAAACAGTCCAGTGGACTGTTTGCGCAGAGGGGACGCCCTGCAGGAGAGGGCGTCCCCTATACCTACTATGATAAGGAGGAACTATGGATAATATTATTCTCGAAAAAATAAACCGCTTCACGCGCCGTCCGCTCACTGAAGACGAGGTCTACGTCTTTTCAGTTATCCTCTGCGATAACGACATCGACCGCGACTGCGAACGCTTTTCCGATGAGGCTCTCGACGAGCTGAGGGAGAAGTTCATCGGCAGGACCGGCATTTTCGACCACGATGCTGCCGCCTCGAACCAGAACGCGCGTATTTTCGATGCCGCAGTCATCGAGGACGGCTTGCGTCTCACGAAGTGCGGCAAGCCCTACCGTTACCTCAAAGCCGAGGCTTACATGGTGCGTACAAGCGAGAACCGTGACCTCATCGCGGAGATAGACGGCGGCATAAAAAAGGAGGTCAGCATCTCGTGCAGCGCTTCCGAGAGAAAATGCTCGGTCTGCGGTGCGGATAAGGACAAGGGCGGCTGCGAGCACGTCAAGGGGAAGATGTACGGCGGAAGGCTCTGCCACACCGTTCTCAGCGGCATAACCGATGCGTATGAATGGAGCTTCGTGGCTGTTCCTGCACAGGTCAGCGCAGGCGTTACCAAGCACTTTTCAAGCGGGAACGCGGTCTCCCAGCCGGTCGATACGGCTCTTGCGGAGGCTGACGAGGAGCTTCGCCGTGATATACGCAGGCTCGCATACTTCGTCGAGGGCACTGAGGCTGCAAGGTCCGTCGGGATAGTCTGCCGCGGCATGGACACAAAACAGCTCATCACGCTGAAAAGATCGCTCGAAAGCCGCCGTGTCAAGGGTACAGTCAGGGCTGAGCTTGCAAGCGAGCCCGAAGCAGAAGACGCAAACGCTGATTTTCTCATGAAGTGAGGTGCGGACATGAATATCGAATCTGTAAAGTCCCTGTTCAGGCTGTTTTCCGGCGAGGACGGGGAGGAAAATGCGCCGCTTATCGAGCTTGCGGCAGGCGAGGTCGGGAGAATGCTGATTCCCGATGCCGACAGCAGTGACGTCCGCCTTGATTTTCTTGCGGCGGCTGTTGCGAACTACCGCATGGCGCGGATAAAAGCCTCGCGTGACAGAACGCAGGTGACATACGCCGGAAAAATGCTGAAAAACGGCGAGGACTCGCCCTGTGAGGCGGCTGCCGGTCTCCTGAGGGAGTATATGCAGCTCTGCTCGGATCTCATCAGCTCAAAAACATTCGTTTTCGCCGGATATTCCGGAAAGGAGGAGCTATGCTGAACACCATAATCGACCGCGTTATAAGGGAACTCCGCTCGTTCGGATCGGACTCGGTATACAGCGCATTTGACGCAATACCGGCAGAAAAGAAGTCCAAGGGCATCTACACCGTCGTCGGTATCGAGGCATTCGAGAGCACTGCTCCGGTCTACTCGCCGTACATCGTTTACCTGCCTTTCAGGGCGGATATCAGCGTGAAGGTCACTGCGCCGCCGGACGTTCCGCTCGGCACTCTTTACGGCTACTACAGCACTAAAACTGCCGTTGCGATAGGCGAGCTCTCCGGACTTAGCTGCTCGCTGAAAAAGCTCACCGTGAAGTACGATTCCAACATCAGCAGGCTCGTTCTCGCGGCTGTTCTCTCCGCAGGCGGCATCACGCGCATAGAAAGGAGCACGGAATGAGTACCGCGACTTACCTCAACCAGCGAAAGGCGGTCCCGGTGAATATCGGGGATATGCTGCTGTACTGCGAGGAATTCACGGCTGCTGCCGCTAGGACGGTCTCCGAGCAGGGGACTGTCTCCGGCAGTGCGGCTGTCACAGGGACGTTCCCCCACAGCGCAAAGCTCACCATGAAGGGCAGGGTCTTCGATGAGGACGAGCCTCTCAGCCATGTGCTCATGCTCAACGATATGCTGCGCTCATCGACCGTTCTCACGGTCGAATACAGGGGACTTTTCTTCGCGAACTGCCGCATAGTCTCCTACAAGGCCGGGGACTGCGGCAATGACTGGCTCGATGTGACCGTCACGCTCTCCTCGGACAACGTTTATATCCCGGAGGAGGTGACGCCTTGACGGACGCATATCTGAGGTTCAGGAACACCGACGCTTCCGTTTTCACTGAGGCTTCGCTGCTGAGCTTCGCCTTCCGGAAGGACGCATATACGGCTTATACCTCGCTCACCGCAAGAGCTGTCACTGCCGAGGATATATTCCCCGATGCAGCCGAGGTCGAGCTTTACGTCGGGAATATCCTCGTCCACCACGGTCTGATAGACCAGCTCACAGCGGAGACCTCCGGCGGTTCGACCGTGACCACTGTAGTCTCACGCGGCTTCACCTCGCTGCTCTGCCAGAACCAGATAGAGCCCGGAATGAAGCTGAATGTCTCGGTAAACTCCCTCATGGACGGCTACTATACCCTTCCGTATGTCACCCATGAGAATAATTCCGACACGAGCAACTACATCTTCGTCAAGAACAATTCGACCATGTGGGACGGCGTTGTGAACCTCTCCTACAAGCTTTTCGGGACCTACCCCTATATTCGCGGCACAAACTGCGTCAGGGTAACGCCGGTCAGCCAGCCGCAGGAGTTCAACTACAGCGGCAGCGACCTGCTGTCAACAGGCTCGGCTATAAGCGGAAGACGTCTGACGAGCCATTTCCATATGTCGGATATCAACGGAGATTTCGGCAATTTCGACCTCACGGACAACGACGTCCTCGCACAGAAGATAGTCCGCCACCGCTTCTTCGAGCTGGACAGACAGTTCCTCATGAATCCGCAGGACGCCCTCGTCTTCCGCGATAAATACTGTACCCGTGCATGGAAGCGGAGGTTCTGCACCTACAGCGGCTATAACGGCGAGGATATCTCCGACCTCGTGACGTTCAGCGGCGTGACCGCCGAGCGTATCGCCGCCGTAAAAATAACCGGCAGCAGTGCAGGCATCGTGACCGAGCTGAGCGTTTACCGCGATAAATTCCCGCGAGAGATCATATAGAGCAAAAGCCCTGTAGCTGAGAGGCTTGTACGGAAGTTTTACAAGAACTTATCGGGGGAAACTTTTCTGATGTAAGATGTCCTTAACGCAGAAAGGTAAAAACAAAACCGAATAGGATAAAGAATCCCGATACATTTGTATCGGGACTCTTGCTTTATTGAACGGGACTCTTGCTTTATTGAAATCTAAAGTCGCGTGTTCAAGTCACGTTTCCAGCTCCACAAGAAACCCGCTTAGAATAGACTTCTAAGCGGGTTTTGAATTATATGACTGTATACTTAATTATCGATCAAATTATATTCTCCAATTCTTTTGACCACATATTAATTAATATAAATGTCATGTTTATGGCTTATTGAGATATTTTTCAAGCACCTCCCTGAACGGTCTTTCAGTTTTCATTGATAGCACAAATTTAGGCTTTCTGCGCTCTATGCTGTAATTGATCTGCTCACGGAGCTCCTCCAATCTGACAACGACTTGTTTCTCCTCTGCAAAATTGCGTATCTTCATTATTATCTTTGATGAGTATGCAAGATCGATGACAAATATACCGTAAAAGAAGCCTATTCCAAATGAAAAAGCCAGATTCTGCGACAGCCATTCCAGTGCTTCAAGTATATGAGGGTGGACAAGAAAATAATACACTGCACTGAGCAATCCCCAGAAAAAGGTGAATAGCGGACATATAATGCCGCGGATATTTCCCGGAAGCTCACTGTAGTCCCAGAGCCTTACATGAGTAGTTGCCAGCATAATTACTCCGACGACGAATTCAAGTGCGGTTATGGCTGCGGACATTATAATGAACAGCAGAAGTTTTTCCAACCAGACCGGCTCTATATACAGATAGCCCTCCAAATGTGCCAGCAGATATAAAATGCACAGACTCTCACCGTAAAGCGGCAGACATGGACCTGTCAGAAAGCCGGGATTTACCCAGTGCTTCTGTGAGACGAATCTGCGGTAGAACACCTCTATCACCCAGCCTGTCATTCCTCCGATGGCAAACAGAAATGTCAATATCAGGAATATATTCATGAACATTTACCATTAACACAGTGACTTTTCCAGAATTCAATAGCCTTTTCGTTTCTCTCCGCCCGTTCGGTCGTTTCCATATCTGCACCTCTCACCAGCAGCCACATTAAAGCTGCATCCATGACTGCAAAAAGCAGTATGATCAAAAGAATGAGCTTTTTCATACCCCGTCACTGTCTCCTGTTGATAGGGATATACTTGCTCTCAGGCTTTACGCTTATATACGCAGGACGTATTATTTTCCCGTTGTTTTGTATCTCCTCGATGCGGTGAGCGCTCCAGCCTGTTATCCTCGAAACGGCAAATAAAGGCGTAAACAATTCGTAAGGCAGACCAAGCATACGGTAGATCAGTCCCGAGTAAAAATCAACATTCGGGCTGACTCCCTTGTACATTTTTCGCTTCTCGGCGATAAGCTCGGGAGCTGTCTCTGCCACATACTCAAACAGTGCAAATTCTTCCTCGTTGCCCTTTTCAACTGCCAAAGCCTTGGCACACTGTTTAAGGATATCAGCTCTCGGGTCTGATCTCGAGTAAACAGCGTGTCCCATTCCGTAGATAAGCCCTGCACAGTCGAAGGCTTCCTTATCGAGCAGTTTCGTAAGATATTCCCTGACCGCAGACCTGTCGCTTGTGTCGATCGTCTGCTGCATATCGTCGAACATTTTCACCACCTTGACATTTGCACCGCCGTGACGAGGACCTTTCAGTGAACCGAGTGCCGCAGCTATTGCGGAATATGTATCAGTTCCCGATGATGTGACGACATGAGTTGTGAATGTGGAATTATTTCCGCCGCCATGCTCCGCATGAAGAACAAGTGCAAGGTCGAGTATACGGGCTTCAAGATCTGAATATTCGCCGTTTTTTCTCAGCATATGCAAAAGATTTTCCGCAGTTCCAAGCTCCTGTCTCGGGTTGCGGATAAACAAGTCCTGCCCGAGATGATAGTGCAGATATGACTGATAGCCGTAGACCGCAAGCATGGGAAATACCGAAATAAGGTGCAGACACTGACGGAGAACATTTGCAGTAGAGGTATCATCGGGCTCATCGTCATAGGCATAAAGTGCAAGAACTGTTCTTGACAGAATATTCATCATATCCCTGCCGGGAGCTTTCAGTATCATATCTCTTGTAAACGAATCGGGCAGGGTACGCATATAAGCAAGAGTACGGCAGAAATGCCCAAGCTCTTTAGCATCGGGCAGCTTTGAGAACAACAGAAGATACACGGTCTCCTCAAAGCCGAAGCGCTGCTCGTTCCAGAATCCGCCTACTATGTCACGGACACTGATCCCACGATAAAAAAGCTGTCCCTCACATGGAACATCACCATCGGGAGTTTTTTCCTTTGCCTTTATCCGAGATATTTCGGTAAGGCCTGTGACTACTCCGTTTCCGTTAAGGTCACGAAGTCCACGGAAAACGTTATGCTCTTTGTACATATCGGGACTGATAGAGTTACTGTTGTCTGATAGTTCAGCCAGTTTTTCGATATATGGGTTGATCTCTGAATACATAAAGCACCTCCAATTAAAGTGCAGTATGTGTATATAACATACTGCACCATTTATATATAATACCGTTTACCGTCAGTGCTTAGGCTCACGGTATATTGCTATTCGTTTATTTCTATGTCGATAATGTCATCGCTGTGAAGTCTGCTGCGCATTATCTTCACAGCAGTCAGAGCAGTTACAAGGTTGAGGATACCCTCAAATATCAGCGAAATTCCCAGCAGAACAGTTGCAAATCTCACTCCCTCGCCAGGACGTATTATCAGCATAAGTCCAACAATACCCGTAACTATCGCCGCAGTCATTATCAGCCACCATTTGCTCAGACCGAAGCGCTTGGAGTCTATTGCGATCTGTATTTTCAGCAGACCGTCAAGCAGTATGTATATCCCGACTCCGATACAGATGATATTCAGGACATTATTGGTATCTATGAGCATTATTCCCCCGAGAACTATCAGAAGTATCCCAAGTGCCAGGTCATGCTGGAATGCAAGGCGGTAGAGATCTTTTGAAAAGTAGCCGATGAGCTTTATCACGCCGAAAAGTACTATCAGCACTCCGAAAAGTCTGCCTATAAGGTTTGCAGATAGGTCGGGGACTGCGGTAAAAACAATGCCCAGTATGCACATCAGCGCAGATATGATTATATAGCCTGTTTTTGCTGTGCGGATATATTTCTCGCTTTTCATGTTCTTCACCTCCGTAAAAGTAGTGTCTGGCGGCACCGCAAAGCGCAAACCCTGTTTACCGCTGTAAACAGCACTCTGCGGTACTGTAGTCATCATAGCATATTTGCTGCTTGCCGTAAACATACAAAAAAGCGTATCTGCCAATTTTTTGGACAGATACGCTCAAGTGACTAAATTATTACTTGTATAGCAAATCAACGGAGCCTTTTCTCAGCTCACATATACGATGAAAGTCAGCTTGGATATCGTATTTCATACCGCTGCTGAGCCAGTCGATTATCTGACCGAAGCCCTCGCACTTATGATATCGGATAAGTATCTCCTTGTCAGCTTCGTCAATGGGACGGTCTGCGAATACTGTATTGAAGTAAGTCCTTACAACGTGCTCACAGACTCTCCACAGGTAACTCTCATATATTTCACGGTTCGGGGAATTATGTATGTGCAGAACAGCCTTTTTGTTTTCAAGTGCAAAGGAAACAGCGACCTCAAGGCATTCCTCGATGCTCTCAATACGGGAGTGTTCTGCAATTATCCTGTCAGCCTCTCTGTTTATCATTTCCTCAAGAAGTGAAGGTATATCATCAAAATGGTAGTAGAAGCTGTTGCGGTTTATGCCGCAGTCCTCAACGATATCCTTGACGGTTATCTTGTTTATGGGACGCTCGTTCAGCAGCTTTATCAGCGATTTTTTAATTGCTTCCTTTGTCAGATTCGCCACTCATACGCCTTCTTTCCTCATTATACAAACATTGTACCATAAAAATGTCTTTTAGTCAATAGCAAAAATAGAGGACACTGTCTGAAAACGACAGCGTCCTCGTATCTGAATAAGGAGAAGTTTATGGCAATTTATGTTTATTTCTTTTTGTTCTTAACTTTTTTAGCAACTGCTATAGCTGTTCCGACTGCGACTGCTCCTACACCCGCTTTTACAAAATTTTTCTTGTTTATGTGTCTCTCCGAAACATTTTCTTCGTCCGATTCGGGAAGTCCGATGACATTATATCTAAGCAGCAGCTTTTCTATATCAGTGCTGTGTATCTTTTTCAGCAGCGGTTTTATTGCCGCATTTGCGAGCAGACCTGTATCGGCAGTAAGAGGCTTTCCGTCACGCAGAGCTATAGTCGCATTGAGCAGATCACGGATATCGTATGTACTGCCCCATACCTCGGGAACGCCTCTGTCTATTCCGAGCAAAGTATAGACAGCCTCCATTCCTGTGCGTATAGAGTATTCGGTAGTGAATATAGTATCACGCTTGGTCTCAGCAAACTGTCCAAGAAATGCGAAATTGACAGCACCGTTCGGCACAACATCGGGACGGTCGCCTGCCTGACGGGGCATAAAGAATGCTGTCACATAGGGCATCATTACAGGAACGGTATTGCAGCTGTTCTCTGCTATATCCTCTATCTCGTCAATGGGTACTCCAAGATGATACAGCCATTCCATACATATTTCTTTGCCTGTACAGTCACGCATCGGCTTCTTCACATAGTCACCGTTTCTGTCAGTGAAAAGGGCATATACCCATACAAGACACTGATCCTTAGGCTGACTGCGGAACTGCGGCTGACGGTTGATAGTCCATGACAGCAGCCACGATGAATCACGGCAGGTTACGATCCCACCCGTGACTACTCCGCCCGAAAACGGGTCACGCTTGCATATTGCTGTGATGTACGGAATGACCCGCTTATCAAGGGTAGTAACAGTTGCGCTCATCCAGTTGGTCTTTTCAGCATCATAGCAGAATTTATCGGGATTTCCAAAGGACTTGTCCTGTGCAGCTATTTTTCGCCACATATCCCAGCCGCCGCCGGGTTTGATCTCCTTGTTGAACTCAGAAGGAGTATTCTGGCTTCCTATGGCAGAATTCTCGACACAGCCGCCGTTTGTGATGAATACAAGATCGTTTTCGGTCAGCGGAATAGTTTCCTCTGCGCCGTTACGTATCACTTCGATACCTGTTGCAGCCTTCCTTCCGCCCGAGATGTCAAAGGTGACATTCTCGACCTTTACACCATATTCAAACTGTACGCCGAAGCTCTCAAGATATTTTATCATCGGAAGTATCATAGACTCATACTGGTTGTACTTTGTAAAACGCAGTGCAGTGAAGTCGGGCAATCCGCCTATATGATGAACGAACCGCTGCATATACAGTTTCATTTCAAGTGCGGAATGCCAGTTCTCAAATGCAAACATAGTCCTCCAGTACAGCCAGAAATTAGAGTTCAGAACTTCATCATCAAAGACATCGGTTATCTTCTTGTTATACAGTTCCTCGTTGGCTGTAAGGTACAGCTTCATCAGCTGAGAGCAGGCTTTGTCAGACAGTCCGAATTTTTTGTCGGTATGTGCGTCCTGTCCTTGCTTTTCTGTTGCTCGGCATAGAGAGAAATTAGGATCGGCTTTGTTGAGCCAGTAGTACTCATCAAGTACACTCACTCCCTCTGTTTCGATAGACGGGATAGAGCGAAACAAGTCCCACATACACTCAAAATGGTTGTCCATTTCACGTCCGCCGCGCATCACATAACCTACACTTGTATAATACATACCGTCACAAGCCCCTCCGGGAACGGAGTCCTTTTCGAGTACATGAACTCTGCTGCCTTCCATCTGACCATCCCGTACAAGGTAACAGGCTGCGGAGAGTGCGGCAAGTCCCGAACCGATGATATATGCTGATTTGCTGTCAACACCATCAGGCTTCTTTGGACGTGCAAATGCTTCGTAGTTACCACTCGAATAATACATAGTCTTTCCTCCTTGTCTGTACTGCTTTGCAGTAAGTTATTGTAGTTTTATTATACCGGGGAAAGGCAATAGATTCAATAAACAATTAGATCGGATTGTCGGATTTTTAGGCATTCAGCTGCCAATGTCTATTTTTATATCCTACTGTGCTCTGCATAAGAATTATTACAGTTTATCCGCGGGGATGGGCTTTCGTTTCAATGTTATATAACAGTGAACGGCAAAAATAAGTTGACGTTCGCTATAATAAATGATTTAAAGTGCCTTGCACATCCGCAAACTAAAGTTTGCTACGCGCGGAGTGCGTTTATATCCAGCTCATACACGGTCTGAATGACTGCACATATGAATAAAACGAAAGAGAGCGGTCACATCTCATTTGTTTTTTTAAGCAATCCTGCATGATCGCTGCAACTTCCTCTGCCGCCAATGTCGTTTCGATCGGAATACCCTTCAGATTATTTACGTCAGCACCTTTTTCAAAGTACATGTCAACACCCATATCTGCAAACATTTCTATCATTCGTTCTGCGGATCCTTCAATACTGCCTTCAAAATCGAACGCATCACGGAAAAACTTCTCTATGTCCTGCACATGATATTTACCCATTGCCTTCAAAATGCGAGGAAATATAGTAGTTAGACTTTTTCGGTAAGAAACACCCAACAGCACCTCCGGCACAAACTCCACTTCATAAATATCGTAAGCATAATTTTCCTCTTTGCCAAGCCCCAGCCTGCTTGATGTTGAAATAGATGCTCCGTATAGTATCATGCCCCGTGCATCTTCATTCGTCGGTTCGTCCTTCAGCATCTGTACAGCACGCCACACATTTCTGATAACAGAAATACCAATATCGTATGAAACAGGATTCTTATCACCAATCGTAAACAGGCAGATACCTCACTTGAAGTATCTGGCTGTTCTACTTCATAGTCCGCTGTATAGGTTTTACTAATGACTGTTGAAATGCTTCTATAGTAGCATCAACCTTAGTGCAGTGGAATAAACTGAAAGCAAACGAATAATGCTTAATAAATAATTTGGTTGGATAAAGAATAGATAGCACCCAATAGTTGACATTGATATTAATCAAAAGAATTGTAAAATAATATGGGTGTTATATCCT
>CACYSQ010000035.1 GCA_902777125.1 Ruminococcus flavefaciens
CACCTCCTCCTGCATACGGGTGAGCATATCCATTTCTTCCTGATCGGTGAAATATGCCACATCAAAAACGTGCGCCATAATATCCGCACTTCCGCTTGCGGTCTGGTATGCGTTTACGCTGAATGTGTTTGTAGGATCAAGGAAGGAAACATTTGGTCTTAATGTCGGTCCAAAAATGGGCTGTTTTTCGTTCAGTTCGACATTGCTGATAACACCGCCGATGTCCATTTCGGAGCCTGTAGCGGAAAGGGTAAGAACCGCTATGATAGGCAGATTGTCGGGAACGAAAGCCTTTCCTGTGATGATGTCCCAGCAATCGTTACCCTCATACTTTGCAGTGGCAGCCATAGCTTTTGTTGCATCGATCGTCGAGCCGCCGCCTACTGCGAGAAGAACATCAATGCCTTCCTTTTTGCAGAGTGCAGCACCCTTGTTGACAGTGGTGTGATGCGGATTCGGCTCAACACCGCCAAGCTCAAACACCGTCATATCAGCCTTTTTTAGCTCTGCGATCACCTTATCGTACAAGCCGATCTTCTTAATAGAACCGCCGCCGTAAACGAGCAGGACTTTCTTGCCGAACTTAGCGATTTCCTCACTCAGATGATGAAGCTGGTCCTTGCCGAAATAAACCTTTGTTGTGTTGCTGAAAACAAAATCTTTCATAACCGACCTCCCGATAATAATGATTTTTATACGTCTAAGAAAGAGTCCTGATTTGGACTATTCCTGCTTCTTATTATACCAAACAGCCCCGAAAAAGTCAATCTACTGGGCTATGTACGAAAGAAGCAAATCTGGAAACTGGCTAATTTCATCAATTCTCAGCCGCGCGCCATCACAGAGTTTGATGAGGCGCTGGTGAAGAAGCTGCTGGAAAGCGTCAAGGTCTGCGAGTTCTTTCTGGAATTCCTGTTCAAATCAGGCGTGACGATCAGCATTGAAAAGTAAACAGAGATAAGAAATCCCCGCATCACTGGTGATTCAGCGGTGCGGGCATTTGTCTTATCCTACAAAAAGTGTTAAAGCAAGAAACAGTGCCGTATCAGCATCGTCGGCGTCTTTATAGTCAGCTATATTCACCCAAGCGACTGCTAATGTGATTATCTTGGATTTGTAATACTGTTTTTCATCCAATAAGCAAGGTTCAGATTTGATTCTATATTCAAAACTATCATCTAATCCACAATCTTCGCATAGAAAGCAGTGGTAATCATCATAATACTCATCCGGATCATAAGCACTAAAACCGAGGAGAAGTTTTTCATTTCCGCAAAAAAGGATCTCTGAGTTTTCATCCGAATCAGCATACTCAAATGTAAGTGAATCGAAGCCGCAAAAGATTGTATCACCTATTTTTAGCTGCGAAACATCAATATCAATTATGTCAACAGGAATTGTTTTTCCCTGATGTTCATAGCAATCCGTTCTGTAACGAAAATCAGTTTCATTGCCGTTTATCTTGACTTTTATTTCACCAAAAGGCGTAGATAAACACCGTTTAGTTGAAAATGGTGTGTGAAAGAATATGTCCGAGCGTATTCTGCTTGGAACAAAAATCTCACCGCATGAATCACAGTAATGATGAAAACTCCAGCACTTATTTCCGTCATCTGATTCTATGTTACATTTAGTAATTATAGTGCCTTCTGCACATTTAGGGCATTTTCGTACAACCTTTATTTCACCATCAGTCATATCAGTGCTGTGATTTGAAATAAGTTCTGCACATAATGCACTTTCTGTTTCGATTGATTCCGTATACAAATTGAATAACCTCCTACACGCAGGGGTTCGTGACAACCTTTCCCCACACTCAACGGTATTTTGCAATCACCCGAATCGCAATTTTTGATTAGTCCGTTTTTGACGATTTTACGCTGTTTTTCACTACGACATTCAATCCACACACTGAAAAATCGGAAAAAGCAGCTTCACGCACCCTAAATCGAGTGCGTGATTTGGCAGTCATCTTCTGTTGCCTTCAAAGAGGATACTCTTTCCCTTCATCGCATATTTTACGAATTGTTCCATTCTGAATCAGATATGCTTCACCGCAGATTCTTTCTGCGGTCCCGTCTGCATAAAGATAACTACCGTCGCATATCGCGATAAACTGTCTGCCGAAACTATCCGGATAGGTGACTTCTTCAAAAAGTTTCTTCCCATCCAAAATACGATCTTTCGTATCCTGATAATGAGGAAGTAGCATCACATTTGTAAGCCCAAGACCTTTCAGAAATCGGCGGTAATTTGGATCAGCAGCCTCTCCTTCCTCTTCCGGCTGTGCATACACAATGCTTGCCGCGTTCATACTTCCTGCACTGATTCCCAGTACAGTCCCGTCAAAGTTCTTCATGCAGTCCTTTAGACCAATCTCTGCAAAAAAAGCATTCTGAGTCGGTACATGCCCGCCGCCCAGAATGATAAAGTCACTTGCGGCAACAAGCTCTTGTGCATCCATTTTATTTCTGTCATCTAAGATGATATAGTTCTCAAATGTGATCCCTGATAACGCCATTGTATGCTGGATCGCATAAGAAAAACTTTCTGAAAACCGAATATCTGACGGTGCTGAAGTAACCATAAGTGCGCTATGATGTTCACACTTTAACAGTCTTTCGACAAACTTATTGTTCTCATTCAATGGCTTTCCCGGTTCAGTAAATGGAGAACTTACCAAAAATAATTGATTTGCCATTTCAGTTTCTCCTTTTTTTTATCAAATTCTCTGAAATGTTTCATGGTATCTTTTATTCATTATAACACAATTCCTCACATTATCGTATCTATTCAGACGTCCTCACGTATAAAGTGTGTAGGCTGCCACGGTTCTTTCTCGGGAAGTCCAAACTGTGCCTTGCCGAGAGCGATCGACTTCATCAGGAAGCTCATATTCTTGGCAAGTGTTCTCATCGTCTGCAATCCTTCTGCATCAAGTGCAGCCTGTCCCTGTTCTCTTCCGTGAACGCAGTTCCAGTACTGGCTGGAAGCGACAGGCATATTGCAGATGGTGAAATACTTGTTCAGTTCATCGAAGGTAGTGGAACATCCGCCGCGTCTTGCAACAACAACGCTTGCACCGACCTTCATTGTCTTATCGAAACCGGTGCTGTAAAACAGTCTGTCAAGGCAGGCGATCAGAGTAGCGTTGGCAGATGCGTAGTATACAGGCGAGGCGACTACAAGGCCGTCTGCTTCTTCAAATTTGGGTGCTATCTCGTTGACTGCGTCATTGAACACGCACTTACCGAGTTCACTGCATTTGCCGCAGGCAATACAGCCGCGGATATCCTTGTTGCCGATATGACAGACCTCAGCTTCCACGCCCTGTGCTTCAAAGGTTTTAACAAGTTCTTTTATAGCGATAGCGGTGTTTCCGTTTGCGTGTGGACTTCCGTTTATGATCAGTACTTTCATTGTATACCTCCTTTACAGTGATTTTCCAAGCTGATAAGCCTTTTCGGGATAATCAGTCTTTTTCAGCATATCAAGCGTCCAGCAGTTTACGCCGACTACAGTACCTGCGACATCCCATTCAAGGAAATTCGTCATTCCCTTGAAACTGGCAAGTGCGCCTTCCGCTGATTCTATTGTATCATCTGCCATAGTGAGCATAAGAACAGCTTTTTTGCCGCCGTGCAGCAGAGCATCATTGGCATAAAAGCGGTCAATGACTGTTTTCAGCTGTGCGTTGATATCATAGTAATAGATAGGGGAGATGAGCACGATTGCGTCTGATTCGAGCAAATGTGGATTCAGCTCGGTCATATCGTCCTTGAACACGCATACCTTGGCATCGCCGTGACATTTCTCACAAGCAATGCAGGGATGAACATCCTTGAATGCTGCGTCAAAGCGAAAGATCTTGTGACCTGCTTCTTCAGCACCCTTTATGAACTGTTCAGTCAGATATGCTGTGGTTCCGTTCTTGTGAGCTGAGCCTGTGATGATTGTGATTTTCATTGTGATTTACCTCCTTGGGTTTATGATGATGCAGTGATGTCGAGCTTGTCATTTTGATCTCGACCATTTGATTGAATAGTATTTATGAGTGATATAATTGATTGAGCGGTGAACAACCGTTCCACACACTCAACGCTATTTTGCAATCACCCGAATCGCAATTTTTGATTAGACTATTTTTAGCGATTTTACGCTGTTTTTCAGTACGACATTCAGTGGCGCGGGGCTGTTTTTATTCTTCCTCGACCATAACGGTCATACCTGTTTCCTTTGCGTATGCAAGAAAATCGCAGATTAGCCTGTAGCATTCCCGTGCCCGTTCATCTTTGTAATGTTCCATTCTTTCCTTGTAGGTATACAGATCATTCAGGTATTCATCCAGATTTTCGATTGGAATAGGATCATCCCTTAAATCCAATGTTCGCTGAAACTGCTGCCAGTCACGGGTGAAGCCATACCATTCTGTTTCAGGGAATACGGGAAATAAAGGCTCACAGAATATGTCCATAAAATACGCCTCCCAGAAGGTAATCCTAAATTCCGGCTGTTCTTTATAGAATAACGCAATCTGACGTTCATCTCCGAACATACCGAGCAGCACATATTCTTCGTTGTTTTTCAGCCTTTCGATATCCATGCAGGTGAGTCTCCTTTCCGCCTGCCCGCATCACTGGAGATTCAGTCATGCTGTTTTTCCTTTGCGTAATATGTCTCTTTTTTTATTACCAAATCAATATCAATCCATGTTTCACCGCACAGATTATATTCCTCCCGCACTCCGTTCTCTTCAAATCCTACGTTTTTATAGCAATAATATGCCTGCTTGTTGTTTTCAAAGACACCAAGGCTGACAGAATCAGCTCCATATATCTCAAATGCAAATTTCAAACCGAGCGTAATCATCTGTTTTCCATAGCCCGTTCCTCTTTTTGAAGGATTGACAATCACATATCCGAAACGGAGCTTTTTATCATCTTCTTCAGGACGTACTCTTGCAGTAAAGAAGCCGACAAGCCCATTTTCATCAAAAGCAGTAAACGGAAAATACCTGTCGTTATCTTCTCTGCCTGATGTTGCTTCAAGCAAGCGTTTTTCAGTAACAGGATATTCACCCAGAATTCCGGCTGACCACTTATAGAATTCTTCCTTTTTGTTTGTCCATGTAATAATTGTTTTATTTTTCTGACTCCTGTTCTTTATACTTTTTTCGACAACATTTTAACGCACTCAACCCTATCCCTCACTCGCAATTTTTGATTAGCGCGATTTTTCTCTATTTTTCGGACTTTTTAACGAGCGACAGCATTTCTGCACACTTAAAAGTTACAAACAGCAGTTTTAAGCACAAAAAATCGAGTGCTTAAAAAGACTGTTTATATTGCGAGTGCGCCGAAATGCTGTCTGTATCTCTTTAGGTGGTATTACGTGTTCCCGCATACAGAAAATGAGTGCTTATTTTGGTTGTTTACTGAACTGCAAAATGCCAATTATCCGCGATAAATCGGCGCTTTAGGATTTCTGCCTTGACATCAAAACTACGCACTCAACGTGTGCTGTTCTCGGGAAGAAATCCGCACCGCAGACTTTTTCAAGGCTGTATCCGTTTTCAGTGAGCCACTTGCAGTCGCGGGCAGCCGTGGAGGGGTTGCATGAGATCATCACTATTTTCTTGGGAGCGGGATTGACTATCACCTGCAATGTCTCCGCAGAGCAACCCTTGCGCGGAGGGTCAACGACGATGATATCCGGCGAACAGCCGTCTTTCCGCAGCTTTGCAAAGACCTTTCCGGCATCGCCGCAGTGGAACTCAGCGTTGTATATCTCATTTGCGGCGGCATTCTGCTTTGCATCTTCGACAGCCTCGGGGATTATCTCAACGCCGACAAGAGAGCTGACGCTGTCAGCCATAGAAAGCCCTATCGTACCCATTCCGCAGTAAAGGTCGGCGAGGATATCATCGGGAGCAGGCGCTGCGTATTCAAGAGCCTTTGCGTAGACCTTTTCCGCCTGTGGTGTATTGACCTGATAGAAGGAGGGCGGCGAGATGAGTATCCTGTTGCCGCACATCGTATCGGTGATAGTGTCTTCTCCGAAAAGATTAACCCATTTTTTGCCGAGTATCACATTCGTGTCATCGGGATTGATGTTCATGACGACGCTGCAAACATTTTCTATCTCATGGTGGAGGATATGTGCAAGCTGAGTGAGCTGGCGAGAATAGTCCTTGCGGGCAACGAAGCACACCATTATCTGTCCCGAGTGATATCCGCGGCGAATGTAGATATGTCTGAGGATACCGGTATGCGTTGCCTCGTCATAGACGGAGAGCTTGTGGCTGTTGATGTAATCGAGCGAGCAGCTTACTATATCCGCAAAGACTTCCGGCTGTAAGCGGCAGTCGCTTACGGGGACGACCCTGTGACTTCTCTTTGCATAGAAACCGCAGACAGCTTTACCGTCCTGTACAGCGAGAGGGTACTGAGCCTTATTGCGGTAGCGTGAATGACTATCTGCCGCGATGAAATCGTCGTATTCCGGGGAAAGACCTCCGATACGCTGGAAAGCGTTCCTGACGATATCGGACTTTATGCGGCACTCAGCCTCATAGGAGATGTGCTGGAAGATACAGCCTCCGCACTTTTTGTACATGGGACATTCCGGTGCTGTGCGGTCAGGGGATGGCGTGAGGAGCTTTTCGACTATGCCGTAGGCGTAGCTTTTCAGCACCTTGACGATGCGTATCTCGGCAACGTCACCGACAGCGGTATCGGGGACAAATACTGCGAAGCCGTCCGCACGGCAGACACCGCTGCCCTCGGAGGTGATATCGGTTATCCCGGCAGTAATTATCTGGTTTTTTATAATCATATTCTCACCTTTCAGATATTGGAGACCGGCGCAGGGACGGATATTATCCGTCCGCCTGATTCTTGACATTAACAGTCCGGCAGTGTATAATCAAAGAAAACGGAGGCGATAAAATGAATTTTATCCGAAAATGCCTGAAAACAAGCTTTGCACTGCTCATGTTATGCTCCCTTGCATCGTGCAGCAGCGGTTCTAAGAGCAGCAGGGACAGCAGTACCGCCGAGACCACTTCCTCCGCGGCTGAAACAACGACTTCTGCCGTCACGACCGGGAGTACGCCTGCCCTGACAACGGCAGTTCCAGATATAACGGAGGTCACGGAAGTCCCGACTGCCGTCTATCCGACAGAAACGGTCACCGGCATTGCGGACGGCTCTCTCCTGAGCGACAAGGAAGCCGTGAATGCCCTGTGCAACGATATGTGCCGGCGCTGGGGAGAGTTCTGCGAGGGCTATATCTCGGGATCGTTCAGCGATATCGTGCAGTACAGCTCACTTTCAGCCTACCTTGCGACCGCCGTTAAGAACCACAACTGGCAGCTCCTTCCGGACGGCACGGCATATTTCGAGCTCACCTCGTTCGAGACAAGGGAGGGCTATTCTGTCGCGAAGGGCGTCTGCCGCGGAAGGGACGCTGCTTTTGGCGGCTACACCTTTATTGTCACCGCTCCCGAGGGCAGGCTCCTAATCAACGACATGATAGTTGACGCTCAGGAGTCGCACGATAATGTATACAGACCTGAGTTCGTGAAGTCGCCTTACCCGGATTTCTGGAGGGACAATACTATCCTCGTCAAGCCTGAAGAAGCCTGAGACAGTCCACTACCTCCGCTTTTTTCTCCATGAGCTTGTCGAAGCTCCTGATGTACTCATACGGGAACTTGTAATTGTGGATACGCTCTATCCTGCCGCCGGGGTAGACGAGCTTGGTCGAGGCGGCACAGCCTGCACCGATGATGGTCTGTGTCTCGTCCATGATGAAGATGTTGTAGTAGCTCTCGAAGCCCTTTTTTGCGTAGCCGACGTTTTCGAGGTTATCGACCGTGTTCTTCTGACGGTACATATAGTACGGCAGATAGCCTTTTTCCATGAGTGCGGAGATGCTGTAGTCAACCATTTCCGCGGCTGGATTGCCGATGTTCGCATTGCCGCCTGCAAAGAGGTCAGCCGCACGTTTTATCGTAAGCGCATGGACGGTTATGCTCTCCGGGGCGAGCTCGATCATGCGGTCGAGCGTTCTGCGGAAGCTCTCCGCTGACTCGGTGGGAAGTCCTGCGATGAGGTCGGTATTGATGTTCGTGAAGCCGACCTTCCGCGCAAGCCCGAATGCCCTGACGGCGTCCCCGCCGGAGTGTTTTCTGCCTATGACACGCAGAACATCGTCGTTGAGGGTCTGCGGATTGACCGATATCCTCTGCGCGCCGAGACCCTTTATCACGCGGAGCTTTTCCTCGTCAATGGTATCGGGTCTGCCTGCCTCAACGCTGTACTCCCTGACCGCCGAAAGGTCGAAGCTGCGTTCTACAGCCTCCATTATCGCTCTGAGGTCGGCGGCTGAAATGGAGGTGGGAGTTCCTCCGCCGAAGTAAATGGTGTCTATCTTGGTGCCGTTCTCGCGGACTATATCCCCGATGATCTCAAGCTCGCGGCAGAGTGCGCTGACGTACTCCGGCATGAGCTTTCTTGCGGAATCCATTGAATGCGAGACGAACGAGCAATAGCTGCACCTCGTCGGACAGAAGGGTATCGAGACGTAGAGGCTCACAGCTCTGCTGTCTATCCTGTCGAGTATCGGGAGCTGGTTTACAGCCGTTGCGTAGGCAAGGCGGAGCTTGTCCGGACGTATCTCGTATTTCTCCGAAAGCACGCGGTATATCTCCTCCTCGGGAAGCCCTGCGCGTATCAGGTCGACTACCCTTTTCACGGGACGAATGCCGGTCATAAGTCCCCACGGCGGAGCTGTTCCGGTGCGGCGGCAGAGAATGTGGAAGATCAGCCGGCAGAGTTCATGCTCTGCGGCAGCACTGTCCTCCGAAAGCGGACGTTCAAGGCGCTTTTCAGCCTTTTCAGACGTTCCGCCGAGCATTACCTCCGTGTAGACGCGCCCTTCCTCCGCACCTGCAATGACGTACCTTTCACCGCAGGCATCAGCGATGTTCTCCGAAAACGCGAATCTCTCCGCGTAGAAGAACAGCTTCAGCGTGGATTCGACCTCATATTTAAAAGAATTGCCGATCAGCACGACCGGCATTTTTGTTATATTATCGTTCATAGCTCTCCCTTGAACCTTCTCAGGTACGGATTTGTTATCTTTTCTGTGCTCAGGACCGTCTCGCTGCCGTGTCCGGGGAAAACCCTGTAGTCGCCGTCAAGGAGGTAAAGCCTTTTCAGCGAGCGCACCATTGCGAGAGGGTCACTTCCCGTGAAGTCAGTCCTGCCGACCGAGCCCTGAAAGAGGGTATCGCCGGAGAACATCATGTCCCCGCAGAGGTAGCAGACGCTTCCCTCGGAATGACCGGGAGTGTGTATCACGCGGAAGCTCGTATCGCCGTCGTTTATCCGGCAGTCATCGTGGATTGAGGTGAACTCAGTAACCGGACGGAAAGGTTCGCCGTACATATCCTTGTGCAGGGAATACTCAGCGCTGCCGAGCATTTTCGCATCATCGGCGTGGATAAAGACCTCGGCGCCTGTTTCTTTCCGTACCTCCTCAACACCTCCGATGTGGTCGAAGTGACCGTGAGTGAGGAGTATCTTGCTGAGCTTCATGCAGCGCTTCATGAGGAGGCTCATGAGGTAGTCAGTGTCGCCGCCGATGTCTATCGCAACGCACTGACGGGGCGCAGTTTCGATGATGTAGCAGTTCGCACCGAGAGGTCCGAGCTGTAGGGTATAGAATTCCATTGGTATACCTCCCTTAAAGCGTTCTGTAGGGGCGAACATCGTTCGCCCGTGCCGTTTGAGTTCATTTCCGGTATCGTATACGGTAATTCCTTAAATAGCGGCACGTTCAACGGATATAACGCCCTTTATCTTGCGGAGCTTCTCAAAGAGGTTCCGGAGCTGTTCCGTGCTGGAAATGACGATAGTTCCCTCGAAAAGCGCATTGCCGTTTTTGAGCACACGCGATGAGGAATGCACTATCGGAACTCTTGCATCCATGAGGACTGCCGAGATATCGTAGACAAGTCCCATTCGGTCAACAGCCGTGACCTCGAAGCTCGTCTGGAGCTGCGAATCGCTGTTCTCGGACCACTGTATATCGCACCAGCGGCTAAGCTCCTCGGGAATGCCCCTCTGGAGCACCGCCTTGTAGTTCGTGCAGTTGGTGGTGTGTACGGAGATGCCGTGACCTCGCGTGATGAAGCCGACGATGTCGTCGCCGGGGAGAGGATTGCAGCACTGTGCGAACTTCACCGCGATATCCTCTATCTGATCGAGGATAATGCCGCTCCTGCCGTTAGCCTTTGGCTGTATCAGCGGGATAGAGGGCTGTTCGGCGCCGGCTGAATTCATCTTTTCATACTTGTCCTTGAGACGCGGTATGATCTTCGAGAGCATAACGCCGCCGTAGCCTATGGAAGCGTAGAAATCGTCGAGAGTCTCGCAGTTGTGACGCTTGAAGTCGTCCTCGAGGAACTCCTCGTACTCGTCCTCACGGAGGTTTATGCGGTGACGTTTGAACTCGCGTTCGAGCTCGGCTTTACCCTCAGCGATATTCTCATCACGGCGTTCCTTCTTGAACCATGAGCGTATCTTTGAGCGAGCCTCGTTGGTCTGAACGATGTTGAGCCAAGCCCTGTTCGGACCCTTGTCGGGGTCCTTGCTGGTGATTATCTCGCATATCTGTCCGGTCTGGAGCTTGTAATCGAGAGGGACTATCCTGCCGTCAACCTTTGCGCCGGTGGTCTTGTGACCTATCTCGGTGTGGATACGGTAGGCGAAGTCGATAACGGTGGAATTTACGGGCAGGCTCACAGACATACCCTTCGGCGTCATTACGACGATATCCTCGGGATCGAGGTCGGTCTTGATTATGCGGACTATCTCCTCGACGTCATCGGAGGTCTGCTGCGCCTCGATGACCTGCCTTACCCACGCAAGGCGCTGTTCCATTTTATCCTTGCCCTGAATACCCTCCTTGTACTTCCAGTGGGCAGCGATGCCGTATTCCGCGGTCTCGTGCATATCCCACGTTCTTATCTGCACCTCGAAGGGTATGCCCTCCTTGCCGAGGACTGTGGTGTGGAGCGACTGGTACATATTCGATTTCGGGGTTGAGATGTAGTCTTTGAAGCGGTTGGGCAGCGGACGGAACATATCGTGTATCAGACCGAGGACATTGTAGCATTCCGCAATGGTGCTGACGATTATCCTGACTGCATATTTATCGTATATTTCGTCGATATTCTTATGATTTATGAAAATTTTCCGGTATATGCTGTAGACGCTCTTTACTCTGCCATCGACCTGCGGCGGCTCGGTGAATTCCTCCGACTTGAAGCGCTGGTTGATGCGGTTCTTGATAGTCTCGATGAAAGCCTCGCGCTCCTCCTTTTTGTTCTCGAGGATATGCTCTATCTCGGAGTAGGCGTAGGGGTCGAGGTAGTGGAAGGCGAGGTCCTGAAGCTCCTCCTTTATCGCCCTGATACCGAGACGGTGGGCGATAGGAGCGTAGATGTTCATGGTCTCGAGGGCGACGTTCCGCTGCTTGTCGTGCGGACGGTATTTGAGGGTACGCATATTGTGCAGACGGTCGCAGAGCTTGATTATCATGACGCGGATATCCTGCGACATGGCAAGGAGTATCTTGCGGATATTCTCAGCCTGCTGTTCCTCACGGCTGAATATCGGTATTTTACCGAGTTTTGTGACGCCGTCTACGAGCATGGCAACGTCCTGACCGAAGCGCTTTTTGAGGTCATCGAGGGTAGCGGGAGTGTCCTCCACAACATCGTGGAGAAGTGCAGCGCAGACGGTATCGGTGTCCATGCCGAGCTCGAGCACGATATATGCAACCGCAAGCGGGTGAATGATGTAATCCTGTCCGGAGGAACGCTTCTGACCCTCATGGGCTTTAGCGGCGAACTCATAGGCAGAGATTATCTTGCTGAGATCGTACTGCTTATCCTCCTTGAGTATCTTCTGGATTATCATTTCTATCGTGAAATTGTCGTCATAATCCGGTATCTCGCTGAGATATTTATCCGAGTCCTTCGGGTCGGCGGTATCCGGTATCGGAACGCATATCTCATTAACCGAGCCTGTTTTTGGATTGGTGTCATCATTCATAGCTATCACCCCTGTAGGTAATTTTGTCTTTCTTAGTTGTTAGTTTTTAGTGATCAGTTCTTAGTTGTGGTGTTCGCTTACGCGAACGGATTTATATATTCAATTCATAATTCATAATTATGCATTATCTAAGCACTATGCACAAAAAAACTTGCAACTATCACGATTTTATCCGTCCCCTCAGAGAAACGAGGACGGGTGCGGAGCTGAGGTCGGCCTTCGTCTTGACCGGTACCCTCTCAACTGTGGAATCGGCGGACGAGAGCTTTATCAGTCCGAGCTGCCGCAGTGCTTCGGCAGCCATGCAGAATTTACAGTAGTTTATCGCGGGATCTCGGAGCCTGAGATACAGCGTATCCAGCGCTATCCCGCCGTCCGGGATACCCTTGTATATCTTCACGACGTCATTGCGTTCCGGGAGCATACTCGGGTAGTATTTTTCCGGGAGAGCCTCACCGCGCATGAAAGCCTCGAACGCGTCGTGCGCCGCGAAATAGCGGCTCTGCTCGAAGCCGGAGGGACGAATGTCCCGGACTATCATGCTCACCGAGGTCACGCCGCGGAATTCGTTCACTCCGAGAGTGACTATCAGGTCGCAGCGGTCGTCCTTTCCGACCGTCATCGACTGCGGGGACGTCCTGAAAAGGAGAGCGTCCGCATTGCCGCCGCCGAGCCTGAGCTTCAGCTTGGTGTGAAGGCCGCCGGAAAGCGGCTGTATATCGGCAATAACGGCATTTTCTATATAAAAGAGCGGCTTTTCGTTTTCAGCGCCGAATGGTTCAAGGACATCGAGTCCCTGAACGTTGTCCGCTGTGAGTTCCTGCGGAGCTGCCGTGGAATCCGCCGTTACCGTCATGACCGGCATGGTGCGGTGGTTCTCGGCGGCGTATTTTTCAAGGAGCTGACGGAATTCCTCCGCCTTTCCGGGCTTTATGGTGAAGCCTCCCGCACCGGGGTGACCGCCGAATTTTTCGAGGGTCTCCGAGGCAGCCGTCAGTGCGCCGAAAACGGAGAATTCCCCGAAGGAACGCGCTGAACCGCGTATCTCGCCGTCAGCCTCAGACGCGATGAAGCAGGGCTTTCCGAACTGTTCCATGATGCGCGAGGCGACTATGCCGATAACGCCGTGGTGCCAGTCCTTTCCGCAGACGAAGATTACTCTCCCGCGGACCAGCGAAGGGTCGCTGTCTATCATTGAGAATATGCCGGAAACTATGTCGTTTTCGGCAGATTTGCGGCGTTCGTTGAGCCTGTCGAGCTCCTGAGCTATCGGGAGGGCAGTCTCATAGTCCTCCGCGAGGAAAAGCTCGGCGGCGGTCTTAGGTGAGCCAAAGCGTCCGGAGGCGTTTATCCTCGGGGCGAGCCCGAAGCCGACAGCTTGCGAATCCACGCGCTTTTCGGCGTATCCGCTGACCTCTTTGAGAGCTATCAGTGCCGGACGGTCGGTATCGTTGATAAGTCCGAGGCCGTAGGATACGAGGTATCTGTTCTCGCCGGTAAGGCTCACAATATCGGCAACTGTGGCGATAGCGGCAAGGTCGCCGAACTGTTCGAGAGCCATAGTATAATCGCCGCCGTCAAGAGCCGCAATGAGCTTGAGCGCTATGCCGGCGCCGCAGAGGTATTTGAAGGGCGAGAAGCAGTCATGACGGTGCGGATCGACAACTGCCTCCGCACGGGGAAGCTCCTCTCCCTGCTGGTGGTGATCGGTAATGACGAGCCTCATGCCGAGCTCGTAGATGTATTCAGCCTCGGATATTGCGGAAATACCGTTATCCACGGTAATGATGAGGTCAGTGCCTTCATCGGCGATACGCTTTATGGCATCGCGGTTGAGACCGTAGCCCTCTGAGCGTTCGGGAATGTAGTAGCTGACGTCCGCACCGGCTTCGAGGAGGTACGAAAAGAGAATGACCGTTGACATGATGCCGTCGCAGTCATAGTCTCCGTAAACGCAGATGTGTTCACCGCCGTCTATAGCGGCATTTATGGTATCGGCAGCCTCCTGCATATCCCTGATGAGGAAGGGCGAGGAAAGCTCGTCTGTGTTGAGGCTCTCCATGACAGCTTCGGGCGAGGTATAACCCTTCTGTGCAAGAGCAGCGGCAGTCAGCGAGGTCACGCCGCAGCCGAGGATAAGCTTAGAGACTACTTTTCTGTCAGGCATACCGACAGTCCATTTTTTCATAGAAAGGCTCCTATCGAATAGTTATATATAAACATTATATCAGAAAATGTATTATTTTTCAATAGTATAACTGTAAACATTCGGGGGATATGTAATGATTTGTGCTTAATCCATATTTTGTTCACGGCCTCGCGAATAAGATTTGTGTTATTGTCCTCAATTGATAGGAAAGCAGCTCGTACAGATATCACGTTCCCTCGTCAAGCCCCGGAATGCCGGTGCAAAGCCTCCCGAAGCCGTTCCTGCCGTATTCGGGAGAGTACCTCCGTTATGCAGGAACGTGGAAAACAGCGGTGCCGCCGCTTGACAATATGGCTGAATATGGTATAATAAGGGTAGAATTTCTGTGGAACAGTCTCCGTTCCGCACATGATACAGGAGGTAATCACCATGCCGTTCATTAATGTTAAAACCAACGTTTCCGTTTCCGAGGACAAGGCTGACATCATCAAGTCACAGCTCGGTCAGGCTATCACTGCCATTCCCGGTAAATCCGAGGGCTGGCTCATGGTCGGCATCGAGCCGGGATACAAGCTCTGGTTCAAGGGCTCAGCCGATTCCGCCGCTATGGTCGAGGTCTCAATCTTCGGCGGAGCTTCACACAATGCGCTCACTACCCTCACAAGCCACATAACCGGCATTCTCACCGATAACCTCGGCATCTCGTCCGACCGTATCTATGTCAAATACTCCGAGACCGAGAACTGGGGCTGGAACGGCTCGAATTTCTGAGGTGAGCACTATGAAAGCTAAGCTTTTGGGAATACTTGCCGCTGCCGCTCTTTGTACCGCCGCCGTTCCGGTCTATACCCCGGCGGACACTTACGTTTACGCTGACGAATGGTACTTCGCCGGCGAGACCTGCGAGCCTTTGCACGATACCTCCCGCGATGTACAGAAGGAGGGCGTCGGCAATCCCCTCAATTTCGGCGAGAGGAACACTCCCGCTGACGCTTCGACTGCCGAGATACGCGCTATCAACCACAAAATGACCGTCCAGGAGGTCAAATACGCCCTCTACAAGGAGATAGACGAGCACTGGGAACTCATCTCGACCCGCATCGGTCAGACAGACCGCGAAAAGGTCTATGCACTGTTCCTCGGTCTCGGCTCAAGAGAATCCACTCTCGGCGAGGGCAAGATAGGCTCCGACCACGAAACCGCCTACGAGGACGGCTGGGGCGTCAATTCAGCCCACGCCTACGGTACTCTCCAGACCGCAGTTACGGCTTTTGCGGACTGCGACCCGACCTTCATGCCTGAGGACAACGTTCCGGAAATGTTCCAGTATTCGTTCACCGAATCCAATTTCTACGACTGCATAATATCCAACCATATGGGCATAAGAAAGATACTCCACTTCGTCGAGATCTGTATCAACGAGGAGCATATGCACGGCTATCAGGTCATCAGGAACAGTCTCAAGGGCTTCAACACAGGCTGGTGCTATATGGCTGAGGACGACGGTGCCTACAAGACCTACGCCGATGAGATCTGCTCAATGGCACAGTTCTACTACAACGAGGGACAC
This sequence comes from Ruminococcus flavefaciens, assembly GCA_902777125.1. Taxonomy (GTDB): domain Bacteria; phylum Bacillota; class Clostridia; order Oscillospirales; family Ruminococcaceae; genus Ruminococcus. The sequence continues at coordinate 15,845 of CACYSQ010000035.1, forward strand.
CTCTACGACAACGTTTTCACATGGACCTCCGCCGGCGGAGAAATGGAAAAGTACCGTACCGCTGACCGCTGGAGCAGCTGGTGGGGCGACGGTGAGCCGAGTATGGCGCCCATTGAGGATAAGCCCACCGAGCCGCCGACTACAGGTTCGGGACTTTGCGGCGATGCGAACTGCGATGACGAGGTCAATATGGCGGACGCCGTTTTCATCATGCAGTGCATCTCCAATCCGGACAAGTATCAGCTTACCGAAAATGGAGAGCAAAATGCTGATGCCGATGCAAGCGGCGATATAACCAATAAGGACGCCCTCGCGATACAGAAGTACAAGCTCAATATCATCACCCTCCTCCCGGATACAAATAAACCTTCCGGAGGTTGAACAATTACGGGCGGATAATATCCGCCCCTACCCTGCCGGGACGTCGAGGACGCCGTCCCCTACACAGCAGATCGTATCGCCGTCAGGCGATACCATGATTCTCAACTCAAAGGGGACGCCTGTGACGTCCCCTTTGAGTATTTACGCTGACCTTGGCGCATATAATAGTGCCGGAGGTCATGCTTATGAAGAAAATACTTACCGCTGTGCTCCTTGTGACGCTTCTGACAGGCTGCGGTCAGGGCAGTCCAACGGAGAGCGTTCTCTTTCCCGAGAGCTTCACCTACACTGAACAGACCGCGGAGCAGTTCGGCATAGCCCCGAAAAAAGGCTATGCTCCGCTGAATTTCAGCTATGTCGTTGCCGAATGGCTGCCATATATGCGCTATGAGGAGATGATGTCCGGCAGGAGTGCGGAGGAGTTTCGCAGCGCCTTTCGCGGATACATCTCCGGCGCGAAAAGCGAGGGCGTGAACACGGTATATCTGCACGTTCACCCCTGCGGCGACGCCTACTACCGCTCGGAGATATTTCCGAAGGGGGTGTCCCTCACCGGTGACTATGACCCTCTCGCGATAATGCTGGAGGAAGCCCACGCGCTCGGCATTTCCGCCCATGCGTGGATAAATCCGCTGCGCTGCCAGACCGCTGAGCAGATGCAGGGACTTCCCGGTGACTTCATCGTGAAAAAGTGGGTGGACGACCCGGACTGCCGCATCGCAAAGCTGGTGAACGGCAGGTGGTACCTCGACCCTGCCTATGAGGAAACGGACAGGCTGCTCTGCCGGTGCATAGCCGAGATCATCGGAAATTACGACGTTGACGGCGTTCATATCGACGACTATTTCTACCCGGAACCGGACGCTTCCTTTGATGCGGAGGAATTCACGGAAAGCGGTTCGGACGACCTTGCAGAGTGGCGGCTCGGGAACTGTTCGCGCATGGTAAAGGCTATGTACGGCGCTGTGAAGTCCGCGGACAGCCGTGTGCAGTTCGGGATAAGTCCGCAGGGCAGCATCAGCGGGAACTACAACTCGCAGTTTGCCGATGTGAGGCTATGGTGCGGCAGCGAGGGCTACTGTGACTACATCGTGCCGCAGATATATTTCGGGTTCAGGAACGAGAGCTGTCCCTTTGCGGAAACTCTTGCGCTTTGGGAGGATATGACCTCAGACAAGGTGCGGCTCGTGATAGGGCTCGGCGCGTACAAGCTCGGAAAGCCCGATAAATGGGCAGGTGCAGCCGGCGAGAACGAGTGGACGGACGAGCCGGATATCATCGAGCGGCAGATAGCTCTTGTCGGGGCTTCCTCCGCGGACGGATATGCGCTCTATAAGTAGTTTTTAGCTGGCAGTGCATAGTAAAATGAGCAGAGAGCAGTTATGTTGGCGGCTTCGCTGATAATATTTGAATAAGTTCGTGCCAGCGGACACCACAACTAATCACTAAGAACTACTTTCTACTTTCTGATCTCTTAGCACTTCAATGTTATTTCAAGCTTTATATGGTAGTATATCATCACGGAAGGAGGCATCAGGCTATGAAAAGGATAAAGCTTCTCGCAGCGGCTGCGGCGCTTGCGTTCGCGGCGGCAGGCTTTTCGTGCAGCAGCAGGAACGGCAGCAGCAAGTCCGGCGATGTCTCAGGAGAAAGCCTCCCGGACGAGGTTTATCCCGACCTTACCGTTACCTTCCTCGATGTCGGAAAGGCTGACAGCATCGTGATAACCTCCGGGGACAGCACGGTCGTCATTGACTGCGGCGAAAAGGGTGACGGCAAGGACATCATGACATTCCTCAAGGATCAGGGCATTGAGACTATCGACTGCCTGATTGCTACCCACTACGACAAGGACCATATCGGCGGTGCTGCGAAGATAGTCAGCAACTTCAACGTGCTTAGCGTCCTCGGTCCGGATTATCAGGAGCTGAGTTCCGAAAACGACAAATTCCGCAATGCCATGCGGAACAAGGAGATAGTTCCGCAGATGGTGACGGAGGATCTGACCTTTGAGCTCGGAGGTGCGGAATACACCGTATATGCGCCTGAAAAGAACGATTACGGTCCGAATGACGACAACGATTTCTCACTTGTGACGAAGCTCGTCTACCACGATAACACGTTCATTTTTGCCGGCGATGCTATGGAGCAGCGGCTCGGCGAGGTCATGGACATAGGTGACTGCGACCTGCTGAAGATACCCTACCACGGGCGTAAAATAGCCAATTTAGAGGAGTTCGTCGAGGCGACAGCGCCGGAGTACGCGGTGATATGCACCTCGCAGGACGAGCTCTCCTCCAAGACGCAGGATATCCTCGATGACCACAGCGTCCGGTTCTGGGCGACCTGCAATAACGGCAGGGTCACAGCGGTCAGCAACGGCAGGGAGATAACAGTTGCCGCAGAGAAGTGACCCCTTAAACCAAACTATAATTTAATTAAATTAAAGGCGTTTCCGTGATATCAGACAAATCCGGCAGTGCATTATTTGTGCATCTAACCAAAGTTTTTTGTTCGTGTCAGATTTTTTTGGAAACGCCTTGATTTATTCATATTCTTTAGTTATAATTAAAGTAACCGGAGTTTTTTTAAGTTCTTCGGCAGTAATTTTTGGAGGGATATTAAAATGTATTCAGGATTTTTCAGAAAGGCAGGCGCTGCGGCGATGTCCGCGGCTATGGCGTTCACCGGCTCTGTCGCAGGTCTTGCGAACGTTTTCACGACCGCTGCTGCGGACTCTCTCGTGTTCGAGTTCGAGGACGCGACCATTACCGGCGATATTACGGTAGAGACCAGCTCTGACGCGAGCGGCGGCTCCTACCTCAAAATGACCGACAGCGGTACTATAACGCTGCCGTTCAATGTTGCCGAGGCTGGCACCTACAACCTCGTCTTCTACGCGGGCGGCATAGGCTCCGCAAAACAGCAGAACCTCTCTCTCAACGGCACCTCCCTCGACACCCTCGCGATACCGCTTTCAGAGGGCTTCGAGGCTGTTACCATGCCGAGCGTCAAGCTCAAGGCTGGCGAAAACGTTATCACTATCACGAAATCATGGGGCTGGAGCACCTTCGACAAGCTCGAGGTACTCCCCTTCGAGTACCCGGCTATAACCGCTTCCCAGCCCGTTCCGACCGACCCCAAGGCTATCGCTGAGGCAAAGAGCCTCATGGCTTACCTCAACAGCGTCTACGGCAAGAACATCATCTCCGGTCAGCAGGAGATATACCAGTACGGTCCCCACGGTCTCGAGACCGAGTTCGAGTACCTCTACGACCTCACGGGACACTACCCTGCTATCCGCGGCTTCGACTACGGCAACCGCTGCTGTGAGCTTTTCGGTGCTGCCGACGACGGTACGAACAGCCGTATCATCGACTGGGTAAAGACCAAGGGCGGTATCGCTACAGCCTCCTTCCACCTCAATATACCGAAGGATTTCGCAAGCTATACCGGCGGCCAGCTCCCCTTCGAGCAGACCACCTACGCCGCAAAGATAGACGATAAGCCTGCATCTGATTTCGTTACCGCAAACGCCTACAAGGAGGGCACAAAGGAATACGATTACTACCGTGCTGCTCTCGAAAGGCTCGCAGGCGATTTCCTCGCATTGCAGGAACAGGGCATTCCAGTTATATGGCGTCCTCTCCACGAGGCTGAGGGCGGCGGCGGTGAGACCGGCTCATGGTTCTGGTGGGGCAAGGAGGGCTCCGAGGTCTACAAGAACCTCTGGATATACACCTACAAGACCCTCACCGAGGACTTCGGCTGCCACAACCTCATTTGGGAGTGGAACAGCTATAACTTCGATACCTCCCCGAACTGGTACCCCGGTGACGAGTACGTCGATATCATCGGCTACGACAAGTACAACTGCACAAAGTACCTCGCAGAGAACAACTGGCAGCCCTCCATCCAGCATGACGACAGTGCGATAGCCTCCACATTCTACGGTATCATGGAGAAGTACGGCAGCACAAAAATGGTCGCTATGGCTGAGAACGACTGCTTCTCGACCGTTGAAAACCTCGTGAACGACAAGGCTGGCTGGCTCTACTTCTGCACTTGGTACGACGGCGGTTCGGACAACAACAACTTCCTCTCAAATCCGAATTTCAACACCAAAGAAGACACTATCGCGATGTATCAGAGCGATTACTGCATAACCCTCGATGAGCTCCCGGCTGACCTCTATTCGACCAAGGCTCCCGATGTTTCCACGACCTCACGCTCGACAACGACCACTACCACAACTGTTACCGAGCCCATTACCACGACCACTCACGAAAACGACCCCAACAAGTCCTTCGCGGACATCAACACTGATGCGACCGGCAAGATGACCATTACCTTTGAAGAGCCTGCCGAGACAGTCTACCTCCGCGTTGACCTTCCCGACGGCGTGACCTACGCAAACGGCGGACTGGGCGTATCTGTTCCCGTGGACGGAAAGTATTACTGGGCAAATATCATGTGGTCAGCTAAGGTCAGCGGAGACGTTCCGGTCGATCTTGCAAAGGATATCCTCAATGTGACCGAAGATACGGTAGAAGTCGAGGACGAGACTGTTATAGAAGCGGTCAAGGCTGCTGTCGTAAAGCAGACCAAGTTCGAGGGACAGGTCTGGTATGCTTCCGATGCCGCAGGCAAGGAGACAAAGAAGAATGGCATCGTTATCTCCGCGGCTTACACTATGAAGGAAGAGCCTCATTATCTCTGGGGTGATGCAAACTGTGACGGTGAGCTCAACATGGCTGATGCAGTGTTCATCATGCAGTGCATAACCAATCCCGACAAGTACCAGCTCACAGACAAGGGCGTAAAGCAGGCTGATGTTGACGGAAGCGGCGATATCACCAACAAGGACGCTCTTGTCATTCAGCAGTTCAAGCTCAATATCATCAAGGTATTCCCTGTTCTCAATGTTGAAGGAAAATCATAATTAAGCATCAAAGGGACGCACATATGTGCGTCCCTTCCCTGTTTTAGCTTCCTGCACAATAAACGCCTCCGCTTTTTGTGCAACATTCCGAAGTTGTATGAAATTGCAAGAGTTTTCCATGGTCCGGAAGTCTAATAGACAAAAGCTGAAAAATTCAGCTCAGAAGGAGGAATTTATATGAACAAAAAAATCACAGCTCTGCTGACATCTGCTGCAATGATGTTCTCACTGAGCACAGCGTCATTCATGAGCTACGCCGAGGAGATAACTCCGGACACTGCCGCTGTATCGCAGGAGGAGGTACATCACTGTGAAATGTGCGGTGCTGAACTTCCGGAAGGAACGTTTCCCTCACCGATCGGCGTGTGGGTCTGTGAGGACTGCCATGCACAGGGAATGGGAGGGACTACTATCCCGCGCGGAACCACTGTTACGACAACTGAGGTGACAACGTGCACGACAACACGTCCCGGCGGCGGAGAGGATCAGCATATGTTTTCGCTCAGCATAGTGGACGAGAACAATGATCCTGTCACAGCTTCTGACATCAAGGTGCTTGTCATGTATGAGGACGACTCAGTCGATGTTCTGGATTATAAGGGTCTGTCCTGCTGGATAAATATGTATGACATGGGCGGAAGGGTCGTCATCTCGGAGGCTCCCTCGCAGTATATCATCATTGATGAGTCATCGGCGGATTTCCCGGCTGACGGCGGAAGCGTCGTTCTCCGCCTCGGGAACAGAACAATTTGTTCGACCTCTACAGCAGGCAATACCGAAACAGGTGTTACCACTACTGAAACAGCCACAACTACTTACCCGGTAGAGGGCGAGGAGCTCGGCATCTACGTTTATGATTCGGACACGAATGAGCTTGTCGGCGGCGCAAAGCTGGAGATATACTACGACGATTACTCCACCGAGACCTTTGAATCGCGCTCGGACAATCCCGTTATCCACAAGCATGACGGAAGAATGGGCACGATAACCGTTCTGAGCATTCCCAGCGGCTATGAGCTCATTGGTTCGGACGAGTACAACTTCATTGAGACCAGCCAGTTTGCAATGTTCTATCTCAGGAAGAAGGGCTCAGTCTCAACAACTACGTCTACATCCAGCCAGATCATCACGACGTCGGTGATCAGTTCCTCGGTCACGATGACAACGATCACCACAGGCTTTACGGCGCCGAAGGCAAAGTTCGAGATGCCGGAAACCTCGGTGCTTTACCCCGGAAACAGCTCAATGGAGTGTCCTTACACCTCATTCATGGCATCATGGGTCGAGTTTTCGGCTGACAGTCCTTATATCACATTTGAGCAGCCGCGTATCGAACTGACAAACGGTCAGAGCGGCAGGTTCAAGTTTGTGACCGCTCCTGATACTCCCGAGGGAGATGTCATCATCACTGCAACCTTCTGCAACTGGCTGACGGGCGAGATCTCCACGTCTGAAATGCTCCTTTATCTCAGAGATTCCTCCACCGGCGAAGATGCTGTAAAACAGGTAAGACTTACTGACGAAACAGTCTACGCTGTCGATGAGACGGGCATCATTCTTTCAGACTCCGGTAAATTCATCGCGGGCAGCAGTCTCGCAAGGACATCTCTGTCTTCACTTGAGGCAGGCGCGAAGATAAATGCTGTTTTCTTGTATACGATAAATAATGACGGAACAAAGACCGTTTCCGGTGTTAATGATCTCTGTTGTACAGCAGATCCTGAGGATCTGGGAGC
>CACYSQ010000036.1 GCA_902777125.1 Ruminococcus flavefaciens
GAAGCCGAAATCCTTTGCCATTGAGTATATATCCGACCATGCCCAATCGGGACACGCGAGTGTAGAAAAGCTGATCTTCATAGTAATCAATCCTTTACATAATATTTAAGAGTTTTTCTGAAACGCCGCAGTGTTTTTACGGCTATAGATCATAAAATATCCGCTGTACGCAGAAGCATATCCTCTGTCTTTTCCCAGCCGAGGCAAGGATCGGTGATCGACTTGCCGAATACGCCGTCATTAACGCCCTGCGAGCCGTCCTCCAGGTAGCTTTCGACCATGAAGCCCTTTATCATACGGCGAATGTCGGCATTGTGCCGGCAGCAGTGCATGACCTCGGAGAGAATGCGGGGCTGCTCAAGGTACTGCTTGCCCGAATTAGCATGGTTGGTATCAATGATCGCAGAAGGATTTTCAAGGCCTTTTTCAATATAAAGGCGGTGTGTCAGGAGAAGGTCTTCATAGTGATAATTCGGCTGTGATTCGCCATGTTTATTGACGTATCCACGCAGGATAGCATGAGCGAGAGGGTTGCCGTCCGTGCGAACCTCCCAGCCTCGATAGAGGAAGGTGTGGGACGACTGCGCTGCATAGATCGAGTTGAACATTACGGAAAGTGTACCGCTGGTAGGATTTTTCATTCCTGCCGGTATGTCCATTCCCGAAACGGTAAGTCGGTGCTGCTGATCCTCAACGGAACGTGCGCCTACTGCTACATAAGACAGCAGATCGGACAGGTAACGGTAATTTTCGGGATAGAGCATTTCGTCAGCGCACACGAAGCCTGTGTCCTCAATAGCACGGCGGTGGAGCTTGCGTATCGAAATGAGTCCCTCGAGCATATCCTCATCTTTAGTGGGATCGGGCTGATGAACCATGCCCTTGTAACCGGTACCGTTCGTGCGGGGCTTATTTGTGTAGATGCGAGGGATAATAAATATCTTGTCCTTTATCTGTTCCTGTACACGGGCAAGACGGTAGATATATTCCATAACAGCGTCCTCTCTGTCAGCAGAGCATGGACCTATTATCATAACGAGCTTGTCGCTCTCGCCTCTGAATATCTTCGCGATCTCCTCGTCACGCTTGTTCTTTATAAGCTCACACTCGGCAGAAAGCGGATATTCCTTTTTTATCTCCTTCGGGATAGGCAGCTTACGCAAAAAATTCATTGACATATTTTTTCACCTTTCTTTGCTCTGGAGGGAAAAAACAAAACCCGTCCCAAAGCGTAAATTTGCTTTGAGACGGGTATTATACAATACTCGCGGTACCACTCAAATTGCGGATACAAAGACCCGCCGCCTCTTCGAAGTCTATCAACTTCTATGCACTGACGCAGCATTCACGGGAACCGTCTACTGGGTGTCTGAACCTTTGGGAGTTCCAGCTCAGAAGGGAGAAGTACAGGTTACAGGCATTACTGATTCGCACCGTCCATCAGTTCTCTGAAATGCTTTCGCACTGACTATTCTTCGTCACAGCTTTTTCGTTACGAATTGCATTATAGCATAGTTTTGCTTACTTGTCAAGCGAAATCAGCGTTTTAATTGTAAACAAAAGATTACAATTTTGTAAACATAGTGTTAACGCTAACTAAATCTGTTAATATCAAGAAAAATCATATAACTTTAGTTCTCAAAATACGGTACTGTTAACTTTTATGTCCCGATATGCAGGACATCTTTTATAAATCAGCACTCCAAAATTTTTTTGAAAAAGGTCTTGACAATTGTATCTCACTGTGCTATAATCCTTACATAAGCTGTGAGGAAGACAAGCAGAGTGTCGCCAATGTCCACAGAGAGCCGGCGGTAGGTGCGAGCCGGTGATAAGCAACGCTGTGTATCCCTTCTGAGCCGAAGTGCTGAAAGTTTTCAGTAAGCGCTTCCGTGATTCTGCGTCAATGAATAGGACTTGCTGGAGTCTGAAGTGGTGTTACGCAATAGCGGCACAATTTGAGTGGTACCGCGGGTTTTTTGTTTTTTATGGCAAAAACAGCGGCAGTATTCCTCTGCACCCGTTTCATTTTCCAGTAATAAATTTTAAAAGGAGAGATTATTATGAGCGAAATGACGAAATTACAGAATGCAGAAGAAAAGATCAAGGAGGTCGCAGAGCGTATCTCACATCTGCGTGAGGACCTCGGCATTTCAGTCGAAGAAATGGCTGCCAAGACCGATTATCCGGTGGAAGAATACAGAAAGCTTGAATCAGGTGAGCAGGATTTCAGCTTTACATTTATCTATAAGTGTGCAAATACTTTCAATGTTGATATCACTGAGCTCATGGAGGGAAGCAGTCCCGAGCTCAGCGGATATACCGTTACCCGAAAGGGCGAGGGAGTTCCCATTGTCCGCAGAAAGGGCTTTGCCTACAACCGTCTCGCTTCAAGGTTCAAGAACAAGAACGTTGAGCCTTTCCACGTCGTTATCCCCTACTCTGCGGAGGCTCTTTCCCAGCCGCTCCATATGGCGAGCCATGCAGGTCAGGAAATGGATATCGTTATCAAGGGAACACTGCGTATAACGGTGGGCTCGCATACCGAGATACTCCACGAGGGAGATTCTATCTACTACGACAGCTCACTGCCGCATGACGAGGTCGCGCTCGGCGGTGAGGACTGCGAGATATACGCCTTTGTTACTGCTCCCCGCGGAACGACCGGAATGGCTGAGTATAAAGAGCATATCGCCGAGCACCACCTCACAAATGTTGACAAGGCAGGTCTCCTCCACCCTGTTTCCGAAAAGTTCGTCAAGTGCGAGACCAACGACGAGGGCATACTCAGCGCAGTTCACTTTGAAAATCAGGACAAGTTCAACTTTGCCTATGACATCGTTGACGCAATGGCTGAAAAATGTCCCGACAAGACAGCTATGATATACGTTGACGTCAACAAGAACGAGCGCCGCTTCACCTTCAAGGACATCAAGAAGTATTCCTGTCAGACTGCGAATTACTTCAAGTCCCTCGGCATCAAAAAGGGCGACCGCGTAATGCTCATTCTCAAGCGCCACTACCAGTTCTGGTTCTCGATAATCGCACTCCACCGCATCGGAGCACTCGTTATCCCTGCGTCAAATATGCTCAAGGAACACGATCTGGAGTACCGCTTCAATTCTGCGAACGTATCCGCTGTTGTATGTACTGCCGACGGCGAATCGGCTGATGAAGTCGATAAGGCCTGTGCTGTTACAGACACAGTTAAAACAAAGGTCATCGTGAACGGTCAGCGCGAGGGCTGGCACGATTTCAACGAGGAGCTTTCCGCATACAGCACCCATTTCGAGCGCACTGCCGATACTCCCTGCGGAACTGATCCCATGCTCATCTTCTTCAGCTCAGGTACATCGGGCAACCCAAAGCTCGTCCTCCACAGCTATCAGTACCCTCTCGGTCACTATGTCACTGCACGTTACTGGCAGAATGCCGACCCGAATGGTCTGCACTTCACTATCTCCGACACAGGCTGGGGCAAGGCTCTCTGGGGCAAGCTCTACGGTCAGTGGATGTGCGAAGCCGCCGTTTTCGTTTACGACTTCGACCGCTTCCACGCCGACGATATCCTCCCGATGTTCAAGAAGTACAAAGTTACCTCATTCTGTGCTCCTCCTACAATGTACCGTTTCTTCATCAAGGAGGATCTCTCAAAGTACGACCTCTCGTCACTGAAATACGCCTGCATTGCCGGTGAAGCTCTCAACCCCGAGGTCTTCCACCAGTTCTACAAGGCAACAGGCATCAAGCTCATGGAGGGCTTCGGTCAGACTGAGACTACCCTTTCTATCGCAAACGTTGTCGGCATGGAGCCAAAGCCCGGCAGTATGGGCAAGCCCAATCCGCAGTACGATGTGCAGGTCCTCCTCCCGGACGGCACTCCCGCAGGTGTCGGTGAGACCGGTGAGATCTGCATAAAGCTCAGGGACGAAAAGTCAAAGGGCTACGGCGTTCCCGGTCTCGCACTCTGCTACTTCGGCGACGAGGAGAACACTGCCGAGACATGGCGCGAGGGCTACTACCACACCGGCGATACCGCATGGGTGGACGAGGACGGTTACTTCTGGTACGTCGGCAGAGTGGACGACGTTATCAAGTCCTCCGGCTACCGCATCGGACCGTTCGAGATTGAGAGCGTCCTCATGGAGCTCCCCTATGTGCTCGAATGTGCAGTTACCGGCGTTCCCGACGAGATACGCGGTCAGGTCGTAAAGGCTACGATCGTGCTAACCAAGGACAAGACCGGCTCGGACGAGCTTGTCAGAGAGATAAAGGATTACGTCAAGGAACGCACCGCACCTTACAAGTACCCGAGAGTCGTTGAGTTCGTGCCCGAGCTTCCCAAGACCGTTGGCAGCGGCAAGATACGCCGTGCCGCTATCCGCGAAATGGACAAGGCGAGGTATCAGAAATAAATGAACAAGACATTTGTGACTAAAATGCCAAATCACATCGGGGCATTCCTGAAGGCAAGCAAATGCTTCGCCTCCCTCGGCATAAATATTACGAGGGTAAGCTATAACAAAGCGGTCGATTCCCATATGCTGTTCATCGACGCTGAGGGAACTCCGCAGCAGCTTGCGAAGGCTACAGAGGAGCTCACCGCTATCGGTTATCTCCAGTGCAACGATGATGACCGCAGCGTGGTCCTGCTCGAATTCAAGCTGAAAGACGAGCCCGGAAGCGTTACTGCGATACTCGAGCTTATCAGCGCACACAACTTCAATATATCTTATATAAGCTCCCAGGAAAACGGCACGGAATACCAGCTTTTCAAAATGGGACTTATCGTTGACAGCTCCGACAAGATAAACACTTTCATCGAGGAGGCGAAAAAGCTGTGCGATGTCCGTGTTATCGAATACAATCATGCCGATAATATCTACGACAACAGCTTCTTCTACAGCACATTCGTCAGCGAGCTCACATCGGCTATGGATATATCCGCAGAATCCAAAAACGAGCTTATCGTCAACACCAACCTTGCTATGCAGACTCTTGATGAATCGGGAGTTTCACCCTACCGCACCTTCGACAGCATAAGCCGTTTCGCAGAGCTTCTTGCGGCTTCAAGAGGCAGCAACTTCTCCCCGAGGGTAACAGTTCATCAGATAACGGACAATACCTCGATCACGCTGATTGAGCCTCCCTGCGGAAGCAATACCGCAATTATAAAAAGCTGCGGCGAATACCTTTTCGTTGATACGGGCTATGCCTGCTACAAAAACGAAATGCTGCCGCTCATCAGGAGCATTGTCCCCGGATTTGACAGCATTGAAAAGAAGTGCTTTGTTACCCACGCCGACGTTGACCACTGCGGACTTCTGCCGGTTTTCGACACTGTATATGCAAGTGCTAAAACAGCGGAGTGTCTGCGTCTCGAAAGCAGGAACGAGGACGGCTTCCGCGAGAAAAATCCCCTGCACAAGCCCTATGTACGCATCTGCAAGGTGCTGACCTCCTACACGCCGGTTTCCCCGGAAAAGCTCACTGTTATCGGAGCTGAAAAGGAGATCCGTCAGATGCTTGAACAGACCGGTTTCTTTGATTTCGGCGAGCTGCATTTTGAACTGTACGAGGGCAAAGGCGGACATCTTGCCGGAGAATCCGTGCTCATAGACTTTGATCACCATATCGCTTTTACCGGTGATATTTTCGTGAATTTGAAGGATATGACTGCATATCAGGCTCAGTACAACCGCTATGCGCCGATACTCATGACCTCTGTCGATACCGACAAGGAGCTGTGCTCTGCCGAGAGAAAGGCTCTTTTCCAGCGTCTTGGCGTAGGTACATGGCAGATATTCGGCGGACACGGCGGCAAAAAGTCCTACATAGTAAATAATGAACAGCCCTGATCCTGATGTCCAATTTAAGCCATATCCTTAGTTTTTACACAATGATATAAAAATGTCCGGAAGCATTGCTGCTTCCGGATTTTTTTACGCTTCTACCAGCTTATGATCTGAGAGTCTGACTATCCTGCTGCCGTATGCTGCACATTCAGGGGAATGTGTGACCTGCAATATCGTTATGCCTTTTTCCTCGTTGAGGCGCTTGAACAGCTTCATTATCTCCTCGCCCGAGGACCTGTCAAGATTTCCGGTAGCCTCGTCTGCAAGGAGTATCTCAGGCTCGGTCAGAACGGCTCTTGCAATCGAACACCTCTGCTGCTGACCGCCGGAAAGCTGCGAAGGATAGCACTTTCTCTTTGCTGTAAGCCCTGTGAGTTCAAGGAGCTCTTCGAGCTTATCCTTGTAGGCTTTGGTTTTTCTGCCGGAAAGCTCTATCGGCAGCAGGATATTCTCCTCGACCGTCAGATTTGCAACAAGGTTATAGAACTGGAAAACATAGCTCAGCTTGAACGAACGGATCTCAGAAAGCTCACTGTCGCTCATACCCGAGATGTTCTTTCCGCCTATCCTGATAGCACCGGTGAAGTCCCGGTCAAGACCGCCGATAAGGTACAGCAGCGTTGACTTTCCGCTGCCGGAAGGGCCTGTCAGCGATACAAAGCTTCCCTTCTCGATATTCAGATTTGCTCCGTCATAGATAATAGCCTCATTTTCACCTGAGCCGAAACGCTTTTTAAGATCAACTATCTCTATTACATTACTCATAGCGATACCTCCGTTATTCATATTTCAGCTCTGCGGCTGTGTTCATTTTTTTCAATGAGGATATTGGCTTGATAGCTGCAAGCAGCATTGCGGCTGTCAGAACGGCTATGAATGCTGCTATCAGCGGTACGTTGAAGATTATTTCCACGCCCATATCAAGGCTTGAAAGTGCAGTTTCAATGAGCGAGGTCAGCAGCACTCCCATAATCAATGCCAGAGCACCTGCCGTTACCGACGAGATGAGAGTTTCCAGCACTATCAGTCTTGACAGCTTTTTTCTGCTTGCGGCGACTGAGTGCAGCACTGCATATTTTCTCCTTGACTGCTCAAAGCCGATTATCGCATTTGACACTGCCCCGAGAAGTGCGAGCACACAGCCTATGCCTATTATACTGTAAAGAACTTTCATGATGCTGGAGCTGTCCTCCTCCTGATCGGCGATCACCTGCGATCTTGTCTCGATTTCTGCGCCGCGGAAGAGCCTCTCTGCCTCAGATGTGACCTTGTCCAGATCTTCAGGAGAGCGGAGGTTGATGTACAACCTGTCAACTAGATCGGAGATGTTATCCCTGAACCACTTTTTGTTCACGACAATGCTCTTGCTGTAATGGTAAAGCGTACTGCACAAGCCCTTGACCTTGAATTTATATACGGCATATTCCTCGGAGCCGTCCTTGTTTCTGATAATGTTACCCAAGTCCCTGATCTCAACGGTGTCGCCTGTTTTTACGCCGAGCTGTCTTGCATAGCCCTCACCGATATACAACTCGTCCTCAGAAGGCTCTGCTCCCAGCTCGCTGATACCTGTATAGAGCCTGAAATCATCATAAGCCACCATGCAGACATTTGTTTTCTTTTTGCCGTTCACTCTGGCATTCAAAAATGTCTGATATAAATACTGGCAGTCCCTGATCTCGTCCATATGGGCAAAATCGTTGACCTTTTCGGTCTTGTAGCTGAGCTCGATAACTGCGTCCATATTGTAAATATCGGGGTTATAGATCTGAGAAATTGACATTGATGTGATGAATATTGCAATCGTAATTGCAAGGGAAACAAATGTGAGCTGAGTGCTTGCGACCGTGCTCTTCTTGTGGGAGCATTCATTTGCGGCAAGCTTCGCACAGGGCATTCCCAGCGCACCAAACAGCTTTACCAGCACCTTCGATATGCCCTTGAGCAGCAGCGGCAGTACCATTACCGAACCAATGCAGATAAGCGCTATCGCCGCTATGCTGAGTATTATATCCTCTGCCCGGATACCGAGAACTATTCCGCCTGCAAGTATCACCGCACCGATAATGAGCTTCTTTACGCTCATGTGATAGGCGGTATCCCTCGACGAAAAGATTATGTCCCGCACCGGAGTCTTTACCGCCTTTACCAATGCGCCGGTCTGGCAGATGATCTGTATCACGACTGCAAACAATACCGCTACCGGATACATATACAGCTTCATTGACCAGTCATCGGGGATAGTCCCGAAAAGGGAAATTATAGCAGAACGTCCGGCGATTGCAAACAATACCGAGCCGATCAGACCGCCGATAAGTCCGTAGATACCGCTTTCAGTCAGCAGCACGATTGAAGTCCGGGGTATGCTTCCTCCGAGACTTCTCAGTGTGCCGATAGTAGAAATCCTCTCGTTTGCGATGTGCTTTGACATCGAGAACGTGAGAAAAAGCGTCATCATAAGTATTACTGCGAAAATGAGCACGAATACCATTGTTTGATTATTGAGCTCATCGAGCATCTCATCGGTCATGAATTCGCCTACTATGTAATCAGGATATTTCCTCTGCAAAGCTCCGGAAACAGCCTTTACATCGAGATCATCAGGGATATCAATATAAGAGCTTACCCTGCCCGAAACGCTCTCGCCCCCGATTTTACGGATTTTTTCCTCGCTCATATAGATGGTCGTCGGACTCCGGCGAAAATACTTTTCACTGCTGATACTGCTCACCTTCAGGGTGAGCTCATTTGTGACGGGAGCCGAACTGCCGGCGTCCTCTTGAGGGACGACAGTCCTTGCTATGTCAATGGTATCGCCCGAATTCAGTCCGGCTTTCTTTGCAAAGCTCTCTGATATGATAACGCCGTCCCCGGGAGCAAGACCGCTTTTAAGAAATCCGAAATCTATCGCCTTTTCGGGATCGAACCATGCGACCTTTACCGCATATTCTCCTTTGGCGGACTTTGCATTTGCCGCCAATGTCGAGAATGTAATTGTCTTCGAGCCTTTCGGGAGGTCGTTCTCATTTATATTCAGATCTCTCTTTGTATCAATGATCTGCATCTCTGCCCCGCCATAGGCGTTGAGAAGATTTTTTCTCAATTGCTTTTTGGGAGCGTCGCGTCCGCCGATACACAGCAGCAATGCAAATGCCGAAGCAGCCAGTGCAAAGATTATTGCAAAGGAACGCATCGGCTTGCCGGTGATATTGCGCTTTGTAAGTCTTCCGAGAATTGACATGACATCATCTCTTTCTTTGGGGAATTGTATTAAAAATAATTATACCATTTTTCCCTCTTAAATGCAATGCGAATCTTTATAAGCTTTTCCGTAAACACATTTTTGGTGAAATAGCATAATTATTTTCTTGACTTTTCAATTGTAATATGCTAAAATATAATAAGATACATCGTGTATCATGAGGCGTTTTAAAATGTTTTATATAACAAGAGGTATTAAAATGGGAATAACAACATCTGCAAAAAAAATAGGGATCATCGGTGCTATGGACGATGAGGTCGATACTCTGAAAAGCAGCTTGTCTGACGCCAAAATAAGCACATTTGCCGGAATGGATTTCTTTGAGGGAAAAATCGACGGTATTGATACTGTTGTCGTAAAGTGCAATATGGGAAAGGTTAATGCCGGAGTCTGCGCCCAGCTCCTTATCAGCAAATTCGGCGTGGACTGCGTTATCAACACAGGTGTTGCCGGCTCCCTTGATGCCGAAATCGACATCGGAGATATCGTTGTATCCACGGAGGCTGTCCAGCACGATTACGATCTTACTCCCATCGGCGCTAAACCCGGAGAGCTGCTCGATTACGGTATAGCAGCATTCAAGGCTGACGAAAATATGCGTAAATGTGCAGTCGAAGGCGTAAAGTCAGTTGCCCCCGAGGTCAGTGCGTTCGAGGGCAGGATCTGCAGCGGCGACCAGTTTATTGCCTCCAAAGAGCAGAAAGAAAAGATCATAAGCACATTCGGAGGGCTTTGCTGCGAAATGGAGGGCGCAGCTATCGCTCAGGTCTGCTACATGAACAGTACGCCATTTGTCATTATCCGTGCAATTTCGGACAAGGCTGATGATTCGGAAGAAATGTCCTTTGAAGAATTCAAAAAAGAAGCCGGCGCAAGATGTGCGGCAATAGCCAGATACATCGCGTCACACTGCTGATCTATCTTCTGTGCGACTGTCCTGCATCAGGGCAAAACCCGCAAGCTTATCGGTCACAATATCCACGAATTATCCGAACAGATCAAGGAGCTCGATCCTTTGGCGCTATAACAGCGAATGGAACTCGCCGTCCCCTTGGACCTACGAATAAAGGAGAATTATATGAAAGAACTTGAAATTGAAGCTTTAACAGAAAACCTCCCGCAGGTACTCGCCTTTGTAGACGAACAGCTCGAGGCAGCGGACTGTCCAATGAAGATACAGATGCAGATAGACATTGCAGTCGAGGAGATATTCGTCAATATCGCACACTACGCATACGCTCCGAATGTCGGAAAAGCTATAGTGCGCGTTGAGATACTCCCCGATCCGCCGTCGGCGGATATCACCTTCATCGACAGCGGTATCCCTTACGATCCGCTCGCAAAGGCTGACCCCGATATCACTCTCAGTGCGGAAGAACGTCAGATAGGCGGTCTCGGCATCTTCATGGTGAAAAAATCAATGGACGATGTCAAATACGAATACCTCGACGGTCACAACATTCTCACTCTGAAAAAAGGACTGGTGTTAAGATGAAAAAACTTTTCGGTTTGAAGATCGGAGGACTCCAGAGCAAAATACTCAATCTCGTGCTGTTTTTTCTTATCGCAGCGGTCGGTACATTCGGCGTAGTCTCGTACTATCAGTCGAAGGAGCTCGCGAAAGTTGTTGACGATGCAAAAACAAAGCAGCAACTCTCGATAGAGAAGGTCTCCGGCGGTACCATGCAGCAGGTCATTGATAAGTCCATGACCAAAACGAACGCTTTGCAGGCTTACGTTGCGGACGATATGTTTTCAGAGGTTAAAAACGATGTGCATATGATGCAGATGTACGCTGCA
Source organism: Ruminococcus flavefaciens (assembly GCA_902777125.1). Taxonomy (GTDB): domain Bacteria; phylum Bacillota; class Clostridia; order Oscillospirales; family Ruminococcaceae; genus Ruminococcus. The sequence goes on from CACYSQ010000036.1 coordinate 10,918, forward strand.
GAGCTCTTTGAAAACCAGGATAAGCTCGAGTTCCAGCCTGTCAGCTACCCTAAGCGTGAATTGAACGGCACTGCTTCCGCACAGATGCAGCACGCTGAAGGCGTTGACCCGGAAGCCTCCGATAAGCTCAGAGTCGTAAGCAATATGCAGGAAATGATGCTTTCGATGTTCCGCAGCTCGGACAAACTGAGCTCATGTATCATCGCCACCTCAGACGGCATCACTCTTTATGTTGACGACCGCTCAGGTGAATACTTTGACGATAACGGCGATGTTATAAAGATATTTGAAGCCCGTGAGCGTCCGTGGTACAAGGGTGCTGCCGAGACCGGCGATATTTATTTCACCGGTATCGAACGCGACAGCTTCACGAATTACATCGGAGTCGTATGTGCGGCACCGGTCTACTATAAAGGCGAGCTCGTAGCGGTAGTCGGTGCCGACCTCTTCCTTGACTCAGTAGCCGATTATGTAGCCGCTTCCTCAGATCAGGACGGATACATATGCGTAGTGAACAATAACGGACAGGTCATCTTTGCTCCCGAAGGAAACGGTGTATTCAATGTTTTCACCTCCGACGAGGCAGAAGACCTGAGGAAATCCGATAACAGTGAGCTTGCCGGCTTCATATCGGCTGCCCTTGAAAAGCCGACAGGTCTGAAGCTCCTGAACATAGACGGCAAGGATTACTATATGACCGGAAGTCCTATCGCAACCGTCGGCTGGGCAGGCATCTCATTCATCGAAAAGGATATCATCGGCCAGCCTACCAAGCTGATGATGTCGGAATACGACCGCATCAATGACGAAGCCGGAGAAGAATACGAAGACGGTGCTAAAAAATCGCAGATGACCTCCCTCATCATGATAGCCGTTCTGCTGATACTCGGCTCTGTTGCAGCACTTGTCCTCGCCGGAAGGATCGTGCGTCCCGTTGAGCGTATGACTAAGCGCGTCGGTGAACTCAACGGAACAGACCTCGCGTTTGAAATGGAGGACGCCTACAAGACCGACGATGAGATCGAGGTCCTTGCGGAATCCTTTGCAGCTCTCTCAAAGCGTACACTTGAGTATATCGACCAGATAACCACAATAACCGCTGAAAAGGAACGTATCGGCGCAGAGCTTGAGCTTGCAACGAAAATTCAGGCGGATATGCTGCCAAATCTCTTCCCGGCATTCCCTGAGCGTCCGGAGTTCGACATCTATGCGACCATGACTCCCGCAAAGGAGGTCGGCGGCGACTTCTACGACTTCTTCCTCATCGACGACGATCACCTCGGCATGGTAATGGCTGACGTTTCCGGAAAGGGCGTTCCGGCGGCACTCTTCATGATGATGTCGAAGATACTCGTCAACAACTTTGCGATGATGGGCGGCAGTCCTGCAAAGGTCCTCGAACAGGTAAATGCTCAGATATGCAAGAACAACGATGAGGAAATGTTCGTGACCGTATGGTTCGGAGTCCTCGAAATATCCACCGGCAAAGTCACTGCTGCAAACGCCGGACACGAATACCCCATGATAAAGAAGGCTGACGGAAAATTTGAACTTTTCAAGGACAAGCACGGCTTCGTCATCGGCGGCATGGACGGTATGCGCTACAAGGATTACGAATTCACGCTCGAAAAGGGCGGTACGCTCTTTCTCTACACGGACGGCGTTGCGGAGGCTACAAACGCTCAGAACGAGCTCTTCGGCACTGAGCGCATGATCGAGACTCTCAATAAAAAGCCTGACGCCTCACCGACCGAACTCCTCAATATTATGAAGCAGTCCGTAGATGAGTTTGTGGGCGATGCTCCGCAGTTTGATGACCTCACAATGCTTGGCGTCAAGCTGACCTGATTTTGCATTATGGAAAAGGAAAAGAAACGGAAGCTTTCCCGCATCGTCGGGATAATACTGATAGCAGCAGGCGTTGGCATACTCTCGGTCTACGGCTACATGAAAATAAGCCGGGAGATATACCTCCGCCGGCTGCTGAAAAACAACATCAATTTTGAAATTCCAAGGCTCGATATAAAGGTACCCGTGCTTGAAGGCACCGCCAGCAAACAGCTCCAGGTTTCAGCCGGACATTTTGAAGGCACCGGCGGTCTCGGCAAGGGAAATTACTGCATATGCGGTCACAACAGCACCATTTACGCCGAGATCTTCAACGACCTCGACCAGATTAAAACGGGCGATGAAATGTACCTCGTTGACAAAGACAAAAACCGTACACGCTACAGATATGTGGTCACGGAATACAGGATAGTCGAGCCGGAAGATACATGGATATTGAACGATTTCGGCGACGACCGTATCACGGTCATATCCTGTACTGATGACGGCAAAATGCGTCAGGTAGTTGTCGGCATTTACAGTCCCGAAACCACAACGGCAGCTGATGACAGCTCCGCACCTTAATTGCTGCGGACAGCAATAAATGATAAAAACGGCAGGAGAATGCTCATTCCCCTGCCGTTTCTTTGTTATTACTTATCCTCTTTTTTGCTCTTCTTCACAAGCCCGATACCTGCTATGCACATTAAAGCGGCTAACGCAGAAGCGGTCGCGCTCGCTTGCAGCGGCGATATGCCATGCGCTGTCCTCATAGCGGGTATAGAGATCGAATTTCTCGCAGGAGCCGTCCTCGGCATATTATGAATGATATTGAGCATACCATTTTCAGTCTTCATACCAACTGATACCGTTATCTCTCAGCTCCCGGAACTTCATTCGTCCTGATACCGGCAGAAACTGCTCCTCCAAATGCAGCGGTCAGGTGGACTTGCCACAACAATTATGAACATAATGTTAATTTTTTGTGCGTTTTTTGAGGCTTTCCTTGAAATTTCAGATAAAGTATGTTATAATATGTCTATCATAATTGTTAATTTCAACCTATAATTAACTACAAAGGGAGGTCACCAATAATGACAATAAACAAGAATAAAAACGGCTCAAAACTCACATTAGAGGTAGAAGGAAGACTCGATACCACAACGGCTCCGCAGCTTGATGCTGAAGTAAAAGCTTCTATCAGCGATATCACTGAGCTTGAATTTGATTTCAGCAAGCTTGAATACATTTCATCAGCGGGACTCCGTGTGCTCCTTTCTGCACAGAAGATCATGAATAAGCAGGGAAGCATGGTTATCCACGGCGCAAGCGATGATCTTATGGAAATATTTGACGTTACAGGATTTATTGATATTCTTACAATCGAGTAATAAAATGTAAAGCGGAAGTATTATGAATAACGATATTACACGGCAGACATATGAACAGAGTTCCGGACAGTGACTTGCTGCATGGGAAGACTTTATCAATAATGAAACTAATAAGCCGATGGAGCTTACTACCGAGCTTTTAATGAAACTCCTTAACGATAATAAGGATACTGAATACGGTAAAAAGTATGACTTTGCCAATATCCATTCAGTTGAGGACTATCAGAAAAAAGTACCTGTAGTTGTATATGATGATCTTGCTCCGTATCTCGAGCGTATGATGGACGGCGAAAAAAATCTGCTTACCGCATATTCGTATAATCATTTCAACGAGACCTCAGGTACAGTCGGAGCTCCAAAGGTAGTGCCGATGACCGACAAGCAGTCAGAAGTATTTGCAAAATACAATAATCTTATCATGTATGGAATAATCCGCAAAAGCCTTCCGGCTGACTGGATGAACGGACGCGGATTCTGTACATCGAGCGGTAACTGCCGTCCTCTTCCGAGCGGACTTACAGTCGGTGAAGCATCTGCCAAAATGGCTGATTACATCAAGGGCGGCAAAGATGCTCTCGATGCGATGCTCCGCACTATGTACACCTCCCCTATAGAGGGACTTAATCCGGAACACGGCTCAGATACGAAATACATACATACACGTTTCGCACTTATGGATAAAGAAGTGCGCGGCATGGTAACTGGATTTTTACAGTGTTGCTGTTCTTTTCCTCAGATATATCGAGGACAATATCGAACTTCTCATAAATGATATCGAGAAAGGTACCATTTCAGATGAGATAGAGCTTCCCGATTCAGTCCGCGAGAGCCTTCTCAAGAAGATTGAGCCCATGCCTGAACATGCTGCCGAGCTCAGGGAAGCTTTCAAGGACGGTGCGGATACTCCGTGGTTAAGAAGGTATGGCCGCATTTCTCATATCTGACCGGTGTAGGCGGCGACGGCTTTGAGGTATACGACCGCCTCATCAAAACACACTTCTCCGGCAGCGGAATTGCAAATATCTACTCCGGCGTTACGGCTTCTGAGGGACTTTGGTCTGTTCCCTCCGGCGTTGACGATTTCGACAGCATACTCGCTCCTTGTGCCGCTTTTGTTGAGTTCCTGCCGGTTGAAGCAGGCGACGATTTCAGCAAGTGCGTGACCCTCGACAAGCTCGAAGTCGGAAAGATATACGAGCTCATCATCACCAACCTCAGCGGCTTCTGGCGCTATCGTATGAGCGATGCCGTTATCGTTACCTGATTCTGCAACAAGACGCCGAAGGTACAGTTCATGTACAGAGTGAACAGGACTATCAATCTTGCCGAGGAAAAGACTACCGAAAAGGCATTGCAGATAGCTTTTGAGAACACCTGTCAGGAAATGGGCATCGAGCTCGCAGACTTCTCTGTTTACCCGAACACCGACGTTACTCCGAACAGGTACGATTTCCTTATCGAACCGCTTCACGAGATAAAGAAATTCGATACGGAAGCCCTCAAGAAGAGCATCTTCAAGAACCTCTGCAAGGCTAATCCTGTGTATTTCGACTGCTACGACGATCACTGGCTCGATAAGCCGGAGGTATGGTTCCAATATGCTGTTTGTTGATTCCAAGACCCGTCCGGAACAGCTTGCGGAGGCGATAAGCTCTCAGCTAAGACATAGCCATGTTCCCGATAATGAGACCCTTGTACTCATGGGCATTGACCTTACTGTCGGCGAATTTAGTGCTGCGAACATCGGCCCTGCCGTTTCGGACAGACCTGCCATCGTTTTCAGCAATGACGGTCACGCACTGCTGCTCAATTCAAAGGCTATGGAGGAACTCGATATCTGCAAGGAGACTCCCGATCCCGACAGCAGCAGCTATTATGTCAGGAACGTAAACGGTGAGCCGACAGGCCTTGTTATCGAGATAGCCGCTATGCTTCCGTGCAAAGCGCTTATTAAGGAGAAAGGTCCGGAAGAAAACTCGGAGCTTATCCGTGAGATCGCGCTGAGCTATTCAAGGCTCGGGTATACAGGACTGTTTGAAGCAATGTCGGTCGATGACGACAGTACCGATGTGCTTGAAGCCATGAAAAAACGGACGAAGAAGGTAAGCTCCCCCTGCATATCTCGACAAGCTTCTGCTATCACGGCGAAGGCATCATTGACGCCGAAACAGTGATCGGACTGATGAAGCGCAACCGTGAGATGTATTCGTCAGAAAACGTAAGTCACGACACGCTGAAAATGATAACCGACGGAACGGTCGAAGAGCACACGGCACTTCTGTATGAGCCGTATGCCGATTCTGAGGATAACTGCGGTTCGGAGATGCTTAGCGCGGAGGAAATGAAAAAAGCAGCAGGACTTGCCGCTGCCGAGGGCTTTTCGCTGCATATCCACGCGATCGGTGACAAGGCAGTAACGCGGGCCCTTGACGTTCTGTGCGAACTCAAAGGCTGCGAGGGAACAAGGACTATCGCGCACAATCAGCTTTATACGGACGGCGATACGGCGCGTATCATAAATGACGGCGGTATCTTCTTCCAGACCACTCCTCAGTGGACGAAAAGCGATGATTATACGCTCCGGTACCGCCAATCAGCGCAGTCAGTCCGACCATGCCCTGTGTCGGCGAGGCGCGTGTACTGATGATCGCGGTCAGCTTCCCTGATGCACAGCATGGTTTCTCTGCCGAGGAAATACAAAATATGTGCTTCGGTCCTGAAGATCCGCAGTCTCCGCGGTACCCCGTGGAGAGCAGCGGTGCGTTCTATTCCCGTTCATCTTACGGCAGGCTGAACCTGACCGGCAAGGTCTATACCTACACCGCCAAATATGAGATAGATGCCTACACGAAGACTAATTATCGGGAGCCCGATTACCGCACACGCGACGATCTTCTCGATGAGGCGCTTGAAGCATTGGACGATATCATTGACTACAATGATTTTGATGTCAACAAGGACGGCATTCTTGATTCCGTCATTCTGACGCTGCCGAAGGAGGCTATGATCCGCGATCCCAACAAGGACGGCAAAGAGGACTGGGTCCCCTGCTCCTGCAAGTATAACGGCAATGCGGAACATGATGGCGTCAAGCTGGCCAGAATGTGCATCGGCGCACGTGATCTGAGCAACACCACCAAATTCAACTCCTCATGGATCCATGAGCTCGGTCACGCAATGGGTCTGCCGGACTACTATAAGGTCATCACCAACAACCCGCACGATCAGGAAGGTCTGACCGGTCTGACCGGTTGGGAGATGATGGACGATGCCTGGGGCGACTTTTCGTCCTTCTCCAAGCTGATGTACGGGTGGTTTACCGGCAATGAACTACAGATATACACAGGCGGTACCCAGACCTACGAGCTGAGATCGCTTCAGGACGCTCCGAACTGTGTTCTGATTCCACGCGGCGATCTGGACGGCTTCCACAGCGAGTATTTCATAGTCGAATTCAACACCCCGACCGGCAACGATTCAGCGTTCTTCGTCAGGGATAACCGGATCGATCTGTTCCGGCAAGGCGGTGTGCGTGTTCTGCACTGCGATGCCGAGCTTCATGAAATCAGCAGCGACAAGATGTTTAAATGGTGCATCAACAGCAAGTCCTATGACCGAACCAACAAAAAACAGCGTGTGCTGCGGATCATCAACTACAGAAATATGTATTTCAATGACGGCAAAGTCATTAACAATGAGACGGATGGCTTTGCGTGGTATTCGATCATTGCCTGCTTTGAACTAAAAACGGTTTTAATCCGTCCTCTCCGGCTTCATAGGGATAGTCCCGGAACGATGTACCGATAAGCACAGATATTTCATCTATTTTCTATTTTGATAATGACCGGACCTTCTTCAAAACTTTAACCTCTGCATTCATTTTGTTAGTATTTACAAACCACTTATTATATCATAAACTAACAAAAATTTCAAGCTATTTTCATAAAAAACCGTAACCGCCCAATAACATCCCCCCCCTAAATGAAAGAACCCCCGAGTTTAGGCTCGGGGATTACTCATATCGCTTTACATATTTTCTGCACAGATTCGT
>CACYSQ010000037.1 GCA_902777125.1 Ruminococcus flavefaciens
GAGGGATAATACCTCGCTAAGATATGATCCCGAAATAATGCTCCCCGGAGCTGTTCGTTTTGAGCAGTTCCGGGGAGTTTTTTTACGCCTTATTCAGTTTTCCGCTGTATTTCTTCCCGTCAACAGTGACCTCAACCGTGATACCGTCATCAACAGCAGGCGCAGGCGGATTCGGCAGGACTTCCTCCATGCCGTAGCCGTTCAGCCCCTTTGCCCTGATGATCGTGGGAAAGTCCTTGTAGCCGATATCGAGATCGACATTGCCGTTGATACCGTCTACGCTGCCTTTCTCGGAATACCACTTGCCGCCGGAGCGAACATCAACGTGCGTATAAGATCAAGGATATTTCTGGTGATCTGGTTGGATTTATACTGCAGCATGAGGGCGGTGATTTCCGCATCCTCCAGCGTCTGTGCCGCGTGAAGAAACGCCGTTGCGCTTACGGCATCGAGCGTCTGCAGACGCTGCATATTCAGTGGGATATCCCGGTGTTTCGAGAGAAATCCGCAGAGCCATTTATGCAGAGCGCTTCCTTGACGCGGAACCGCCACAAATGACAATTCCGTACTCACTAAAAAAGGACGCTGAGGACAGCGTCCTTTTCTGTTCCGGACAAATTTTCCGCAGACGACCGTTTTCGGCATAATCCGCATTCCGTATGCCATATAATGTTATCAGAGGGAGGTGCGGACTTGCAGACGATATATCTTGACGTTCTGATAGTGCTGAATATCTATGTGAATTTCTTCCTCCTGCGGATAACCGCCTGTATAACGCATTCTCCGCTGAAAGCCGGCAGATGTGCGGCGGCAGCGGCTTACGGCAGCCTTTTTTCACTGCTGATACTGGTCCCTGAGCTGAACGGTCTTATCTCGTTCGTGATACGCGCATTTGCGGCGGTTACGATATCTGCGGCAGCCTTCGGTTATCACGGCAGGAGCAGGCTAGCACTCACGACCGGGACTTTCCTTGCGGCGAATTTCATACTTGCCGGGAGCATCTACGCAGTCTATTCATGGCTGACGCCGGAGTTCATGCACTTCAACAACTCCTACTTCTACATAGATTTTTCGCTGCTGATACTCGTCCTCACAACGGCAGCCCTCTACGCTGCCGCATACATCGTGCGTTTTATGCTGGACAGGTCGCCGCCCGGTCAGGGAACTTATCGGGTGCTCGTGAAGTTCCGCGGGAGGGTCACTGAGGTGGACGGCATCGCTGACACGGGGAATTCCCTCGTTGACTGCTTTTCCGGCTCGCCGGTGATAGTGTGCGACAGGGAGGGGCTCTCGGACATTCTTCCGGAGCGGATAAGCCTTCCGATGCGGGGCTTCCGGCTGCTGCCGTGCAGAACGGTCACTGAGAACGGCGTAATGCCGGTATTCCGTCCGGACGAGGTGCTGATACTCGACAAGCTCACCGGCAAGCGCAAGCCTGTCGATGTGATGATAGGGCTCGGGAAAAGCTCCGGCGCGGCGGTTTTCAACCCGAAAATACTGAAAATTTAAGGTAAATACAACTTTCTTGCGGTCGAGGGCGAGGCGGACGTTTGCGTAATTGCCCGAAACTTCACTCACGAAGGCTGTCAAGGCCGCCGTTTTACGACGCTTGTCTTGGCCTTGACAGACTGAGCGAGTGTGGTATAATTGGCAATTGCGAACGTCTATTGCCATTAGCCCACCCCAAAAAGTAATTTACCCGTTTTAAGGAGAAGGAAATGAATGCTTTAGGGAAACTCATAAGACGTATAAAGGCAATGCTTGCGGGCAGAGTGGACTACATAAACGGCTCGGATACGCTTCCGCCGCCGCTTACCCGTCAGGAAGAGGAGGAGGTGTTCGTGCGGCTCTCCGGGAACGATCCGGAAGCCCGGAACTGCCTCATCGTACACAATCTCAGGCTGGTCGTTTACATCGCGAAGAAGTTTGAATCGACCGGCATAGGCATCGAAGACCTTGTTTCCATAGGCACGATAGGGCTTATCAAGGCGGTCAGGACCTTCTGTCCGAACAAGAACATCAAGCTCGCGACCTACGCCTCGCGGTGCATCGAGAACGAGATACTGATGTTTCTGCGGAAGTCCTCGCAGTACCGCAACGAGCTCTCGATAGACGAGCCGCTGAACGTTGACTACGACGGCAACGAGCTGCTCCTCTCGGACATTATCGGTACAGAGGAGGACATTGTGAACAAGGGCATCGAGACTGAGGCTGAAAGGGAGATACTCCGGGGAGCAGTCGGGGAGCTCTGTGACCGCGAGCGTGAGATAATGGAGATGCGGTTCGGACTTGTCACGGGAAAGGAGATGACGCAGAAGGAGGTAGCCGAGCAGATAGGGATATCGCAGTCCTACATATCGCGGCTCGAAAAGAAGATAATCAAGAAGCTCCGTGTGAAGCTTGAGAGCATAACGTAGGGACGGATATTATCCGCCCGCGGGTAACAGGGAAAATGATGTAGGGAACAGAGTTGAGGAAGCACTTGACATCTTCGGAAAGCAGTGGTATAATAATAGCATAACAGGTCCGGAACTGAGGGAAGCGCGGTCAGAAGCCGCCGCAGCAGTCACTACCGTGGGGGAGCTTTGCTCCCGAGCCGGGTCGCTCGCCGGACCGTATTCTGCATTTGTTTTTGGACGCTGAAAAACAAGCTGCACAGCATACTGAGGTCTGCCGTTTTTGGTGACGGCTGCTTTGCGCTGCGCTTTTGCGTCCGGGACGCAGGCGCTTTTTTTGTGCCGCAGAAATAACTTTTAAGGAGAATTGCTATGAAAAAGATAATCATTGCTGCAACAGCTCTCACGCTCGCAAGCTCATGTGCCTACATGACCTCATTTGCAGAAGACAACGACTTATGCAAGGCTTACGTTACCGTTTCACTCGGTGAGGACGGCCTCGGAGCCGTTCAGAGAGAAGTAGACGTTACCGATATCGACGGTGACGGCAAGATCACTGTCAACGATGCTCTCTACAACTTCCATGAGCAGAATTTCAAAGGCGGTGCAGCAGCCGGCTACAAGTCCTCAACAGGACAGTACGGTCTCAGTCTGGACAAGCTCTGCGGTATCGAAAACGGCGGAAGCTACGGCTACTACGTCAACAATAAATCTTCAATGAGCCTCGCTGACGAGATCAGCAGCGGCGATTACATCTACGCATTCGTATATAAGGACACAACTGCATGGTCCGATACCTATAGCTGGTTCGACAAGAATACCGTCAGCGGTGAGTGCGGCGAGGCTTTCGAGCTCACTCTCAATCACTATGCTTATGATGCGAACTGGAATCCTGTTGCCGAGCCCGTTGCAGGCGCAACTATCCTCATCGGCGGCGCTCCCACAGAGTTCGTTACCGATGCTGACGGCAAGGTAACTGTTACTCTCGAAAAGGCAGGAAGAAACGAGATCAGCGCAAAGTCTGAGGCTCTCAATCTCGTTCCGCCTGTACTCGTTGCAAATATGACCGGCGGCGATTCTACCACGACCACAACTACCACAACAACTACTACCACAACTACTACAACTTCGACCAGCACTGATACTGCAACCTCTACTTCCACCACTTCTGCTGCATCAAGCACCTCCACTCAGGCTGCTTCAAACGGAGGCAATGCTCCTCAGACAGGCGTTGCAGGCGTAGGCACGGCTGCCGCAGCACTTGCGGTATCAGTATTCGCAGCATTTGCTGTAAGAAAGAGAAATGAGGATTAAGGCACTTTCCACTGTCCTCATATGCTTTTTCGCGTTATTATTTGACCTCGTTCCCGTCGGGGACGCAGGTGCAGCTCATACCGTCGGTGAGGTCGAAGCTCTTGCCGGCGGTATCGTTGATTATGAGCTTGAAAAGGCAGGTGCGGACAGCGTACAGTCGTGGATAGACGGCGCTCTCACTGAGGGTGCAGGCACTTCCTCGGAGTGGTTCATCGTCGGGCTCAGCCAGTCGGGAGAGAGAAATTTTTCCTCCTACGAAAAGGCACTGAAGTCCTATCTCAGCTCGGGAAAGGTCATCAATCTGACCTCGCAGGAGAAGTATGCGCTCGCACTTATGGCTGCCGGCAGCACGGACGGCTATATTACGGAAGCACTTGCAAAGCTCGATGACAAGCAGGGCATCATGAGCTGGATATACGCCCTCCACATCATCAATAACGGCTATACCGTCCCGGGGATCAATGCCGGTACGGTCACGGAAAAGCTGCTGTCCCTCCAGCTTGCGGACGGCGGCTGGGCACTGTGGGGAGCTCAAGGAGACGTTGACGTCACCGCCATGACCCTGCAAGCACTTGCGCCGCATTATACCTCCGACAGCTCGGTCAAAGCGGCAGTTGACCGTGCGCTCGCCCTTCTCTCGGAAAGACAGCAGCCGGACGGCGGCTACAAGGGCTTCGGCAATGACAATCCGGAGAGTGCGGCACAGGTCCTGACGGCGCTTTCGGCTCTCGGCATCGACTGCCAGACCGACCCTCGCTTCATCAAGAACGGCGATATCATCAGCGCGATAGCCTCCTACAGGCTCGCGGACGGCAGCTATTGCCACGTCAGGGACGGCGAAACAAATCCGACCGCGACCATTCAGGCTTACTATTCGTATGTGGCTTACCTCCGCATGAAAAGGGGGCAGTCCCCGCTGCTCGTCCTCGATAACCGCAGGGCTCCCCGTCAGGAGGAGACGACCGTCACAACGGTCACGACAGCCGTGACGACCTCTGCAAGGCTCACGGAAACAGCTCCGGTCTCAACGGAGGAGGGAACTGTCACCTCGGCGGCTTCGGGAACGGTCACGACCTCCGCGGCGAAGTCCTCCTCATCGGCCGTGACCACGGTGACAACGGTAACGGTCAGCACAACTGTGACCTCGTCCGATGAAACACCGTCAGAGACAGAGAAAACGTCCGCGCAGGTCAGCACCTCCGCTGCCGCTGCCGGAAAGACCTCGGACAAGTCCGGAAAGGGCGGCTACAAGGGCAAGGCTATCGCCGTTATATGCGGTGCTGCGGGAGTTCTCGCGCTTGCGGCTTTTGTTTCGGGAAAGCGGAATTACAAGAACTTCATAGCGATAGGCGTTGTCGCCGCGGCAGGCATCGTGTTCGTGCTCGCAACGGATTTCCAGTCCACGGAAAGCTACTACACGGGCGAGAAAAAACACAAGGAAAATGCCGTAGGTACGGTAACTATGACCATTCGCTGCGATACGGTCGCGGACAGGTGCGACCACGATTATATCCCCGAGGACGGTGTTATCCTTGACGTCACCGAGTTCGACATCGAGGAGGGCGAAACGGTCTACGATATCCTCATCGAGGCGGCAAGGGCTTACCGCATACAGGTCGAGAACCGCGGAAGCTCCGGCTCGGCACACGGCATGGTCTACATCGCCGGCATAAACTACCTCTACGAAATGGATTTCGGCGACCTTTCAGGCTGGGTCTACCATGTGAACGGCATCGCACCTTCACGCGGCTGCGGCGAGTACAAGCTCAGTGACGGCGACCGCATCGAGTGGCTCTACACCTGCGAGCTCGGACACGATCTTGATGAGGTGTACGAGGAATGAGAAGCTTTCAGGACTACAATCCCGCAGTTATCGCGGTGTATTTTTTCTGTGTGACCGGCATAGCGATGTTCTCGTCCTATCCGCCCTTCATGGCAGCATCGCTTTTCGGAGGCGTGGCGCTCTACCTTGTGAGGAACGGCAGGAAGCACGCTAAATCGCACTTTTTCTTCCTGCTGCTGTTTCTGATACTTGCGGCAGCGAATCCGCTGATGTCCCACAACGGCGTGACGGTGCTGTTCATTATGAACGACAACCCGATCACGCTCGAAGCCCTGCTCTACGGCATAAACTCCGCCGCAATGATAATCGGAGTGCTGTACTGGTTCAGGTCGTTCACGCAGATAATGACGAGCGAAAAGCTGCTCTACGCTGCGGGAACGCTCTCGCCAAAACTCGCGCTGATACTCTCGATGGCGATACGCTTTGTGCCGCTTTTCAGCAGGCAGTCCAAGCGCGTTCAGGACACCCAGACCGCTATGGGACTTTTCCGCGATGACAACATAGTTGACGATATACGCGGACGTATGCGGATCTTCTCGATACTCGTCACCTGGGGGCTCGAAAACGGCATAATCACTGCCGACAGCATGGCTGCGAGAGGCTACGGTACGGGAAAACGCTCGCAGATGAAGCGTTTTCGGTTCAGACGGGACGATATCGTTCTGCTGCTGACATCTCTTTCGCTGCTCGGCATAACGACGGCGGCGACCTTTGCCGGAGGACTGACATTCAGCTTCTACCCGGCGATAAAATACGAAACTCCCGGGATTTTCGGGATATGCGGCATTGCAGCTTACTGTCTGCTCGCACTGCTGCCGGTAATCATAGAAACGGAGGTGAGCATAAAATGGAGATACTTGCGGTCGAGGATCTGAGCTTTACCTATCCGCAGTGCAGCTCACCGGCGGTCAGGGACGTTTCCCTGCGCCTTGAAAGGGGAGAGTTCGCAGTGCTCTGCGGCGCTACGGGAAGCGGAAAATCCACTCTCCTGCGTATGCTCAAAAGGGAGCTTGTCCCGAACGGCGAAATGTCGGGCAGGGTAACGTTCTGCGGCTCGCCTCTCGGTGAACTCAGTCCGGCGGATTCAGCCTCGCGCATCGGCTTTGTCATGCAGAGACCGGAACAGCAGATAGTCACGGACAAGGTGTGGCATGAGCTTGCCTTCGGGCTCGAAAACCTCGGTGTACCGCAGGACGAGATCGCCCGGCGGACTGCCGAGACAGCAAGCTATTTCGGCATTATAAACTGGTACGGCAGCGATACCGCGGAGCTTTCCGGCGGACAGAAACAGCTCCTCAACCTTGCAGCGGTGCTCGTCATGCAGCCTGAGCTGCTCATTCTCGATGAGCCTACCGCACAGCTCGACCCCATTGCCGCCTCGGATTTCATCGCAACTTTGCGGCGTCTCAATCAGGACTTCGGGATAACCATACTGCTTGCGGAACACCGCCTTGAGGAGGTAATACCGGTCTGCGACAGGCTGATTATCATGGAAAACGGCGGTATATCAGCAAACGGCAGTCCCCGTGAGGTGATAGCCTCTCTGCGGGAACGTCCGGAGCTGCTCTGCGGAATGCCTGCGGCTTCGCGGCTGTATGCGGCACTTGACGGCAGGGGAGAATGTCCGCTGACCGTCCGCGAGGGGAGGGACTACATCACCTCCGGTTTCCGCAATGAGATACGCTCGCTGCCAGTCCCGGAGAGGGCTTCCTCCGGCGAAACGGCGCTGGAATTCAGGGACGTATTCTTCCGCTACGAGAAAAATTCTCCGGACGTCCTCAGCGGTCTTTCCCTTAAAATAATGAGCGGCGAGCTTTTCTGCATTCTCGGCGGGAACGGCTCGGGCAAGACTACTGCTCTCTCGGCAGCCGCCGGGATACTTCGTCCCTACTGCGGAGATATACGCATTTTCGGCAAAAAACAGAAGAATTACCGCAACCGTTCGCTCTACCGCGAATGCCTTGCGATGCTGCCGCAGGACGTTCAGACCGTTTTCCTGCGGAATACCGTGAGGGAGGAGCTCGATGAGGTCGGAGCTGACCTTTCAGCGCTGCCTTACGACCTTTCGCACCTACTGGACAAGCACCCCTATGACCTCTCCGGAGGTGAACAGCAGCTCACGGCACTCGCAAAGGTGCTTGCGGCAAAGCCGAAGCTCCTCCTCCTTGACGAGCCCACTAAGGGCATGGACGCTGCCACCAAGCAGGGCATTGCGGACGTTCTGAAAAAGCTCCGGGACAGCGGTATCACCGTTGTCTCCGTCACCCACGATGTTGAATTTGCAGCGCTGTGTGCCGACCGGTGCGCGATGTTCTTCGGCGGACAGATAGTTTCAGCCGGAGCTCCGGAGGAATTCTTCACCGCAAACACCTTCTACACGACTGCGGTCAGCCGCATGACAAGGGGCATATTCGACCGCACGGCTGTTCTCAGCGATGCCGTGGAGCTCTGCCGTCTTAACGGCAGCCGGGAGGTATGAGATGTTAGTGATAAAGAGCAGGGGACTCCGGAACGGCATAAAAGCCGCAGTTCCCTTTATTGTGATACCGGCACTCGCTGTGCTCGGCTCAATGGCTTTCGCAAGAAAGCGCCACATCATCATTTCCCTTGCCATAGCAGTATTTGCACTGCTCCTTTTTGCGGCAGGCTTCGAGAAAAAGACCACGGGTACGCGCCGAATGGTGATAGTTTCCGTTATGACGGCGCTTTGCTTTGCCGGGAGGTTCATACCCTTCCTCAAGCCAATGACGGCGCTCACGATAATAACAGCGCTTTACCTCGGCGGAGAGGCTGGCTTCCTCGTCGGGGCAATGTCCGCGCTGCTTTCGAATTTCTACTTCGGACAGGGACCCTGGACGGCCTTCCAGATGCTCGCATGGGGCATGATAGGACTGTTCGCAGGGATATTCTCCGAGCCACTGCGGAAAAACCGTGTGCTTCTCCTTGCCTACGGTGCAGTTGCAGGCGTTGCGTATTCCTTTATCATGGACATATGGACGGTTCTGTGGTATGCGGAGGGCTTCAAGTGGGACCTGTACTTCGCGGCACTCGGTACGGCGATACCCTACACGGTATCGTATGCGGTGTCGAACGTGCTGTTCCTCGTGCTTCTTGCAAGACCCTTCGGCGAAAAGCTCGAGCGCATCAAGATAAAGTACGGGGTGTGAAGAGTACAGAAAGCTTATAGTGCTTAGTGCATAGTTGCTGGCTGTCCCCGTGTAATGGTGAATTAACAGCGAGGACACCGCAACCAAGCACTTACTACGGATCACAAAAACGACCGGCGGTCAAAATGACTGCCGGTCGTTCTTATCTGAAAGGTGTGTTCATAATGCCTCGGAAAATTCAGGTTTTGCCGCCTCCGGGGGTGTGTGGAGCCGGAGGCGGAACAGGTTAGGATAACGCTCCGGAGGTAAGGAGGGAGCGCAGATACGGATAGAAAGGAATGCGTTTATTTCTTTTCTGACTATATTATAGCTGAAATGCTGCCGGAATGCAATAACAGGAGGTTATCAGCTCCTATACAATTTGGAGTAAGACCGTTTACTGAAAGGTTTACATCAGTTACACAATGCTGACAATTATGACAGCTCCGGAAATCAGAAATGTAAGAAATTTCTTTGTACCTTTCGCGGATTTCAGCATAGAATAATGTAAGCGGCAGAAAAGGAAAGCCGTCCGGAGTGGCAGAGCTGCCCGCGAACAGCTTCGGACAAAAAAGCCTTCCCGGACGGCTGCTTTCATATAGATGAAGACGACCGGCAGTCCGAAAGACCGCCGGCCGTTTTTTCGCGGAGCTTACACATTCCCGACAGCGGGGGAGTATCTGCGTCCGTTTGATCTCAGCTTATATTGCTGCAAAAGCCTGCTTGAGGTCATCGAGGATATCGCCGATGTTCTCAAGTCCGACTGAAAGTCTTATGAGACCGCCGTTGATGCCGGCTGCTGCGAGCTGCTCGTCAGAGAGCTGACGGTGGGTTGCACTTGCAGGGTGGAGCACACAGGTGCGGATATCGGCAACGTGTACCTCGTTGGAGGCAAGCTTCAGTGAATCCATGAACTTGACTGCGGTATTTCTTCCGCCCTTGATAACGAAGGAGATAACGCCTGCACATCCGCCGGGAAGGTACTTCTTAGCGAGCTCATGGTACTTGTTGGAGGCAAGTCCGGGATAGTTCACGGACTCAACCTTGTCGTTAGCCTCGAGGAACTGAGCAACAGTCATAGCGTTCTGAGTGTGGCGTTCCATACGGATAGGAAGTGTCTCGAGACCGAGGTTGAGGTAGAATGCGGACTGTGCCGAGGGATAGCAGCCGAAGTCTCTCATGAGCTGCATTCTTGCCTTGATGATATAGGCAGCCTTGCCGTAGGTCTTGGTGTAGACAGTGCCGTGGTAGCTCTCGTCAGGCTCGGTGAACTCCGGGAACTTGCCGTTTGTCCAGTCGAAATTGCCCGAATCAACGATAACTCCGCCGCCCTGAACAGCATGGCCGTCCATGTACTTTGTGGTGGAGTGGATAACGATATCAGCGCCGTACTCGAAAGGTCTGCAAAGGAAAGGTGTCGGGAAGGTATTGTCGATGATGAGCGGAACACCGTTCTCATGAGCGATCTTTGCGAACTTCTCGATATCGAATACTGCGAGTGCCGGATTAGCGAGGGTCTCGCCGAAAACAGCCTTTGTATTGGGCTTGAAGGCAGCTCTGATCTCGTCCTCGGGAGCATCGGCATTGACGAAGATGCACTCGATTCCGAGCTTTTTGAGGGTATAGGCAAAGAGGTTGACAGTGCCGCCGTAGATCGTGGCAGCGGAAATGAAGCTGTCGCCGGCCTTTAAGATGTTGAGCAGCGAGAGGAGCGAAGCAGCCTGACCGCTGGAGGTACACATTGCTCCGATACCGCCCTCGAGAGCAGCTATCTTGTCCTCAACAGCCATAACTGTGGGATTCTCGAAACGGGAATAGATAAGGCTCTTGGTGGGGTCGTCAAAAACTGCTGCGACGTCGTCTGTTGAGTCGTAAACGTAGGTGGTGCTCTGAACTATGGGTATTACTCTTGGTTCAGTGTTCTTGGGTGTGTAGCCTGAATGCAGGCATTTTGTTTCGATTTTCATGGTAAACCTCCAATATTTATAATTGAGAATAAAGAACTGAGAATTGTTGCGTTTGCCTCACGGCGAACGTATCTGAAAATATTGCGTCAGCTCAGATCCTCAATTTTTTAAGCTTTACTTTTTCTTGCCGGTCTTTTTGCCGCCGAGATTGGTGTCGTAGGAAACGCCTGTCCCGGGAAGGCTCGCAGTGAGCTTTTTCTTGTCGTTGAGAGTGACTTTTACGTCCTTGCCGCCGACGGAAATGCTTGTGCTTTTCTTGTTCTTGTTTATTTTCAGGAATTTGCCGAGCTTGATGCTTTTGGTTATTTTAAGTCCCATGGCGAACTCCTTCCGGCTCAGTCCATAGCCTTCTTTATAGCAGCCATGAGCTCATCGTAGGTCTCGAATGCGGGAAGCTCCGGGTTATCGGCCTTTATCTGCTCAGTGCTCCTGAACAGGAAGCCTGCCTTGCTCGCCTTTATCATGGCAAGGTCGTTGTAGCTGTCGCCGCTTGCGATAGTGTCGAAGCCTATCGACTGCAAAGCCTTTACCGTAGTGAGCTTGGACTGCTCGCAGCGCATCTTGAAGCCTGTTATCTCGCCGTTTTCGGCTACTTCAAGGGAATTGCAGAAGATAGTGGGCATACCGAGCTTCTTCATGAGGGGAGCAGCAAATTCCGAGAAGGTATCGCTGATGATGATGACCTGACAGAGAGAACGCAGCTCATCGAGGAACTCCTTTGCGCCGGGCATAGGGTCAATCTTGGCGATAGTGTCCTGTATCTCCTTGAGACCGAGACCGTGCTCCTTGAGGATACCGAGACGCCATTTCATGAGCTTGTCGTAGTCAGGCTCGTCACGGGTAGTCTTTTTGAGCTCAGGGATACCGCTTGCCTCCGAAAAGGCGATCCATATCTCCGGAACGAGAACTCCTTCGAGGTCGAGGCAGGTTATATACATAATTATTCCTCCGTAACTAAAATATAATACTTTATAATTATACCACATTTCCAAGGATTTGTAAAGTGCTTTTTTGAACCGGAGCTGAGAACTAAGAACAGGACCGTCGGACGATACCGTGATCCTGAACGCACAAAGCCGCCGGAGTGCTTCCGACGGCTTTGCATATATAATATGTCCCCGTTTCTCAATAACAGGAGGTTTTCAAGTATCAGAAGCCGAAGCCGGGACCAAATCCGCCGCCGGAGCTTGCACTTGCAGTTATCTCAGTACCGCCGGAAAGGGTTCCGCCGATAGTTACCGCATAATTTCCAGCCTGCTCGTCAACTGTTGTTCCGCCGGATACCGTACCGCCCGAATAAGCCTTGCAGCCTGTGCAGTTCTGTCCGGGAGAGCCGCTTCCCGAGAGGAAGGATACGATGACATTGCCGGAATTATCCACGAAGGAATATCTTCCTGTGAGGTTGGTATTGCCGGTAGTCATAGTGATAACGCTTGTGCCGTTGTAGTTTATTGTGCTGCCGCTGTCGCCGCAGTCAAGGGGTTCCTGACCGTTCGCACAGATATAGCCGCCGTTGAGGTTGATATTGCCGTTTGAATCGAAGGCATCGTGGTCGCCGTTTGCGGAGTTTACGCATACAAAGCCGCCGTTGATGTTCATAACGACATTGGAGGAAGTGCTCGAGCCCTGTCCCCACGGCATACCGGGATTGCCGCCGCCGGAGCTGTCCGAACCGCCGCCTGCATTGTAGCCGTCGTCGCCGGAGATGATGTAGACCGTACCGCTGTTCTGATTGATAGTGGGAGCCTCAACGCCCTCGTAGCACTTGGAAATGAATATCTGAACGTCATCGAAGGTGTTTGCGGCAGTTTTTCCGATATTGAGGGTCTTGTCGGAGTGGAAGCCGTCGTCCGCAGTCTGGAGGCTGAATACACCGCCGTTGATGTTCATTTCGCCTGAGCAGTGAATGCAGTCGTCGGAGGAATTAATGGTAACAGTACCGCTGTTTATGGTGATACTGCCCTTGCTCTGCCATGTAGTGCCGGCTGCATCGTAGAGACCTACAGCCTTGATGCCCTTAGCGGAGATATCGGTCTTGTTGGCATTGCCGTCCATACCCATTCCGCCTCCGGGACCGCCGGGCCTGCCGCTGCTCCACGGGTCAGTGCTTCCGGAAGATGTTCCCGAGCCGGTGAAGGCACTGCCCTGATATGTGTAGATATTGAGGCTGCCGCCGTTCATGACGAAATCCTGTTCCGCCTGAATGCCGTCAGCGTAGGAGTTGATGCCGATAGTACCGCCGTTTATGGTTACAACGCCGTAGGACTTGTCTGTGGCGGTATCGGTAGCGGTGGACTTGATGCCGTCACCGCCCTCGGTCTTGACAGTGAGCTTCAGATTGCTGTAGTCAACAGCAGAGCCGTCAGCCTTCTTGTCATCGCCGATTGTAACGCTGTCCTTGCCGCGAATGCCATCGTCAACAGCATTTACGGTGATATTTCCGTTATATATCTTGATATCGTTCTTGCAGACGACAGCATCGTCCTGATTGCCGTTTACCTCAAGGCTTCCTGTGCCCTTGAACTTGATATCGTCACGGGAGAAGATAGCGCCCTCGACCGTATTTGAGTTGCCGTCCGAATCAGTGTATGTCTGTGTGTGGGAGGTGCCGTCCGAGATGACATTGGAGGTACCAGCCTTTGCGACTATCTGCACCTCATCGCCTATGGAATTGACGAAAATAGGCGCTGTTTCGAGATTCGTGAGGCGAGCGTCCTGAAGGTCGAGCTCGACAACCGAATCCGGATATGCGGTCTTGTCAACGTCAACAACTATCTGAGCCTTTGCACTGTCGCCTGTTACTGCAAATTTACCCTCTTTGAGAATTGTTATCGTGCTGTCGCTGACAGTCGCGGTGTCAGCGGGAGCGTTAGTCTCAACGCCTGAGCCTGTGAAAGTGATAGTGTAGCCGTCGGTGGGCTGAGGTGTAACAATGTCGCTCTTCTGAGCACCGGCAGGGTCAACGTTGTCGAAGATAGTCACGAAGCCTACAGTATTGCCGAGACCGAGCTGGAACTGTGTCGTAACGCCGTCAGTATGGGTAACTGCCGCACCTGTAGCGAGGTTCTTGAAGTCGCAGGACTTGGCATTTGCCATGCTCTCTGTGCTGATGAGGACGTACTTGTACTTCTTGGTGAACTTGATATCGGTGCTATCAAGAGCGGGAATGAGAGTGTTAGCCTTTTTCCACATACCGTCCGTCTCGTTTGTGGCATCGTCGATGCAGTTGAGGAGAACTGCAGCGCGTGTGGTACCCTCAAACAGAGTGGAGTCTATCTGATAATCGGTAGCCGTTGCGAAAACATTTCCGCCGGTGATGTTTATCCCTGTTTCGGCAGTAAGACCGCGGTCGCCGCCTGCAACCACTGTTCCGCCGCTGATGTCGATAGTTGTTTTTGCCTGTACAGCGTCGTTTCCAGCCTTAATGGAAACGTTTCCGGCAGTAAAAGAAACGCTGCCCTTTCCGGACTTGATACCGTCGCCCTCAGCGTCGATATTGACTGACGCACCCTTGACTGTAACGGAGGTCTTGCCGTTTATCGCATTGTTCTTGTCGGTCGCGTTGACCGCATTGATGTTGATAACGCCGCCTGTGAGCTTGATATCGTTGTTGCAGGTGATACCGTTCTGGATATTTGCGGTGAGGTTGAGTATGCCTGTACCCTTTTCGCCGCCCTTGATAGTGATATCGTCCTTAGCCTCGATAACAGCCTCGCCTGTAGCTGTACCTGCCTCGTCAACATAAGCTGTATCGCCGTCCGCGATGAAATTCTCGGTGCCGTCGATGAGGTTGATGGAGGTATTCTCGGCATTTGTCACGCGGATAGCCGGTGCGGACTTGCCTGTGATATTGACGCCGTTGAGGAAGATCTTGACCGTTTCGGCATCTGCGGTCTCATCGGGGATATTGACCTCGATCTGACCGTCCGCGAGAGTACCGTCGATGTAGTATTCGCCGGAATGCGAAATGGTCACCTTTGAGCCGGAAACTGCGGTATAGCCGTTTGCATCGCCCTCAACAGCTACCGTGTCGTTATTGAGGTGGATATAGATGATATCGGTCTGAGGATCGGGAGTCTGAACTGACTCCGGAAGCGAGTCGATAATTCCGAGCTTGTACTTCTGTATCGAGAGGGCGTCCTTGTTGGTGACACCGTCGCCTCTGTTGTAAACATCGGCATTGTTCTCACCTTCCGAATTGAGCTGGTACTTGTCGGGGTTGCCTATGCACTGCATAATGAGGACAGCGTCCGCCATGTTGGTCTCGCCGTCACAGTTGGCGTCACCGTAGATCACGGGTTTTACCGCGAGGGCTGTGGTAGGTACTGCGGTAACTGCTGCTGCTATCATGCAGGCAGAGGAGAGACCTGCAAAAAGCTTTTTAACGCTTGACTTTTTCATGTTACAAAACTCCTTTATAGTGTCCCCAGCGAGGACTTATTTCGTTTACTATGCTTGTATTATAAATTACTAATCTTAAAATAATCTTAATCTAATCTTAAAATAACCATAAATTTTCAGTCACAGTAAGACGTTATACATATTATAACACGGGAGGATATTTTTTTACAAGTTTTTTGCTGTCTTTGCTTTTAGTTCTTAGTTCATAGTTCTTAGTTCTAAAGCAGGCGTATGCCGAGCTTGTTATTTCCGTTTTATATTTCTTCCGTGAGCGAAAGCAGACTGCCGTTTTGCAGGGACAGAGCGAGCTTGCGAGCGGCGGCGTGGAAAGCAGGCGTATGCCGAGCTTATTATCTCC
>CACYSQ010000038.1 GCA_902777125.1 Ruminococcus flavefaciens
TAAAGTAAGGCTTAGAATAGCGTTTGAAAGTACTTTCATCAAAAGGGCTTGCCTCAACAATTCTTATAAATACTGCTATATAAGTACCACCGTTATGGCGTCCTTTTTTGAGTTGAGAGTTGAGAGTTGAAAGTGTAGGGGCGAACATCGTTCGCCCGCGAATAGCGAAAAACACGCCGGCAGCGAAATCACAACACTTTTTAGCACCTATGCAATAAATCAAGGAACGCCGAGGGCGGCGTTCCCTACAATGATGCCATGATGATTTGTCGTGTCCCGGCGAATAATATCCGTCCCTACGGACAAGCAACTGTCAGGCGTTGATAAAGGCTTCGCTGACGGTCTCGCAGACCTGCGCGAAATAGTCCTGTTCACGGAGCTTTGCGGCGCATTTTCCGGCAGCTTCCCTGTCGCTGAAAAGTCCGAATACAGCCGAACCGCTGCCGGTCATGACGGCACTTGCAGCCCCCATAGCGAGCATTTCACGTTTCAGGGCGAAAACCTCGTCGAGTTGTACCGCCTGCTCAAAGAGGTTGCCGAAGAAGCGGTGAGCCTCGTCCGGAGCGTTCTTCAGAGCGTTCACAAGTCCCGGAGTATCGGGGTGCAGCGGCTTTTCAAGAGCATCTATACGCGCATAAGCCTCGCCAGTGGAAACGCCCTCCGTGCCCTTTGCGATGACGAGGATACGTCCCGAGCAGTCCGGCAGCGGAGCTATCTCCTCGCCGATGCCGCCCACGCAGGCGGTTCCTCCCGTGAAGAAAAACGGAACGTCCGCGCCGAGCTTCTTGCCCATTGCGGCGAGCTCAGATGCGGAAAATCTCTCCCCGGTGAGGACGTTGAGACAGTGCAGAACAGCGGCAGCGTCCGTGCTTCCGCCGCCCATTCCTGCCTGCGAGGGAATGCCCTTTTTAATATGTATACGGCAGTCCGCAGCAATACCGGCGGTCTCGCAGAAGAGCTTTGCGGCTTTGTAGGCTATATTCCGTTCATCGCAGGGGATAGGGTCAGCTTTTGCGAAGTCCTCCGGCAGCTCGCAGGAAATACTTATCCCGCTGTCGGAAAGCTCGACCTCGACCTCGTCGTAGATGCCGACGGTCTGGAAAACGCTCTCGATGAGGTGGTAGCCGTTATCGAGCCTGCCCGTAACATCGAGCGCAAGATTTATCTTTGCGGAGGTCTTTATCTTCATTTTTTCTCGTCCTCTAACTTTTGCAGGAACTTCTCGATGCGCTTCATAGCCTCCATGAGGTGCTTGAGCGAATATGCGTAGGAAATGCGGATATGTCCCTCGCCGGACGCACCGAATGCGCTTCCGGGAACGGTCGCGACCTTTTCCTCATAGAGCAGTCTCTCGCAGAATTCCTCGCTGGTGAGCCCGGTGGACTTTATGCAGGGGAAAACGTAGAATGCACCTTCGGGGTCGAAGCAGGTGAGTCCGAGGCGGTTGAATTCGCTGACGAGGAACTTGCGGCGGATATTGTACTCGTCCACCATTTTTGCTATCTCGGTGTCGCAGGAGGTCAGCGCCTCGACTGCGGCGTTCTGGCTTATGTAGGGACTGCACATGATGCCGTACTGGTGTATCTTGGATATCTGTGTGATTATCGGCTCGGGAGCAGTAACGTAGCCAAGTCTCCAGCCGGTCATGGCGTAGGCTTTGGAGAATCCGTTGACGTAGATAGTGCGCTCAGCCATGCCGTCCAGCTCGATTATGGAAACGTGCTTTCTGCCGTAGGTGAGCTCGGAGTATATCTCGTCCGAGAGGACCATGATGTTGGTATCGCGGAGGAGCTCAGCGATAGGCTCGAGGTCCTCGCGTGTCATGACGGCACCGGTCGGATTGTTCGGGAAGGGCAGTATCAGGAGCTTTGTGCGGTCGGTTATCTTGCCGCGGAGGTCGTCAACGGTCAGCTTGAAGTTGTTCTCCAGCTTGGTGGGAACGGAGACCGCAACTCCTCCCGAAAGCTCAACGAGGGGAGCGTAACAGACGAAGCATGGCTCGACCACGAGGACCTCGTCGCCGGGGTCAACAAGTCCCCTGATAGCGAGGTCGATAGCCTCGGAGCCGCCGACGGTAACGATGACCTCCTTTGCCGGGTCGTACTCAACGCCGTGTTTTTTCTTTATGCGCTCGGAAACGGCTCTCCTGAGCGGTTCAAGTCCCTTGTTCGGACCGTAGATGATGTGCTTGCGTTCGAGGACGTTTATGGCAGCCTTTCTGATGACCCACGGTGTTGAGAAGTCCGGCTCGCCTACTCCGAGGGAGATAACGCCCTCCATAGTGCCTGCGATATCGAAGAATTTACGGATACCGGAGGGCTTTATGCTTTTTATCTTGTTGGAAAGAACCTTATCGTAATCTATCACGGTCAACCCAGACCCCTTTCGTCCGGCTCCTCATCGTCGATGAAGATGCCCTTTTCCTTGTATTTTTTGAGGATAAAGTGGGTGGAGGTGGAGAGTATGCCGTCAATGGTGGCGAGCCTCTCCGATACGAAGAAGGCGACGTCCTTGAGGTTGCTGCCCTTGACCTCGACTGCAAGGTCGTAAGCACCGGAGGACATGAGGCTGACGCTCTCGACCTCGTCGTACATCATGATAGTCTTTGCGATATCGTCGAAGCCGCAGTCGCGCTGGGGAGTGACCTTGAGCTCAATGGTAGCGTGTACAGCGGATTTGTCGTACTTGTCGTCATCGAGGATAACGCTGTAGCCGCGGATAACGCCGCTCTCCTCGAGCTTGCTTATCTCCTCGGCAGCCTGTTCAGGGGTGATGCCGAGCATTTCGCCGAGCGCCGTATTGGAGATACGGGCGTTCTGCTGTAATATTTTTATGATATCGTTCATAGTAACAACTTCCCTTCTTTATAATTTGGAATTCGTAATGCGGTTATGAATTCTGCGTAGGGGCGCTTTCCGAGCGCCCGCAGAACGGCTGACGTTTAATTCGGGCGAGCGGAACTCGCCCCTACATTAGATCCGTCCGCTGATATACGGACGCAACAATTCCTGATCCTGCATTCCGAATCAATCAATACTGATAAACTGCGGCTTTCGGTCCTTGAAGTATGCAAGCCGGGTGAATCCGGCTTCAAAGGCTGTGCGTACACCTGCCGCACAGTCCGCACCGATGTCCCCGACAGTGTGCGAATCCGAGCCCACGGATATGATCTCGCCGCCAAGATCACGGAACATTTTCACATATTTCAGGTCGGGAAAGGTATCTCCGAAGCCCTGTCTGATACCGGAGGTATTTATCTCGATGCCCTTGCCGTTCTGAGCGAGGGTACGGAAGGAGTCAGCGATGATATCGTCAAAGCGGCTGATATCTGCTTCGATGCCGTTGCGCTGCTTCATATAGCGCAGGCAGTAGGTGATATGACCGAGAACGTCGAAGAGTCCGGTCCTGCACATCTCGGCGACTTCCTTGAAGTAGCGTTCGAGGAGGTCATATATACCGTCCATGGACATCTGGGTGTAGTCTATGTAGTAGAAATCCTTTTCGCCGGCTATCTGGTGGACTGAACCTATTATAAGATCGAGTCTTTTGTCAGCGTTGACCTTTTCCGCGACAGCCCTGTCATGGAGTATCTGACCGAGCTCTGTACCGCAGATGAGGTTGAGCTTTCCGGCGTATTTCTCCTTGAGTGCTGTTACGGCTGAGACGGAAGCCTCGAAGTCCCTGGCGTAGTCATAGTAATCGAGGACTTCCTTTTCCTTGGCAGAGTAGTGCTCCTCGGAGTACCAGGCATTGCACTCGCAGTGGTCTGTAATGGCATAGGCGGCAAGTCCGAGCTCACACGCTCGCCTGATACATTTGCTGATGTCGGCTTCGGAGTCCATTGAAAACAGAGTATGCGTATGGCAGTCGATAAGCGGCATAGCTTCCCCTCCTTTTTCATTGTACCCTCCTATTATAACATACCTTTCCGGAAATAGCAAGCAATAATTAGCAGAGATGTTATCCTTACGAGCCCGCAAACAGTATTGACAAAAAAATGGTTTGGTAGTATAATTACGTTGAGTAATTGTAAACTGCTGTCCAAAAAGGGTGCGGAGGACAATTCATTTCAAGAGAAAATACCATATGGAGGAATTATGGACATTATCATAGTCGGCTGCGGAAAGGTCGGTGTTGCGCTTGCGGAGGTGCTCTGTGAGGAGCATAACGTCACCGTCATCGACAAGAACGAGTCACTTATCAATGCAGCGATAAACGATTTCGATATCATGGGCATCGCCGGGAACTGTCTCCAGACGAGCGTTCTCGAGGAGGCAAACGTCGATAAGACCAATCTCTTTATTGCCGTTACGACCTCGGATGAGGTCAATATCCTTTCCTGTCTCATAGCCAAGAAAATGGGCGCAAGGCACTGTATCGCCCGCGTCCGCAGTCCCGAATTCGAGAACCAGCTCGTCTTCATGCGTGAGGAACTCGGCATAAGCATGATGGTCAACCCGGACTACAATGCCGCCAACGAGATCGCGAAGGTTCTCCGCTATCCCGAGGCTATCAACATCGAATCCTTCGCAAAGGGCAAGGTCGATCTCGCGGAGATACGCATAACCAGCGGCAGCATTCTCGACGGCGTTGCGCTCACTCAGCTTTCGAGAAGGCTGAGGCTCGACGTCCTCATCTGTGCCGTTCAGAGAGGCGATGAGCTTATTATCCCGAACGGAAGCTTCGTTCTCAGGGCAGGGGACAAGATACACATGACCGCTTCACACAGCGCAATGGTCAAGTTCTTCAGGAGCATAAGCGCTGCCTACCGCGAAAAGCGCGTGAAATCGGCAGTCCTCATCGGCGGCGGAAGGGTCGCCTACCACCTCGCCCAGCAGCTCATTGAAATGGGCGTCAAGGTCAAGATAATCGAGATAGACGAGAAGCGCTGCATCGAGCTCAGCCAGCGTCTCAACAAGGTCAATATCTCCTGCGCTGACGGTACCGACCACGATATCCTTGAGGAGGAAAGGGTCTACGATGCGGACGCTGTAGTCACCCTCACCGGTATCGACGAGGAGAATATCCTGCTCTCACTGCTCGCCAAGAAGAACGGCGTTGAGAAGGTCGTGACGAAGGTAAACCGTATGTCGCTCATACAGCTCTCGGATACTCTTTCGCTCGACAGCATAATCTCACCAAAGCAGATAACCGTCAACCAGATACTCCAGTACGTCCGTGCAAAGCAGAACTCCCTCGGAAACAACGTCACCACCCTCTACAGGCTCGTCAACAACAGGCTCGAGGCTATGGAATTCGTTGTCCGCGACCATAAGGACTATGTCGGAGTTCCGCTGAAAAAGCTCAAAATACGCAGCGGCATACTCATCGCGAGCATTGCCCGCGGAAGCGAGCTCATAATCCCAAAGGGCGATGACTGCATTATGGTCAACGACAGCGTCGTGGTCGTAACGACCAACAAGGGCTTCCACGATCTGAGCAATATTTTTGATTAAGGGAGCTTTAAGAGATAAGATGAATTACAGGATGATATGGTATATCATGGGTCAGATCTGCAAGATAGCAGGCCTCGCTATGCTTCTCCCGATAGCCGTCGGAATGATCTACAGCGAGGATCACGTCGTTCTCTCGTTCGGCGTGCCTTTCCTGATACTCATGTCGATCGGACTGATTGCCACTATGAAAAAACCCGAGGACAAGGCTGTCTTCTCAACGGAGAGCTTTGTGAGCGTTGCCGTCTCATGGATAACCGTTTCCGCAGTAGGTGCGCTTCCCTTTGTTATAGCAGGCGAGATACCGAACTATGTGAACGCCCTGTTCGAGACCGTTTCAGGCTTCACCACGACAGGTGCGACCATACTTGACGATGTCGAGAGTATGTCGCGTTCATGTATGTTCTGGAGAGCCTTCACCCACTGGCTCGGCGGTATGGGAATACTCATGCTCGTCATAGCCGTGCTTTCAAGCAACGATGCGCGTACAATGCACATGATGAGGGCGGAATGTGCGGGACCGAATGTCGGACGTCTCGTGTCGAAATCGAGCGTTTCCGCGAGGATACTCTACGGTATATATATATCGCTGACCGCTTCGGAGCTGCTTCTCCTCCTCTGCGGAGGAATGCCCCTCTACGACTGCTTCATACACGCGTTCTCGTCCGCCGGCACGGGAGGCTTCTCCCTCTGGGGCGACAGCATAGGCCACTACAACAGCGTTTACATCGAAATGGTAGTTGCAGTTTTCATAATCCTTTTCGGTGTTAACTTCAACCTCTACTACTACCTTATAATAAGAAAGTTCGCCCTTGCCCTCAAAAACGAGGAGGTCAGGGTCTACTTCGGACTCATCATAACCGCTACTGCGATAATAACCCTCAACATCATGAAGCTCTACGACGGCTTCGGCGATGCGCTGAGACATTCCTTCTTCATGGTCGCCTCGACGATAACCTCGACCGGCTTCGCAACGGCTGACATAACGCAGTGGCCTGTTTTCTCGCAGACATTGCTCGTTCTGCTGATGTTCGTCGGCTCGTGTGCAGGCTCGACCGGCGGCGGTATGAAGGTCTCGAGGTGGATGATACTTTTCAAGACCGGCGTGAAGGAACTGAAATACATTGCAAATCCCCGTGCCGTGGCTACGGTCAAAATGGACGGAAAGCCCGTGGAAAAGGGCGTCGTCCGCGGTGCGACCTCTTACCTTGTGCTGTTCATGATGCTGCTTGCGGTATCGCTGCTGATACTCACGCTCGACAAGTACAGCTTCGAGGAATCGGCTTCGGCAGTAATAACCTGCATGAACAATATCGGCTACGGTCTCGGAAGCTTCGGACCTGCCGGCAATTTCGGAGGACTGAATGAGCTCTCGAAGCTCGTCCTCTGCGTGGATATGCTCCTCGGAAGACTGGAGATATATCCGCTCATAATGCTCTTTGCAGCTAAGAAGAGATAAGCGGACTGATATTGTATAATTTTGCGGCAGGTCACACCGGCACTGTGTGACTGCCGACAATAATATGGGGGTATTAAAACATGGAAAAATCATTGTCAAAAAGGCTGGCGGCGATGTTCCTCAGCCTTTGTGCAGCTCTTTTCTGCATCGTTCCCGGCGGTATAAGCACTCCTGCCGGTACGGAGGCTGCTGATCCCATGACATGGGCTATGTCCTGTGTTGATGCTAATCCCGGCAGTCAGGTTGCACTGGACGTCCACACCTACGACCCGGTCGCGATAAAGTCGCTCACTGATGCAAAGGTCAAGGCCGATGCTCCGCTGACCTTCACGGGCGTTTCGGACAGCGCGGTCTACAACGCTAAATCGACCTATTCACTCAGCGGCAACACTATGACCTTCGGCTTCAGCGGAACAGGCGCTTCGTCAGGAAGGGACGGAGATGTCATATTCACGCTGTATATCAACGTTCCGGCGGGTTGTCCTACGGGAAAATATGAGGTGAGGTGGATCGCAACTGATCTCATGGCTAAGACGGCTTCCGGTTCAAACTACCTCCCGAAGCTCGAATACGGCATTATCAATGTCACCAACAACCCGATAGTATCGAAGACCACGACTTCAACGACAACTACCACCACGACTACCACCACGACTACTTCCGTTATAACAATGCCGCCGGAGCCCTACTTCAATCTCAGCAAGGACGAGATAACGCTTGAGCCCGGCTACAATGCAACGATATCCTTTACAGATGTCATCGCCTGCGGCGATTTTAAAGCAAGCGGAGATATGGAATATTTCGGCGTTACGTTCAACGGGAAAAGATCGCTTACTGTGTACTGTTCGGAAGCAGCTCCCGGCGGCCGGTATTCAATTATTATAAGTGCTGATCCGGAATACTCCTTCTTAGAGCCTTACAGAAAAACAATTACGGTGAATGTTCCGGTCGTGACGACTACCACTACGACCACCACTACTACGACCACAACTACGTCGGAAACCACTACGACCGTGATCACCTCGCTGCCGCCTGAGCCTCGCTTTGATATTTATCCCGACATGATAACCGTTCGTCCGGGCGGATACGCAGAATTCCGCTGTTCTGGTGAGAATATCAGAGGTTACAGCTTCAGCGGTGATACGGATTATTTCAACTTTGAACAAGCCAACTATTCTCCATGGGGGGGCACTGACCGTGTAGATTGTTCAACAGGCACACCTGCCGGCACATATTATATTGATATAAGTGCAGATGCGCAATACTATATCTATCCCCCGATAGTGCGAAGGCTTACGATAAAAGTCCTTACGGAGGAAACAACTACCACCACGACTACGACCACCACCACTACTACAACTACAACTACCACTACGACTACCACCACAACAACAACTTCAACTGCAACAGAGCCAATAACGACCGTGGTCCTGCCTGAACCGCAGTTAATTATTTCCCCCGAAATGATAACCGTTCGTCCGGGCGGTACCGCAGAATTCCTCTATACTGTTTACAGCGCCAGTGATTTCAGCATCAAAGGTGACAAGGAGTTTTTCATCTTTGGAAACCTCGACTGCTCCTCATCGTATTATACGGAACAAAGCAGCGAGTGCAAGGTATACTGCGATCCGAACGCACTTGCCGGTACATATTATGTTGATATATGTGCGGAGTCGAAGTACTACTATAGCCCGGCAGTGCAGAGACTTGCGATAAATGTCCTTCCGCCGGAAACAACGACCACCACAACAACTACCACCACTACGACGACTACGTGCGATATCAGGGTCGAAATAGTTTCATATCCTGATGTGACAAAGTATGAGCTGCCCGATACCGAGCTGCGTCTGGAGGGGCTGAAAATTGACCTCTTCCGTTCCGGTGAATACGGTTGGGAGCAGGTAATGAAATGTCAGGAGCTTATAGAGCTCCCTGCCGGATATTCGTACACTGTCGGTCAGATAGACCCCTACGATATCGGCGTGCAGAGCATCACGCTGGTAGTTAAATTCTACGATGATATCCACGGCTTCATGTGTACTGACAGCGACAGCTTCACGATAGAGCTTTGCGAGCAGACCACGACCACCACTACGACGACTACCACCTCCACAACGACCTCGACTACTACGACAAGGCTTTATGACGCGGATTTCAGCCTCGATGTGGAAATTGCGAATGTTCCGTACAATACGCGGTATGAGCAGTACAGTCCGATAAGCTTCGACGGACTTACGGTAGACCTTTACTTCGTTACCGAGGGAGGCATTCGCCAGCAGATCATGAACAATATGCCGCTTTCAGCGCTTCCCTCCGGCTATTCCTACTCGATAGGACAGGTGGATCAGAACCGTACCGGTGAGCAGCTCATTCCGGTAACGGTCAGGACGTACAACGGAGCTCTTGGCAAGACGGTCTCCGATACAGCCTACTTCAAGATAGAGATATACAATCTCACGACGACTACCACCACGACCACAACGGCTACCACGACTACCGCTACAACGACGGTATATATCATAATCGAGGAACCCGATCAGGAGCAGCTTTATGTCGGAAACGACGATGTTGTGCTGAAATACATGAGCTCCACCGGTGAAAGACTTGACTACATATGGGTCAACTCGTCCAACTGGAACGTTGCGAGTGCGTCCACGGACGGAAGACTTCGCCTCGGCAGCGCCGGAACGGCTACGCTGACATTCTTCGGCAGCGTCGGAGGAAAGCCCTGCGAGGGAAGCGTAACAATAAATGTTCTTCCCGAGCCGCAGACGACCTCGTCCACGACAACAACTACTACCACAACTACAACTACGACAACCACGACAACCACCACTACCACCACGACATCGACTACGTCCACGACCTCGATGACCCTGCCGCCTCCGCAGTATGACCTCGGAGATGTCAACCTCGACGGCAAAATAAACGCGAAGGACGCTTCTCTTGCGCTGGTGGCATATGCCGAGAACGAGACCAATCCGGACCGTCTCACTGCTGTTCAGAAGGCAGCCGCGGACGTTGACTTTGACGGAAAGATCACTGCGAAGGACGCCTCGAAGATACTGCGTTTCGTCGCTTTCGTTCAGGATCATCCGGATATTGATATGCGGACATGGATAGGCTCCGAAACGGTCCCGCCGACAGACGT
This sequence comes from Ruminococcus flavefaciens, assembly GCA_902777125.1. Lineage (GTDB taxonomy): Bacteria > Bacillota > Clostridia > Oscillospirales > Ruminococcaceae > Ruminococcus. Next base: position 10,064 of record CACYSQ010000038.1, read on the forward strand.
CCGCAGACTTCCGGCAATATTCCGCACAGCACTTAAAAAACAAATCAAACAGGGGGTAATTTAAAATGACAAGATCAATGAAAAGGCTGACCGCTATGTTCCTCAGCCTGTGTACAGCATTTATGTGTATTTCTATGAAGGGCTTCGGCACTCGGACCGTTACCGATGCGGCTGACCCGATGACATGGGCGATGGAGTGCATCACAGTCGCACCCGGAACTGTTGCTGCTGTCAATGTACACACCTACGACCCGGTCGGCATAAAGTACCTTGAGGACGCAAAAGTCAAGGTCGATGCTCCGCTCACCTTCACGGGCGTGTCGGACAGTGCGATATACAATGCCAAATCGAACTATACATTAAGCGGAAACACCATGACATTCGGTTTCAGCGGCTCAGGCGGCAACGGTAAGGACAAAGACGTTGTTTTCACGATATATGTGAATGTTCCGGCTGGCTGTCCGGACGGAAACTATGAGGTGAGGTGGATCGCCACTGAGCTTCAGGCAAGAACCACCAAGAACGCTATCTATATGCCCAAGCTCGAATACGGCATTATCACTGTAAAGGGCGGCGCTGTTCAGACGACGACCTCCACTACCACAACGACTACCACCACTACCACCACGACTACGACCACAACAACCACCACGACCACAGCGACCTCCTCCTCGACCTCGTCCACGACCTCAACGACTGTGACACAGCCTGTGAACCCTGTGCTCGGCGATGTTGACCTCGACGGAAAGATCAACGCCAAGGACGCTTCGCTCACGCTTGTGGCTTACGCTGAGACCGCAACAGGAAACGACCGTCTCAATGCCGTGCAGAAGAACCTCGCGGACGTTGACTTCGACGGAATGGTGACTGCAAAGGACGCATCAAGGATACTCCGCTACGTTGCCTTTGTTCAGGAACACCCCGATGTCGATATGCGGGCGTGGATAAGCAATTACGGCGGCTGAGAATGACTCTGCGTGTGGGGCGATGTGGGCATCGCCCCCTACTTTGTTTTCTGACCTCTAATGGCTGAAATCACCAACGGAGACCGCTCTGAAATGTCAGCTAATAGGGAAAATAACAAAATATGATGAATTGTCCGGCTTTTTTGAGGTTCACCCTTGACAAGCCGGATTTTTTTGTGTATAATATGTGAGTATGCTGTATAACGGCATAACATATTGAGAAAAGGAGGAAAAATATGCCTACATTTAACCAGCTCGTTCGCAAGGGAAGAAAGGATCTCGAGACCAAGTCTACTGCTCCTGCTCTCCAGAAGGGCTACAACGCTAAGAAGAAGACTCAGATCGACCTCAGCTCACCCCAGAAGAGAGGCGTCTGCACAGCCGTAAGAACTGCTACTCCTAAGAAGCCTAACTCAGCTATGAGAAAGATCGCAAGAGTAAAGCTCACAAACGGCTACGAGGTAACATCTTATATCCCCGGTATCGGTCACAACCTTCAGGAACACAGCGTTGTTCTTATCAGAGGCGGACGTGTAAAGGATCTCCCTGGTGTGCGTTACCACATCATCAGAGGTACTCTCGATGCTCAGGGCGTTGCTAACCGTGGTCAGGCTCGTTCCAAGTACGGTGCAAAGAGACCTAAGCAGAAGTAAGATACCCCCATGCAGCATACGGCAGAGCTGCGTAAAAACTGCCGCATCATAAACCGAATAGGCTGACTAATGCCGCAGAATAATGCGGAGTTCAATATAGATTATACTGTATTCCTCTGCATTGGCTGCTGACATACCGACCGGTGAAGCTATCCGGCTGCACGTTCCGGCAGTAATCGGTCCGGTACGAGTACCTATGAATTCATCTAATATATGTGAAGGAGGGAAGCGAAATGCCAAGAAGAGGTAATATCGCAAAGCGTGATGTATTACAGGATCCTGTATACAATTCAAAGCTCGTAACACGCCTTATCAACAACATTATGCTTGATGGTAAGAAGGGTGTTGCACAGAAGATCGTCTACGATGCTTTCGAGATCGTAGCTGAAAAAACAGGCAAGGACGCTCTCGAGGTGTTTGAACAGGCTATGGAGAATATCATGCCTGAGCTCGAGGTAAAGGCTCGCCGTCTCGGCGGTGCCACATATCAGGTACCTATGGAGGTTAGACCTGAGAGACGCCAGACACTCGGTCTCCGCTGGATCACAAAGTATTCCAGAGAGAGAAACGAGAAGACAATGAAGGAAAGACTTGCCGGAGAGATCCTCGACGCACTTAACGGCACAGGCGGTGCCTGCAAGAAGCGTGACGATACACACAAGATGGCAGAGGCAAACAAGGCGTTTGCTCACTACCGTTGGTAATCGTCTTAACAAAGGAGGACAATTATGGCAAGAGATTGCTCGCTTGAAAATACAAGAAATATCGGTATCATGGCGCATATCGACGCTGGCAAGACCACTACCACAGAGCGTATCCTTTTCTACACCGGTGTAAACCACAAGATCGGTGAGACTCATGAGGGTTCCGCTACTATGGACTGGATGGAGCAGGAGCAGGAGAGAGGTATCACTATCACTTCCGCTGCTACAACCTGCTACTGGGCTGGCCACAGACTCAACATCATTGATACCCCCGGCCACGTTGACTTTACTGTTGAGGTTGAGCGTTCACTCCGTGTACTCGACGGCTCAGTAACAGTTCTCTGTGCTAAGGGCGGCGTTGAGCCCCAGTCCGAGACAGTTTGGCGTCAGGCTGATAACTACAAGGTACCCCGTATGGCTTATGTTAATAAGATGGACATTATGGGTGCCGACTTCTATCATGTTATCGACATGATGAAGGACAGACTCAAGTGTAATGCCGTTCCGATCCAGCTTCCTATCGGTGCTGAGGACGAATTCAAGGGCCTTATCGACCTCGTTGAGATGAAGGCTTACATTTATACAAACGACCTCGGTACAGATATCAAGGTTGAGGATATCCCCGAGGATATGAAGGAACTCGCTCAGAAGTACCACGACGAAATGGTTGAGCACGTTGCCGAGCAGGACGAAGCCCTCATGGAGAAATACTTCGAGGAGGGTGAGCTCTCTCAGGAAGAGATCAAGACCTGCATCAGAAAGGCTACTATCGCTAACCACATGGTACCTGTATGCTGCGGTACTTCCTATAAGAACAAGGGCGTTCAGAAGCTCCTCGATGCTATCATCGACTATATGCCTTCACCGCTCGATGTTCCCGCTATCAAGGGCGTAAATCCCGATACAGAGCAGGAGGAGGAGAGACCTTCTTCCGATTCAGAGCCGTTCTCAGCTCTCGCATTCAAGATCGCAACTGACCCGTTCGTTGGTAAGCTTGCTTTCTTCCGTGTATATTCCGGTGTTGTAAACCAGGGCGATACCGTCCTCAATGCAACAAAGGACACTAAGGAGCGTTTCGGCCGTATCGTTCAGATGCACGCTAACCACAGAAAGGACCTCACAACTGTTTACTCCGGCGATATCGCCGCTGCTGTAGGTCTCAAGAATACTACCACAGGTGACACTCTCTGTGATGAAAAGCACCCGATAATCCTCGAATCCATGGAATTCCCGGAGCCTGTTATCCAGCTCGCTATCGAGCCCAAGACAAAGGCTGGTCAGGAGAAGATGGGTATCGCTCTCGCAAAGCTTGCTGAAGAGGATCCTACCTTC
>CACYSQ010000039.1 GCA_902777125.1 Ruminococcus flavefaciens
CACGCGCGGAAGTTACGCTTGTCACTTGGTCGCTGTAACGGCTGGATTTGTACCTTCCTTAGAGTGGAAAATTCGCTTTGAGTTTTGCGGAATCAGGTTTAAGAAAAAAATCAGTATTTACGCTCTCGCTTTAGCAATGGCTATGACAGGTACGACCGGCTGCGGTACGTCCGGAAGCAGTTCTGAAAGTGCGGTCAAAGCTGCTGTTACAAGCGAAAATACAAGCTCTGAGTCTTTCAGCGTCGTCTGCACTATCTTCCCTGAGTATGACTGGGTAAAGGAGATACTTGGCGATCACGCTGAAAATGTCGAGCTCACATATCTTCTTGACAACGGCGTTGATCTTCACAGCTATCAGCCGACTGCTGATGATATCATGAAGATATCTACCTGCGACCTTTTCGTGTATGTCGGCGGCGAGTCCGATGAATGGGTGGAAGATGCTCTTGCAGGAGCATCAAACAAGGACATGAAGGTCGTTGACCTTATGGACGTTCTCGGTGATTCGGCAAAGGTCGAGGAGCTCAAAGAGGGTATGCAGGGCGAAGATGAAGACGAGCACGATCATGACGGCCACGACCATGAGCATGAGGAAGACGAGATCGAATATGACGAGCACGTCTGGCTCTCGGTAAAAAATGCAAAGGTACTCTGTGCAGAGATCGAGAAGAATATAGAAGCTGTTGATCCGGCGAATGCGTCCGATTACAAGTCTAACCTTGACAGCTACACTGCAAAGCTCTCCGACCTTGACAGCAAATTTCAGACGCTTGTTGACGGTTCTTCCGTAAAGGCGCTTGTATTCGGCGACAGATTTCCGTTCCGCTACTTCGTTGACGATTACGGTCTTGACTACTACGCTGCTTTCATCGGCTGCTCTGCCGAAACAGAGGCAAGCTTTGAGACTATCGCTTTCCTCGCGGGAAAGGTAAAGGAGCTTGACTGCAAGACTATCTTCACGCTTGAAAATTCAAGCAAGGATATTGCGAATACTATCATCAGCACATCTGGCAGGAACGTTGACATCGCTGAGCTCAATTCTCTCCAGTCTGTATCAAAGGACGATATCGCAGACGGTGCGAGCTACATCTCACTCATGCAGAAGAATTATGATGTTCTTGAAACTGCTTTGAACTGAACGGAGGGATCAAAAATGTCTGCACAAATGGTCTGCCAAAACGCTTCTCTCGGATATGAGGACGGCATCGTTGCGGAAAATCTTGATTTTACGATAAACAAAGGCGATTATCTTTGTATCCTCGGAGAAAACGGCTCCGGTAAAAGCACGCTTATCAAAGCCATTCTCAGACTGAAGTCGCAGGTCAGCGGCACTATAGAATGGTGCGGCGACGTTAAGAAAAATGAGGTAGGATATCTTCCTCAGCAGACCGTTGTGCAGAAGGACTTCCCTGCTTCTGTCCGTGAAATTGTGCGTTCAGGCTGCCTTGCAAAATGCGGACTGCGGCCGTTTTACAGCAAGGAGGAGAAGGAGCTTGCCGAGAATACGATGAAGCAGCTTGAGATAGACAAGCTCGCTAAACGGTGCTACCGTGATCTTTCGGGCGGTCAGCAGCAGCGCGTTCTCCTTGCAAGGGCACTTTGTGCTACAAGAAAGATGCTCCTGCTTGACGAACCTGTGACTGGTCTCGACCCGAAAGCTCAGACCGACCTTTACGAGCTTATCGCAAAGCTCAACCGTGAGGGCATCACCATAATCATGGTGTCTCACGATATTGTATCTGCTGTGAAATACGCTTCACATATCCTGCATATCGGAGGCAGAAAGCAGCTGTTTTTCGGCACAACTCAGGATTACGCAAAAAGCGCTGCCGGAAAGCTTTTCATAGGAACGGAGATGATGGAAAATGAATAATATGGAAAAGCTGCGGTTCTATTTTGAATTTCCGTTTGTGCGCTATGCGTTCATAGTCGGCATACTCATAGCTCTCTGTTCATCTCTGCTCGGTGTCACTCTTGTGCTAAAGCGCTTCTCTTTCATCGGTGACGGACTTTCACACGTTGCATTCGGAGCTATGTCGCTGTCGGCAACTCTGCCGGTAATGATAAAAAAATACGCCCTCGCGTGGAGCGGCGATGATAAACTCAGTCCGCGTATGCAAAGCGTAGTCAACTGGTTCGGCGAACTCAATGATATGTACATAGTCCTGCCGGTGACGCTGATATGCGCGGTACTCCTCCTGCGGACAGGTCAGAACACGAAGATAAAAGGTGATGCGGCTGTTGCAATGCTTTCGGTGAGCGCCCTTGCGATAGGCTATCTGCTGATGAACCGCTACCCCTCAAGGGCGAATATCTCCGGTGATGTGTGCAGTACGCTTTTCGGCTCGACCTCTATCATAACACTTAAACCGGAGGACGTCCGCCTGTGCATAATAATGTCCGTCGTTGTGCTGCTGACATTTATCCTGTTCTATAACAAGATTTTCGCGGTCACATTTGATGAGAATTTCATAAAGGCTGCCGGAGTCAAGGCAAACGCATATAATCTGCTGATAGCTGTCATCACGGCACTTATAATCGTTCTTGCAATGAATCTTGTAGGTTCACTGCTCATTTCTGCGCTCATCATCTTCCCTGCACTTTCAGCCATGAGAGTATTCAAGAGCTTCAAGCAGTCATAATCTGTTCTGCAGTTATATCAGTTCTCTGTGCCGCATTCGGGATAATTGCGTCAATTCTGTATTCCACTCCGGTCGGCTCAACAATAGTTGCGGCTGATCTGACTGTGTTCATTCTGTTTTCGATAATGTCTGCGTTCACCGGCAGAGTAAGAAAATAATACGGAGGTCTATTATGAAAAATGTCAGGTTTATAGCTGTTACGGCAGCAGCAGCACTTCTTCTCACAGGCTGCGGAAGTGCTTCGTCTTCATCAGATACAAATGAATACTACTCCGTTACATCGGCAGCTTCGTCCGACACAGGCAGTGATGATATAGATATCGACCTCACCAAGCTCGATTCAAATATGATATACGCTCAGGTTTACGATATGGTCTATAACGGCGATAATTACCTCGGCAAAAAAGTAAAAGTGAAGGGTCCGTTTTCGTATTTCAAGGAGGACGACGGCAGAGAATTCTTCGCCGTGCTTGTAAGTGACGCAACAGCCTGCTGCTCACAGGGAATAGAGTTCGTTCTTGCCGGAGAGCATAAGTACCCTGCGGATTATCCGGCTATCGGTCAAACGATAACTGTCACAGGAGAGTTCAGCTATTACAAGGAGGACTATGCGGTCTACTGCCAGCTTCTCAATGCTGAAATGGAAGTGGATACATCTTTGTCTTGGGATTAATAAAAGAGCGGGAACAGTCAAAAACTGTTCCCGTTTGAATTTATATCACCTGTTCTCCGCTGTGTAGAGCGATGAGCTTATCCCCCATTATCTCTTTCATCAGCTCAAAAGCGGGTACGCCCGTACAGTGTCCGCTGTAAAAAACAGTGTTCATTTTTGCAAGTTCCTGAGCCGTCTGAACGATTACAGCTTTTTCTTCCTCAGTATGTTCTTCATCGCGCTTCATCATATGAAATCCGCTGAGAACGAAGTCGGGCTCGCTGCCGAATATTTCCCTGTAACGGTCAAGGATATTGAGTATGCCATTGTGAGCACAGCCTGACAAAAGCCAGCGTTTGTCGTTCTGCGTGACGACAAGGCATTGCTCATGGGCAAAATCGTCCTCGACCTTCTCGCCGTCTTTCAGACACGACAGCTTTCTGTTGCCCTGCGGATAACACCGCCTGCCTGTAATGCCGCTGAACAGGAAGAGCTCGTCGTCAAGCCGCAAATCGCCGTCTATGAGCTGAACATTCGGCAGCTTCAGAATATCCGTATCAATACCAATGTAGCGTTCGCCGTTAAAATGCGGCTCTGCCGCGGACCTCTGCATGATTATTTTTGCGTTGGGATTTAAACTTGCGAAGGGCAGGATACCTCCCGAATGGTCGTAATGACCGTGACTGAGTATGACCGTATCTACGGCGGTCAGGTCAACGCCGAGGGTTTCCGAATTCTTCACAACAGCATCGGTCTGTCCCGTATCGAGGAGCAGTTTGTGCCTTTCGGTCTCGATATAAATTGATAGACCGTGCTCTGCGATACAGCTTTCGTTTGCAGAGGTATTCTCAACAAGAGTGGTTATCTTCATAAGCCAATGCCTCCGACCTGCTCATTTATTATTTTTTCGTAAGCGCTGTCATATATAGCCGTGACGTTGGTTCTTGCGACGTTAGTTTTTGACTGATAGCCTATCAGACGTACAGTTTCAAACTCATCAAGTGACATTGTTACCGTATCGTTTGCGGTATCATGATCGGGCGAAAAGCTCCAATAATCGGAGTAACAGCAGATACGGCGCGATTTCTTTGGTCTTGGCATAGGCTAATCTCCTTTCTGACTTATGTCGATTATATCACGGCTTTCGACTTGTGTCAAGTATCTGTGCCCGGAAATCGCTTCCAACAAAGCATTTATGCAAGGATTTTTTTACTGTATTAATGAATCAGTTTCGGGAGCGAGTATGCCGGCATTTCTAACAGGTTTATCAAGTCAGAGAATTCCTTCAAGCTCTTTGAGCCATATATTTGCACAAGCATCACTTGGCATACGCCAGTCGCCGCGCGGTGACAGCGTAACTGTACCGACCTTCGGGCCGTCCGGCAGGCATGAACGCTTGAACTGCTGTGAGAAGAAGCGGCGGCAGAAGGTTTTGAGCCACTTTAGTATCACCTCGTCAGTATATTCACCCGCGAAAGCAATACATGTGATACGGTATATTTTCGACGGTGAATAGCCGTATCTAAGCATATAGTACATGAAGAAATCGTGGAGTTCATACGGTCCGACAATGTCCTCTGTTTTCTGCGAAATAGTACCGTCATTCTCAGGCGGCAGGAGTTCGGGACTTACAGGCGTATCGAGTATATCGAGCAGAGCATTTTTCAGCTTGCCGTCTGATGTATCTGCTTCGTATCTGACCAACCAGCGCACAAGAGTCTTTGGTATGGACGAATTCACGGCATACATGGACATATGGTCGCCGTTGTAGGTTGCCCAGCCGAGAGCAAGTTCAGATAAGTCGCCAGTACCGATAACGATTCCGCCGAGCTGATTAGCCTTATCCATGAGAACCTGCGTGCGCTCTCTTGCCTGAGAGTTTTCGTAGGTCACATCGTGTACGTCGGGAGATTGCCCGATATCCGCAAAATGCTGCATAACGCTGTTTCGTATGTCAATTTCGGTCAGAGCAGTCCCGTATACTTCTGCAAGCGTGCAGGCGTTGTTATAGGTCCTGTCAGTTGTTCCGAAGCAGGGCATAGTTATCGTGTGAATACCGCTCCTGTCAAGTCCGAGCATATCAAATGCGTGAACAGTAACTATAAGCGCAAGTGTTGAGTCGAGGCCTCCCGAAAGCCCGAGGACAGCGGTCTTGCAGCCGATATGCCGCAGCCTTGTCATAAGACCTACTGCCTGCATAGTGAGAATTTCCTCGCATCGGCTGTCCAGCAGTTTCTTATCGGACGGCACGAAAGGCGTTTTCGGGAAAGGCCTGTCAAGGTGAGTTTCCGCGATCACAAGGCTGAAATAAGTGCTTTTCATATCCGGAAAAGCAGTAAACGTATTCATTCTCCTGCGCTCGTAGGAGAGCTTTTTTATGTCAGTATCCGCAACGACAAGCCCCTTTGAAAAGAGCTTGGATTCCGCGATAACAGAGCCGTTCTCTGCAATGATATCATGTCCCGCAAAGACCATATCCTGCGTGGATTCGCCGATACCCGAATCAGCATAGGCATAGGTGCAGGCAAGCGAGCCCGAACGCGCTTTTATGAGGGCTTTGCGGTAATCTGCCTTTCCGATCACTTCATCGCTTGTGGATAAATTGAAAATGATAACAGCGCCCGACCTTGCAAGCTGCTCCGAGGGCGGAGAGCTTACCCACATATCCTCGCATATCTCGATACCGAATGTCAGCTCCGGAAGTTCTTTACAGGTGAAAACAGTATCTTCAAGGTGAACGGAATATTCGTCATTAAGCTGTATATCCGCGCAAAGTCCGTTAGCAGCCGTGAAGTGTCTCACCTCATAGAATTCGCTGTAATTCGGGATATTCTTCTTTGCCACAGCGCCGACAGCCGTTCCCTTATTGATGACGACGGCGCAGTTGTAAAGCTTTCCGCAGACAGCAAGGGGTACGCCAACGATCGCAACAATGTCCAAATCAGCAGTTTCCTTGATTATCCGCGCAGTTTCGCTTTTGGCTGCGGATAAAAGCGCGTCCTGCAAAAACAGGTCGCCGCAGGTATAGCCTGTTACGGAGAGCTCCGGGAAGCAGACTATCTTCACGCCTTTATCGTGGGCTTCCTTTATCATTTCTATTATCCTGTCAGCATTATACGCGCAGTCCGCGACCTTCACATCAGGCGTAGCACAGGCAATTTTAATAAATCCGTCCTTCATATTTACCTCCAAAAAACAAAAAAGGACACTGAGTATTCAGCGTCCTTGCTTAACAAAGTAATTATATACCACTTTCGCAATTTTGTCAAGCGGATACTTGACAAATCTTCTTTAGCGTGATATAATGCAGATAAAGAGCAACGGCGCTTCTCGTTTTGAGGAGCGCCGTTTTGTATTCGGTATAGTTGTCATAGCGTATATTGACGATACCGCTGTTGGCTGTGCGTGGGTGAAGATGTTATCGGAGTTTTACTATGTGAAACGCTGCAAATGCAAGCTTTATAATGATGAACATTTACTTATAACTATTTAAGCAATGGCGCTTATCCGCGCTGACAAACTAAAAAACCTTGTGCATCAAAAAAAGAAGGGTGGATAATTCAATGATAGCTTTGAATGATTACTTATTCTCGGGAAATACTGTGCTGAAAATACTGCACCAGTATTCAAACGACCTCCGAAACAGCGCAAAATCGACGCATAACAGCATTGATCTTGCACACTCGAATTTCCTTATACAGATAATCGAACTGCTTGAACACAACGACTTCCTGTCCTCACAGTCGCAAAGGATAAAAGAGTTTTACAAATACATGACAAGAGAATACCCGTTTTTAGCCTTCACCTTTAAGGGACGCATCAAGTCGCTGATACGCGCAGAGGAGAAGTTCAACGGGTATATTCTCGAATTCATCTACAAGTATTATCAGAAAAACGGCAGGTTCCCGACAGAAGCCGAAATAAAAAGCAGGCTGATCTGCTTCCGCGACCTTATCGCTTACCGCATCGTTATTTCAATGCCTGCGTGTCACATCAAAAACGGCGAATCAAGAAGTGAAGTCGAGCAGAAATACCTCTATGAGATAGCGGACGTTCTGCCCGAATTTCTGGAGGAAAGAGGCTTTACGGCAGAGCTTTCGGGCTTTGTCGAGGAGAGATATTCCGACCGTCTGAAAGAAGAAGTCCGACCGTATTACCGCGACTACGTTTCAACTCCGCGCAGTACCGGGTATCAGTCCCTTCACATAACCTTCTATGACAATCTTGCACGGTGCTATACTGAATTGCAGCTACGCACAAAGGAAATGGACGACTTCGCAGAAATAGGCGATGCCAACCATTTCGGCTATGAGAAATTGCAGGAGGCAAGGCGTACAAAGCGCGATGTGGTATCTATGGGCGAGTGCATTTATTTTGATGAAGCCTATGAACGTCTTACAAAATTGCAGGAGCTTGAGCTTTCGGAATTAGATGTAAATATGTTCAGCGCAATAAACAATCAGCTCATAAACGACGGCTGCGGACTGTTCCGCGGCAGACAGATCCTGCCTTTTGAACATTTATCGCGTTTTCAGAACGACCTTATTGATTAACAGTGCCTGATAAATTCCTTGAAAATGTTCGGGCTATTTGTATAAAGAAACTCAGGGTGCAACTGCACAGCCCACAAGAACTTGTGCTCAGGTGAATAAACTGCTTCGAAATAAAACTGCTCAGAATAAAAACACAATTACAATTTTGTAATTATTGAACACATTCTAAAAAAAGCTGCTATAATAGCATTGTAAACAGATGATGACATATCATCAGATTAAAGGAGGATTATTATGAAAAAAAGTATTATTGCAATTTCACTTCTGAGCACTCTGTGTTTTACAGCCTGCGGAAAAGATGTATCAAGTTCAAGATCCGATAAGAGCAGCACCGCTGCATCAACGACTTCCATTACTTCTGTAAGTACGGCAGCTGAAACCGTTGCCGCTGCTGTAACCACAGAGGCAAAAACCACTCAGCTAAATACTGAGGTCACAACAGAAAAAACACCCGCAGTGATCACAGAAACACCTGACTATTCACCTGCTGATCTCGTTGGAGAATGGACCGAAGCCGATTCATTCAATAACATTCTTACTGTAAATGCTGACGGCACCTTCTCGCTTAAATATGAGGGAGGCGGTACACGTTCCGGAACTGTTAAGATCGACTCAGAAGAACATCCCGACGGCTCTTTTACATACTGGTATTCGTTCTATGGCAGCGACAATACTCCGTGGACCGGATTTGTTTGTCCGGAAAAGCCTTTCGATGAGATATACTCAGAAGATGAGGGCGGTATGAAATTTGTACGAAATAACAGCAAAAAGCCTCTTGCTCCCACAATTCCGGAAGCAAAGGATATCAGAGATGCCCTGAGATTTGCCGATCGTCTTATAAGCGGCAGTGCTGTTGAAACAGATATGAATGCAGAATACAAAACCGATGACGGAACAATTTACCATAAGTCAGTCGATAATGTTTATAAAACAACATCTGCGGTTCGTGATTATCTTTACAGTTATATGACAGAGCAGTTCATCAACAGCCACTATAATTACCTTATTGGTTCAGATAAGCCTAAGTGCATAGATGTGGACGGCGAGCTTTATATTGAATACCGTCCCATTGGCGGAATATATTGCTTTGCTGACGAGGATCCTGTTGTTATTGAGTCCGAAAACGGCTACTCGATCAATGTCAAAAACAACAATTACGGTGCTGAAGAAACAGTAGTTATTGATGTTGTCAAGGTAAACGGAAACTGGAAAATAAATGAAGTTCATGGCTCATTCTGATCGGGAAACAGCTTAAAAAGCCTTAAAATTGTGTTAATTGGCTAATATAAAAAGGACAACTACTGTGTAAGCAAAAGAGAGCTGCCGTGGATCTCACGGCAGCTCTCTGTTTTAAATCTGAAATATCAATTATCATTCTCTCTGATAACACGGGTATGTTCAATGCCATGAGGCATTTCGTCCGTGATAGAATTAAGAGGGATATCGCCGGTAGCTCTGAAGCTCTTGAACAATCCTCCGTCGTTAGTGTAGAGGTTATACCAGAGCTGTTTAGTATCATTAGCCTCAGGCTTATATTCAAGCCTTACACAGCCGAGATAGTCGCCTCCTTCATTGTGATCTTCAAAAGCACCGCTGTACATATCGCAGTCTTTAACTACAAGGACATACTGACCGTGAAGCCACTCGCCCTCAATATCCTTTGCCATTATGCAGGCTGTTCCCTCATGCGGAGGCTCATTGTACTCGTAGTCATTGGGAACGGGTTTATCATCTGTACCGCCTGATGTGTTTCCTGTGTCACGGACCAGTCGGCTCTCACCGCTGTTGCCGATGTTTAATACATCTTTTTCAGTCTCACTGACATAGCAGCCTATCCATAGATCCCCGTCTTCATTGTAGAAAGCATAGTAAGGGACCTTTGAACCGTCAGAGTATTCTTCGTAATTCAGCTTAACCTTGCCATCGGATATTGAGCTGCCGTTATTATAGCTGTATGTACCGTCAGCCGACACTGTAACGCGGCCCTTGGGAATTCCTACATATCCCTCTGAACCTGCATCACGGTTCTCATAATACCAGTCACCGACGATCGCATCAACACTTAGGTCTTCCGATGAAGTCTCTGTTGCCGGATCTGAAAATTCGATCGTGTTTTCTTCGGTGGACTTTTCTAAACGATCATGATCCCATTTTACGTTCACAGGTTTGCCGGCATTGCCATCTGCGTCATACGGAGTGACCACGGCACTTACATCGGTTATCGTGCTGCCTCCGGTAATGTACCTGCTGTTTCTGTCATAATCCCTTGTTGAGACAGTGATTTTACTCTGTTCACCGCAGTCTGTCAGGGTCACCTCTGCTGTCCAGTATTTAAGGCTGCCTTCAACATCAAGCCGGAACATATAGCCGTCAGCGAAATCAGTATATTCTGCTACTATCTCTGCTTTGTCTATTGCAGGAAGACTGTTGACAGTCTGACTTTCAGTTGTTGCCTTTGCACTGTCACTGCTTTTGCTGCTGTCATTGGCTGGGCCGCATGAAGCAAGACTAATTCCCATCATTGCAGATACTAAAACTGCCATTGTTTTTTTCATAAGAGATCCCATCCTTTCAGGTGATATTTTTTATAATGACATTATATCACTTTTTTTTCATCAGTCAACAACAATTACAAAATTGTAATCATTAGATTTTCAGAAGATCACTCGCCTGAGAACGTACTCGCACTCAGCAGTCGAAGCTATCTCATATGTACTCATATCGTCCATTTCAAGGTGCTTTTTCAGCCTAGAAATATTCACGCGGATCATATTCTTGCTGTCATCGACATTGCAGCCGTATATCGAGCGGTATATCTCCTGATAGCTTATCCTCGAACCTATTTGCGAAGCCAGCATATAGAGTATCTGCAATTCACGCTGCGGAAGAGAGTATTCATTGCCGTCAAGTATTGCTGTGCCGGCAAAAAGATCAACGGTGAGGTTTGGAAGCTCAATGCGTGGGTGCTGCTGTGACTTGGAAGAGTTCCTTCTGAGCTGCGCCTCTATGCGAGCCTTTAATACATTCAGATCGTAAGGCTTGGTGATATAGTCGTCACCTCCGCTGCGGAAACCCTTTATAACGCTCTCGCTTTCATCACGGGCTGTCAGAAATATGACCGGTGCCTGAGTCTTGGTGCGAAGAATACTGCAAAAATCCATACCATCGCCGTCAGGCAGCATAACATCAAGCAGTACGAGATCAGGGATACACTCTTCGAGCTTGAAAGAAGCGGTCTGAACCGAATCCGCACAGTGAACAGTATATCCTTCGCTTTCAAGGAAGGTGCGATTGATACGCATAATATCCGAATCGTCTTCAACTAATAGAATATGCGGCATAAATACCTCCTGTAAATATGAGTATGCACTAATTACAATTATGTAATTATTCTTGAAATAATAAAAAAATGGTGTATAATGTATTATGTGGTACGCAGATCACTTTCTGATGAGAGAACTGCCATACTACTTGCAAAATGAGCAGTGTTCCGAAAAAGGGGGAAACTGAATGAAAAATATAAAATCGATGCAGCTAAAAAACAAGCTCTTCGTAATAATACTGTTTTCAATGATAATAACTCTTATATGTATGGGAGTTGTATATATAATGCTTGCAGGAAGGATACAGAAGCGAAGTGAAAGATCGCTTTCGATCTTTTCCGATGATATGGTGAGTATTTTCAGAGAAAACGAAAAGGGCTCGGTCCTCAGCGATACCGAAAGAAACACAAGACTTCTCGCGTATATAGCCTTTGATCGCCTTGGATCCCCGTTGACTCAGGAATACTTTGAATGGGGCTGCGACTCTACATTCTCATCATACGTCGATGCGATGCAGATAGATACAGATGATTTTACGGATAAAGTCTTCTTCTGCTATGGCAGTTTTTTTTATAGTCCTACCGGTATATACCGTGATGAGTTTGAAGAGATGATCAATGAAATATACGCCGATGAACGCCGTCAAAGCGAAGCGAAATACGATGCGGCAAACGGTGTTGAATGGGTACACAACAACGAAACCGGCGCTTCATTCATAGAGACTGATGACGGACTTATATCAGTTTATTTTACCAGAGCTAAACTCAGGAACGATGACAATACAGCAATCGTCGGCATCATACAGGAGTGGAAGGATAAGAAGCTGATAGATTCACTCGCCCAGGATACCGTTTATGAGATAAACAGCTCTGAAAAGGAACACAATAAGAGGTCTTTCCGCAAGGCTATGATGCTGATGTACGCATCAGTCGCTGCCATAATGCTGCTGAGCCTCGTATATACAAGAAAGCTTTCAAGTTACGTTGCCGATCCGATAGAGCTTGAAAGAATAAGATCACAGCAGGAAAAAGAAGCACTCGAAGAAACAAACCGAATGAAAACTACCTTCCTTTCGGACGTTTCCCACGAACTGAAAACGCCTCTCGCGGCAATGTCCGGTTATGCTCAGAACGCTGAGATCAGCGTTGCAAACGGAGCTGACAGCAATGAGGTAAGGAATCAGCTGAGACGCATATCCTCCGAAGCTAACCGTATGGCTCTTATGGTAACGCAAATACTCGATGCAACCCGTATTGAGGAAGGAAGGATGGTGCTTGAAAAGTCTCCCTCCGACCTTGACAGCATAGTGCGTGAGACTGCGGAAACTTATTTCGCGGTTCTCAACAAGAACAACAACCACCTTGCGTTAAGAATACCTCTCGATCTGCCTAAGGTCGACGCAGACAGTACAAGGCTCCAGCGAGTGTTCGTCAATCTCATCTCCAACGCTATGAAGCATACTCAAAACGGCACTATCCTCATTAAGGCGGAAGAGGAAAACGGCTTTGCAAAAATAACCGTCAGGGATACCGGAAGCGGTATTTCTCCGGAGGATCTGCCGCATATCTGGGAACGCTACTATAAAGGCAAGCATTCGGAAACAGGTACAGGTCTGGGACTGTTCATATGCAGGTTCATTATTGAGTCCCACGGAGGTAAGATATGGGCTGAAAGCGAGCTCGGAAAAGGGACCTCTTTCATGTTCACACTTCCTATCGTAAAATAGTATAGCACATATGAACTGTTTTGTCTATAATTTTATAACTAAATACCTGATTCCGCAAAACTGAACCCGCCAAGTACTATACAAAACAGCGTAAATATGGTAAAATAGAGATACAAGAAACGCTGTGAAAACAGCACCCGG
>CACYSQ010000040.1 GCA_902777125.1 Ruminococcus flavefaciens
TGCCGTAATTGTTGAGCCGCCGAATCTGTCAAAATACAACTATCTTTCTATCCCCGAAAGTGACAAATGGGGGCTTGTGATGCGCCGTGACAGTCCGCTAGCCGAAAAAGAGTATGTAACATTTGATGATCTTTATGGGCTGCCGCTGTTCTGCTCGGAGCAGTCTATCCGTGTGGATTTTCCGCGCTGGTGCGGGGATAATATGGATAAGCTCAACTTTGCGGGAACAGTCAATCTTGCATATAACGGCTCAGTGTTTGTGAAGGAGGGGCTGGGGTGTATGCTGACCTTTGAGTACCTTGTAGACACAAGTGAGGAAAGCGGTCTTTGTTTTCGACCCATAAAGCCGACACTTGAAACGAATATGTATATCATCTGGAAAAAGTATCAGGTGTTCTCGCCGATAGCAGAACTGTTTCTGAAAAGATTAAAGCAGGATTACACTTAATTGAATAGGCACAGAAAATAAGGGCTATACCTTCCGTACACAGGTTACGGAGGACATAGCCCTTTCCTTATGCTAAAAAAACAGACAGCGCTGATAGAAAACTTAGAGAGGCTTCTGTCCGTAAACTTAACGAAAAAAGAGTTGGTCTTCTGATAAGGATAGCTTAAAAAAAGAATTGAATACTGTGATTGATTATACGCCTAAAATAACAGCTTGCCAGAATGAGCTTGAAATGCTCAGAAGTAGTATTAAAGACTCTTTCATTAACAAATGATCTTGGAATAGAATAGTAGCCTCTCGAAGGAGGCTACATCTATCAATTGTCGCTATAAAGCTTGTAGAAGTAAGAGCGAGATACACCTAATTCCCTAACCGCTTCTACAGGCTTTTTGTTTCCGTTGCGGACATCTGCCATTATCTGCTGCCAGTTGTCAGGTAGAGATTTAGGTGGACGTCCGAAACGGACGTTTTTCTTTTTGGCAGCTTCAATGCCTTCACGCTGACGAGCACGTATCTTGTTACGCTCGTTCTCGGCTATAGCACCGAGGACTTCGATGAGGATAGCGTTTATCATTTCGAGTACCCATGCCTGCTCCGGCGGAAAGTCTGTAAGCGTTGTCGGTATATCAAGTATCTTCACCCTTAGGAAGCTGTTGCAGGCTATACAACGTAAGAAACGAGACCTTGGTATCAAATCAGATGGCATTGAAATGCAATATGAGTATTAGCGAAAAACTTGAAGATAATCGGTCGTTATAATCTGAACCTTTGGATCAAGAAAGAAAAACAAAATAGTGTATTTAAAATAATGATTTATTAAATCTTGAATGAGATTCTTTTCTTGATGTTCTGCACCATAAGCTATACAGCTTGTCGCTTATCCAGCACGCAAGCACTCGCTTTTTGCGTACCCACAATCTGAAAAGCTGAATGACATACCATACCGCAGTCAGCACAGGTACTGCAAGCAAAGCTCTCCCGACACTGTATATCACCGTCAGCTTATGCTCAACGATGCGCGAGGCGTTCTCCCAGTAGGGAAGCCGGACGGAATCGTCTCTGACACCGCTGCGGCTGAGGTTTTTCAATGCCTTCACTCTCACGGACGGAGTGAACCTCTCCGTGTTGTTCACAAGCAGAAGCTTTCCCTCATAACTGTCCCGAAAAACGTCTGAGACCGCTCTGTATCCAAAGCCATCCACCGGGTCAGGGACGATGCACTCATAGCAGGTGACCTTCGTGAACGTTTCCGTCCCGGCAAGCTCTGATGCCTTTGAATAGGAAATGTAAGCCTTCGGGTAATTCCCGGCGCACTCCCTCTCGTACTTTGTCTGCGGGTCGTCAATAATACCTGCAATTTTAAAGCTGACGTTGTTGATGTAGATATTCATGCCAACAACATCGTCTGAACCATAAAGGCTGAACGCAAGCGTCCTGTCGATAACAGTACCGTCCTGCATTATGTCGCGGTCGCTGAAATAGTTTCCGCTCAGCAGGTCAAAGCAACGGAACATGAAGAACTCGCCACTTGCAGCCGTGACCTCCGCCTGTGAAAAACAGGCTGTGTCACAGGTAACTCCGAACCTCCCCAAAGGCGCACTGTATGCGTCCGGACAGCGCTCGTCTGTTACCGCGACCGTTTTCAACGTGTTCTTCACTGATAGACGCACCGGAAGAATGTTATCCCTTGTAAATCCGCTGTCCTCTGAGAAAAAACAGCTCACCTGAGTGTAACCGCCCTCTCCCTGCGTCCAGCGTTCGGCAGCGTAGTTGTAACGCTGCGATCCTGCAAGTCTTTTTCCGGCAAACGTTAAGACTATCATCGCAATTATCGCGGCAAGATTGACCGCCGCAAGGACGATGTGCTTTATTTTTATCTTCTTTTTCATACACATATCATGATTTAAGGCGAACCTGATCGCCGGCTGTTATCGGTTTGCTGAATGCCGTGATGATGCTGTCGGAACCGGTCAGCTCACCTGAAACTGCGCTTGAATTATCGTCCGAGGCGATAACGTTCACAGAGACTCTTTCGGCGTAATAACGGTTGCCAAGAGGCGTGTGCTTTGAGCGCACCTTGTAGACAAAATCGCCCTTCTGGTCTGAATAAACAGCGCTTTTCGGGACTATCGACTGATACTGTCCAGAACTAAGCGGCAGGGATATTTCAAGATTGCTGCCAACAGTAACAGAACCGATAACTCTGAATGAAAGTTTCATTCGCTTGCCGTTGCTGTCTGGATCGGTTATCATAGTCTCAAGAACTGCCTTTGCTTCGCCGTTCCAGTTGTTCACGACCTGAGCAGTAGCACCCACCGATAATTTTTTAGCAAGCTCAGTCTCAACGCTGACATTCATCTTGAAGCCGGCATCGTCAAGGTCGATGACCGCAAGCGGTATTCCGGAAGCCGTCATTTCATCAGGCTTAACGTTTACCGTTCTGACCGTTCCGCTGTACTTTGAAGTGATATCGACAGTTGTATTGTTCTGGCGGAGCGTTTCGATCTCCTGACGCTTTTTCTCTATGACACTCTTCTTGCTTTCAAGGTCGAGAGCGTACTGCTGCTGAGCAACACTGTTAGAATTCTGTGTTTTTGCGAGATTTATCCTCAGCGTTTCAAGTGTCCGCTGCTTCATCTGAACGTCAGCTACACAGTCTTCATAGCTCATACCGCCTGCCGAAACGTTCTCCTCATAAGAAGAAATCCTTGCGTTGACCGTACTGAGTTTCCCCTCTGTATCGGTAAGCTGCGCGGCAAGTCCAGCACGGATACCGCTCTTCGTCTTGTCGTACTCTGCCTTCGCTGAAGCCCTCTTTTCGTCCTTTGCATTGCAGTCTGCAAGGGCTGTCTCAGCGTCACCGTTTTCGACAGCTTTTGTGTACAGCTCATAAGCGGCGGCGTACTCATTCTCTGCGGTCTGCCATGTGGTTTTAAGCGCAGGAAGGTCTCCGATAAGCTCCGCAGAAGCCGATGTGTAGTCGTCGCCGTCTATCGCAGAAATAGTCGCGGAGAGCTTGTCCCTGAGCTCAGACAGACGCTTTGCTTCGTTACGGTCTGCGTTATACTGAGCTTTTGCCTGTGCGGAAGTCTTCTGTGCCGCAAGTGCAGCGTCTCTACGAACGATAGCCTGATCGAGATCCTCCGCCGCGTTCCTTATTTGCTGATCCTCAGACGAATAATCAGCAGGAGGTGTCAGCAGGAGCTTATTGTATTCGAGCTCGAGGGCGTCAAGCTCATTCTCAGCCGCGCTCAGGGAGGCGCTTTCCGCTGACCCGAGAGTGAACAGAACGTCCCCCTCGCTGACCTTCTGACCTGTCTTAATGTTTATCTTGAAAACCGTCCTGTTCTCGTCAGTTTTTACCTCGTATGTCTGCTCGGCTTCGACTATTCCCGTGGCACGAATGCGTTCCGTGAGCTTGCCGGAAGTGACCTGAGAGGTCGTGATTTCCGCAAGTGCGCGGTTCATGATGGTGTTTGAAAAAAACGTCAGCAGTAAAAGCGCCGCAAGAAAAACAATGAGCAGAGTCTTTATTATTTCGCGCTTTTTTGAGGCTTTGTCCGGTGTAGTTTCGGTATTCACAGTCTCATCTCCTATCCTTTTATTCCGCCTGAGCAGACGATTCCCTCCACAAGATAGTCCTCGCCGTAGAGGAATATCAGAAGCGCAGGTATCATGTACACGACACCCACAGCAAAGGCAAGTCCAACGTCATTCGCGTTGATCTGCGAGAGAAAGACCGACAGCGGGTGCAGTGCCTTTGCTTCGTCACTTGCCATGAGAATAAGCGGCTGCTCGACCATGTTCCAGTAGTCGATGAAAACCAGCATTCCTATCGAGATTATCGCGTTCCGGCACATGGGAATGTATATCCGCGTCAATATCTGCAATTCTCCGGCGCCGTCGAGCTTTGCCGCCTCAACGTAGGAGACCGGTATCCTCCGCATGATCTTTGTGAGCAGAAATATACTGAACGGAGAAAATATTGCAGGAAGTATAATCGCTGACCGTGTATTCAGCAGTCCGAATTTCTTCGCGACGAGATAATTCGGGACCAGCGTTACCTGATACGGCATTATCATGAGTATTATGTAGGCGAAGAAAATGATGCCTTTCAGCTTCGATGGATAACGTGCAAAGCCATACGATGTGAGCACCGCAACGAGCATCTGAAAGAGCGTTATCGGAAGGGTCAGGCGCACTGAGTTCCAGAACTTTACGAGGTAGTCCGAGCTCGTTATCAGCACCGCTCGGTACTGGTCAACTGTGACCTTATCCGGTATGAATTTTAGGTTGACGTCCTCGGCTATGTAGGTCTTTTCGGTGTTGGTCATATTGCTGTACATAGCGCCATAATTCGCGGAAATCTCGCTCGAAGCCATGAACGAATTCGATATGGTAAGGACGGTCGGCATGAGGAAAAGAACTGCTCCGATCGCAACAAAAACCGTGACAAAAACGGTCCTGATATTCCTGCGAAATCTCATCAGCTCTCAACGTCCTTTCCGAAGATATTTTCCAGTAAGAGCAGCACTGCCATTATCACGATCATCACAGCTGCGAACAGAACTGCAGCCGCTGAGAGTTTCTGGTAATCCAGTTTATTGAAGGTATTGTTCATGAAGTGCTGGAGCATATACAGCTTGTCGTAGGGGTAATTTCCTGTGAGGAGGTATACCTCGCGGAATATTTTGAACGAGTTTATCAGGGATAATATTAATACAAAGAGTATAGTCGGTGAGAGGTACCGCAGCTTGATGTGGACGAACTGATACCATGCACCTGCACCCTCGAGCTCGGCGACCTCTATCATATCGCGGGGGATACCGCTTAATGCCGCCATGAAAAGTATCATGCTGTAGCCGGTATTTTTCCACAGGAACATCAGGATAATGACGAGCTGTCCTTTCGTGGATTTCAGCCAGTCTATCGGTTCTCCGCCGAACATCTCCGCGACCTGATTGACGGTTCCGTGACTGTGAAAAAGCACCTGCCACACAAGCACGACCGATGCTGTCGGGACCATTAGCGGACAGAGGAAAAAGGTGCGGAAGATGCTTCTGCCGGGTATCTTTTTTTCGAGAAGCATTGCCAGTCCGAGTGACAGTATTATCACCAGCGGCACCGATACTGCCGAGAAAAATGCGGTGTTCTCTGCCGCTTTCCGGAACGCGGTATTGTGCATTATCTTCCGGTAGTTTTCAAGTCCGACGTATTCCTTTTTCACCGGATTGTTTATCAGGGAATAGTACACAACTATCCCGAAAGGTACTATGAAAAATGCAAGAACTCCTGCAAGGCTCGGTATGATACAAGCGCTGCTGAACAGCCTCTCTCGGCGTCTTCCGCACTGGCTTCTGATTGCTTTCAAGCTATCACTTCCCTATTCGTTTTCGGCGAGATATTTCTCCACTCTGTCGTTAAGTATGTCTATGCACTGGTCGGGAGTGCGCTCGCCGTTATAAATATAGGCAAATTCTTCTTTTATTATTGATTTGACATCGTCATAAACAAACGGTTCGACCTTAACAGACTGTATATAATTGTAAAGCTGATCTACACGCTTCTGTGTTATGAGTTTGCCTGCGTTTGTCATTGTTCCTTTTTCTTTATCCCATGAAATAAACTGTGAATAGATATTATCGCTGGCATTCGTTATCCTTGTATTGTACTGCTCGTCAAGCACAGCCTTTGATACAGGACTGTTTTTCAAAACATAACTTAGAAAGTCCCACGCTCCCTCTTTATTGTCACTGCTTTTGTTGATACCGTACAGATTTTGGAATTCAGTTACCGCACCGCTGCCATTTTCACTGGGATATCCCACAAATGTCATATCATCTTCGCCGAACCACCCCCATGTTTCGGTTCCTTCAGCAGCACCAAGTCCCGTTATGGTAAGCCCTGAAACAAGCGCTTTGTCATTTATCATAGCATACTGCATATCTAAAAAAAAGGAATCCTGATCTTCAACGCTCATACTGCTGACATTATGTCTTTCATTATCGGGGTAATCAAGAGCAAATTCAATAGCCTTTTTCAAGGCTGCATTATCAAAATTGCAAGTATTATTCTCTCTGTCAATACAATCATTCAGCAGCTTTTGTGCAGCATAATACGACATACTCTGACAATTATCACAAACAGAGCCTTGCCAGTAAAAAGATGTACTTTTCAGTATCTGCATATTATCAGGTATTGACTTTGCAGTTTCGATGAATCTGTCAACAGTCCAGTTCTCTGCATCATTTCCGACAAATTTAGTCTTTGCTATTGCTGTGAATATTCTGTAATCCGTACCAATGAGAGGCAGCTTACCGTTAACATCAAAGCCGTCAAGCATATTTGAAAGTATCTCTCCGCGCTTTATACCGTTATAATTATCCATTAATCCATACATATCTTCAAACATATCAAGATAAATAAGACCGTTCATAAAACTGTTGTCACCATAGATAATATCCGGTGCATCTCCGCTGATAATGTCGAGTTTCAGCTTCTGTTTTTCTTGCGAGTAATCATAGTTCACGTCATTTTTTT
Organism: Ruminococcus flavefaciens; assembly: GCA_902777125.1. Classification (GTDB taxonomy): domain Bacteria; phylum Bacillota; class Clostridia; order Oscillospirales; family Ruminococcaceae; genus Ruminococcus. Next base: position 6,989 of record CACYSQ010000040.1, read on the forward strand.
TAGCATTGTTGTTATCCGTAATATCAGTATATTTTACCAGCTTCAAAGTATATTTTTCCTGACTTTTGTTGTACTTAGTAATCAATGACTCAATATCAGGATTGTAACAAAGCAAGCCAATAGTAACGACCTGCTTTCCGTTTGTATCGGTAGGCAGAGTGCTTTCCGCCACACTTGAAGCAGGTTCAGGCTTGTCCTTCTTCATCGACTTTACAACAGCAAAGCCTCCTGCAAGTCCGCCGACAATGACAAGCGCCGTCACTGTTGCACGGACCGGCTTCAACCACTTTCGTTTCATATTACCAGCTCCAGTCAATTTGTATTCATAGTATTCTTCATTGTCAGAGCTGTCCGGGATCACGCTGAGCTGCCTGTTATCGGCATTTCCGCAGCGCTTTTTGAGCCTCCGCAGGAGACCTTTGCGTTCAGTTTCGTCCACAGACGGACACATCTCCGCGATACGTCCGGCAGTTTTCAGATCGGCATTTTCAAGTATTTTCAGATCAAGCTTTTTCATACTGACCTCCGTTCATATCGTGATATCGTTGTCCGCAAGAAGCTTCCGCAGTTTTTTCAGCGCCCTGCTGCACCTTACCCGCACTGTTATCGGTGAAAGATGCACGAGCCTCGATATCTCCAGCGCATTTCTCCCGTAGAAGAACTTCTCGAGGATTATCACGGAATCCGGTTTGCCGAGACTTTCTATCAGGTCAAGAAGTATGCCGCGGATTTCATTCTGCTCGGTCATTTCGCTCACATTTTCCCCGGAGGCTATTGTCTCTGTGCTCTCATCATCAAGGGAAACGCTTGTGTTCTTTCTGCACAGTCTGCGGTGATAATCTGCCGCTTTCCTGAATGCGACAGTCCCGATAAAGCCCTTGATATCGCCGTTCAGCTCTGCTTTAGTGTCATACGAGGAGAAAACGTCCATGAACACATCAACGACGCACTCGCCTGTGTCCTCACGGCTGCCGCAGCTTCTCAGGCGGTTGTAGACGACAGCGTAGACGTAGTTCAGGTACTCGTCGAACAATTTCCGCTGCGCTGTTGACTTGTCCTTTTCCAGCAGCATACGGTACTCGCTGTGAGTCATCGGTTCACTCCTCTCTGTTATGAATGCATTCACTTATATATTCTTACTGAATACAAAAAGTGTTACAGGAGCAAATTTATTTTTATTATTTAACTTTCCATTTCTACATCTGCATATATTTCGTTTATGTCTAATTCCAGCTCACTTACCGGCGGAAAAATGCCGCTTTCATCGGGCATACCGTGCTTGCAGCTCTTGTCCCAGAACCGAGCAGTGACCTTTCCGGCGCCGACAGGTTGGAAACAGCGTATCTCAAAGCCGTCCACATAGTCCGGAGGGTCGGTCAGGAAGAACTCCTTGAGGCTGCTGCCGTTCTCATCGAAAAGTCCGCACGAGAACTTCTCGTCAGACCGGAAGCCCACTATCATCATTGCCGGAGACACCTCATAGCACCGTACAGCAAAACCGTCCTCTTCGACCGTAAGCTCCTTCCTGTGACGCAAGGAAGCGTTCGGAACTACAGGAACAGACAGTGAGAAACCGCTGCTTTCCTTTGCACTGTCATCCATGTAATGTGCGAGTTCCCTCACCGCCGCTACCTTTATATTAAGGGTTGCAGGCTCCTTTATCTCCTTGCCGTCAAAATTGATGAGCTGGATAGTTCCGCTGAATTTGTTGGTATTTCCCTCTTCGAGTTTCATCTCGCCGTACACCCACGCCGGATGCTTCTTGGGATCGGCAAAGTTCTCATAGGTCTCTCCGTTGACATCTATTGTGAAGTAAACGAATTTCAGGAGATGCTTCCCGTCTGGATTTCCGTCCTTAAGGCTTCCGGAAAGACTGATGATAGTGGTGCAGCCGTCACAGTAGACCTCCTCGACCTTCGCTGAGAGATTATCGCCCTCAGCCTTCAGCAGCTCCGGCATATTCTCTGCGTTGTCGGCTATGCTGTCATAGTCGTAGCGGTTCTCGTATTTGTCAATGGGAAGAGTAGTTCCGTTCCACTCAAAGGTTTGCTTCTGTGTACTGTTAAGCCCGCTGAAAACGCCGAATTTTGCAGCGCCTACGGTTGCTGTACCGATACACCCGGCAGTGACCACTGCGGCGATAAGTATAACGCTCAAACGCGGTCTGCGAAATGATCTTGACGTCCGTTCATTCTTGTCCTTGCGGAAGCGCTTCATTATATCCTCAGCTTCCTTATCGCTTATACGTTCTGACGGAGGCAGCTCTGCCGAATTGTTGTTAAGGATTTGATACAGTAAATCTTTCATCACTTTTCCTCCTTCCGGAAATAGCCTGGGAAATGCCTGATAATCTTTTTCTTTCCTCTTGATATGTGGTTATACAGAACGTCCGGGGACTTTCCCAACTGCTCTGCTGCTTCGCCGACGCTTTCGCCCTTCCAGAAGATGCGGATGAAAAGTGCCCTGTCCTCCTCGCTGAGGCATGAGACCAGCTCCGTGAAAAAGCCGTCGAATACCTCGTTTCCAGTAAGCCTCGATGTATCCGCGATGTCCATTTCATCAATATCCTCCATAGGCTCAAGCCGTTTGAGGACTCTGAGTTTGTCAAGGGCAGCGTATTTCGCTATCGCTGCCGCCCAGCTCTCAAATCTGCCCCTTTCCCGGCTGTAGCTTCCGATATGCTCCCATATCTTCAGTATAACGTCATACAGACATTCCTCGGCATCCTCCGGATAGACGTAGAGTATGCGGTTTATGACCGCTTTCAGCAAGCCGGCATATTCCCTGACGACATATTCCAGAGCTTTCTCGTTCTTACGCTGCAATTCCGCCAGAAAATTCTCAGCTGTTATCTTCAAGCCGGCACCTCCTTATTTGTTCTTGATTTCACCGCTTATGACTGCTCGCTCACAAGTATCGAGCAGCGGTTTTGTATCATTTCAGCCGCTTGCTCCGCGGTGCAGTCTCCGGCAAAATACGCGGAAGCCTCCTCCCAGCATATATCCCTTACTTCGGTGCTGTAGCTTCCTTCGATAGTCTTACAGCTCAGGATATAGCGCTCATAATCATCGCGTTCTTCCTTTGTCAAAGGGTAATATGATCTTCCAAGTCTATACTCGGGCTTTGAATCGACCTGAACCACTTCGCCTTTCTCAGCATCGTATTCGTACATGAACATGGTATTGTCCATCTGCTTTTCAAAAACATCTCTTCGAGGCGAATAGCATACGATGTTTTTTAAATACCCCATTTTTGCCTCAATGTCTTCATCGGGCAGCTCACCCTGAAATTCTTCAGTCAGGAAGCTGCGCACAAACTGCCATGCGCCCTCCTTATCGGGACAGGTGTTGAGTATCGCAAAATATCCGCGGATGTCCAGCTTGCCGCCGCTCCCATTTTCCGAGGGATAGCCTGCAAACATAACATCTTCCCCTGCTTCAATATCTCTTACATATCTTATATCATTGTCATAGCCAAATTCGACCGTTTTAAAAAGAGCACGATCATTCGCCCACCATGTAGCCCTGTCAGCATAGTAATTTCTATGTCCCTCCGGGTCTGATAACTTGTCCGGCGAATCAAGCTTTTCAATAAATCTTCCCACGAATTTCAGCATTTTTATAAATTCTTCGCTGTCAAAATGACATTCGGCTTTATCATAGTCGATAAGGCTGTCCATGCCCGTAAGGAAACGGTTCAGCATGAATACTCTCTCATTGTTATTGTAAAGCTGGTCGGCTGATGCAGGTGCGTTATCGAAAAACTCTATCATCTCGTCCATAGTCCAGTTTTCTCTCTGACCATACTTTTTCTTGACAAGAAGCGTCTCGACGCAGAATTCCAGCGGAAGTGCATATATCCTGCCCTCATTGTCCTCAAGTGCTTCTATAACATTCGGGAGAAGCGTTTCGCGGTTCACATCGGGGTCGTTCTCCATGAACTTGCTCAAATCAGCATACGCACCTTTTCCGGCAAGTGTTTGTATCAGATCGTAATCACTTGTGATTATTATATCCGGTGCATCGCCTGTGATAATGTCGCGCTTGTACTGTTCGTAGGCACCGGTATTGTTCCAGTCGTTTTCTGCATTGTAGCCGTCATAGCTCTTTAACTGAAAACGGTAGTCGTCCCTGCCACTGTTTATGGCACTGAACTTATCTCTTTCATACATTATCGTATTGCCGATGACTGTATATGTCAGCAGCTTTGTCTCTGTACCTTCGCCCTCCTCATAGGGAGTAAGCCTGTAAAAGCCGGAGGATTTACCGTTGCCGTTGTTCCGGAAATAGCCGATATAGTCCTCTTCTCCGTATGGCGCAAGTGGCATCGAAGCAAGGTCACAATCTGCCCATTTGAGTATGGGTTCAGCTTCGCCGTTGTCCCTGACGCCGAATAAGCCTTCTGCTTCTGGATATACCAAACGGTAATCACCCCTGCCTCCGCAGGCTCTTTCAGTTATGCCGCTGGTAGAAGTTTCAATGGTATAGACCGATTCGCCGGGCTTATTCGCGGAAGTATCGAATTCCCGGAAAAGTGTGCGGGTCTTTGTTCCACTTTCAGTCTCAACATTTCCGCTGCTCACAAGGATCAGCTTGCCGTCACGGTCGCGGAAGAAGTAACAGGTGTTGTATAGGCCGTTGGAGGTGTTCTGCCTCTCGCTGCTGTCCGGCTCATATACAAGCTCAGCCTTGCCTTCCGGATTGATTTTCAGTATCCTCAGCTCGCTGCTGACCATGAGCAGTGAGCCGTCCTCAGCGGCTTCCGACAGCCTGAACTCGAGCATTCCCTCATCGTCAAAGTACGGTGAGAGGTCAACGCTCCCGGACTTCGATTTCAGTACGCCGTCCGTACCGTATACAGCGTAACAGAAGGTGTTGCCGCTCCTGTCAGACGAGTTGTCCGCATTGCTCCCGTCAGAGCACTCCACCAACGCGAAGATGTCCCCGGAGCCTGAAAAGCAGTATTGTGCATAGACCTCCGTCCCGGTGAAGTCCTTCCTGAGATCGGGTGTTATGTCTGTATAGGACGAGAGATCGGACGCGTACCTGTAAATGTGGAGCCCGTCGTTCCTGCTCATGCTCGAACCGACTGCGAGCCATGTACCGTCCTGCATTTCTTCAAGACTGCTGAAGCTGTAAACATCATCGGATTTCAGAAGCTCAGCCTTGTAGGAATTGCTGTAAATAATCTCCGCTGTCCTTGGTATATGCTCTTTGTCAGATGATGTTTCGTCAGAAGTGCTTCCTGACTTGCCTACGGAACACGAACAGACAGATGCGAACAGTGCAGTAGCAGATAATAATGCGATAACTTTTTTCATGGTTGTTCCTCCCTGGAATGAAATGTTCTCTATTTGTTACTACGCTTTTTCAACTTCATTTCTATCATATTATCTCAAAAAAATCAAGTCCCTGTGACTGTTTTTACCGTCTGGCCCTGTGTTTTCCTTTACGGTATGCTTCAAATTCTGATATTATATATGGAACAAGCTTAAAAAATCCTACAATTTTCCTTTGCCAGGTGCAGAACTGATACTTAACTCATAACAAACAAATCGTTCCCACATTGATGGAACGATTTTGTTTGCACTATTCATTCTCGGCGAGATAGAGACTTAGAGATTGTTCTCAACAAGCTCAAGCACCAGATAGAGAAACAATTATTGGTAATATAACGAAAGCAGAGTGTGAAACAAAAGCGGCTTTCCCCGATGTGAGCCCAAACTATGACTTGATAAAGGACTATATTATCAGGACCTATGATTATTTGGCTTCTGCAATTTGAGAACAATTATCGAATTATTATCACTATATTTGAATAGCGTTTCAGCACTAAAATCCTATTCCACTCAAATTA
>CACYSQ010000041.1 GCA_902777125.1 Ruminococcus flavefaciens
TCCGGGTGCTGTTTTCACAGCGTTTCTTGTATCTCTATTTTACCATATTTACGCTGTTTTGTATAGTACTTGGCGGGTTCAGTTTTGCGGAATCAGGTTAAACATAAAAATAGCCTCCAAATTAAGATATTGATAGCATAACGAAATAAGGTGTATTTTCATACGGCAATGCCGAAAACACACCCTGCATTCCTGCAAAAAGGCATAGTTGTCCCATAAGATCGACGTTTGGACATAACTATCCCGTAGAAGATAATGCTGTCAGTATTTAATTCAGAAGCTCTGCTTTCAGAGAAATTAGTGTTGTATGTTCCGTTTTGGTTTTAGTGAAAGAGCTTGCGGTCACAGCCAGAATAAGCATCGCGACCGCAAGATTTACGCCGCCAATAAACGCCGTACCAAGCGCGTTCAGAGCATTATGGCACTCCGCAAGCTCCATGCAGACGGAGCAGTCCTCACCGGTACAATCATGATCTGCGTGAGTTATAATAAAACAAGATGAGCCAAAAATGACAAAGCTGAATACTATAAGGACTATCCATGAGACAACTCTTTTTTTGCTGTTTGTCATTGTATTCACCTCATCTGTTCTCAAATCAGCGCGAAACTAAAAATGATTATCATTATCAGTTTTATATTATATTCACAAGTTCGCAATGTGTCAATATCATGATTGCTTTTTCTGCATATTAAACAAAAGGACAATAATTCGCGATATATATAATAGTGCTTTTGAATATAACCTGAGATATTTTTATTATACGTTCACAGAAACGAGGACCGCAGCCTTGACGTTCCACTTGAATTCAACGGAGACTTCCATGATTCGAGCACAGTGCCCTTTGAGATCAATGGCTAAAACAATTATAGCCACAGGAAGACCTGCGGCTTAATAGGTTGCGGGTGAAGAAACAGTAATGCCCGCTCTGAAATAGTTGTTATCGGTTATAATTCGGAATAATACCTGAGGAATTCTTCTGTACAGTCAGCTTTCGGCATAGGTGCGGACTGCCACACAAGTTCGCCCTCGCATTCAAGGCTGAGTACATAGCCGTCGCACTGGTTCCAACCGTATAAAAGGTAATCTCTGCCGTTATGTGAAAAGCTCAGCTCATCGTCCGAAATAACGGCTTTTCTAAGCTCATTTGCACTCATAGTTCTGCTCCGTAAATCTTTCAGTTTTTTAAAATGGACTACTCTGAACTGCCCGTTCGTAATGTCAAAGACTGCATTCACCTCATAAATACATTGCGTCCATAGCCGTGATATACTCTAAAGTCGGTACAAAAGTACCCTTGTGACGGTCTCCGCGGTAGACCTCCCGACCGTGCTTGTAGGCGATGACCTGTGCCATTGGAAACGGTATCCACACTCCGTCATCAAGTGGCTTTGTAGCGAAGACAATGCCGCTTTCAAGACGCTTGAAGCAAAGTGTATTTTTCAGATTTTTGTGTACATAGAGCATATCGCCGTCGTATATCATCAGATTCAGCTTGTTTCGCGGAGCATTCTCAACTATGAAATGATTGACTATCTCAAAGCGTTCATGCTCCTTGGGAACAGCTCGTGAGATATGCTCGTTCATATGGTCGAGCAGCGATAAGAAGAACCTTTCAGAGTCCGTATCGCCTGCCTGAGCAGCAGCATATCGGTGATTATGCCTGCTGTTGAAGATAGTCCCATTATGTATGAGCGTCCATTCTCTGCCTGAGATATCCCTGCCTGTGAACGGGTGGCAGTTGTTTTCATTTATAGAACCTACGGTGGCAAATCTTATATGTGCGAGAAGATTTTTCTGCGGAGCAAGACTATCTATCATATCGCCGAGAAAAGAGCTTTCAGCGGCGCAGACAGGCTCTTTCAGAATGACTCTGCCGCTGTTTTCGTACATCATTCCCCAACCGTGAGGATTGCTTCTGCTGTGAGCAAAAAAGGTACGCAGATAGTCTGATATATCCGTATTCTTTTCAGAAGTGAAGCCCAGAAGCTCGCACATTTATGTCACCGCCTTTCCATTCATAATGCATAATTCAGAATCGTCTTGCTGAAACAGGCATTGCTGGTTATTTTATTCTTTTCAAACGCAATTACTTCAAGTGCCTTTTCGTTATCCGAAAAAAGCTTTTCCATTTCTTCGATGATCTCTGTTCCGCGCTCTAAAAGCTTTGTATCGGGTTCAAGCAAAGCTGCATTTTTATGATCGCGCACTGCCTTTTCCTGCAGCTCCGGAGTGAAGTCAAAATCGGGCTGCGAGAGCAGATAAAGAATAAGCAGATGAGCAAATTCAAGGTCTCTTCCGTCTATACCGAGAGATGCAGAGGGATTGAGGTCGAACATTCTCAGTTCGATATGATCAACGCCGTTTGCCGCAAGATTTTCAAGACTGTTCACGTCCTTTGGTTTAAGACGTATGGGCAGATAAAGCTCGCTTGCGGAGTACAGCGAACCCGTCACAATATGCTTCTTGATACTGCCTGTGAATGTCTTTAAGCTCCTGTGGTCGAGTATGGGCAGGGATTTGTTCCAGTAGCCGCGTTTGCTGTTCCGCAGGGACGAATATTCACTCATAATTATACCGCTTTTTCCGTCCTTGTCAAGTGAAGCGTCATAATACGGGCTCGATGCGGTCAGAAGCACAAGCAGACAGCTATGCACCATGAGCTGCTTGTAAAGCCTGAGATAAAGCTCGTCGCGGAAGCTGTGAAAGTCCTCATTATCTGTATTAAGTTCACGGAGAAATTCCTCTGCAAATGAGAAATTGAAATGGATTCCCGAGAAAAGCATAAGCTTTTTTCCGTATTTCTGCTGCAGCACTTCACGGTAGGCACGCTTTGAGGAATGGTCTCCTGTGAAGTCTGCAATTGGTATATCGTCCTCGCTGTCAAAGTGGGGCGGATTACTGTACAGCCATATGCTCTCACCGTTTTTGGCAAGCTCCTCACGGGTTGTTTTATCGAGCACCGCAAGGGCTTCAATAGCCTCATCAACGCTGTGACAGACAGGAGTTACAAGCTCCACCTGATTCTCGCAGAAATCCCTTGTGATATGCTCGTCATTGCCGAAAGGGTGAGGAGTCTGAGCGAGTCTGCCCTGACCGTCCACACGGAGAGTTTCACGTTCAATGCCGAATTTTCCACTGTAGTAATATTTGCTTGTGGTCATATTTTCACCTCATATAGCAGCGTACTGCTCAATGTAGTTTATCATGGGGATACCGTTATTTATTCCGTCAAGCATAGTTCTGGCAGGATTTGTATGTCTTTGCGCTCTTTCATACAGCGGAACGAGTAGTATTTCCTCACCGAGCTTTCGCTGTTTCAGTCCCTCTGATGAAAGATCGAGTATGCTTATAAGCTGCTTTTCTATCCTGTTTTCGTCAATGAAATATGGCTGACTGCGCTTTGACAGCAGCTTTTGAAGTTCTAAGGCATTGAAGCCGTGAGAATATATCACGTCGTCGTTTTCAAGCAGTTCCTTCAGCTCATGCAGCTTTTCCTTCAGACCTGTGTGGAACGCCGCAACTGTCAGAGCCTCCGAGAGCGGCTGACAGCAGGAGCTTCTGTATTCGATAGTTCCCCTGAATGTAAGGTCCTCGAATTTGAATGTACGCAGATATTCAAGGTCGGAAATTTCAGGCGCAAAGCTTATCTTCTGATACTTTTCGCCGTCGAAGTATTCGCCCTCAACAGAGTCACGGGAAAAGAACTCATCTAAAGTGAGAGGCGTGAAATCAATGTATCTGCCATCACGCATGGTGCAGTAAATGGACTGCGTTCCAATATAGTCAATAAGCTCGTCTATGCTCGACACCTTTTTGCCGAACATTCCGACATTATGGGGATTATAGCCCTGCATACTGTGCTCCCACAGCATATTCCTCACACACAGGAATTCGGGATAATCGGAGAGATATGAATTTGCAAACAGCAGAGCCTTGTATGGCTCAAGCAGACCGAAAACGTTGATAACATCTGTGAGCTCCTCATATCTCACATCAAGCTGCACCTGCGAAGCACTTGTAAAGGTTCCAAAATCCGGACGTTCATGGAAGCGCATCGCCACTTCATTCTTGTGCTGCGGATAAGAGTGCAGGTAATGATAAAGCATACGGTAGCGCTCATTCTGGATAGGCTGATTGTGGTTTATATCCGCATTGGGATTAACGCCCATACCTGTAATAGTATAGCCGTGCTTTGCAAATTCAGCATTGAGAAAGCGGCAGTATCGCTCAAATCTGTCCTTTATTTCAAAAAGACCAACTGCCTTACCGAAGGATAATTCAAGATTTGAATAACAGCAGTCAAAGGACAGTATATCACCTGTCTGCTCATGCTTCGCAGAGGTTATATTGCCGTCAGTGTCACTGCCTGATGCGATGAAACCGAAGTGTCTGATGAAGCTTTCGGCAGTCTTAATGGAAACAGCTTCGTCAACAGGCTGTCCGCTGAGGTTTACTACAGGCATTTCTATTTCCACGCCGATATAGTCAGGACGTTCTTTTGTAGTTGGTACTATGTATTTGTCATATATTGCTTTTCTGATTGTTTCGTTCATTGCTATCACCTCACAGATCGGTTATTATTACCTGTCTGACATTTTTTATCCTGCGAAGTCTGCGTGAAACAGTTTCATCTTCTGAAGTAGTCTCAAAGTGGATATCGGCAGTAAAATGTGAAACGAGGTTATTCTTTTCGTCTGTCACTACATTGGCTGTATGGGTTACAATGTTACCGTTAAGGCGCCTGATGACGTTGGAAATCTCGCCTACAAGCCCTATTCTGTCGAGAGAAATCACTTCTATCCTTTTCATATTATCACTCCTGTAAAAAAAATAGTCTGCCTCCGCGGCAGACTGTCAGTTTACAGGCAGGAAAAGCCTATGATACAGTAAGCGCGGAGCTTGCTATTATACACATATTCATTTTACGCATATATACCTGCATAACAAGCACCTCCATCAATTCATACTGATTTGCTATGTTAATATTATACTATAATATGCACACTTTGTCAATAGGATTTCTGTGAATTCGTTATTGACATTTACTCTAAACAGCTATATAATCATATTATAACTACAAAAATACTATGTTAACAGGTGAGAAAAATGCTTAATCAGTTTTCAAGAACACAGCTATTATTGGGCAAGGACGGAATGAGCAAGCTCGCAGATGCCCGTGTCGCGGTATTCGGTATCGGCGGCGTAGGCGGATACGTCTGCGAAGCTCTTGTCCGCAGCGGAGTATATAAATTTGACCTTATCGACGACGACAAGGTCTGTCTTACCAACCTTAACCGTCAGATAATAGCCACGCGGAAAACCGTCGGCAAATACAAAGCCGAGGTCATGGCTGAGCGCATGAGGGAGATAAATCCCGATGTGGATATCCGCATACACAAGTGCTTTTTTCTGCCTGAGAATGAAAATGAGTTCCCGTTTGAGGAGTTCGATTATATAGTTGACGCGGTCGATACCGTTACTGCTAAACTGGCTCTCGTTATGAAGGCGCAGGAGCTTCATATCCCGATAATCAGCAGTATGGGCGCAGGCAATAAGCTCGATCCTACGGCGTTCCGTGTTGCTGATATTTACAAGACCAGGGTATGTCCACTTGCAAAGGTAATGCGTATCGAATGCCGCAAGCGCAGGGTGAAAAAGCTGAAGGTCGTGTATTCTGAGGAGCAGCCTACACGTCCCATAGAGGATATGTCCATATCCTGCCGTACACACTGTATCTGTACTCCGGGTGCTCAGCACAAATGCACTGAACGCCGTGATATCCCGGGCAGTACAGCCTTTGTGCCGTCGGTTGTGGGACTTATCATTGCCGGGGAGGTAGTAAAAGATATATGCAGGGGTTAATTATCAGAAAGGCGGATATAAGCGATATTGATACAGTCACAGAGCTTGAAAAGAGCTGTTTTCCTGTCCCGGAAGCCGCAGACAGAAATGCCTTTGAGCTCAGACTGAAAAATTATCCCGAATGCTTCTGGCTTCTTGAAAGGGACGGTCAGATCATCTCAATGATAAACGGAATGACAACAAACTGCAATGACCTTTGCGACGAAATGTACAGCGGCACAGATATGTATTCTCCGGAAGGCAAATGGCTCATGCTTTTCGGAGTTGCAACAACTCCTGCTTATCAGAAAAGGAGCTTTACTTCACAGCTTATGGAACGTGTAATCGAAGATACAAAAAAGCAGGGACGCCGGGGGATAGTTCTCACCTGCAAGGAGGAGCTCCTTCCGTTTTACAGCCGGTTCGGATTTGTCAGTGAAGGTATATCTGATTCTGAACACGGCGGTGCCAAATGGTATCAGATGAGACTTAAACTTATAAATGTAATGAGACGTCACAATGGAGATATTGTTTCACACTGACGCCGTTTTACTCATTTAACACAGCTTTAAATGAAGTCGTTACGGTCGAGGTGTTTTCGGCCGTTTCACTGCTGCCGCTGACCGTCATTGTTGTCACAGTTTTTCCGTCGGGAGATACTACTGTTCTGTTCTGCGAAAAATCTTTTTTGCTCATATTTTTCTCCTATTTTATTATCTTGAAGCAAACCGTATTTGAGTTTATCAGCGGTGCAAAATACTCGAAATATACGGTTCCCGAAACTGTGCTTCTTATCTCGGAAACTGTCTCGCCGTCAAACGGATCGGATATTGTTCCGAGAATATCGCCGCGCTCAACTCGCTTGCCGATCTCGATACGGCTCTTGAAAACGCCTGCCGCTTCGGAGCGTAGCTGCTTTGTTTTGCTTTCGGCGATCAGTTTAGTGATATAGCCGGGAGGAGTATTCGCACTGATTATGCCCTGCTTGTCAAGAAAGCGCAGAATAGCGTAAACAGCCTCGTCTGCGGCGTTTTCGTCAATGACGTCGGTCGCATTCGCATACACTGAGAACGCTTTTGTTTCCCACACCTGCCAGTTGTAGTTTAGGGTAGTTGTGTCGTAGGGACGCGGTTTGCGGATTATGCCGAATTGCAGCCCGAAATCCTTCATCAGCTCAGGCGAAGCAAATCCGGTATCCATCATTTTAACGTGCGGAAGAAAATTGCCCTGCTGGTAGAAGCTGGCAAGCTGTATGCCGTACTCATAGCCCTGTATCTTGGAAAAAACGCCGTCCGCGATACGCTGAGTAGTCTCGCCCTGCCAGTAACCGGGAAACATACGGTTGATGTCTGTGTTGTCCATTGCCCAGAAGCGCTTGCCGATATTCATGGAGTAGTAATTGATGCAGGGGATTACCATTATCTCGTGATCTTCTGTGATTAATCCCTTGGCTTCAAGCTTTTTCAGCTCCTGCACCATTCGGCTGCAAACGTACATCTGCTGAACTTCATTGCCCCGCATTGCACCGACGATAGCTGCTGATTTTTTGCCGTGACCAAATCTGAAACCGATAACGTCAAGCTGCTCGCGGTACGGAGACCTCAGCGAATACAATACTTTTTTCTTCATTTTTCAGCACCTCCCGAAGCAGGCTGCAATATCCTTGCAAGCAGCGAACCGCCGTACACAACGGGATATTCGCGCAAAGTGAATATCATTCCGTCGCATACAGCGTCCACTTTTTCTACTGTTTTTGACGACAGCGGATCGACCACATCACCGATATGATCGCCCTTTTCCACTGTCTCACCGAAGCTGACACAGGGTACAAAAATGCCTGCCGCATCGGAATTTACAAAGCCGACCTCACGCCCCTCCGAAACTATCGGCTCGCGCACTGGAGTTGTCTCGCCGCTCCACATACCGAGCTCCTTCAGCAGGTTGAAAATGCCGCCAAAAAGCTGCTTGCAGTATTCCTTTGTAATGCGCATACCAACGCCCATTTCCACTACAAGAGTTTTCGTGCCGCGCGTATTGAGAGTATGTGCAAGCGTCGATTCAAGGACAGTTGCGGCGTCGTGGATCCAGATGAAATCCACGTTCATCATCTTAGCATAGGGGAGAAGTGCAGGCGCAGTCGGAACGCTCATTCGTATCTGCGGTATCTCTTTGAGAAAAATATTGCTTGAATGAACGTCCACACAAACGTCTGAGCCGCTTATGTCATCGACTATCATCGAGCAGAGCATCTCTATCATTGTGCCGTCCTTAGAGCCCGGAAATACGCGGTTCATATCGAGGTCGAACATTGGAACTCCGCGGGTTATGGAGTCAATTCCCATAGGATTCAGTGCAGGATAAATGTCAACTATACCGTCAAGGCAGTCAATGTGTTCGTCGAGATAAGATCCGACAATGTACGCAAGATACTGTCCCTCAAGCTCGTCGCCGTGAGTTCCCGTGACAAGACTGAGGCGCTTTTTCGACCTGCCGTTTTCTATGCGCCGCTTTTGTATATTCAGGTTCTCATTGACCGCGAGAGCCGCAGTTGCTATGGTTTCTATCATAATAATCATTCCTTATGTTGTATTCTGCAATGGAACGGCGAGCGCGCCGTTCCCTACCTATGCCAAGACCGAGCGTACTAACTGCAATTGCTGGGTATATCTTCCGAACATCACGCCTCTGTCGATAGCGCAGTCGCGGAAATCCCGTCCCATTGAAATAACAAGGTAATCATCGTTCACGGGACAGTTATTTGCAGGGTCAATGCCCTCCCAGTGGTCGCCTGTCCAGTATTCCACCCACGAATGAGTTTCGCCGTCGCAGAATGCAAGTCCCGCGATATATCGTGCAGGGATATCGTCCATTCGCAGCAGCGAGATAAGGATATGCGAGAAGTCCTGACACACACCTGCCCTCATTGCAAAGGCTTCTGCGGCAGTTGTTGCAGTCGTGGTAACGCCCTTTTTGTACTCGATAAGGTCGGACAGGATATCGCTGAAATAAACAGCTCTGTCGGCAGGCTTTCCGATGCAGTTGTCTTTAAGTTCGGCATAGATTTTTTTCAGTCCCTCATCAGGAGCGGTGAACTCCGACTGATAAAGGTAGCACGGCATAAGGAACTTGCTGTGCTTGGTGGAATCGACCTCCGCAGTTCCCTTGATGTCGAAATCGAGAAAACGGTGGTCACCGTGGATATATCCAGCCGTCACGTTGTTGCCGAAAGCGTCGATAGTCTGCTTCGTAGAAACGCTGGGAGATATATTCAGACTGCACGAAATAATCCTCTGAGACTCAGTATCGGGCGGTATCACCCTCAGAGCAAAGCTGTGGTCGTGGACGTAATCATCGAATGTGAGCTTCGTGGAGAAGCTGAAATTAAGCGTTTTCATACAGTTACCTCCATTGGTTCAAACAGGTGTTCAAGGCTTTTTATCGCCTTATCCGAATATAGCTCATAGTCGTCTTCACTGCCGAGTATCTCAACAACGGTGCTGAGATAATTTGTGTTGTAGCGGTACGGAGTACCCTTCGGCACGCGGTTGAGATTTTTGCATAGCCTGATAAATTCCTTTTCCACATCAGCAAATGGGTACTTCATTCGCATATACATATCAAGGCGTTCAAGCGTTTTTCCGATGTAGATTATATTGCGTATCTCGTCGTCATAGATGTGCTCATTTATGCTGCCCCAGAAGCTGTACAGGATATCCTTCAAGGGCAGCAGCGCAAGTCTTACGCTTGCTTTGCCCTGCGAGGAAATAAGCGTGTCCTTTGCCATTTGTAGAAAAGACAGCGTCTTTGTGGATATCTCCTCACGCAGCACTATACCGTTGTCATAGGCACGTTCAAGGCTGTATGCAGCGGAATTCGGATTGCTGTCGTCATATAGAAAGCTGCGGATAAAATCGCGGCTGTCTGAATATGTATCGTCAAGTCCGAAGTATGCAAGATACTCCTTGTAGCCGTGTTTTTCGTCTATCATTTTGTCGTAGAGCCTGTCAAGCGACCTGAGCGTTATGAAAAATCTTTCCGTATAGCGTCCGAGCCAGAACAGCCGGTCGCCGTGTTCCTTTGAAATAGTTGACATAAATTCTCCTTTCATTTTTTAAGCACCCATGTGTCTTTGAAGCCGCCGCCCTGCGACGAATTGACCACGAAGGAATCGGGATTTCGCGAAAATCTTGTAAGCCCCGAAGCCCATACCTTAGTCGTTTCGCCAGACAGAACAAAAGCTCTCAGGTCTGCCTTTCGCATTACTGTTTCGCCGTTGTCAAGTATCGGCAGGTCAAGGAAGTCGATGACCTCCTGTGCGATAAAGCGCCTCGGCTCGGCAATTATAGTCTGCCGGAACTCCTCCAGCTTTTCTTTTGTAAGGTCGCTGCCGAATACAACTCCGTAGCCGCCTGCCTCCGCAACGTCCTTGATAACGAGCTTTCCGAGATTGTCCATGATGTACTTCATATCGTCCTCATAGAAGGGGAGATAGGTGGGAGCATTTTTCAGTATCGGCTCTTCACCGAGGTAATATTTTATCATCTTCGGCACGAAATAATAGATGCCTTTGTCGTCTGCAACACCGTTTCCCGGAGCATTTATTATGCCTACATTTCCGCTGCGGTAGGCTTCCATAAGATTTGGTATGCCTATCAGGGATTCAGGCAGGAAATTCAGCGGGTCGAGGTACTCGTCGGCAATACGCCTGTACAGCACTCCTATCCTTGTTTTACCGCCCGAATATGTCCTGTGGTAGAGGATATTGTCCTCGACGAAAAGCTCGTCATTCTGAACAAGCACCGAGCCTGTATGCTCCGCAAAATAGGAATGTTCAAAGTATGCGGCATTGTAGCGTCCGGGAGTAAGTATCGCACTTATTCCGCCGCAGTTTGCATAGTTCATTGTCTCTTTGAGCAGCCTTGCATAGTTGCGGTTATCGACGATCTCATTTTCGGAAAAAGCGTCGGGAGCGGCAATTCTCGTGAGCTCACGGGCAATAAGCGGATATGAAGCTCCAGACGGGATACGCAGGTTATCTTCAAGAATATACCATTCGCCGTCCTTAGCCTGAACAAGGTCAATTCCCGAAATATGGCTGTATATCTTGTTCTTGGGAGTTATACCCTCGCACTGTGCGAGATAGCCCTTTGAGATGTAAATGAAATTCTCCGGGATAACGCCGTCCTTTACGATCTTTTTATCGTGATAAATATCAAAAAGGAACTCATTCAGTGCATTCACACGCTGAACAAGTCCCTTTTCAATGCTCTTGAAATCCTCCGAGGATATGACTCGGGGGATAGGATCAAAAGGAAAGAATTGCTCGTTGAAAACACCGTTTTTGTATATGCCGAATTTTACGCCGTAACGTCTTAGAAGCTCGTTTATCTCATCTGCATTTCCGACCGGCTTAATAAACTGCTCATTATTCTGCTGTGTCATCATTATCACTCCAATCATTAACAAACAAAAAAGGCGCCTATCCATGCGGATAAGCGCCCTTGCTTGTTTTATTACACTTACATCATATCACAGGTTTCTCTGTTTGTCAATAGCCTGACAATATTTTTTTGTTTTACTCAACCAATTACAATGCAACAGTAGAAAATTTTTTAAAAGCTATTGACAAACCGCAGAAAAAAGATATAATGGCATTATCCACGCTGAAGAACAAGCAGACTGTTGATACAGAAACATTTCTCATTGAAACAGACCTGCAAATAAAAGTCAACCCCTAAATTGAAAAAAATAGAAAAAGTTTTTCAAGGAAAAAAGTGTACGACAAAAAGACTGCCGAAGCAGTCTGA
>CACYSQ010000042.1 GCA_902777125.1 Ruminococcus flavefaciens
AAAACCATAATAAAGTCTTTGGAAAGGGGTCTGGGGAAGAACCTTTCCTCAGAAAGGTTTTCCCCAGTTAGTTCTCATAATACTTCCATATGAGTATCATGGTTAGTTGCTTCCGGATTTTTTTTGCGTGAGCATCATACCATCGTGGAAAAGCCATAATAAAGTCTTGGGAAAGGGGTTCCCCCAATAAATTCTCGTAAAAACTGCCGTATGATTCCTCGGTCATATCTTGCTTTTGACGTCCTCGGCTATTTCGCTGACGGTATTGCCGCTGAACGTATAGGGACAGTTCTCCGAGCTGTAGATCCCGACATTTTTGCTGTCCTTGATACTTGATACTGCGGTATATATACAGGAGCCTTTTTCGATGACAATGACGTAATCCAGCTTATTTATCGCGTCGTAGTAGTTCTGAACGCCCTTCATCAGGTAATTGTGAAGCTCATTGTCCGTGCAGTTCGTGTAGCCGTATGAGACAATGACTATCGGCTTGCTTATGTCGTAGCCGCCCCTGTTATCGGCGTCAGTGAGTGCAGCTTCCATTGCATTCCGGAGGGACTTGGCAGCCGCGTCCATTGAACGGCTCTTGTATGCCTCACTGGCATCAAGTATAGCGCTGACGCTTTCACTGCCGCTGTCATTGTCACTGCTGCCGCAGGCTGTGAGTGCACCGAGAAGCATCATGCCTGCCGCCAATAATGAAATAAGCTTTTTCATAAGAATATCACCCCCTGATGTAGTTTTTTCTAATTATACCACGTTTTCGCCGTTTAGTCAATTAACAGTGTGTTAATTCCGGGATATTTTGCCGGCATTATCACCAGTCAGACGCAGCTCGCACATATCAAATATTGTCAATATAGCCATATCGTAATCATATAATGCACCGTTAGTGGAAATCTCTTGACAACGCTGTGAATGTGTGATAAAATGTAGGAGCATAAGAGTTTGATTTTTGTAGGAACAGGCACCCTGCAAGCAAACGAACCGTTCTCCCCGGAGATGACCGGCTCGGTCCGGAGCGCTCAAGGCACTGCGCTTCCCCGGAGAGGCAATTACAATTGGAGGGAAATTATAATGAACAAATTCAGAAGGACTCTGGCAGGTCTTTTCGCAGTATGTCTCTGTGCGTCCGGCGTGAACTTACCGGCAGCGGATAAGGCTCCGCAGCTCATCGCAGGCGCCGCAGACGGCGACCTGACTTCAAAAATGGAATGGGGCACTCTCAAAATAGGCGGAGGCGGCTTCGTTTCAGGCATCGTAACAGGCAAGAAGACCATGTATGCGCGTACAGACGTAGGCGGCGCTTACAGATTCAACTACAAGACCGACAGCTGGGAGCAGCTCCTCGGCTTCATCAATGAGGACGACCGCGGTCTTCTCAGCGTTGATGCCATGGCTATCGACCCCACAAACGAGGATACTGTATACTTCCTCTGCGGCTGTGCTTACTTCTCCTCAGAAAAGACCGTCATTTACAAGACCACGGACGGCGGCAAGACCTTCACTGTGTCCGATGTTACCGATATGATTCAGGTACACGGCAACGGCAACGGCAGACAGACCGGCGAATCCATCGCTGTTGACCCTGATGACCCGAATACTATCTACTGCGGCGGTGATGTTTACGCAGGCGATTCCTGCCTTATCAAGTCCACCGACGGCGGCAAGACATGGAAGACCGTAAAGAGCTACGGCGATCTCGGACTCTTCAAGGAGCAGATAAAGTGGCCTACATGGGGCTCAAATATGCGCTATGCCCTCACAAAAGACGAATACTTCGCTCAGAACGGTATCTCGTCGATCTATATCTACGGCGGAAAGGTATATGTCGGAGCTTCCACTACCGGCAAGAACAGCGTCGTAGTTGCTGACGTCAAGGACGACGAGTTCACTGATATCAGCGGCAAGCTCGATCCCGAAAACTTCTGCGGAAGAATAACCGGCGACGGAAACGGAAGCATATTCTTCGCGTTTCAGGGCGCTGTTCAGGTAGGATCGGGCGGAACCTCGGGAAGTGTCAAGAAGCTCAATGCAAAGACCGGCGAGATAACCGATATCTCTCCTCTCGCCCACCTCTATGACTTCAAGGAAAAAACGGTCGTAAATGCCGGAAAGGGCGGCTACAGCGGCATAAGCATCGACCCTGCAAATCCCGACCATATGGTCTGCTCTACCTGCGGTCTCTTCTCGAACGCTCAGCTCTGGGCTCCCTGGACCGATGAGCACGGTCCCTGCTGGGGCGACAAGTTCTTCCGCTCAGAGGACGGCGGCGCAACATGGAGAGAGATCACTCCCGGCTATTCTCCTATCTGGGGACAGGCTCCCTTCGCAGATTACCTCGCGGACGGCGGCTACGACTGGATAAACGACAAGGCTATCCACTGGGTCGGCTCTTACGTCATCGACCCTGTCAATCCCGACAGAACGCTCTCAACCTCCGGAAACGGCGTTTTTGCCTGCGATAATACATGGAGCGACCTCCCGCAGTTCCACTTCAAGCCCGACGGTATCGAGGAAGTCGTTGTCCTCGATTTCGTAAGCGTTCCCGGCGGCTATAACTACTCCGCTATCGGCGATTACGACGGATTTATCCACGTTACCGAAAAGGATATCCCTGCACAGTATCAGCCCAATATGGGTTCGACTTCCGCTATTGCCTACTGTCCTGCTGACCCGAAGGTGCTGGCAAGAACTGCAAACGGCGATACAAATAACACCGGAACAGGCTACTACTCCCTCGACGGCGGCAAGACATGGACGGCGTTCAAGCCTGCCTGCACCGGCGGAAAGCTCTCCATAACCAAGACCAAGGCAGGAAAGTACAGAATTATCAATTCAAGCCCGGGAGGTGCCGTTTCATACTCTGACGACTGGGGCGAAAAATGGACAAAGTGCGAAGGCATTACAGCTTCAAAGGGAGCTTACACCCTCGTTGACCCATATGATCCGAGCATTGTTTACGCTTCCGGCGCACAGCACAACGATTACTGGGCTTCCGATATGACAAAGAAGGAGCCTACATATGAAGAGTCCCACTATTCCTACTACATCAGCGAGGACTACGGCGCTACCTTCAAGGAAACAACAGTTTGTCCCTATAACTGGGAGCTCACATGGAAATTCGAGAATACAGGCGATCTCGCCTATTTAAAGAAGGGTACGGTTGCTCTTGCAGGCGCTAATCACGGTCTCTACCTCATTTCCGACAAGGGCGCGACTGTTACAAAGCTCGATACCGTTGCTTATGCTAAATGCGTAGGCTACGGCGCTCCCGAAAAGGAAGGCGGTCCG
This sequence comes from Ruminococcus flavefaciens, assembly GCA_902777125.1. Classification (GTDB taxonomy): domain Bacteria; phylum Bacillota; class Clostridia; order Oscillospirales; family Ruminococcaceae; genus Ruminococcus. The sequence continues at coordinate 3,295 of CACYSQ010000042.1, forward strand.
AATACCCTCTTCATCTTCGGAAAGCCCGGCGAAAACGATCCCGAAGGCATTTACCGTTCAACTGATGAGGGAAAAACCTGGATCTGCATCAATACCGACCACCTCTACGGCGGTACCGGAAACGGCAACTTCCTCGTTGGCGATATGAACGAATTCGGTACAGTTTATATGTCCACAGTCGGCTGCGGCATCGTTTACGGCAAGCTCACAGACGGCTCGGCACAGCCCGAAAGCCAGTCTCAGACCGCTTCAAAGTCCACCGCTGGGGACGATATCGTCTGGGGCGATGCAAACTGCGATGATGAAGTAAATATGGCTGATGCCGTGTTCATCATGCAGTGTATCTCCAACCCCGACAAGTACAAGATGACTGCAAAGGGCGAGAAAAACGGCGACGTCAACTCTACCGGAAACGGCCTCACCAATAAGGACGCCCTCGCTATTCAGAAGTATAAGCTCGGTATCCTTGATAAGCTCCCGGAATAATGCGGCTCGCCTGACCGCGGCGCTTATATGGCGGTTTATTAGAATTATTGAGGTAAGCCCTTTTGAAAAAAGGCACTTCAGAGCTCTGTTCTAAGCCTTATCTTTAGTTTTTTTCACAATGGTATAAAAATAACCGGAAGCTTCACAGCTTCCGGTTATTTTTTGTGCGTAAACTTTATACCATTATGGAAAAAGCCATAATAAAGTCTTTGGAAAGGTTTCCCCCAATAAATTCTTGTAAAACTGCCCTATGAGCACCGCGGTCAGGGAGGGCTTGCTCATTTGCCCTGCTTGGTTTTGAGCTTGCGGATAGTATAGCCCTCGTTTATTTTCATGACGCCGCGTTCGATAGCAAGCGCATAGTCCGGGATATCGCGGGTAACGGTAGTTCCGGCGGCGGTATAGACCGCCTTTCCGAGCTTGACCGGTGCGATGAGGTTGGTATTGCAGCCGATGAAGCTGTTATCGCCGATAACGCAGCGGTTCTTGGTGATACCGTCGTAGTTGACGGTAACTGTTCCGCAGCCGATATTGACTTTGCGTCCGATATCGCTGTCGCCGATGTAGGCAAGGTGAGCAATAGCGGTCTTCTCACCGATGCCGGAGTTCTTGACCTCGACGAAATCGCCTATCTTCGACTCCTTTCCGATGCGGCAGTCGGGACGGATATGCACGAACGGTCCGATATTGACGTTCTCCTCGACCTCGGAATCGTATATCTGCGCGGTATTCACGACAGTTCCGTCACCGATGGTGCTGTTCTCGATGACAACGTTCGGACCTATCTTGCAGCCGCTTCCTATTTTGGTATCGCCGCGGAGGATAGTACCGGGAAGTATCTCTGTTCCCTGACCTATCTCAACGCTTCTCTCGATGATTATACCGTCAAGGCAGGTGAATTCGACGCCGTTCATCATGTGCTTCTCGAACACCTTCATGCGGGCGTAGTTATTGAATTCGAGCAGCTCCTTGCGGTCGTTGGCACCCTTGATGATATCGGGGTTCGCGGACTTGTAGGCGCCGGCTTTTTTGCCCTCTGAAACGGCTATACCGAGCGTATCGGTGAGGTAGTATTCATTCTGGGCATTGTTGTTGGTGAGCTTGCCGAGAGCGTCGATGAGGTCAGCGGTTCTGAACCAGTAGGTGCCGGAATTGATCTCCTTTACGGCTTTCTGCTCATCAGTAGCGTCCTTCTGCTCGACGATAGCGCTGACAGAGCCGTCCGCGGAACGGATTATCCTTCCGTAGCCGAAGGGCTCCTCCAGTTCGGAGGTTATGACGGTAACGGCATTGCCCTGCTCATTGTGGAGGGCGAGAGCTTCTCTTATGGTAGTTTCGTCGATGAACGGAGCATCGCCGCAGAGGACGAGAGTGCTTCCGGAGGCGTCCTCAGAGAGGAAAGGTATCGCCTGCATGACGGCATGGCCTGTGCCGAGGCGTTCAGCCTGCAAAACGGTAGTGTATCTGCCGCCGAGGTGTTCGTCTATCATCTCGCCGCGGAAGCCCTTGACAACGCAGATATCCGAGATGCCTGCGCTCTCACAGGCAGCGATGACCCAGTCGAGCATAGGCTCGCCGAGGACCTTGAATAGCGGCTTGGGCATATCAGCCTTCATACGTTTGCCCTGTCCGCCTGCTAAAATAATTGCCTTATCCATTATCATTTCTCCTTATTTTTGAGGGTGTGTATTTTTGCGGTCGAAGGTCAGCGGACGTTTTCGTAATTGCCCCACATCACAAACACGCAGTCTGTCAAGACCGCTGTTTACAGCGCTTGTTTCAGTCTTGACAGACTAAGTGTTTGTGGTATGATCGGCAATTGCGAACGCCGCTTTCCGCTTGGACCGCCTGATCTGTTATTTGTCTGATCCGGCAGCTTCGAGCTGCTTCTGTATATCGCTGATGCTGAACGGTATGACCTTCCAGCCGTCGCCCTCGATGTATGCGAGGACCGCATCTTCGGTGTCGGAGTCCTCCTCGCCGTCCGCAATGATACGGAAGCTGAGCTTTACGCTGTAGCCGTTCGTGACGGTGACGTCACCTCCGCTGATGCCGTTGTTCTCGGCGGAGGTCTTGTAATACTTCTCGACCCACTTATAGCCGGTATCGGGAGCGAGCCTTGAGCACTCCTGAATATGGAATTCCTTCAGCTCGAATTCGTTCACTTCGGCGGACTGAAAGTTTTTTGCAGCGCCGGCTTCGATGAGAAGCTTGCTCATGCTCTTGGGGTACATATATTCCATGACCTTTTCGGGCTCGTTGGTGAACATACTTGTTATGAGCTCCTTTGCCGCAGCCTCGGCTTCCGGGTCGCAGGGAACGGAGCTTTTTCCGCTTGAAGACGATTTCTTTTTTGTCTCCTCAAGCTGGCGGTTGAGGTTTTCCCTTGCACGTTCGCTGATATCCGAGGGCAGGGTGCTGCCGGTTGAAGCCGGCTTATCGTCTGCGGAGGAGCTTCCGGAGCCGCTTCCGCAGGAGGTGAATGCTCCGAGCGCCAGAACGAGTGCCGAGAGCAGTAAAGCTGTACGTTTCATAATGTCTCCTTCCGATATAGAACTAAGAATATTTTCACATACTTTAACAAAAAATTCAAGCCTTTTTTTCTGATTTTATTTTTGTTCAAATAATTTTGTATAAAATGCTCTAAAATCAACGATTGAATTTTATCATTCTGTATATGGTATTTTCTGCTAAAATGTGTTATAATGATTATAAGTCGAACGGCGTGCATTCCTGCGCCCTGTTCGGTAATGTTTAAAACTGGAGGTATATACCAATGGCAAACAAATATTGTTACCTTTTCTCTGAAGGTAATGCTAACATGAGAGAGCTTCTCGGCGGTAAGGGCGCTAACCTTGCTGAGATGACCAACATCGGTCTCCCTGTTCCCCAGGGCTTCACTATCACCACAGAGGCTTGTACTCAGTACTATGAGGACGGCGGCATCTCAGACGAGATCATGGCTGAGATCAACGAGTATATCGTTAAGATGGAGGGCATCACCGGCAAGAAGTTCGGCGATAAGGAGAATCCGCTCCTCGTTTCCGTTCGTTCAGGCGCAAGAGCTTCAATGCCCGGTATGATGGATACTATCCTCAATCTCGGTCTTAACGAGACTGTTGTTAATACTATCGCTGAAAAGTCCAACAACCCCAGATGGGCTTGGGACTGCTACAGAAGATTCATCCAGATGTACTCCGACGTCGTTATGGAAGTCGGCAAGAAGTACTTCGAGGAACTCATCGACGAGATGAAGGCTAAGAAGGGCGTTACTCAGGACGTTGAGCTCAACGCTGACGACCTCAAGGAGCTCGCCGGCCAGTTCAAGGCAGAGTACAAGGCTAAGATCGGTACAGACTTCCCGGACGATCCTAAGGAGCAGCTCATCGGTGCTATCAAGGCTGTATTCCGTTCATGGGATAACCCCAGAGCTAACGTTTACAGACGTGACAACGATATCCCGTTCTCTTGGGGTACTGCCGTAAACGTACAGTCAATGGCATTCGGTAACATGGGCGACGACTGCGGTACAGGTGTTGCATTTACCCGTGACCCTGCTACTGGTGAGAAGAAGCTCATGGGCGAGTTCCTTACAAACGCACAGGGCGAGGACGTTGTTGCAGGCGTTCGTACTCCTATGCCTATCCAGCAGATGGCTGAAACATTCCCTGAGGCTTTCGCTCAGTTCCAGGAAGTTTGCAAGACTCTCGAAAATCACTATCACGATATGCAGGATATGGAGTTCACTGTTGAGAACAAGAAGCTCTATATGCTCCAGACAAGAAACGGTAAGAGAACTG
>CACYSQ010000043.1 GCA_902777125.1 Ruminococcus flavefaciens
AGGTCACACCCGTTCCCATTCCGAACACGGAAGTTAAGCTCTGCCGCGAAGACGATACTTGGCTGGCGACGGCCCGGGAAACTATTTCAATGCCGGCACTTTTTCAAAGTCCCTTCAGTATTCTGAGGGGACTTTTCGTTTTGCCCGGAATTTGCGGCTTTTCTCTGTTACAACTAATAAGCGCATTGCCGCAGACCACGCTTTTTTTATTGAAAAAGCTGTATTTTCCGCAAAACTGTTGAATTTTAAAAGGGTTTGTGCTATACTTTAAATGGCAAATTTTGCCCGAAATACCGGTATGGCTGTACACCGTCAATGCACAGCTCCGCAAGATGCGGTCTGGAGAAAATATGGATCTTATAAACAATCTTGTTACAATTTCACAGCAGAATGACGCGGAGAGACCTTCGCTTTTCCCGTTCCCGTTTTCGATGCACTTCGTATTCGTATGTATAAGCGTTTTGTTCTTCATATACAGATTTTCCGTTCAGAAGCGACCTTATCAGATCATCATGGCTTCGGCAATTCTGGTGTCGATGGGCGTGTGGATTTCCGATAACAGAAAGCTCTACTACGCTATCGGCGCGATCGAGCTTGTCCTCATAATCAGCGCGATAGTTTCTTCTTTCATATTCAAGGCAAAGCCTGCCGAGGAAGCTACTGCGAAGTCTGATGATGATGAGAGCGACGATAACGACGGTGACGATGATAACAACGGTGATGACGGCAACAGCGGCGATGATGAAGATGAGGACGCCGAGGACGAGCTGACCGCCATCAATGCTGCAAATACCGTTAACAATATCCTTAATAACTGAGAGGACGCTGCCGTGAAAATTGCAGTTCTTGACTGGGAGACCGTCAGCAACGGCGGCGACATTACTCCCGATGATATCGCAAAATTCGGCGAGGTAAGAATAATCCCGCTTTCAAAGGCTGAGGAGGCTGCCGAAAATATCGGTGACTCTGAGATCGTCCTCTGCAACAAGGTCCCGATAACGCGCGAGGTCATGGATAAGTGCCCGAATATACGCTATATCGGACTTTTTGCCACAGGCTACAACAATGTCGATATCGAGTGCGCGACCGAGAAGGGCATCGTTGTCTGCAATGCCGGACAGTATTCCACAAACGCCGTTGCACAGCAGACATTTGCCTATATACTGGACTATTTCAGCCGTATCCGCGACTACGATGCCGCTGTCAAGGACGGTATGTGGGTGCGCTCACCGAAGTTCTCATGCTTTCCGTTCCCGACCGGTGAGCTTGCCGGAAAAACGCTCTCTGTCGTGGGCTTCGGCTCGATAGGCAGGACCGTTGCAAGGCTCGGCGAGGCTTTCGGCATGAACATAGTCGTGAATACCAGAACTCTTCCCGAAAACTGTCCCTATGAGGTCACTGACGTTATGACCGCGGCTGCGAAGGCTGACGTTCTCACCTTCCACTGTCCGCTCACGCCTCAGACCAAAGGTATCGTAAACCGCGAATTACTGGGCTGTATGAAGAATACTGCCATACTCATAAATACATCGAGAGGCGGTGCTGTATGCGAGACTGACCTCGCGGAGGCTCTCAACTCCGGAAAAATTGCTGCTGCTTACCTCGATGTGCTCGAAAAGGAGCCCATGTCGGCTGACACGCCTCTGCGTACCGCGAAAAACTGCGTTATCACGCCGCATACCGCTTGGGCAGCGCTTGAAACAAGACGCCGCCTTGTGGACATCGTCTGCGGCAACATCAGCGCTTGGCTGAACGGGGCACCTGTCAATAAAGTTAATTAAAGGTTGATCGAAATGAGAAATATTTCTGAAAAAAAGCGTATCGTCATAAAGCTCGGTACGTCCACGCTTGCCCATAAGACCGGCAAGCTCAATATCAGGCGCATGACTAATCTCGTCCGCGTCATCTCGGACCTCCACAATTCCGGCAGGGAGATAATCATGGTCTCCTCCGGTGCGGTAGGCCTCGGCGCAGGCAAGCTCGGACTTCCCGAGAAGCCGAAGGACACTAAGATGAAGCAGGCTGTTGCGGCTATCGGTCAGTGCGAGCTCATGCACGTTTATGACGATATGTTCGCGAAATACAGCGTTACAGTGGGACAGATACTCCTCACCAAGACCATTATCAATAACCCGAGCCACTGCGAGAACTTCAAGAATACCGTTGAGACCCTCGTACAGATGGGCGTTATCCCGATAGTCAACGAAAACGACACTATCGCTATCGACGAGCTCGAGCTTGAAATAGGCGAGAACGATTCGCTTTCCGCACTTGTCGCGGAGCTTTCCGGGGCTGACCTCCTGCTGATACTCTCGGACATCGACGGTCTCTATGACGACGACCCGAGAAGCAATCCGGACGCAAAGCCGGTATACATTGTCGATAAGGTGACTCCGGAGATTGAGGCTATGGCTGGAGGTGCCGGCACAAGTCTCGGCACAGGCGGAATGTCCACCAAGATAAACGCCGCCAAAATAGCTACGGAAGCCGGTATCGACATGGTCATCATGAACGGTAAGGACCCGGAGCTGCTTTACGACCTGTTCGAGGACAAGGACATCGGTACTATCTTCCTCGGGAAGAACTAAGAGATCATTGTAGGGGCGGATATTATCCGCCCGCGGGTCATCGTACACTGTAACTATGCACTAAGAACTATGGACTAAAAACTGACAGTCAGACAATATACGCCAATATAAAGGCAGAACCGGGAGGTTAATAATATGAGCTATACACAGGAATTAGGAATACGCGCAAAGGCTGCCGAGGCTGTTATCTCAACTGCCGGCACCCGCGTTAAAAACGAGGCGCTTGCTGCTATCTCAAAGGCGCTCATAGAAAATCAGGAGCTTATCATCGCGGAGAATGCTAAGGACATCGCTGCTGCCAAGGCTAACGGCATGACCGAGGCAAAGCAGGACCGTCTCAAGCTCGATGCAAAGCGCATTTCCGATATGGCTAAGGGCGTGGACGAACTCATCGCTCTCGGCGACCCTGTCGGCGAGATAATCGAGGGCTGCACAAGACCCAACGGGCTCCGCATTACCAAGACGAGGACTCCTCTCGGAGTTATCGGCATAATCTACGAATCACGTCCTAACGTTACCGTTGACGCTGCGGCACTCTGCCTCAAAGCCGGAAACGTTGTTATCCTCAAGGGCGGCAAGGAGGCTATAAACTCCAATATCTGCCTCGGCTCTATCATGAGGAAGGCTATCGCCGGTGCGGGACTTCCCGAGGACGTTATTCAGGTCGTGGAGAACACCTCCCGTGAGACTACGACTGAGATAATGAGGCTCAACGGCTATATTGACGTTCTTATCCCCCGCGGAAGTGCAGGTCTGATACAGGCGGTCGTTCAGAACGCTACCGTTCCTGTTATCGAGACCGGTGCAGGCAACTGCCACGTTTACGTTGACGCCTCCGCTGATATGGACATGGCTGTTGACATCACGGATAACGCCAAGACACAGCGTCCCTCCGTGTGCAACGCTATCGAGAGCCTTCTCGTGCATAAGGACTGCGCGGAGAAGTTCCTCCCCCTCATCGCGGAGAGGTTCAGGTCCCACAATGTGAGGATCTACGGCTGCGACAGGACTATGGCTATCCTCTCCGGCATTGAAAAGGCTACGGAGAACGAGTACGCTACCGAGTTCAACGACTACGTCATCGCGGTCAAGGTGGTGGACGATATCGACGAGGCTATCGCTCACATCAGAAAATACAGCACAAGGCACTCCGAGTGCATCGTCACAAGCTTGCTTGCAAACGCTGAGAAGTTCCAGAGGGAGATCGACGCGGCGGCTGTTTACGTCAACGCCTCCACAAGATTTACCGACGGCGGCGAATTCGGTCTCGGTGCGGAGATAGGCATTTCAACTCAGAAGCTCCACGCGAGAGGACCTATGGGTCTCCGCGAGCTCACTACGGTAAAGTACCTGATAAACGGCAACGGTCAGATCAGATAAAGAACAGATTTCATTTTTGGCTGCCGGGAGGAAGTTCTCCCGGGTGTGAGCCTGTATAATTTCATTTGGAGGTCATAATGGCTATCAGAAAGGACCTTGACGATATGCTGAACAGCCTGAAAAAAGGCAGAGGCAGATCGGTTCCGGGAAAGAGCGGCGGCAGTCAGACGCCGCAGCAAGATAAGAAAAAGAGCATCTATGACAGTATGTCGGTAGACGATCTTCTCCACGCGCTCAATGACGAAAAGAAGGAGGAGGCTGCCGGAGAGCCTGTAAAGGACGAGCCGGTGACCTTCACCGAGGAAATAAACGTCATAAGCGCATCTGTTCCGCAGGAGGAAAAGCCTCCTGTACAGGCGGAAGCGCCCGTGAAGAAGAAGAAAAAGAGAATAGTCATTACCGGCGAGCTCCCGGACTACGAAGCTATCCGTCAGCGTGAGCTTGAAAAAGACAGGCTCGCGAAGGAGGCTGCCGAGAGGGCAGAGCGTGAGGAACAGGAACGTCTTGCGCGTGAAGCTGCCGAAAAGGTGGCTCGCGAGGAGCAGGAACGCCTTGCGCGTGAAGCTGCCGAGAGGGCAGAGCGTGAGGAACAGGAACGTCTTGCGCGAGAAGCTGCCGAGAGGGCAGAGCGTGAGGAGCAGGAACGTCTTGCGCGTGAAGCTGCCGAGAGGGCAGAGCGTGAGGAACAGGAACGCCTTGCGCGTGAAGCTGCCGAGAGGGCAGAGCGTGAGGAACAGGAACGCCTT
>CACYSQ010000044.1 GCA_902777125.1 Ruminococcus flavefaciens
TAGCAGGCTCAAGAAAATATGGATGACTTATTTTAAGTGATCAAAAATTGCTATTTTTAGAAAAGAAATCGTTGGGGTCTATATTGTAACACATGCACAGAAGGATAGGCACTTTCGAGAGATTGAAGGTGCTTTTTCGTTAGTTTTCTAATATTTTTTCTAATATGAAATTTTTCTAATTCAAAAATCTTCGCAGTTGCGTGTACTCGCGTCTACATTATTATATTGACTAAGCTCTTATGTAAAAGTAAATGATCTGGATACGAAAAACAGTTTGGGCGTTGTATTGAATATAGGCTAATATATCGGGAGCTCCGGAAGGTGCTCCCTTTTTTGGGACGAAAAATTTCAGAAAACGCTTGACAAAACGGAAAGTATGTGGTACAATGTGTAAAGTGATTTTGTTTTACACCTGAGAGGTCGCGTAATATGGCTAAAGAACTGAAATTTGTCATGCTCCTCGACTGCTACGGCGATCTTCTGACCGATCACCAGCGCAGCGTTATGGAACAGTATTACTGCGAGGATCTCTCCCTTGCGGAGATAAGCGCCCCTCTCGGCATCACCAGACAGGCGGTGATGAGCCTCCTCAAACGCACTGAGGCTATCCTCTCCGACTATGAGGAGAAGCTCGGTTTTGCACGGAGACTGCGCGAGATGCGCCACTGTATAGATAAGATCGAGAAAGCCTCCGGCGGCATCGCTGACGAAGGGCTCAGAAATATAATCTCCGGTGAGGCGGCTGCCATGAAGGAGCTGCTCTGACACTCCGGAGACCTGCATTCCAACTATAGGGAGGGCTTGTTTATGGCATTTGAAGGACTTTCGGAAAAGCTCAATAACGTGTTCAGAAAGCTGAAATCAAGAGGTAAGCTCACTGAGAGTGATGTAAAAGAGGCTATGCGTGAGGTCCGCCTCGCTCTGCTTGAGGCTGACGTTAGCTATAAGGTAGTCAAGGATTTCGTCAAGAGCGTTACCGAACGTGCTGTCGGCGAGGAAGTCCTCGCAAGCCTTACCCCTGCTCAGCAGGTAATAAAGATAGTCAACGAGGAGCTCTGCTCCCTCATGGGCAACAGCAATGCCCGCATAAATTTCGCCTCGAAGCCGCCTACGGTCATCATGATGTGCGGACTTCAGGGTTCAGGTAAGACCACTCACTCCGCTAAGCTCGCAAAGCTGCTCAAAAAAGAGGGACACCGTCCGCTTCTCGCAGCCTGCGATATCTACCGTCCTGCCGCTATAAACCAGTTGCAGGTAGTAGGTCACAAGGCGGACGTTAAGGTCTTCGAGATGGGTCAGGAAAATCCCGTCAAGATCGCCAAGAGTGCTCTCGCCTACGCTAAGGATTACGGTCACGATGTACTTATTATAGATACAGCCGGACGTCTCCACATCGACGAGGCTCTCATGCAGGAGCTTGTCGATATCAAGGAGGTAACGCAGCCTGACGAGATCATGCTCGTTGTTGACGCTATGACAGGTCAGGACGCGGTAAACGTTGCGAAGGCTTTCGATGATGCTATCGGCATCACAAGCGTTCTCATGTCCAAGCTCGATTCCGATACCAGAGGCGGTGCGGCGCTGTCCGTACTCGCGGTAACAGGTAAGCCAATCAAGTTCGTTGGTATGGGCGAAAAGCTCGATGATTTCGAGCAGTTCCACCCCGAGAGAATGGCTTCGAGAATACTCGGCATGGGCGATGTCCTCACCCTCATCGAAAAGGCTGAGAGCGTTATGTCCCAGAAGGAAGCCGAAAAGCTCACCAAGAAGTTCAAGGAGAACAAGTTCGATATGGACGATCTCCTCGATCAGATGAAGCAGATAAGAAAGCTCGGCTCCATGAGGAATATCCTCGGTATGCTTCCGGGCGTCGGCGAGAAGATCAAGGAAGCCGATATCGACGAGAGCCAGCTCACAAGGGTCGAGGCTATGATAACCTCGATGACCAAGGCTGAACGCGCTAAGCCCTCGATCATCAACCCCTCGCGCAAAAAGCGTATCGCCAAGGGCTCCGGCACCAAGGTCGAGGACGTCAACAGACTGCTCAAGCAGTTTGAACAGATGCAGGGCATGATGAAGCAGTTCACCGGCAAAAACGGCAAGATGTCGCTCAGAAAGGCTCGTAAGAACCTCGCCGGCATGAACTTCGACAAGATGTCGGGCAAGGGCGGCGGAAATCTGCCGATATGACCGGAGCTTGCTTCGATACTGCTGCGCTGTTGAGGCGCACAGCGCGATACCGTTTCAAAACAAATACCGCAAAAATGCTGTTTATCGCATTCCTTGCAGCGGCAGTCATCGTGCTGTTCATATCGTACAGCCGCCGTTCGCATGGCAAGGAACTCAGCAAACCGGCAAAGATCGCGATACTCACAGCGTTCATCGCGATGAACGTGGGAGTCGTCATTATCGACGGCATACTCGCGGATTAGCTTTCAATGCGGTCTCCCGCCGCTTGAATATACAACTTTTTTATGGAGGTGAATACAAATGGCAGTAAAGATCAGACTCAGAAGAATGGGCGCTAAGAAGGCTCCCTTCTACCGTGTAGTTGTTGCTGATTCCAGATACCCCAGAGACGGAAGATTCGTTGAGGAGATCGGTTTCTATGATCCCACAAAGGAACCCTCTGTTGTAAAGATCGACGCTGATAAGGCTAAGGACTGGATCGCAAAGGGCGCACAGCCTACTGATACTGTTAAGGAGCTCCTCAAGAAGGAAGGAGTTCTCTGAGAACGGCTTGTACGGAGGAGGAGGGACTATAGTTCCTGCCTCTGCTCCGGAGAGCTAATGGAGGTAACCTATGAAAGATCTGCTTTATGCTATCGCGGCTGGTCTCGTTGAGGACAAGTCCGCTATTAAGATAACTGAGGACGCTCCCGATGCTGAGGGCGTTGTAGTTTTCCACCTTACCGTTGCTCCCGATGATATGGGCAGAGTTATCGGTAAGCAGGGAAGGATCGCAAAGGCTCTCCGCACTATCATGCGTGCCGGAGCTGCTAAAAAAGACCTCAAGGTAACTGTTACTATCGAGGAATGAAATTCGCTCCCATTGTTCTCAATGGGAGAATTTTTTTGTAACCGCCCAATAACATACCACTCTATCCAATTAAGTCTAAATAGACTAAACTAGAAATAACTAAATAAGTCTAACTGGAGTTGATTGGAATGAATG
>CACYSQ010000045.1 GCA_902777125.1 Ruminococcus flavefaciens
CACAAATGCTCTCAGGTCGGCTTTACGCATCACCGTTTCGCCGTTGTCGAGAATCGGCAAATCGAGGAAATCGATGACCTCCTGTGCGATAAATCTTCTTGGCTCGGCGATTATAGTTCTGCGGAATTCCTCTAATTTTTCTTTTGTAAGATCGTTGCCGAAGACTACTCCGTATCCGCCGGCCTCCGCAACGTCCTTGATGACCAGCTTTTCGAGATTGTCCAGAACGTACTTCATGTCGTCCTCATAGAACGGCAGATACGTCGGAGCATTGTGAAGTATCGGCTCCTCGTCAAGATAGTATTTTATCATCTTAGGCACAAAATAATAGATTCCCTTGTCGTCAGCCACGCCGTTTCCCGGAGCGTTTATAATTCCCACATTTCCGCTGCGGTAGACCTCCATGAGATTGGGTATTCCGATAAGCGATTCAGGCAGGAAGTTCAGCGGGTCAAGATATTCATCGGCAATTCTGCGGTAAAGAACGCCTATCCTTGTCTTGCCGCCCGAATACGCATTATACCGCCCGGGAGTAAGTATCGCCCTTATGCCGCCGCAGTTCGCATTCTCCATAGTCTCTTTAAGCAGCTTTGCGTAATTGCGATTATCAACTATGTCATTTTCCCGGAATGCCTGCGGTGCAGCGATACGGGTAAGCTCCCTTGCGATAAGCGGATAGGAAGCGCCTGACGGTATACGCAGATTGTCCTCCAGTATGTACCATTCTCCGCCCTTTGCCTGCACAAGGTCGATGCCTGAAATATGGCTGTATACCTTGTTTTTCGGAGTTATCCCCTCACACTGAGCAAGACACTGAGCAAGATAGCCCTTTGAGATGTAGATGAAGTCCTCGGGGATAATGCCGTCCCTGACTATCTTTTTTTCGTGATAAATATCAAAAAGGAACTCATTCAGGGCGTTTACACGCTGAACAAGTCCCTTTTCAATACTTTTGAAATCTTCTGCCGAAATGACTCGGGGTATAGGGTCGAATGGGAAAAACTGTTCATTGAAAACACCGTTTTTATATATGCCGAACTTAACGCCGTAACGTCTTAAAAGCTCATTGATCTCGTCTGCGTTGCCCACTGCCTGCCTTTGTGCACTGCTCCTGCATAAGCTGTTTCATTTTGTATCACTCCTATCTTATTTATTTGCAAATAAAAAAACGGCGCTCGCCCGAATCGGAGAAGCACCGTTGCTCAATTTTTATTTACAGCTTTATTTTACCACGATGATCTTGAAAAGTCAAGAGCTTTTCAGAAAAAAATTTGAACAAGTTTACCGCCCTTCACGGTACAGCTTTTTCAGCTTTTTGACGGAAGCATTGCCTCCGCCGTCACTGATATAAACGTCATATTCTCCCTTTATACTGCCGATAGTCACGACTTTTTCAGCACCCGTATACGCTTTCAGTTTCTTCATCATCTCATGCTTTGATGCAAGGGGAGAGAATACTTTCAGATACAAAAATCCCTTGTACTCCGAAAGCGAAACTGTTATCCTGACCTTTTCTCCCAAGACTTCATCGAGCCGCTTTTTCAGCTCAAACACCTTGCTTTTTTCCGCAAGCACTGTTATGTACAGCACATTTTCCTTGTCATCATATCGCCTTAAAGACGAGCGTATGTAGTTTCTGTAAGTCGAATGACAGTGGGAATCGTAAAGCTCCTTTTCGGCGATGTTGCGAAATTCTCCGTAATATATCAGCAGGGTAGCATCGTACATCACATTCACAAAGCAGTGCATATCACATTCACTGATGATCTTCTCAGCCTGTGTACTTACGTCCCGAGGGAGAAACTCCGCTTCAAGATAACGTTTCCCCTTCATATCGTATAACGCAGCACCATCCATGACTATCAGCGGCAGCTTCAGGTCAACTCCGCTCATGATAGTTCGGACTTCGGCAGGAGTTCTCACTGTGGAAACAGTAAAACGCGCTCCGGCAGCAATAAGCCTGTTCAGCTCGACCTTGCTGTATTGCACTGCCGAGGGACTGTCCGAAATAAGCACATCGTCAATTCCGCTGACAAAAAGCGTATCGTTCCTATGCTTTATAGGAATATGAAACTCGTTAACTGCAAGTCCTACTCCTATGCCTATGAATGTATCAAGCACTCTGTTCAGCACGAACAAATAAGGGCCCTCATCAAATGAATGAGTGAGAGCAATGCTCAGGAATACAACACATGAGAAAAACGATGCATTCCGCTTGTTCATAACAACAGTCGTGTATATAACGGGAATTATCATAACAGATGCAAGCAGGTATACGATAACAGGCGAGGTTATTGCGGCAGTATGTAGAAATACTATGAATAATAGTCCGTATACAGCGCCTGTGAAAGTGCCGATAGAGCGCTGTCCTGCGTTGTTTTTCGTGGAGTCGGCATAGGGCTGCATACACCACAGGGCGGCAAGTGCGCTGTAAAAGGGTATACCGTTTCCGATAGGCAGAAGTGTCCGCAGATAGTATATCACCATACATAACGCAACTGCAATTGCTGATTTTATTATCCGTCCTCCAATGGACGGGAATTTTTTGTGAGTGACCATTTTCTCGCCTCAGATAGTAATAAGTAAATGCTCCTTTTTTATGTCATTATATAGAATACAGTTACAACGGCTCACGTCATACACACCGATCACATCGGACATCTCACTTCCGCCCTCAAGGTCAGTTATGATGTTCATGAACTGTTTCAGTTTTTCGGGAGCGTAATGTCTGGTCTTTTCATTGTTGAATACGGCGGTGTAGAGTATCTGCGCTTCAACAAGGTCCTGAAAGATATGACTTCCGTAGGATAGCTCAGGATTGTAACCCGCTCTTGCCTCCTCCATTTCACATATCGCCTCAAATGCACTTATATCCGAAAAAGCCGTAGGTACGCCAAGTTCCGGTGAAGAAGTCCCGACCCTGCCGGGGACCATGAGAAGCATATGCTTGTTTTTATCACGGAAATGCCAGTTTATCTTACCGATCATTTTTGCGACTTCATTTTTTCTGTTATATGGCATATTATAGTATACGACAGGGTCAACGTAGACTATAATATCCAGCTTTGAGGAACGTGAAAGTCCCATTGAAGCTCCACAGCTTTCAAGCAGAATATGCTCAGCGTCTGTGTTTTCAGGAACTTCTACCGCTGCCTGATCCTTCATGACCTGCAGCGGTCTGCATTGCAGCAGATCAACGGTATAGTCGCCGTCCTCGGAGACATTTATGGTAAACTCCGTATCGACAGGATACTCATACTCGTTCTGTATACATCGGAGCATTCTCTGCATCTGCGACATCAAGGTTTTATTGCTGACAAGCCCCTTGCATGAAATAAATCTTACCTGAACCTGTCTGCCCATTTCACGAAGTCTGCTCTCGTCAGGCTCTATCGTACGAAGGGGCAGACGTTCAAGGTCATGAATAGAAGTGTTTATGACCTCGACTTTGCCCTGTGAGAACCTATGCTTCTCAGCACACCCCGAATAAGCCGACCTTTCGGGCTTATCGAGACTTACAAGGCGGGGATACGAGCCTTCTGTTCTGTCTACCGCCGATGTTCCGAGACCCATTACAAGTCGCAGCATTCCTGCGTTAGGATCCGAATCCCTGAGAAATCTGTACGGACTGTATGAATAGCCAACTCCCGCAGCACAGGGCATGTAGTATGAGCCGTAATACGAGCCGGAAACTCGCTGTATCAGCAATGCCATTTGTTCATCGCGTTTATCAAGTCCGCGACGCTTTCTGTAATCGAGAGCGGAAAGGCTCATAGTGCTTGCGTATACAGTTTTTACTGCCCTCTCAAATTCTTCGAGCCGTTCCTCCGGTGTACCTCTGTTTGCGCAGAATACGGACTCGTATTTTCCTGCA
>CACYSQ010000046.1 GCA_902777125.1 Ruminococcus flavefaciens
CGGCACCGACGGGAACAGCCACCATAGTCCGCTGTTTTCTTTCAAGCGTATTGTAAATGACAGCACCGTCATAGGACGCAGTCATACAGTAGGACTTGTCCTGCCACGGCATTCCATTCTCTAAAACATCAGCAAGCATAATACCGAGGTCATCGGGCTGGGAAACATTCGGGATATTAGTCCAGTAACAGCGTTTGCGGTTCTGAGCCGAAAGGAGTGCCGAGTTTATCATGATAGGCTGTACGCCTAAATGCTTGCTGATCTCGTCCTTTATATTCTGATGAATGGAATAGTTATTTTCATAAAGAAAATACTTGCACTCGGACTCTTTCAAAGCTCTAACATACTCCATAAACAGCCTGAACCCCATGCCGTCCGATGTGATCTCTCTGCCTTTTTTGGCAATAGACCAGTATGTACACGGACTTCCGCCGAGTAAAAGGTCGTACCCCTTAAACTTCGTAAAATCGCCGCCAAATACGTCCCCGTGGTGAACAATATCGGGGTAATTGCGTCTTGAAACCGTGACAGCGTACTTGTCGATCTCAAAGGCATCATAGCATTCCACGGGCAGGCCCGCACGTTCAAGTGCAAGCCGACCGCAGGAAATGCCGTCAAATAGGCTTAAAACTTTCATTAGACAAATTCTCTCTCTTTTCTCATTGTCTATGTTTTTCTATTTTGTTGTCAGGAACTTTGACTCCGGTGGAATCAAAGTCAGTCCTCGTTGTAGTAGTCGAGCATTTCGTTGTACTCGCTCTGAAGCTCGTCATACTCCTTGCAGAGCTTGTCGTACTTCTGCTTGATAACAGCCTGCTTATGGGCTGTATCGGCTGCCGTTGTCACACGCTCCACAAGCCTGCCGGCTTCAAAACCGTTCGCAAACCACTTTCTGCGGAGCTTGTCCACAGCTTTAGTTCCTGCGTTTACAGCAAAGGCAGAGGCGATAGCCGCCGCAGTACCGATCATAACCTTCTTGCATACTCTCATAGTAGTTCTCTCCTTATTCATCATCTTCATTGTCGTCGCTGCCGTCATAGAAGCGATACTCATTATCTTCATCGATCATTGTTTCTTCTTCATCGTCCTCGGTATCGTCAGGTACTGCCTGAGCAGCAGCCTTACCGCCGTTCTTTTTCTTCATGATGAAGAAGCCTGCACCGCCGACACCGATCAGAGCGATAGCGCCGAAAACGAGCATCATGCTGTTCTTATTCATCGGCACAGGCTTTGCCTGAGTTGCGGAGTCAGTTGCATCTTCGCCGTCCTCAGCAGTCTCCTCTGTATCGCCTGCGGTATCTGCACCGTCGCCGGACTGCACTCTGCCGTTAGCCTTTTCAGCCGCCTGTGCTGCCTGTTCAGGAGTGATCTTCTTTTTATCATTATCGTCCTCAGCTCCGGCATAAAGCAGTGCGTACAGATCGTAATCGTCAACTTTTGTAAGTGATAAATTAGGACACCATATCCAAAACAGCTTAAAATCGGTAAAATAACAATGATGTTTGAAATGACCGAAAGGACGGATTATGATGATTGATGCACTTTACAACTATCGCCAGGGTGATATTCACTCTGCTGAGTTCTCGGACGAGTTTAACAAGCTCTGCATACCCTTTGAGGAGTCGCTGACCGAAGCCCAGCTCACTACCTTCCACAAGCTCCTCGACTGCGTGAGCGATACTGCCGCTGCTGAGATGAGAGCTGCTTACAAGGTCGGGTTCAAGGACAGCGTGGCTTTGATGAAGGAACTTCAGGACTAATTATTATAAAATGCAAGACTAAAGAGATATGTCATCCATGAGATGGCATATCTCTTATTCTTTGAGGGAAACCACTGACCAAATAGCCTGTATAGTTACATCTCTGAAAAGTAGGGCGGTATGCACAAATTCCGAAAACGCTATCGGCATTTTGCTGAACAATGTGCCAAAGTCGTTGTTTTTTACCGCAAGGTATTGACAAATCTGTTTTCACTGTGTATAATGGATATATAATAATTCTATTCCAGAAAAGGAGTAAAAAATATGCGGCAAGGTATTCTTAAATAAAACTATAATCAAATAGTGGGAACAAAGGATTATGATAGTCCCTTTTGTAGGG